>NZ_JABKAU010000018.1 GCF_013377885.1 Hymenobacter lapidiphilus
AGCCACTACGGGCCGAACTGCTTACGGAGGGCGGCGGTGGTAGCCGCACGGCGTATTTTGCCAACGGCAAGAAATTCGAGCAGCAGATTCTGCGCTGGGAGCCCAATACGTACTATTCCTTCCGCTTCAACCCCGAGCCCGGCTTTCGGGTGGGCTATGTATTTGAGCTGTCGGCGGGCATATTCCGGATGATGGCCGGAGCCTACTAACTGCGCGAAGAGGCGGGTGGCACCATGCTAACGCTCCGCACCGAGTATAGCGTGCAACGTAATCTGCGGTGGCTGCTGCTGGCCCCGATTACAGCCGTATTACACTTGTTTCAGCGTTATTTGTTGCGCTCTATCCAACGAAACGCCGAACATGAGGCAGTTTAAATTCACGGAATCTATCCAGATTGCCCGGCCGCAGCAGGAGGTGTTTGACTACACCCAGGACTACGGCCAACGGCTGAAGTGGGACACGTTTCTACGCGAAGCCGTGCTACTCGACGGGGCTACGGAGGCGGGGTTGGGCGTGAAGTCGTGGTGCGTATCGAAGCACGGTATTGGTATGGAAACGGAGTACGTGTCGTTCAATTCGCCTCGCGTGGCAGCCGTAAAGCTGACGCGGCCGGCCGGTCTGTTTCAGGCTTTCGCGGGCTCCTGGCGCTTCGAAGCCCTTTCTCCCGACCTTACCAACGCCACGTTTACCTATTCCTTCGCTCTGCGTGGCCCTTTGCGGCTGTTCTCCCCTCTGGCCAGCTACGTGTTGCAACTAAACGTACGCGGAAGGCTGCGCGACCTGAAACAGATGCTGGAACAATCTACCTGATCCTGTTGGCCGCAAAATCCCCTCAACACCAACCTATGCACTACCTCCCCAGCCCCGCTCGCTACGACGCTATGCCCTACCGCCGCTGCGGCCGTAGCGGCCTGAAACTACCGGCCGTCTCGCTCGGCCTCTGGCACAACTTCGGCGACGTGGACGTGCTCAGTAACTTCCGTGCCATCCTACACCGCGCCTTCGACTCGGGCATCACGCACTTCGACCTGGCCAACAACTACGGCCCGCCGGCTGGCTCCGCCGAAACCAACTTCGGCCGCATTCTGAAGGAGGATTTTGGGGGCTACCGCGACGAGCTGGTGATTTCGACCAAGGCCGGCTACGACATGTGGCCCGGCCCCTACGGCGAGTGGGGCTCACGCAAATACCTGCTTTCCAGCCTCGATCAAAGCCTGAAACGGATGCGCCTGGAGTACGTCGATATCTTCTACTCGCACCGCTTCGACCCCGACACGCCGCTCGAAGAAACGATGGGCGCGCTGGCCCAGGCTGTGCGCCAGGGCAAGGCGCTGTACGTGGGCATCAGCAACTACGAGCCCGCCGAAGCTGCCGAGGCCATCCGGCTGCTGCGCGAGCTGGGCACGCCCTGCCTGATCCATCAGCCCAAGTACTCGCTGTTTGAGCGCAGTCCCGAAAACGGCCTGCTCGACTTGCTGGGCCACGAGGGTGTGGGCTGCATTCCGTACTCGCCGCTGGCCCAGGGCCTACTCACGGGCAAGTACCTGCAGGGCATCCCCACCGATTCGCGGGTGGCCAAGGGCGTGGGCTTCCTCACCGAAAACAACCTCACCGAAGAGCGCCTGCGCCAGATTAACGGCCTGAACGAACTGGCCCAGAAGCGCGGCCAGAGCCTGGCCCAAATGGCCCTGGCCTGGGTGCTGCGCGACGAGCGGGTAATGTCGGTGCTCATCGGAGCCAGCCGCCCCGCGCAGCTCGACGACTCGTTGCGCTGCCTGGAGCAGCTGGCGTTCAGCGCCGAAGAGCTGGCGCAGATTGAGGGGATAGTGGGGAAGTAGGGCCTTCCTGCAGCGGTTTATGGAGGGATTCGGGAGGGTTAAAAGGAGGTTCTCTCGTTACCTCTGCGCATCCCTCCGTAAGCCGCTGTAGGTAGGCTGACTACCGTTTACTCAGAAGCCACTGCACGGCCCGTTCCAGCGCCGCATCCTGTTCGCGCGCCAGTTGCTGCCGGGTGGGCGTCACCAGCATGTCGGGAGCCAGCCCGCGGCCCTGGTAGGTCTCGCCCGTGGGCCGGACGCGGCGGCCAGTGAAACTCAGCTTGTACGTGCGGCCGATGGTGGCGAAGTTCATTTCGCCGTTGGTACCGCCCGTGGGCTGGCCCAGCAGCGGCCCAAGGTGGTTGTTACGGACTGTAGTAGCCACCGTTTCGCTGTAGCTGTAAGTGTTGGGGCCGGTCAGGAACACTTTGGTCATGGCGAGCAGTGGCAGTTGCGGCAGTTCGGGGGCGCTGTTTCGAAACCGAAAAATGGCGTGGTTAAAGTTAGGCTGATGCAACAGGGGCGTGGCCGTGCTAATGGAGCGCAACGGCTTGGTACTAAAATGGGGCAGAATGCGCAGCAGCTCGTAATGGGGGCGGCGGCGCAAGTCAATTACTAGGCCCCGGGCGGCTTGTAGCTGCGGCAGCGCCCGTTGGAAATCTCTGTAGCGCAAGCGGGCCGCATCGAGGTACACGAGGCCTCCGGCCAGCTCCCGCACTGGTGGCAGTTGGTGGTAGTTGCTGCCGCGTAGTTGCCGGAACGTCCAGCGGTGGGTGCGCGACTGGTCTGCGGAATCCTGAAACGTAAAATCTACCGCCCGATATTCGGCACCCATTATCGGGATAAGCTCTTGGGCTGCCAGCTGACGAGCTACCGCGGGCGAGGTAGCCGGGATTGTCAGGCGTAGCGAGCCCAGCAGCTGGCCTGTAATTTTGCCGTTCAGGTGGGTGAGTACCGCGCCGGGGGCTACGAGCGGCCGCAGTTGAGCGGGTATCTGGCGCACCACTACCGCGCTGTCTGCCAGTTCCAGCTGCAAGGCATACGGGGGCGGGCTGATATGCAGGCCAGTACGGGTGTTGGGCACGAAGTTGATGTGGCGGTCGGGCAGGTGGGCCAGCATCCGGCGGGTGGCGTTTACAAGTTCGGTTTCAGTGGTGGCACGGGCGGCCCGGGGCAGGGCTTCGGTCAGCGCGTTGGCCCACCGGGCGCTATCGAGTACGGTGCGGTAGGGGTAGAAGTGACGGATAACGTTCCAGGTGAGCATCGTGGTGGCCAGCCGCTGCTCCTGGGTATCGGCCCGTAGCCGCCGTAACCGCCGGCCCGGCCGGTAGCGCAGTCGCTGCCGGTGCTGGGCCTCGGTGAGCACCAGTGGCAAAGTCAGGTGTAGCGAATCGGTGAGGTGCTCAGTGTAGTGCTGCTGCCCGGCTGGAAAAGATGCCGCTACTTCCGCTACCGAAATAGTCCGGATTCGGCTCTCGTAGCGTAGCCCGCTCAGGCGCATTAGGCCTTTCACCAACCCCATACCAGCTTTGTCAAGCCCTAAACCGTGATGCTCCCAGAAGTGGCCGACGGTAACCGTTGCCGGGTCAGCTGGGACAACTGAGGCGGGTGTGGCCAGCGAAATCGTGAAAACGGCCTCGGAAGCCAGGGAGCGCAGCAGACTGTTGAGCGTGGCAGCTAGCGCCTGATCGGTGCGGGCGCGGCGCACGGCCGGGATGGCGTGGGTGAGCACCGTTTCCCAGCGTACGCGGGCCGTGTGTCGGTTGGGATAGAAGTACTTGAGGTCGCCCACCGCCTTGGCCAGGGCCGTGAGGTTGCGGGTTTCGCGGGCCGTCAGGGTATCGGGTGGGGCGGAGGGAGTTGGGCGGGAGAGGGCCAGCAACAAGAGCGGGAGGAAGACAGCCAATGGAACTCGGGTTGTGAATAATGCTGGCAGGAGTCCGGCGGCTGGTTGGAGGTTGCAGTTGCTGCCAGCAAGTCGGGCACCACGCAAGCCGCCGGTCGGGTAGTGCGTTTCCCGTGCTACCTTACCGCTCCTTGCCACTATGCAACCGCACCCCGCCCGTGACCAAATTCTACGCATTACTGCTAAGCCTGCTGCTGCTGGCGGCCCACGGTCTGAAGGCCCAGACCCTAGCCGAAAAAACCAAAGGGCTGCAGAAATTCGAGGGCTTCTTTCCCTTTTATTGGGATGAGAAAACCGGCCGTATTCTGCTCGAAATCGACAAGCTCGACCAAGAGATTCTCTACGTCAGCAGCCTGCCCCACGGCGTGGGCTCCAACGATTTGGGGCTGGATAGAGGCCAGATTGGGCAGACGCGTATCGTGAAATTCGTGCGCAGCGGCCCCAAAATCCTGCTGCTCCAGCCCAACTATGACTACCGCGCCGTGAGTCCCAACCCCGACGAGCGCAAGTCGGTGGAGCAGGCCTTTGCCCGGTCGGTTATCTGGGGCTTCAAGGCCGAAGCGCGGGAGGGCAACCGGGTGCTGGTCGACCTCACGCCCTTTCTGCTGCGCGACTCCCACCAGCTCGGCGACAAGCTGGAGGAGCTCAAGCAGGGCAGTTATAAGGCCGAGGAAAGTCGCTCGGCCGTGTTCCTGCCCAACACCAAGGGCTTCCCGCAAAACGTGGAGTTTGAGTCGATGGTGACGCTGGTGGGCAAGGCCAAGGGCCGCGAAATCAGCTCCGTCACGCCCGACCCTAGCGCCCTCACGGTGCACCTGCATCACTCCTTCATTCAGCTCCCTGATTCCGGCTACCAGCCCCGCGCCTTCGACCCCCGCGCCGGCTTCTACGCCAACGAATTCGCCGACTACGCCACCCCCATCGATCAGCCGCTGATGCAGCGCCAACTGGTGCGCCACCGGCTGCGCAAGAAGGACCCCACAGCGGCCGTGAGTGAGGCCGTGGAGCCGCTGGTGTACTACCTCGACCGGGGCGCGCCCGAACCCGTGCGCTCAGCCCTGCTGGAAGGCGCCGCGTGGTGGAACCAGGCCTTTGAGGCGGCCGGCTACCGCAACGCCTTCCAGGTGAAGCTGCTGCCCGAAGACGCCGACGCGATGGACATTCGCTACAATGTTATTCAGTGGGTGCATCGCTCCACTAGGGGCTGGTCGTACGGGGCGAGTATCGTGGACCCGCGCACCGGTGAAATTATCAAGGGCCAAGTGTCGCTGGGCTCGTTGCGGGTGCGCCAGGACTACCTGATTGCCGAGGGGCTGCTGCAACCCTACCAGGGCGATGGGCAGCCCACCAATCCGGCCATGCTGCAAATGGCAGTGGCCCGCCTGCGACAACTGGCCGCCCACGAGGTGGGCCACACGCTGGGCCTCTACCACAACTACGCCGCCAGCCCCCAGGAGCGGGCTTCGGTGATGGATTATCCCATGCCCCGCATCCTGATGCGCCCCGACGGCAGCATCGACCTGAGCCAAGCTTACGCCGCCGGCATTGGCAGCTGGGATAAGCGGGCCATTCTCTACGGCTACCAGGATTTTGGGTCGCTGGCCGCCGAAAAAACGGCCCTGCCCGCCATCATGCGCCAGACCCTGGCCGAGGGCTTCGCCTTTATGGCTGATGCCGACGCCCGGGCCGCCGGCGGGGCCCACCCCACGGCCCACCTCTGGGACGATGGCGCTAACGCCGCCGACGAGCTGAACCGCTTGATGGATGTGCGCGGGCAGCTGCTGGCCCGCTTCTCCGAAAAAGCCCTGGCCCCGGGCCGGCCGATGGCGCTTCTGGAAGAAGTGCTGGTGCCCATTTACCTGCTCCAGCGCTACCAGGTAGAGGCGGCGGCCAAGCAGGTGGGTGGCCTCTACTACACCTACGCTCTGAAAGGCGACGGCCAGACCATTACGAAGCTGGTGCCGCCCGCCGAGCAGTGGAAGGCCGTGGAAGCCCTGCTACGCACGATTTCGCCCCGCGAGCTGGCCCTATCGGAGGAGCTGCTGGCCAAGATTCCGCCCCGGCCCGTGAACTATGGCCGCTCCCGCGAAACCTTCCCCACCCGCACCGGCCTGACCTTCGACGCCCTGGGTGCGGCCGAATCGGCGGCGGCTACCACGCTGGAGTTTCTGCTGAACCCCCAGCGGGCGGCCCGCCTGGAAGACTACCACGCCCGCCACCCCGAACAGCCCGGCCTGAGCGCCGTGCTCGACAAGCTGCTGGCCGCCACCTGGCACGCCCGCCCCGAAACCGGCCCGGCCGGCGAGCTACAGCGCCTCGTGCAGCTACTCACGCTCCGGCAGCTGCTCACCTTGGCCGCCACGCCCACGGCTCCGATGGGTGTGCGGGCCCTGGTAGCTCTCAAAATAGATAGGTTGAAAACCCAGCTCGAAAAAAGCCAGAAATCAGCCAAAAACGAAAGCCAGCGCGCTACGGGCCTATTCGCCCTACGCACTATCGGAGAGTTCGAGGAAAACCCCGAGAAGTTTCAGCCCACGCCCGCCCTAACCATGCCCGACGGTGCCCCCATCGGCTCCGATGACTGCGGGGTTTGGTAATGAAGCCGGACTAATAAGATTTCGATTGCAACTCTAAATCTAACCAAGGTATCTGACCAAGCAGACCAATTAATCCTTTCCATGCTACTCCGCTACCTCACGCTGACTATATTTTTTGCGTTATCAACATTATCCGGAGCCGCCCAAACCCGCGCGAAGAGGCATGTGCAACAACAGCTGAATCGGGTTGCTTCTGTTGAGCCAGATTACCACGATAACGCGGATTTAGCGGCTTTTGGAGAAGCTGTTGGCGATGCCCGCATCGTGATGCTAGGGGAGCAGGACCACGGCGATGGAGCCACCTTCACCGCCAAAACCAGACTCGTCAAGTATTTGCACGAACAAAAAGGCTTCAACGTGTTAGCCTTCGAAGGCGACCTCTTTGCCTTGAACCAGGGTTGGGAGAAAGTGGCTGGCACCCCCGCTGCACAAGCGGCTTTTTTGAATAGCAACATTTACCGCTATTGGTCTGCTTGCCAGCAATGCGACAATCTCCTTTACCAGTATGTGCCGCAGACAACGAGTACCCCGCACCCGTTGCATATTTCGGGCTTTGATAACCAGCTGTACAGCAGCTTTAGCAAGGGCCATTTTCCGCAGTACCTACACGATTTGCTGGCGAAGAACCAGCTAGATTTTATTAAGACCAGTACCTACCAGCAATTCTTCCGGCCTTTCGTGGATACGCTATTGGTGTCCACCAATTTCATTACCGGAAAATTGGACTTGGACAACCAGATGCATGGGCTAGCAATCCGTGACAAGCATGCCAAGCTGCAACGCTTTGAAACCTGCCTTGACACGATTACGGCGCAATTATCTCCCCATTTGAGCGCTGGGTCGTTCGACCGGCTATTACTGCGCAACCTTTACGCACTGGCCCAGGAAAGCGCCGCTTATACCGAGGACCATAACACCACCTACAACGTGCGGGATGCTCAAATGGCCGATAATCTTGACTGGCTGGTAAATACAAAGTTCGCCGGCGAAAAAATCATTGTCTGGGCAGCAAGTTCCCATATAACGAAAGGCAAAGCCAGCGACTATCTCGTGCAAGGCCGATTGCCGGCTACGCAGCAAGTCCAAATTCGGGCAGAGCTTGCGGCAATACGTCCAATGGGATTGGTATTTACGGGAGATGCACGTAATCGGGCGCAGACCTATATACTTGGATTCACCTCGGGTAGTGGCATGAGCCAGCGTACTACCGTGCGTGCGCCCACGGTACTGCCTTCGCCTAGTAAGAACAGTTTGGAAAGCTGGCTGCCTGCTGATGTAGCGTATGGGTTTATTGACTTTAAACCCCTGCAGAGCCAACAGCTTCCACCCGAATACTTCGCTATGAAGGGCAAGGGTCACCAGATAATTTATGCTAACTGGCCCAACTTTTACGATGGAATTTTCTATCTGCGCACGATGACTCCCTGCTTGCCAACCAGCTTCAAGCCTATTAAATGAACGAGTAGTTACCGACCAGCCGGGTTAGGGGCGTCAGTAGCGGCCCAGTCGCCGCCGAGGGCGCGGTACAGGTCGATGAGCTGCAGGAACTGCTGGCGGCGAGTGTCGCTGAGTTCCAACTCGGCTTCGAGCACGCTGCGCTGGGCACTGACGACTGTGAGGTAGGTGGCGTAGCTGGCCTTGAACAGGTCGTCGGAGATGCTCACGGCCTTCTGGAGGACCTCCACTTCCTACAGTTGCAGCTCGAACACGCGCTGGTAGTTCCCGATGCCGCGCAGGTTGGTGCTCACTTCCTCGAAACCTACCTGAACGGCCTTCTGGTAGGTGCTGTAGGCAATCTGTTGCTAGACCACCGAGCGGCGGTAACCGGCTCGCAGCTCGGCGCGGTTGAACACTGGGGGTGACAAACTGGCTAACAGCAACCAACGGAAACGGGAGAGCAGGGGCAGGGGTATTGGAGAGGAGTTGGGGACGAAAGAAGTGCGTATGACGGCAGCCCGACGGCACAAAAGTCATTCCCCGGCTACTCCCGCCCCAGGAGCAAAGCCGGCAATCCGGCCTCATTAGGGGCGAGAAACCGTTTGGAACCGCTGATTTTATAGGATGAAGCTGTTTAGAAAGTCAAAAGAACATCATGCTTCATCTGGCGTCCTAACTGATTCCTGGTACTTCCTAAACAGCTTCGATGTATATGTAGGATGATGGATGCTGTATGAGCTGGTTGATAGAAAGGAAATCCCAGCGCCAGCGCCGGGAATAATTCCCAATAAATCGGTAGTGCCTGACGGGTGACTGATATTCGCGGTAGCAGAACGCTTTTGGGGAGAGAAGTTACCGCTGCATCTTCAGGTTTGCTCCGACTACTCAAGGCGCGTACACCGGCACCGAAAACGCAAAGCACGCCCCCTGGCCCTGGGTGCTGCTAACGGTCAGCTCGCCGCCGTGCAGCTCCACGATTTTGCGGGCAATGGCCAACCCCAGCCCCGACCCACCCCGCGACTTGCAGCGCACCTGGTCGGAGTGGTAGAACCGGTCGAAGAGGCGGGGTAGGTCGGGAGCGGCAATGCCTGGGCCAGTATCGCGCACCTGCAACGCGAGGCGGCCGGCGGTGGGGGTTACCTGTACACTCACTGCGCCGCCGGCGGGCGTGTAGCGCAGGGCGTTGTCGAGCAGGTTTTGCAGCACCCGTTCGAGTAAGCCCACGTCGGCGTAGGCGAAGGGCAGGGCGGCGGGGGTGGGGTCAACCCGCAGGGTTACGGCCTGGGTTTGGGCGGTGGGTTTGAGCTGCTGCACCACGTCGTGGACCAGCTCGGGGAGCGAAAAAGGCTCGGGCTGGGGCACCGTCTGGTGGGCTTCGAGCTTCGAGAGTTCAAACAGCTCGGATATTAAACGCTTAAGGCTGTGGGTGTTTTTGAGGATGGTTTCCAGGTACTGCTGCTGCTCGGCGGGGGCCAGCAGGTGCTGGCGGAGCAGGATAGTTTCGGTGTAGCCCTCAATGCTGGCCAGCGGCGTGCGCAAGTCGTGGGAGATGTTGGCTACCAGCTCGCGG
Source organism: Hymenobacter lapidiphilus (assembly GCF_013377885.1). Taxonomy (GTDB): domain Bacteria; phylum Bacteroidota; class Bacteroidia; order Cytophagales; family Hymenobacteraceae; genus Hymenobacter; species Hymenobacter lapidiphilus. Next base: position 9,328 of record NZ_JABKAU010000018.1, read on the forward strand.
CGCAGGGCATCGGTGGTACGCAGCTCGTCGAGGGCCTGCTCGGTGCGCACCGACATGGCGTTGAAGGCCGTGGCCAGCTCGCTTAGTTCGTCGTTGGCCCCAATGCCGCGGGCCCGGGCCGAGTAGTCGCCGGCCTGCAGGCGGCGCACCACCGCCACCAGCCGCTGCACGTCGCGGGTGAGAAGCGAAATCAGCAGTAGCCCCACCACCAGCACGCCCGCACCGGCCACCAGCAGCGTGCGCAGCAACACGCCCAGTAAGTGGTTCTGGCGCAACGCAGCTGGTTCGGAAGAAGCGGCGGCGGGCCCGTCGAGGGTGATGTAGAGGTAGCAGTGTACCCCGCCGCCCCCATTGTGTAGCGGGGCCACCGAAAAGGGCCGGGGCCGGGCGGGATGGCGGGGGTCGGTGCCGTAGAGGGGAAGGGGCTGACGGCCGGCCAGCAGGTCTTGCACCGGATCCATGGCCACGGTGCGGGTCCGGATTTCGTTGGGCTGGGCGGAGGCGGCCAGCAGGTGCCCATCGAGCCCAATCAGGTAGAGCTTGATATTGGGGTTGATGACCATGGCCGCATGGAAGGTTTCGGCAATGGCGGCGGGCGCAATTTCGTTGGTAGCCGAGTCGATACTGAGCACGTTGGCTATCGAGGCCGCCAAATCCAGGTTGCGGCGCTGCATGTTTTCGGCCAGGTAGTCATCGGCATTGCGCGAGATTAGCAGCAGATACACCCCGCTCACAGCTACCAGCAGGACTACGAACAGCAGCGAGAGGCGCAGCTGCAGGCTCCGGGGGCGGGGCCAGCTCAGCATACGGGCGCTTCGTCGGTGAGCTTATAGCCCACGCCCCACACGGTTAGCACGTAAGTGGGTTGGGCGGGGTCGGGCTCAATTTTGAGTCGCAGGCGGTTGATATGCGAGTTCACCGTGTGCTCGTAGCCCGAATAGGAGTAGCCCCACACCTGATCCAGCAACTCGGTGCGCGAGTAGGTGCGGCCGGGGTGGCGCATGAACTGGGCCAACAGTGCGAATTCCTTGGCCGTTAGCTCCACTGGCCGGCCGGCCACGCTCACGCGGTGCAACTCGGTATCGAGCTCCAGCGCCCCGCAACGGAAGCGGATGGGCGCGGTGGCCCCGGCAAATCCGGGCTCCTTGTCGGGGGCCGAGCGGCGCAGGCGGGCTTTCACCCGGGCCAGCAGTTCGCGCACACTGAACGGCTTGGTCAGGTAGTCATCGGCCCCCAGATCCAGGGCCAGCACTTTATCAATTTCCTCGGCCTTGCTCGTGAGCATGAGAATGGGCGTGCTCACGCGCTGCTCCCGGATGCGGCGGCACACCTCAATGCCACTCAAACCGGGCAGCATAATGTCGAGAATAATCACGTCAAACTCTCCCTCTGTGGCTTGGCGCAGCCCTTCCAGCCCGTTGGTAGCCACCGTTGCACCACAGTCGATGTCACGCAGATTCACGGCCACTAGCGCGGCAATGTCGGCGTCGTCCTCCACAATCAGGGCGTGTTTGGTGGGCATTTTTTTGAGCTGATAGCTACTAGCTGTTGGCTATTAACTTTTGGGGCAAAGTAACGGAGGAGCTGTTCGGAAAGTCAGAAAGGAACGTGTCATGCTGAGCGAAGCGGAGCGCAGCCGAAGCATCTCTACTGCAATGCTAACTCTGATGATTGCAACGAAGCGGTAAAGATGCTTCGACTGCGCGGACGCCAGATGAAGCATGACGTTCTTTTTGACTTCTTAATCAGCTTCTATCAGAGTAACGAACATACGCAGGATAACCCGTAAGACGCAGTTCAAAACCTACTTCCACTCCCAGGCTACGCCCACCGTGAACTGGCTGCCGGCGTACACGTTGCGCAGCTTGCCGAAGCCGGTGGCCCAGTCGGCCGTAAGCCAGAGGTGGTCGGTGGCGGCGTAGTTGGCCCCCAACGCGGCCGTGGAGTAAGCCACGCCCTCGCCAATGCCGATGCTGGCCAGCCGACCGGAACGCGGCGTCTGCACGTTGGCCAGCGTCCGGATTGTGCCCGTCAGCCAGACTTTGCGCAGCAGTAAATAACCCACTTGGGCGCTGTAGCTATACTGATTGGTAAAGCCTTTGGTGCGGGCGTTAAAGCCCACATCTACGGTGCCGTAAAGCTGCTCGAAGAAGCTGTGCGACAGGGCGGCGTGGGTCCAGACGTTAAACTCGCCGTCGCCGGTGGGTAGGGCAATTACTATTTGCGAGTTGCTGGTGTTGGTGCCGCGGGCATCAGGGTTGCCGGTGGGCAGTTCGGCGGTTACGCTTACGGCCAGCGGCCAGGCCCCACGCAACACCCCGTAGCGCAGCCCCAACTGCGCATCGCCGATGCCTTGCGTGGCCGTGGAGGCGCTGAACCTGGCCCGCCGGTAAGCCGGAAAATTCAGCACGGCTTCCAGGTGGTGGCCCAGCCCCACCTCGGCGTAAAGGCTGGCCACCTGCTGACTGAAACGATTAGTGGTAATCTCCTGGCCCGCGAGCGTGTAATATTTGTTTGTATTGACGCTGGTGAGGCCGATTTTGGCGTAGGCCCCACCGGCAGGCCGAATCCAGCCACCACCAGCGTGAGCGGTGCCGCCCGTACCCAGTAGCCCGCCCGCCAGCAGCAGCCCCACGCCGGTCCTGACAGCCGCCCGCACTATTTCAGCGGGGCCGCCCCGAAGTTAATGGCGGCAGTTTCGCAGTAGAACACTACGGTGGAGAACGACTCCAGCCCGCCCCGGTCGATGAGGAAAACCTGCCGGCCGTTCTTATTCACCAAGGCCACCACCTTTACGTTGGTAGCATCGGCCCGGCGCTGGGCTCCGATATTGGTGGCGTCTTTGGCTAAGTAAATGGTAACGGTGCCCGTGTGAAAGTCCGATACAAAATTATCGGCCAGCTGCACAAATTCGCGGTTGTCGGCGTCGCGCACAATGGTAAGCATCCCGGTGGTAGGCGTGCCGCTCTGGGGCGCAATGGTGCCGGTTTTAAGCGTGGTGAGGTTGCCGTTGGGCGTAACCGTGCCGGTGGTGGGGGGCTGCGGAGCCGGGTCATCGTCGTTGCTGCTGGAGCAAGACGACAGCAGGCCAGGCGTACCTAGCAGGGCCACTAGCAATAGGGGAAACAGTAGCTTTTTCATGCGTTGGAGGAAATGGATGAGCAATGAGCTAAAGTTCGCCTCTACACTTCACGAAAGTATCACGGATAAGCTATATATCTGTGTTCTTTGCTTTTGGGAACTCCCTGGGCCAAGCCGCTAACGCCCCTCCTTGGGAAGGAGAGGCGTTAGCCCTGGTTGCTGGTCTGCAACTTGATTTAGCTACTACTCGAAAAAGTCGGTGGGGTCGGCCTGGGCCAGGTACTTGCTCAGAGCCCCCAAATCGGCAAACACGGGCTGCACCAGCGCCAGCAGCCGCGCCGTGGCGGCCGGCCCGTCGGTGTAGGCCCGGAAAATCTCACCCGCTCCGGCCAGCTCCACATGGTCGAGCAGCTCGGGGTCGTGCTCCTCCAGCATGGTTTCGATGTGCTCGGCCCAGCTGGCCCCACCGCCCCCGAAGCCGTAGCGCTCGAACACCACGTAGTAATCGTCCATGTCCGAGAGGTCGACCAGCAGGCGCTGCTGCCGCTCGGGCGTCATCAGTTCCGGCGAAACCTGGGTGAGGATGAAGGGGTGGGTGTCGGGGGGCGTTGTGGGCATAGGGCCGCAAGGTACGGCGGGCGGGGTAGAGAGGCGCTTATGGCAGTTTCGCAGACAATGAACCATGCTGGGAAGCCGTAACAGCTGGCGTTTCACCCTTGAACGGCCATGCTGCATACGAAACATCAGCCACGAGAAACGCTAACTGTTGCGGCTTCCCAGCATGGTCCACCGTTTGCGAAACCACTATACTACTACTACTACTACTCGATTTGTATTGAAATGTGTTGGGGTTTTGTGAAGGTAAAAAACCTGTATTTCAATTTATTAAGAGAGGTATGTGAACTGAATACGTGGCTACTATGACCGATCCAGACACCTATGTCGTAAACATGCGTCATAATATGTCGTATATTTGCGACATAGTTACCCGCTTCCCTCTATGACCTACGCCAAAACCGCCGCTTTTACCGCCGACCAGCAGCAGCTGGCCCGCGTGGCTAAAGCCCTGGCCCACCCGGCGCGGGTGGCCATCATTCAGCTACTGGCCAGCAAGCACACCTGCATCTCGGGTGATATTGCCGCCGAGCTGCCGCTCTCGCGCACCACCGTTTTCCAGCACTTGCAGGAACTCAAAGCGCTGGACCTGATTCGGGGCGAAATCGACGGGCTCACAGTCTGCTACTGCCTCAATACCGAGCTGCTGCTCCAGGTACAGCAGCAGTTCACCGCCTTCTTCACGGCCGCCACTACCGGCGCGGCCTGCGGCCCGGACGATAGTTGCGCGTGCTGATTGATAAGCTGTCAGCTTTTAGCTGATAGCCATTAGCTCCCCGGTTCAACAGCAGTAGTTGCCTTAGAAAATACTGAAACAGACACTCAACCCACGCTTCAATTAACTCCTTTTAGCCATGAACATCTCCGAAATGAAGCAGGCCCTACAGGGGCTCAGCGCGGTGAACTTCCGCCTACCCACCGGCGAGCAGCTGCCCCCGCACTTCCACGTTACGGAGGTAGGCTTGGTCAGCAAGCACTTTGTGGATTGTGGCGGCACCGAGCGTCGCGAAACGGTGGCCAACTTCCAGCTCTGGGAAGCCGGCGACTACGACCACCGGCTGGCTCCCCAGAAATTCCTGCACATCCTCAACCTGTCGGATAAGATTCTGGGCAGCGAGGATTTAGCCATTGAAGTGGAGTATCAGCAGGCGACCATTGGCAAGTTCGGCCTCACTTTCGACGGCACCGATTTCGTGCTGACGGCCAAGCAAACCGCCTGCCTGGCCCAGGATGCCTGCGGCATCCCCGACGCTCAGCAAATAGCCCTGCCGCAGCTGCAAATGGCTGCCTGCACGCCCGGCGGCGGGTGCTGCTAGAGCTGTATTAAACGATGTAGAGACACAACATCTTGCGTCTCCTCGCTGCTGATGTTGTCCGTGCAACGACGAGGCGCAAAACCTTGCGTCTCTACAACCCAAACCGCCTGTTAGCACCGGGGCCGGGGAGTAACCTGGCTCTAAATTCCTCTCAACTTGACTTCGCACCCATCCATCCAGGCCGCCCCGGCTCCCGCCGTGCTGGCCGAAAAAAAGCTCTCGGGCCTCGACCGGGGCCTTACGCTCTGGATATTTCTGGCCATGCTGCTGGGCGTGGGCCTGGGCTACTTGGTGCCCGGCTTCAACGACACGGTGAACTACTTTTCGGTGGGTACCGTGAACGTGCCGCTGGCTGTTGGGCTGGTGCTGATGATGTACCCGCCGCTGGCCAAAGTGAAGTACGAGCAGCTGCCCACCGTCTTCCGCAACACGCGCATTATCGGGCTCTCGCTGGTGCTGAACTGGGTGGTGGGGCCGGTGCTCATGTTTGGGCTGGCCATCTGGCTGCTGCCCGACAAGCCCGAGTACATGATGGGCCTGATTCTCATTGGTATTGCCCGTTGCATTGCCATGGTGCTGGTCTGGAACGACTTGGCCGATGGCAGCCGCGAGTATGCCGCCGGACTGGTGGCGCTCAATTCCATCTTCCAGGTGCTGTTTTATGCGGTGCTGGCCTGGCTGTTTATCACGGTGCTGCCGCCGTATTTTGGGCTGCAGGGCTACGTCGTGAATATCGGCATCTGGGATATTGCCCGGAGCGTGCTGGTGTACCTGGGCATCCCGTTTGCGGCCGGATTCCTGTCGCGCCTAGTGCTGCGCCAGCTCAAGGGCGACACCTGGTACGAGCAGGTCTACCTCCCCGCCATCAGCCCGATTACGCTGGTGGCCTTGCTGCTGACGATTGCGGTCATGTTCAGCCTGAAGGGCGAAACCATTGTGCAGGTGCCGCTCGATGTGCTGCGCATTGCCCTGCCGCTGGCGCTGTATTTCGGTGTCATGTTCGTGGTCAGCTTTGCGGCCGGCAAGTGGCTAGGGGCCGGTTACGCCGAGAATGCCAGCATTGCCTTCACGGCCACCGGCAACAACTTCGAGCTGGCCATTGCCGTGGCCATCGGGGTGTTTGGCCTGAACTCGGGCCAGGCTTTTGCCGGCGTCGTTGGCCCGCTGATTGAAGTACCGGCCCTTATTGCGCTGGTCAACGTGGCTTTCTGGTTCCGCCGCCGCTGGTACGGTGGCAAAACGGCGGCGGCGTAAGTTGTTGCCCTCTCTAAATTACCACTTCTCATCTCCCGCTTCTCACCACTACCTATGGAAAGCAAGAAAAACGTACTGGTGCTCTGTACCGGCAACTCCTGCCGGAGCCAGCTGCTGCACGGCTACCTCGAACAGATATTGGGCGAGCGGGCTGCCGTGTATAGCGCCGGCGTGGAAGTGCATGGCCTCAACCCCCGTGCCGTGCGCGTAATGGCCGAGGATGGCCTGGACATCAGCCACCACACCAGCAACCATGTAGACGAGTACGCGGCCGTGCCCTTCGACTACGTGCTCACCGTATGCGACCACGCCCAGGAGGTGTGCCCGGTGTTCCCATCCACGGCCCAAAAGCACCACCACAGCTTCCTCGACCCGGCCAAAGCCACGGGCACCGAGGAAGAAATCAGCCAGCAGTTTCGTCAGGTGCGCGACCAGGTGAAGGCCTATGCCCACAATTTCGCGCGGACCGAATTCCTAACTACCTAACGTTTATGGCCACCGTTTCTGCTGCGTTTACCACCGATGTGCTCGTTATCGGGGCCGGCCAGAGCGGGCTGGCGGTGGGCTATTATCTGCGGCGGGCGGGCCTGAATTTCGTACTGCTCGACGACCAGGCGGCTCCCGGCGGGGCCTGGCCCCACGGCTGGGACTCGCTCCGGCTGTTCTCGCCGGCCGATGCCAGCTCCCTGCCCGGCTGGCTCATGCCCCGGCCACCCGCCGCCGATAGCGGCTTCCCCACCCGCGACGCGGTAATTGACTACCTCACGCAGTACGAGCAGCGCTACGAACTACCGGTGCGCCGCCCCGTGCGCGTGGCCGCTGTGCGCCGGTCGTCGTCGTCGTTGTCGGGCAGTATAGGCAGCTTCGTGGTAGAAACCGACGCCGGCACGTACCAGGCGCGGGCCATGGTATGCGCCACAGGCAGCTGGCGTAGCCCCTTTGTGCCGCAGTTCCCCGGCCAGGCCGATTTTGGCGGGGTTCAGCTGCATTCGGCCCGGTACCAGCAGGCGGCCCCGTTTGCCGGGCAGCGGGTGCTGGTGGTGGGCGGCGGCAACTCCGGGGCCCAGGTGCTGGCCGAAGTCTCCCAGGTAGCCCGCACTACCTGGGTCACCCAGGAAGAACCCCGCTTCCTGCCCGACGACGTGGACGGCCGGGTACTCTTCACCCAGGCCACCCAGCGCTATAACGCTCAAGCCGGCGCGGCGCCAGCTCCGCCAGCTACGTTCGGCCACATCGTAATGGTGCCGCCCGTGAAGAAAGCCCGCGGCCGAGGCGTGCTGGGTAGTGTACGCCCGTTTGTGCGGTTCACACAAACGGGTGTTGTGTGGGCGGATGGGCGCGAGGAAGCCGTGGACGCGGTTATCTGGTGCACCGGTTTCCGGCCTGCACTATCGTTTCTGGCCGGCCTGGGCGTACTGCAGCCCAATGGCCGGGTGGCTACTGCCGGTGCCCGCGCCACTGCCGCGCCCGGCCTGTGGTTGGTGGGTTACGGCACCTGGACGGGTTTTGCATCGGCCACACTCATCGGTGTGGGCCGCTCGGCCCGCGCTGCCGTGGACGAAATCAAGACGTTCCTAGACCTCAGCCAAGCATCGAACGAATAGGTTGGCCGGTGCCTTTAAGCTGGATTCGGGAATCGAATCTATTGAGAAAGCACAAGGCGGTCATGCGGAGCTTGCCGAAGCATCTCTACCGCTTTGCCAGGAGCTTTTCTAACGAAGCGGTAGAGATGCTTCGGCAAGCTCCGCATGACGTAAACACTGTCTTGATAAATTTCCATATATGCTCTAAAACTCCACGATAAAGCCGATGGTGGGCAGCACGGTGGCGGCGTTGTTGTCGAGCAATACGGGGATGCCGTTGCTACCGTCGGGACGCAGGGGCTGGCCGTCGGTGGACACGAATTCGGTGTTATCGGGGGTGCGCTGGAAAGCATAGCTGGGCGTGGCGGGCGACTTCAGAGCCAGCGCATTCTGGATGTCGACGTAGAAATCGAAGGTGAAGCGGCGCAGGTTGATTTTCTTGTCGAGGCGGAAGTCGAACTGCTGGAAGGTACCCAGGCGCTGGGTGTTCAGGCGGTTGTAGTCGAGCACGCCGTTGCCCACGGTGAGGTAGTTGGCCCGGGAGGCGGCGTTGTCGAAGGGCGTGTAGGGCGCGCCGCCGGCCAGGCGGTACTTCAGGCCCAGCTCCCAGCCCCGCCCGAATTTGCGGCCCAACAGCGCCGAGGCCAGGTGGCGGGTATCCCAAGCCGAAGGTTTATAGCGGCCATCGGCGCCGGTGAACTCGCTGTTGAACAGGGTGTAGGAAGCCACTGCGTAGAGGTTGCGGGTGAGCTGCTGCTGAAAAAACAGCTCGCCCCCAAAGGCCCGGCCCCGGCCGGTGCTGGTCACGGCCTCGTTGCCCAGGGCAATAAAGTCGCCGCCCAGGTTGGCCAGCGAAATACCGTCGCGCACGTTCACCGGGTAGTGGTCGTACTGCTTCCAAAAGCCTTCGAGCGTGATGCGGCGGCTGGCGCTGGGCAGGAATTCCAGACCCGCCACGTAGTGCGTGCTGCCGATGTAGCGGTTGCCCTTGTTCACGAGCCGGCCCGCATTGTCGCGGAAGCCGAGCAGGGTGGAGGGCGGAATTTTGTAGTAGCGGCCCACGCTGGCGCTGGCGTTCCAGCGCGGCGTGAGGGCGTACGTGGCCGAAATTCGGGGCGAAATCGTGCGCAGCAAATTGGCCCCGCCATCGGTGAAGCTGTTGCCGTCGGTGCGCACGCCGGCCGAGAGCGTGAGGCGGTCGGCCTCGAGGAAGGAACGGGTGAGCTGGGCAAACGCGCCGAAGCGGGCGAAGTCGAGGCTGGCGTTGAAATTGACGGTAACGGCCGGCTGTTGCTCGGTGCCATCGGGGGCCAGTACGGCTTGGCGCAGGCGGTTGAAAAAGCGGTTGTCGTAGTGTACCAGCTGGCCCACGGCCCCGTAAGCGTAGCGCCAGCGGCCGACGCTCCGGTTCACGTCGAGGCGCAGCTTGTTCTCCGTTTCGCCCGAGCGCGTGAGCAGCACCCGCTTGCTTTCATCGCCCTGGTTAACAGACCCGCCCTCAAAAAAGTCGACCTGGTTGCTGAGCTGGGTGCGGCTGAGGGCCAGATTGAGGTAGCCCTGGGGCAGCAGCTGGCGCAAACTCAGGCCCACGGTGTAGTTCCACTGGTCAATGGTGGGCGTGTTGCGGATGATGTAGGCCTTCTCGGGGGTAGTGGTGCGCGGCACGGCCACCTCGAAGTGGTCCAAAGCGCCCAGACCCAGAGCCGTGAGGGTAGTTTTGGGCCCCAGCTTCGAAGTGATTTTGAACTGGGAATCCCAGTAATCGGGCCGGATAGGCAGGTCAATCAGCTTGAAAAGCACCTGTAAATAGGAACGGCGCACGGAAGCCAGAAACGTGGTGTTAGGGGCCAGCGGACCTTCGAGCGTGCCGGCTACCTCGGTGCCGCTCAAGCGGATGTTGCCCTGCACCCGGTCGGGGTTGCCCTCGCGCTGCCGGAATTGCAGCACGCTGCTCAGCACGTTGTCGTAGCGCGCCTCGAAGGCCGAGGTGCTCAGCGTCACGTCCTCAATAAAGCTCACGTTGAGCATGCCCGCCGGCCCACCGGCGCTGCCCTGGGTCTGGAAGTGGTTGATGACCGGCACCTCAATGCCGTCGAGGTAGTACACGTTTTCGTTGGGTGCGCCGCCCCGGATGATGATGTCGTTGCGGAAGCCGGCGGTGCCGCCCGTGCCGCCGCCGCCCACGCCGGGCAGCACCTGCACCACCTTCGAGATGTCGAAGTTGCCGCCCGGATTGCTCTTGATTTCCTGGGCGCTCAGGCGCTGCACGCTCAGCGGCGTTTCGGCCGTAGCCACCCGAATGGCCCGGCTGGCCGTCACGGTTACCTCGCCCAGCTGCTGCTGAGCCCCTACCAGCTCCAAGCCCACAATGTTGGCGTTGCCGCTGGTAATAACGATGTTGGCGCGCAACAGCGGCTCATACCCAATAAACGAGGCCCGCACGTTGTAGCTGCCCGTCGGAATATCAGCCAGCCGAAAACGGCCCTGCTCATCGGCGGCCGTGCCCAGCGTGCTGCCTTCCAGCGTGATGGTGGCGCCCGGCACCGGCTGTTGGGTGGCCCGGTCGCGCACCGTTCCACTAAGCACGCCCGTCTGGGACCAGCTGATGAGTGGCAGCAACCAAAGTAACAGCAGGTAGAGGAAGCGCATACGATAGTGGGGTGCTGGGATGATTAAAGGGAGGCAGAACGGCCGTTCTGTGTCAGCTTTGTGATTATTCAACCCAAACCCAACCGGTGCGGAGAGGTTTCAGGCGGGCTGCCCACGCTACCGCCGCCGCACGGCTTGTATCATCTGCCGCAGCTCGGCGGCCGGGTACACCCGGCCCCGGGCCACCACGGTGTGCGGGCCGCGCAGGGCCGATAGGCTGGTCAGCGGGTTTTGGTCGAGCAGCAGCAAATCGGCGGCTTTGCCGGGGGCGATGGAGCCGGCGGTGGCTTCCTGGTGAAAGAAGATGGCTCCGTTGATAGTGGCCGTGCGTAGTGCCTCGGCGGGCGTGAGGCCGGCGCGCACCAGCTGGTCGAGCTCCCCAAGTAAAGCTGCACCGGGATACACGTAGGAGTTCGAAGCCCCGCTGTCGGAGCCGGCCAGCAGCAGTACGCCGGCCTTTTGCATGCCCGGAATCAGGCTGCGGAACCGCGCCCCTAGCTGCTGGTTGAAGGCCCGGGTGGCGGCCGACTGCTGCCGGGCCCCGGCCAGTCGGCGGGTGTAAGTGGCCTCAATTCTGGGGTCGATGTAGGCCAGCAGCGAGTCGCGGGAGTGGTCGGTGGTGGGCAAATCGGCTAGCAGCTGCTGAATGTAGAGCGTGGGCACCACGGCCGTGCGCCGCTCGGCCAGCATCCGGAACGTGCGGGCGGCGGTGGCCGGGTCGTAGGTGCGGTACACGGCCGGCAGGGCCGCAAACAGCCCGATGGGCCGGGCGGTGCCCTGGCTCTGGCGGATGGCGGCCGTAATGCTGTCTTCCCGATTGGAGCAGGCCTTGAATACGTAGTAGAGGTGCTCGGAGGCGTCGAGACCCGCCGCAGAAGCCTCGGCCAGCGTGGCGGTGTAGGGCATGTGGCCGGTAGTCAGCATCCCCCGCTTTTCGGCCTGCGCAATGGTGCCCAGAAACGCTTCCCGCGAAATCGTGCTCTCGTAAATCTTCACGTAATCGACCTTCAGCCGCTGCAACGAATCGAGGGCGCGACTAATCTGGACGGGCGTTTCCACTTCCAGCGAGCCGGCCCAGAACGCGCCCGGTCCGTCTATTTTCGGGCCCGAAGTGAAAATGGTGGGCCCCGCTAGCTGGCCGGCCGTAATCTGCCGCTGCCACTGTTGCACGGCCGGAGTCAGGTCGCCGCCCGCGTCGCGCACGGTGGTAATGCCGTGGGCCAGGTACAGGGGCAGCAGGTTGCGGTTGGCCGTTATCAGCGAGTCGCCGCCCCGAAAATGCACGTGCATGTCCCAGAGCCCGGGCATCAGGTAGCGCCCCTGCGCATCGAGCGTGCGCGTGGCCCGCGGCGTGCTAGCCGTAGTGGCACCGAGTTGGCGGATGACGCCCTCAGCTACTGCCACCGTCTGGTCGGACCGGATGGTGCCGGTTTCCACGTCCACCACGTTGGCGTGGGTGATGACGAGGTCGTAGGTCGTGGTGGCGGGTGGGGTGGTGCAGCTGGCGGCCAGCAACAGGGCGGCGGCGAACAGGAGTCGGGTGGGGTGGGGCATGGGGTGGAAGGTAGGCTAAGAAAGCGCGCGAACTCACCGCTTGAGGTAAAACATGTCGTGTAATACAAACGTCGTGTCAATACCTGGTCTGGCCGGATCGAAATCCATTTTGAGCCGATAACGCAACCTAGCCTTAAGAACCGGAGCAGTCGGGAGTGCTTTGTTGATCGTGGTGAAGCGAACGTAAGCCGTATCATCCACAAAGCGCGAACTCAAAATATTGAAGTACGCGTCATCGGGTTCACACGTAAAAATGACGCTGTTTTCAACGTGGTTGCTTTTGGCTAATTGCGACACGTAATCATAGTTCATGTAGATCTTGATTTCATGAGGGCTAAAAAGCAGAAAGGTATCCATGCTCGCACTACTGATGGGGTAAACCGAAGGTGGCGTATTCTTCTCGGGCGGTAGTTTGCGTTTTTCGATGGTTTCGGTATTTTCTGCTGTACAGCCGGATAGACCAGTCATTACAAGTAGTGCGAGTATGCGGCTATATGGAGCCCACAGAAATTTTTGATGCACAACGGTGAACGGAGTGTGATAAAAAGAAAGTGGCGCAGCTTGGGCGCAAGTTTGCTCAGCCTGCCAGCGCCTTCAGCAGCACCGAGCCGCTGAGCCAGGTCATCACCAGCACCACCAGCATCCCGAATATGGCCAGCACCAGCGGGTGGCGGTAGCTGCCCACGATGGCCGGACGGTAGGCCGCCACCAGCAATGTGCCCAGGGTGAGGGGCAGAATGAAGCCGTTGAGTGCCCCGGCCCAGAGCAGCACCTGCACCGGCTGGCCAATGGTGAGGAACAGCAGCGTGGAAAGCACAATAAAGCCGATAATCCAGCGGTTCTCGTGGGCCGATACCCGCGGCAGCAGGGCCTTGAGAAAGGAAATGGAGGTGTAGGCCGAGCCGATGATGGATGTGACGGCCGCCGCGAACATCACCACCCCAAACAGCCGGTAGCCTAGCTCCCCGGCCGCCAGCCGGAACACCGAGGCGGGCGGGTTAGCCGCATCAATGGCCAAGCCCTGGCTCACCACGCCCAGCGTAGCCAGAAACAGGAACACCCGCACCAGCGAGGCCACCGAAATGCCCAGTACGGCGCTGCGCGTGACTTCGGGCAGGGCTGCTTCGCCCCGGATACCGGCATCGAGCAGGCGGTGGCCGCCGGAGAAGGTGATGTAGCCGCCCACCGTGCCGCCCACCAGCGTGATGATGGACGTGAGGTCGAGTTGGGTGGGAACCAGGGTGCGGCGGGCGGCTTCGGCCAAAGGCGGATGGGTAGCAAAGGCCACGTAGATGATGGTGAGCACCAGCACCAGGCCCATTACCTGGGCGAAGCGGTCCATGAGCCGGCCGGCTTCCCTCACCAGGAAAACCCCCAGCGCCACCCCGGCCCCCAGCACGGCGCAAACCGTTACGGGCAACCCCGTGAGGGCCGATAAGCCCAGGCCGGCGCCGCCCACGTTGCCCACGTTGAAGGCCAGGCCGCCGAGCACAATCAGCACCGAAATGACGCTGCCCAGGCCCGGCAGCACGCGGTTGGCAATGTCGGGGGCCCGCAGCTCGGCCACGGCAATTACCCGCCACACGTTCAGCTGCACCCCGATATCGAGCAGAATAGACGCCATAATAACGAACCCGAAGCTGGTCCCGAGCCGTTCGGTAAACACGGTGGTCTGGGTCAGGAAGCCCGGACCCACAGCCGAAGTGGCCATCAGAAAGGCGGCCCCCAGCAGCACGTCCCAGTTGCGGGCCGGCTTCATACGTACCGCCCAAAGGGCGTTTGCACCGCCACATCAGCCGCCGCCAGCGCGGCCCAGAGCCGGCGGGCGAAGGCCAGGGCGTGGGGCCCGTCGCCGTGCAAACACACCGTATCGGCCTGAATCACCACGTCCTCGCCCGACTGGGCCCGCACCCTGCCCTCGCGGACCATGCGCAGCACCTGGGCTTCGGCTTCGGCGGGGTCGGTGAGGAGGGCGCCGGGCTGGCGGCGGGGCGTGAGCGTGCCGTCGGGCTGGTAGCTGCGGTCGGCAAATACCTCGTGGGCGGTGCGCAGGCCGAGCTTTTCAGCCGCCTGGGGTAGGGCGCTGCCGGCCAGCCCGTAGAGGCAGGCTTCGGGGGCCACCCGGTACACGGCTTCGGCCAGGGCCTCGGCCAGGGCTGGGTTCCCGGCGGCCATGTTATAAAGCGCGCCGTGGGGCTTTACGTGGTGCAATGTGCCGCCCTCGGCCCGCATAAACGCCAACAGCGCCCCAATCTGGTACACGGTCATGTCGTAGGCTTCCTCGGGCGAAATGGCCATTTCGCGGCGGCCGAAACCCACTAGGTCGGGTAGGCCGGGGTGGGCCCCCAGGGCCACGCCGTGGTGCAGGGCCCGGCGCACGGTGTGCTTCATCACGGCCGGGTCGCCGGCGTGGTAGCCGCAGGCAATGTTGGCCGACGTTATCAAGGGCAGAATGGCTTCATCCTGCCCCAGAAAGTACGCGCCGAAGCTTTCCCCCAGGTCACAGTTGAGGTCAACAGAGTAGGAATGAGTCATGGTCGGCAAGATAGGCGGAAGCGGCCGATGTAGGGGCGGGGCTTGCCCCCGCCCGCCGTTGAACGGTTATCATTGAACAGTGGCGCATGGTGCCATTGATGACGGGCGGCTGGTTTGATTGAACAGCGGCGCTTGGGTTCGTCGAACGGTAGCGTCCGATTCCGTTCAACTGCGGGCGGGGACAAGCCCCGCCCCTACATCGACCTCCGCAGTGCCACGGCTCGTTCCAGCTGGCGCAGCCGGTCTTCCTGGGCCATATACAGTTGCTGGGCTTCATTCAGGCTGATTTCCTGGAACCGCAACGTACCGCCCGGGGGCACTTGGGCCAGGCGGGACCAGTCGGCGGCGGCTACCAGGGCCAGGCGGGGGTAGCCGCCGGTGGTTTGGTGGTCGGCCAGCAGTACGATGGGCTGGCCCCCGGGCGGTACCTGCACCGTGCCGAACGTAACGGCCGATGAGAGCAGCTCGGGTACATCGGCGGAGCGAAGCAGGGTCGGGCCCGCCAGCCGGCTGCCCATACGGTTGGAGGCCGGCGTCACCTGGAATTCCTCGGTCCAGAAAGCCTGCTGACTGGCCGCCGTAAACTGCCCGTACTCCGGTCCGCGTACCGCCCGCAGCACGGGCGTAGCTTCGGGCTGGGGCGTCAGGGCCGGGTCGGCGAACCAGGGTGCTGCTACGCGGGGTAATTCGGGCGAGCGGGCCAGCAGGTGCTGGCGCAGGCTAGTGGCGGCAGGAGCGGGTTCGGCCACGGGCAGCACGTCCTCGGCCCGCAAAGCCCGGCCCGCCAACCCGCCGATGCCGGCCGCCAGGTAGGTGGCGCGGCTACCCAGCACCGTCGGCACCGCCAACCCGCCGGCCACGGCCAGGTAGGCCCGGCAGCCTGCCTGAGGCCGCCCAAAGGTGAGTTCGGTGCCCGCCCGCACGGCTACGGCCCGGTTCAGGGGTAGGGGCCGGCCGTTGAGCATGGCGTCCAGGTCGGCGCCGCAGAGGGCCAGCAGATGGTCAGCCTCGAAGCGCAGGGTGGGGCCGAGCAGGGTGATTTCGAGGGCCGCCGCGCCGGCCGCGTTGCCCACCAGCAGGTTGGCTACGCGCAGGCTTCGGGCATCGACAGGGCCGCCCACGCTCACGCCCGCCCGCCGGTAGCCGGGCCGGCCGGCGTCCTGAATAGTGGTGAGCAGGCCGGGACGCAGGATGTGCAGGCTCATGCGGTGGGCCACTGATGGAACTGCTCCGCCGTGATGGGTACGAATCGCAGCCGCTGCCCCGCCCGCAGCAGGCTGGGGTCGGCCGCTTCGGGCCGGAACAGCCGTTCGGGAGTGCGGCCAATCAACTGCCAGCCGCCTGGCGTGGGCAGGGAGTATATGCCGGTTTGAGCGCCGGCAATACCCACCGCCCCGGCCGGCACTTGGGGCCGGGGGCTGGCCCGTCGGGGCATGGCCAGCTCGGCGGGTAGGCCGCCCAGGTAGGGAAAACCGGGCGCGAAACCGATGAAATGCACCCGGTACTCTGCCCCGGCGTGGCGGGCCACCACCTCCGCCGGGCTCAGCCCGCAGTGCTGGGCCACCGCCTCTAAATCAGGCCCGAACTCACCCCCGTAGCAGACCGGAATTTCTATCACCGGCCCGGTTTCCGCGGCGGCCGCGGCAGTAGGCAGTTGGGCCAGCCGTTCCCGTAAGGTGGCGGCTACGACTTCATATGGCGACCCGGCCCCGGCCGAGCGCACCTGCCAGGGGTCGTAGAAAACGGTGAGCGTGGTAAAGGCGGGTACCAATTCCTGCAAACCTTCAAAAGGGTGGGCCAGCAGGTAATCGGCCACGGCCTGAATGGTGGCGTTGGTGGCCTCGCTGATAACGGCGCCGAACTCCAGCACCACGGCCGCCTCGCCGAGTGGATAGATGCGGGGGGACAGGGCGGCGGGTAGGAGGGAAGACTGGGGCATGGATGGGCAAGATAGGGCTGTGGCATGAACTTTAGTCTGGGCCACAGCGGCTAAACGGCCGTATCTTGAGCCACTTCGTCCTGCTGATTTTTTCCTCCGCATGAGTTTCCTGACCCGCCCGCGCGCCGCTTATCCACTGCTTTCACTGCCGCTGCTTCTGGCCGCCTGCGCCCGCGTGCCGCTGGTGCCGGTGGCTACGCCCGCTGCGGCCGTCGCCGCCCCAGCAGTGGCTGTGGTACCGGGCGTGAGCCGGGAGCTGGCCGAGGACCGGGCCCGCCGGGTGTCGCGCCTGGGCTACGAGTTGAGCCTGAACGTGCCCGCCGACAAGGCGGCGCCTATTGAGGCCCATGAAACCGTCCGCTTCCGCCTCGCCGACGTCGGCCAGCCGCTGCAACTCGACTTCAAGGCCCCGACTGCCAACCTACGCCGGCTGCGCGTAAACGGCCAGCCGGTGCCTATCGACCACCACGACGAGCACTTGGTGCTACCCACCGCCGCCCTCAAAACCGGCCTCAACGAGGTGCAGATAGACTTTACAGCCGGCAACCAGAGCCTCAACCGCAACGCCGACTACCTCTACACCCTGCTCGTGCCCGACCGCGCCCGCACGGTATTTCCGGTCTTCGATCAGCCCAACCTGAAGGCCGCCTTCACGCTCACGCTGGATGTGCCCAGCGGTTGGGAGGCTATGGCCAACGCGCCGCTTAGGTCAAGCGAAAATAATTTAGGTGGCTTATTTCCTCCGTCGACGACCTACTATTTCGCGCCTTCCGATACTATCAGCACCTACCTGTTCTCGTTTGCGGCGGGCCGGTTCTCGCGCCTCGAACGAACTGTGGCGGGGCGGCCCATGCAGCTGCTGCACCGCGAAACCGACAAGAGCAAACTGGCCCTGAGCCTGGACCCCATCTTCCAGATTCATGCCGACGCGCTCCGGTTTATGGAGAGCTATACCGGTATCCCGTACCCGTTTCAGAAGTTCGATTTCGTAGCCCTGCCCGATTTCCAGTACGGCGGCATGGAGCATGTCGGGGCCATCGACTACAAAGCCAGCTCGCTGTTTCTGGATGAGGGCGCGACCCAGGACCAAAAAAATGCCCGTTCCAACCTGATTTCCCACGAAACGGCCCACATGTGGTTCGGTGACCTGGTAACCATGCAGTGGTTCAACGACGTGTGGATGAAGGAGGTGTTCGCCAATTTCATGGCTGATAAAATTACCCAGGTCGCGCTTCCGGAGTCGAACTACGACCTCAAGTTCGTCATCGACCACTACCCGGCCGCTTACGGCGTCGACCGCACCAGCGGGGCCAACCCCATCCGCCAGAATCTAGAAAACCTGAGCGACGCGGGCTCGCTCTACGGGGGCATCATCTACCACAAAGCGCCCATTATGATGCGCCAGCTGGAGCGGCTGATGGGGGAGGAGCCCTTCCGCGACGGGCTGCGCGCCTACCTGAAGCAGTACGCCCACGGCAACGCCACCTGGCCCGACCTCATCCGCATACTGGACGAACGTACGCCGGCTGATTTGCAGGCCTGGAACCAGGTTTGGGTGAACCAGCCCGGCCGCCCGGTGTTCGACTACGACCTAAAAACCAGCGCCGGAAAAATTACCCGACTCACCCTAACCCAGCAAGCCGAAGACGGCTCCGAACGCATCTGGCCCCAGCTATTCGAGGTGCTGCTGGTGTACCCTAACGGCCGCACCCGCGAGCTGACTGTGAACCAGAACGCCCGCGAAGTGGCGGTACCCGCTGCCGTGGGCGAGCCGGCCCCCGCGTTTATCCTCTTCAATTCCACGGGCCTGGGCTACGGCGTGTTTCCCATTGATAAGCCGCTGCCGGTCGGTCTGGCCACGCTCACCAACCCGGTGGCGCGGGCGGCGGCCTACGTGAACCTCTACGAGAACATGCTCAACGGCCGCGCCCTCACGCCCGCCGAACTGCTGGCCGTGGTGCGCCGCCAGCTGCCGCTGGAAACCGAGGAGCTGAACCTCAAGCTGCTCACGGGCCAGCTCACCGACGTGTACTGGAAGCTGCTGCCGCCCGCCCGCCGTGCCACCCTGGCCCCCGCGCTGGAAGCCGAATTATGGCGGGCAATGGAGCAAAATTCCGCGCCCAATGCCAAAAAGCTGCTGTTCAAGGCCTACCAGAGCATAGCCCTGAGCCGGGCGGCCCAAACGCGCCTCTACCGCATCTGGGACACCCAACAGGCCCCGGCGGGCGTGAAGCTGACCGAGGATGACTACACGAGCCTGGCCCTGGCGCTGGCTGTGCGCGACTATCCGGCTCCCGCGCTCATTCTGGCCCGCCAGCTCACCCGAATTCCTAACCCCGACCGCCGCAAGCGCATGGAGTTCCTGCTGCCCGCCCTCTCGCCCGACCCGGCCACCCGCGACGCCTTCTTTGCCTCGTTGGCTGATGAAAAGAACCGCGAAAAAGAAGCCTGGGTGACGGCCGCCCTGGCCTACCTGCACCACCCGCTACGGGCCGCCACCTCCGAAAAATACCTGCCCCAGAGCTTAGCCCTGCTCGAAGAAATCCAGCAGACCGGCGACATTTTCTTCCCCTATTCCTGGCTCCAATCCACGCTCGGCAGCTACCAGACGCCCACCGCCGCCCGCACCGTTCGTGAGTTCCTCAGGGCCCACCCCAGCTACAACCCCCAGCTCCGCGCCAAGCTGCTGCAGGCGGCTGACGATGTGTTTCGGGCTGAGAAGCTAGTGCAGGAGTAGGTTTGAGGGCAAAAAAGAACGTCATGCTGAGCGCAGCCGAAGCATCTCTACCGCCGAAACACACCCTGGCATCAGGATTACTTTGGCGGTAGAGATGCTTCGACTCCGCCTCCGGCTCCGCTCAGCATGACGTTTCTTCTTCCGGCAGCCGTTTACCAGCGACCGACAACTACGTCCGCCGGGCCGGCCGGGCGCTTAGCTGGCCGCGCAGCTTGAGTACGTAGGCCAAAAGCCCGGCGGCGAGCAGGGCCAGGGTGGCGGCCAGTACTTCGCGGCTGGTGCGGGCGCCGGTGGCAGCATCGGCGGTGGCCTGCAGGTCGCGCATTTTTTTGGCCTGCTGCCGCTCGCGCTCCTGTAGGTTCTGCACCTGGTTTTCGAGGTCGTAGAAGCGCTGCTGGGTGCTGCTGCGGTCGGTTTGGGCCACGGTTACCTGCTGCTTCACCTGCTGGTTTTCGGCCACTACGGCGGCGGTGCTGCGCAGGGTGGCTGCCTGCACCGCCTGAATCAGCTCGGTATCTTTGCGGATGATGCCCTTAAGCGCGTCCACGACTTCCTGCAGGTCTTTTTTGCTGGGTTTGTTGGCCAGAAAGGCATTGCGCTGGCCGTTGGCGGCCTCGTATTGGCTTACCAGCTGCTGGCGCTCGGCAATCAGGCGCGGAACGGCAGGGTCGGCGGGGTCGGTGGGGGCAGGCGTTTGGGCGAGGGCAGCGGTGCAGGACAGAGCAAGCAGAGCAGGCAGCAGGATTTTCATAAGCGCAAAGATTGGCCTTCTACTGGATTTTCTGCCTCGAAGGCCAAAGAAAAGGCCGCGGGGATAGTGCTATTCAACGAACAGCACTATCCCCGCGGCGCAACCTTTATCTGGTTTGCAAAGATGACTAGCGGTTCATCTCCACAATGTTCGTTTTAGGCGCCACGGCATTGCGGATGCTTACCTGCCGGGCCACTTCCTCGGCCAGCTGTCCGAATACGGCGGCGGCCGGCGAATCTTTCTGCAGCATAACGGGCGTGCCTTGGTCGCCGTTTTCGCGGATGCTCTGCACCAGCGGAATCTGACCCAGCAGCGGCAGCTCATGCTTGTCGGCCAGGCTCTGGCCACCACCCTGGCCAAACAGGAAGTACTTGTTGTCGGGCAGCTCGGCGGGCGTAAACCAGGCCATGTTCTCGATTACGCCGAGGATGGGCACGTTGATTTGCGGCAGCCGGAACATCTGGAGGCCCTTTTCGGCATCGGCCAGCGCCACCTTCTGGGGCGTGGTCACGATAACGGCACCGGTTACGGGCACGGTCTGCACCATGGTCAGGTGAATGTCGGACGTTCCGGGGGGCATGTCGAGCAGCAGGTAGTCCAGCTCGCCCCAATCGACCTCCGTGATGAACTGTTTGAGGGCCGACGAGGCCATCGGGCCGCGCCACACAATGGCCGACTCGGCGGGAGCCAGGAAGCCAATGCTCATCAGCTTCACGCCGTAGGCCTCGATGGGCTGGATGCGGTTCTTGCCGTCTTCGCCCTGAAACACGTGCGGCCGGGCGGCTTCCTGCCCGAACATAAGCGGCATGCTGGGGCCCGAAATATCGGCGTCGATGAGGCCCACACGGGCACCCGACTGGGCCAGCGCAATGGCCAGGTTGGCCGTTACGGTGCTTTTGCCCACGCCGCCCTTGCCCGAAGCCACGGCAATAATATTCTTCACGCCGGGCAGAATGTCGCGGTTCTGGCGCATAGTCGTCACCCGGGAGGTCATCACGATAACCACCTCCGCGTCCTTGTCGACCATGGTATGGATGGCCCGTTCGCAGGCGTCGTGGATGAGCTGCTTGAGCGGGCAGGCGGGCGTGGTGAGCACAACGGTGAACGAGACGGTGCGACCATCGATGGCCACGTCCTCAATCATGTTGAGCGTAACGAGGTCCTGGCCTAAATCGGGCTCCTCGACGTAGCTGAGGGCTTTCAGGACGGCTTCTTTGGTGATAGTGGCCATAGGGTTGTTGCGGGTAAGTAACGAAGCGCAAAGATAACCCGGAAACCGGGGTGGCGGTTGCGGCCCGCCGGGTTCGGTGCGGGCATCACTACCTTTGCCCGCTATGGCCCGCATCCCCAAAGAAACCGTCGACCAGATTATCCACCACGCCGATATTGTGGAGGTGGTGGGCGACTTCGTGAGCCTCAAGAAAAAGGGCCAGAATATGTGGGCCTGCTGCCCGTTTCACCACGAGAAGTCGCCCAGTTTTTCGGTGGCGCCGGCCAAGGGGCTCTACAAGTGCTTTGGTTGTGGTAAGGCGGGCGGGGTGGTGCAGTTCATCATGGACATTGAGGGCACCAGCTACGTGGAGGCCCTGAAGTACCTGGCCAAAAAGTACGGCATCGACGTTCAGGAGGAAGAAAAAACCCCCGAGCAGCAGCTGGCCCAGAACGAGAAGGACTCCCAGTTTATCGTGTCCAACTGGGCCAAGGACCACTACCACCACCTGCTGGAGCACGACGACGAGGGGCAGAGCGTGGGCTGGAGCTACCTGCGCCAGCGCGGCCTCAACCAGACCACCATTGCCACCTTTGAGCTCGGCTACTCGCTCGACCAGTGGGACAACCTGCTTAAATCGGCTACGGCCGCGGGCTACGAGCAGAAATACCTGGAGAAAACCGGCCTTGTCGTCGTCAAGGAAGACGATAATGGCCAGGATACCGGCCGGCGCTACGACCGGTTCCGGGGGCGCGTGATGTTCCCGATTCACAACGTATCGGGCCGCGTGATTGGCTTTGGGGCGCGCACACTCAAGCCCCACGACAAAACGGCCAAGTACCTCAACTCGCCCGAATCGGAGATTTACCATAAATCCGACGTGCTGTACGGGCTCTACCAGGCCCGGCAGCCTATCCGTAGCGAGGAGCAGTGCTACCTGGTAGAAGGCTACCTCGATGTGCTGAGCCTGCACCAGGGCGGCGTGAAGAACGTGGTGTCGACTTCCGGTACCTCGCTCACCGATGGGCAGATCCGGCTCGTGAAGCGCTATACCGACAATGTAACCGTGCTCTACGACGGCGACGCGGCGGGCATCCGGGCTTCGCTGCGGGGCATCGATATGCTGCTCGAAGGCGGCCTGAACGTACGCGTGGTGCTGTTTCCAGACGGCGACGACCCCGACAGCTATATCCGTAAAGTTGGCGACCAGCGTTTCAAGGACTACCTCGAAACGGCCAGCCAGGACTTTATCCAGTTTAAAACCGAGCTGGTGAGCCGCGAAGCCGCCCACGACCCGGTGAAGAAAGCCGAGGCCATCCGCGAAGTGCTCCAGAGCATCGCCAAAGTGCCCGACCCGATCAAGCGGCAGGTGTTTCTGCAGCAGACCTCGCAAACCTTCGGGATTGATGAGCAGGTAATCATCAGCGAGTACAACAAGCTGGCCCGCCAGCCCGCCGGCAAACCCGGCACCGGCGGCGGCAACACCAGCAGCGGCGGTGGGAGCGGGGCCGGCTTCCAGCCCGAAACCCGAAACCAGCCGCCTCGCGCCAGCCGCCAGCTCAGCCCCGAAGAAGAGGCCGAGGCCCTCATGTACGGCGCCTCGCCCGAGGATTTGGCGGGCGGCGGCGCAGGCGCGGCCACCGACGACATGGAGCCGGTGCCCGACATCCTGGAGCGCTGCGAGCGGGAGGTAGTGCGGCTGCTGCTGCTGTACTCGGCCCAGCCGCTGGCCCCCGAAGTCAGCGTGGCCCAATACCTGCTGGAACAGCTCGACGATACGACATTCAAGACCGGTATTTACGCCGATATGCTGCACCTGTGCCGCGAGGAGCTCAACCAGGGCCGCTGGCCCGAGGTGCGTACGCTCATCCAGCACGGCCGCGCCGATATCCGGAGCGCGGTGGCCGAGCTGGCCACCGAGAAGTACGAGCTGAGCCCCAACTGGACCACCCACCAGATTCATGTGCCCCGCGAGCTGGATGTACTCCAGCCGGCCTGCGACAACGCCATTCTGCGCCTCAACAAAGTAAATGTGGAGCGCGAGCTGGCCGTGCGCCTCGAAGCCCTGCGCAACCCCACCGACGAGGCCGAAATGATGGAAAACCTGCAAACCATTCATCTGCTCAAGCAAATGGATAACCAGCTGGCCAACCTGCTGGGCACGGTTATTCCGCGCCTGAACGGGTAGCGCTACCGCCTTGTCATTGCGCCCGCGCTTGGCGTTCTTGCGGCTCCGCTATTGACTCCCGCGAAAAATGGGCTATTTCAGCCGCGAGCACAACTCAGTTTAGCACAAATGCCCGCAGCTACCAGCTACCAGCGCAAAGAAAGCAGCTCAAACGTACCAATGCCCCCTCTCATTCAGCCCCCACGTCCCGGCTTGTCGAATTACGTGCGCGACGTCTGGCGACGCTTCAAGCTGGGGCGCTTTGTGGGCGCGCTGGTGCTTACCGGAAGCGCTCTGGCCGCGGGCATTACCGGCTTCATGTGGATTGAGAAATACTCGTTTCTTGATGCGCTTTACATGACCATGATTACCGTTTCGACGGTGGGCTACTCGGAGGTGCACCCGCTCTCGGCGGCGGGCCGCCTGTTCGTGTCGGTGTATATTTTCTTCAACCTGCTGATATTAGCCTACCTGCTGTCGGTGCTAAGCACTTACATCTTCGACGGGGGCTTACGCATTATGTTTGCCATGCTCAGAAACGACCAGGAAATCAGGGGGTACTCCGGCCACGTAATCGTGTGCGGTTTTGGCCGCAACGGCCGCAAAGCCTACCTGGAGTTGCGCGCCAGCGGGGCACAGGTGGTGGTAGTTGAACTCGACGAAGCCGTGCTCCAGGAAGACGTGGCCGACGAGGCGGCCCAGGACAAAAATATTTCGGTGGTGCGCGGCGACGCCACGCTCGACGACACATTGCGGGCCGCCGGCGTCGAGCGGGCCCGGGCCCTGATTACGACCCTGCCCAAGGATGCCGACAACGTATTCGTGTCGCTTACGGCCCGCGAACTGGCTCCCAACATCACGATTGTCGCCCGCGCCAGCCTCAAAAGCTCCGAAACCAAGCTTATCCGGGCCGGGGCCGATTCGGTGGTGATGCCTGACGAAATCGGGGGTTCGCACATGGCCAACCTCATCATGCGCCCCGAGGTCATCCGGTTCCTGGATATGATTTCGGGCATGGGTCCGCACCGGCTGCGGCTGGAAGAAATGCGCACCGAGGAGCTGCGCCCCGAGCTGCAGGGCCGCAGCATCCGGGAGCTCGACGTCCGCTCCCGCACCGGCACCACCGTTATCGGCCTGCGCCACCAAACCGGCGAGTTCACCATCAGCCCGCCCGCCGACATCGTGCCTGGCCCCGGCGACGTGTTCCTGTTTCTGGGCACCGAGGAGCAGATAACGAGGCTGCTGGATTCGTTTCGGGGGGCGTAGTTGCCAGATGCCCCAAGGCTTTAGCTCTGGGAAGCCTGGGGCATCTGGGGCCACGGGTGCTTCTTTCGTAGCTTTACGCGGCCGCATCAGCCCGCCTTTCCCTCGTGCATATCCTCCAAATCTGCCCGCGCGTACCGTTCCCGCCTACCGATGGCGGGGCCATTGCCATGTACGACGTAGCCGCCGGCCTGGCCCGCGCCGGCCACCGCGTAACGGTGCTGGCCCTCAACACGCCCAAGCATCAGCAGCCCGCCACCGTGCTTGCCCACCTGGGCCCCCACGTGCGCCTGCTGACCGTGGATGTGGATACGCGTCTTTCGCCGCGCAAAGCCCTGCAGAACCTGCTTTCCAGCACGCTGCCCTACAACGTGGAGCGGTTCGTGAGCCCGGCCGTGGAGGCGCAGCTGGCCGAATTGCTGCAGCAGGAGCAGTTTGATGTGGTGCAGGTGGAGGGCACGTTTGTGGCTTGGTACGTGGAGGTGCTGAAGCGGCTGGCCCCCACGGTGCCGGTGGTGCTGCGGGCGCACAACGTGGAGCACACCATCTGGCAGATGCTGGCCGACAAAACCCGCAACCCGCTCAAAAAGTGGTATCTGCGCCAGCTGGCCGGCCGGCTGCGGCGTTTCGAGCAGCTGGTACTGCCCCGCTTCGATGCCGTGGCCGCCATTACCGAACCCGACCAGCAGCGCCTGCGCCGGCTGGGCTGCTCCGAGCCGGTAGTATTTGTGCCGGCCGGTGTCGAGCTGAGCCGTTTCCGGCCCGACCCCACCATCCGGCCCCGGCCGCGCACGCTGTGCATGCTGGGCTCGTTTGACTGGCTGCCCAACCAGGAGGGGCTCGACTGGCTGCTGCGCGAGGTGTGGCCCGAGGCGCGGCGGCAGTTTCCGGAGCTGCAGCTGCATATAGGCGGCAAGAACATGCCCGAGAGGTTCCGGCAGCTGCGGCTGCCCGGCGTCACGGTGCATGGCTTCGTCGAGTCGGCCGCGGCGTTTATGGAGCAGTACGAGCTGATGCTGGTACCGCTGCTGAGCGGGGGCGGCATGCGCATCAAAATCATCGAGGGCATGGCTCTGGGTAAGTGCATTCTCAGCACCACGCTCGGGGCCGAAGGCATTCATGTAAAGCCCGGTTTCGATATTATAGTAGCCGATTCGGCCCCGGAGTGGCTGGCGCAGCTGGGCCGCTACTACCGCAACGAGCTGCCGGCCGCCGCCATCGGGCAGGAGGCCGCCCGCACCATTGCCCGCCGCTACGACAACGACCGGGTGATAGAGAGCTTCCTCGATTTATACACCATTCTGCTGCCCGCCCGTGCCGCTTCTACCTGACGTGCTGGCGGCGGCCACGTTCTGGGGCAGCCTGCTGCTGGTGGCCCACACCTACGTGCTGTACCCGCTGCTACTGGCCCGCCTGGCCCGCGGCCGCCGGCAAAACGCTGAGGTGTACGCCCCCGATAGCGCGGAGCTGCCAGCCGTGGACGTGCTGCTGGCCGTGTACAACGAGGAGCAGGTGATTGAGGAGAAAATCCGCTCAACCTTCGCCACCACCTACCCGCTGGATAAGCTCACGTTTTACATCGGCTCCGATAATTCCTCCGACCGCACTAATGCCCTTATCACCCAACTGGCAGCCGGGTACCCGGGCCTGCAGTTCCGGCCGCTGGGGCAGCGCACCGGTAAGCCCGGCGTAATGGAAGTGCTGTCGGAGCAAGCCACCGCGCCGGTGCTGGTGCTCACCGATGCCAACGTGTTTTTCACGCCCGACACGCTGTATGAGCTGGTGAAGCATTTCCGCAACCCGGCCATTGGCCTGGTGGGGGGCCACATCCTCAACCCCGACCACCGCCAGGAAGGCATTTCGGGCCAGGAGAAAGCGTATCTGGAGCGCGAAAACCTGATTAAGTACCAGGAGGGCGTGGTGTGGGGAAGCATGATAGGCGCTTTCGGCGGCTGCTTTGCGGTACGCCGCGCCTGCTACCACCCGGCCCCGCGCGGCTTTATTGTTGATGACTTCTTCATCTCAATGGCCGTGCTGCAGGACGGCTACCAGGCCATCAACGAGCTGGCCGCCGTGTGCCACGAAGACGTGTCGGACCAGCTGCCCGAGGAGTTCCGGCGCAAGGCCCGCATTTCGGCCGGCAACTTCCAGAATCTGGTGGTGTTCCGGCGCCTGCTGTGGCCACCGTGGCGGGGTGTGGGTTTTGCTTACTGGTCGCATAAAGTACTGCGCTGGCTTACGCCGCTGCTGCTGCTGGGTATGCTGCTAAGCTGCGCGCTGCTGGTGGCGCGGGGCGGCGGCTGGCTGTACCAGCTGCTGCTGGCCGGGCAGCTGGGCGCGCTGCTGCTGCCGCTGCTCGATGCCGCCTTGCATCAGGTAGGTATTCATTTGCGGCTGCTACGCTTCATCAGCCATTTTTATTCCATGAACGCGGCCTTGCTGCTGGGCTTCTGGCGCTATTTGCGCGGCATAAAAACCGCCGTTTGGGAGCCTACTGCCCGGTTCCAGGGTAGGCGGTGAGAGGGGGTAGAGATGAGCAGTGAGTACAGAAAGGTGAGAAGGGAATAAAGGAACGTCATTCAGAGCATGCTGCTCCAAGCGCATCATGCTCTGAATGACGTTCCTTTACTCACCTCTCATTTCTCACCTCTCTGTACCTATTTCTCTATACTCACTTTCCCCTCATGAAACCACTGCGTATTGCTATTGTGGGTTGCGGTAACATGGGCCTGGCTTTTGCCCGGTCGTTTCTGCACTACAACCTGGTGGCCCGGCCTGATTTGCTGCTGGTGGCCCGCCACGACGAGCACTGCCAGCGCCTCGCCCTGCAGCACCCCGATCTGCCCGTAGCGGCCCTGAGCGCCGCTGTGGCCGATTATGGCGTGGTGCTAGTGGCCGTAAAACCCCAGGATTTCAGCCAGGTGGCCGCAGGGCTGCGGGCGGTGCTGCAGCCGGGGCAGGTGGTGGTGTCCATTATGGCCGGCATTCCGATTGCGCGGCTGCAGCGCGAGCTAAACCACCAACAGGTGATGCGGGCCATGCCCAATACGCCGGCACTGCTGGGTATGGGTATCACCGGTTTTTCGGCCGCGCCCGAGGTCGAGCGTAGCCGCCTGCACGAAGTAGAGAACCTGCTAAACGCTACCGGCCGCTCCATTTTTCTGGAAGACGAAAGCCTGCTCGATGCCGTAACGGCCGTGAGCGGCAGCGGCCCGGCCTACTTCTACTTTCTGGTGCAGGCCATGATGCAGGCAGGCCAGGAAATGGGCTTTTCCGAGTCGGTGGCCGGGCTGCTCGTCAAACAAACCATGCTCGGCGCCTATCACCTGCTCAACACCTCCGCCCTAAGTCCCGACGAGCTAATTGCCACCGTGGCCTCGAAGGGCGGCACCACCGAAGCCGCGTTGCGCGAGTTCCGGGCTGGTGGCCTGGCCGAAACCCTGATTGCCGGCATGAAAGCCGCCCAGCACCGCGCCACCGAGCTGGCCAGCGAGTGAGGGTGCCACTGCTGCCGGCTGCCAGTTCCGGCTTCGTAACTTTGCCCGGCCGCCGCTGGTTGTACGCCAGCCCCACGGTAGCCCGCTGGGCGCTACCGAATCCGTGAAATCCGAAAAAATCCGCGCTAATCCGTGATCCATGCTTGACTTGATTGAAGACGCTATTGCTGATATCCGCGCCGGTAAGGTGGTAGTGGTGGTTGATGATGAAGACCGCGAAAACGAAGGCGACTTCATCTGTGCCGCCCGCTGCGCTACGCCCGAAGTCATCAACTTTATGGCCACACACGGCCGCGGCCTCGTGTGTGCCTCGCTGCCCGAAACCCGCTGCGAGGAGCTGGGCCTCGATTTGATGGTGGGAAACAACACGGCCCTGCATGCCACAGCCTTTACGGTGAGCGTTGATCTGCTGAAAAACGGCGTGACTACCGGCATTTCCGCTTCCGACCGCTCCAAAACCATTCTGGCTCTCATCGACCCCGAAACCAAGCCCGAGGAGCTGGGCAAGCCGGGCCACATTTTCCCGCTTAAGGCCCGCAAAGAGGGCGTGCTGCGCCGCGCCGGCCACACCGAGGCGGCCGTGGACCTAGCCCGTCTGGCTGGCTTCGAGCCGGCGGGGGTATTGGTGGAAATTCTGAAGGAGGACGGCGAAATGGCCCGCCTGCCCGAACTGCGCGAAATTGCCGACAAGTGGAATCTGAAGCTGATTTCGGTGCAGGACCTCATCAAGTACCGCCTCGAAAAGGAAAGCCTGATTGCCCGCGAAATATCGGTGCGCCTGCCCACCGATTTCGGCGACTTCGACCTGATTGCCTACACCCAGCAGAGTAACAATACCCAGCACCTGGCGCTGGTGAAAGGGGATATTTCGGGCCCCGAGCCAGTGCTGGTGCGCGTGCATAGCTCCTGCGTAACGGGCGATATTTTCGGCTCGTGCCGCTGCGACTGTGGCCCCCAACTGCACCACGCCATGCAACAGATTGAGCGCGAAGGTCGCGGTGTTATCGTGTACATGAACCAGGAGGGCCGCGGTATTGGCCTGCTCAACAAGCTGCGGGCCTACAAGCTGCAGGAGCAGGGCCGCGACACAGTGGAGGCCAACCTGGAGTTGGGTTTCGGCATGGACGAGCGCGACTACGGCGTAGGGGCCCAGATTCTGCGCGATTTGGGCATCAGCAAGATGCGGCTGCTCTCCAACAACCCCCGCAAGCGCACCGGCCTCATCGGCTACGGCCTGGAGGTGGTTGAGTCGGTGGCCATTGAGGTGGAACCCAACGAGCACAACCAGCGCTACCTCACCACCAAGCGCGACAAGCTGGGCCACACCATTCTGCACCAGACCGGCGCCGCTAATCCGGTTGCTGAGGTGCCCGGCGTTACGGGGCAGTAAGCTCCTGTAACCCTTCTTTTTGTTCCGTCCGGCCCGGTCAGCATTTGCTGGCCGGGCCGTTGCGTGTGGGGCGGGGGCAAAGCATGCTAATATGGCCGCAATCAGCTAACTTCCGGATATGAGAAACTTGTTTTATCCGCTACTATTGGCCCTGCTGCTACCCCTGACGTCGCAGGCCCAGCGTGGGGGCGGGCAGGGCTTTACCCAGCAGTTCACCCAGGGCAGCGTGTTGCTCAGCTCGGGCGACAGTATCAGCGGGCCGCTGGCGCTGCACCGGGGCGAGGAAACCCTGACGATGACGTTAGCCGACAACACTGTCCGCACGCTGCCCGCCGTAAATGTGCAGAGCTTCGCAGTGCGCGGCGAGCAATACGACCAAAGCCGCGAACGGCTCTACTACGACGACTTTTACGCCATGCGCCAGGGCTACTACTCGGGCAACCCCGGGTTTGGCGCCACCCCGCCACCCCGCCGCCGCGAACGGGCCGATACCAACCTGCTGCGTGTGTTTCGGGTGTACCGCTGGAACCGCGACAATGACTACAGCGACTTTAAAGCCCCCGGATTTTTCGAGCAGCTCAGCGGTGGCCCCGTTATTCTGCTGCGCCGCGAGGGGCTGGTGGAGCGGCCCATCACGGCCGGTGGCCCCTACAGCTACGGCGGCATGGGCCTAGCCGGCATGACCTTGGGCTACTACACCGAAGTCAAGGATAACTTCTTCCTGGGTTTGCCCGACGGCACCGTGCTGCCACTGCGCACGCCCAAGAAAGACCTGCCCAGCTACTTCCGGGCACAGGCCCGCCAGCTAGCCCAATACGCCAAAACCAACAACCTCAACTACACCGATGCCCGCGACCTGGCTTATCTGGTAAACTATGCTAACTCGCTGGTAGTCAGTGAGTAAATGAATTAATGTGGAAACGCTAGTTAACCTGGAATTCCGCAGAACGGTGTAGAGGCGGGGCTTGCCCCCGCCCGCCGTGTGCACGGGCTTTTCTGGGCGTCCAAACAGCCGTTCAACATGTTGTTGCAACGGCGGGCGGGGACAAGCCCCGCCCCTACACCGTTCTGCAAAACCAGGGTTAACCAGACCTCCCGTATTCATTGTTACAACACCCGTAGCACGGGGTAGCGCAGGTGGCTGGGCTCGTAGTGGTCGGATTGGCGGTAAAGCCAGTCGAGCTGGGCGGGGCCGCTGGCAGCGAAGGCGGGGTCGGCCTGCTTTTTCTGGTTAAGCTGGGCCTGCAGCGCGGGCTGCTGGCGCAGCAGCTGGGCGGCCAGGTCCTCGAACACGTAATCAGAGAAATACTCTTTTTGCTGCAGGATGCTGTCGAAGAAGCCCCAGGCAAAAAACGAGTCGGTGGCTTGGGGCTCCAGCGTTTCGATGAGGTAGCGGGCGGCGGGCTGATTTAAAGAGATGTAGAAGTCGCCGCGCAGCAGCTGGCGGGGCTGGCGCACCGGCCGGACCTGCACTCCGGAGTGCAGGTAGTGGCCCTCGTAGGGCCGGGGGCTGGTTTTGTAGTCCTGGATGTAGTAGGTTTCGCCGTTGATAACGGTGTCCGCCGACAGCTGCCGTAGCTGCACGCCCGACAGGCGCAGGCGCTCGGCTACCTCGCCCCAGGCCTGGGGCAGCACGTAGGCGCGGGGCCGCTGCACCGTGGCCGTGGGCACAAAGGTGTTGTAGTAGGGGATGGATTTGGTGTAAGGCGCCTTCCGGTCGTAGTACAGCCGCGGCTGTCCGCTCACGTCGCTGGGCTTGGTTTTGCCCTCGTAGCCGCGGAACGTGAACCGCTCGGCCTGCGTGGTATCGAGCCGCCAGCCCAGGGCAAACGCCTGCTGCTGCTGGCTGAGGCGGGTGGCCTCGGTGCGGGCCGAAGCCAGCGCGGCTTTCTGCTGCTGCACCGTACCAATCAGCAAGCGCAGAAAATCGTAGGTGGCCCGCACCCGCGGCGTGTAGGCCTTCAGCATGTGGGTTTCCGTTACGAAACCGATGGTATTGAACAGTGCGGTGTAGCCGGTGGAGTAGCGCGGGCTTTCCAGGAAACCCTGCAGGCCCCGAGCATCGGGCGTGCGGCCGTTAAAATCCACGTAGGGGCTCAGATACCACTTTTGCTTATCCATGCCGCCGTAGAGGGCCGGCAGTAGTTGCTGCTGCATATACTGGCTCAGGGCGGGGTGCAGCTTGTCTTTCTGGGTGGCAATGAGCGTGAGCGTGTACTGGTAGTCGGCGCCGTTGGAGGTGTGGGTGTCCACGTACACATCGGGCTGCCAGCGCTGAAACAGGGCCGCAAATGAGCGGGCATTGCGCGAATCCTGCTTGATGTAGTCGCGGTTAAGGTCGAGGTTGCGGGCGTTGCCGCGGAAGCCGTAGCTCTCGGGGCCGTTCTGGTTGGTGCGGGTGCTGGAGTTGCGGTTGAGCGCGCCGCCCACGTTGTAAATCGGGATGATGACCAGCACCACATCATCGAGCTGGCGGCGCAGGGCCTTTTTCTGCACGTAGTCGCGGGCCAGCATCAGGCTGGCATCAATGCCCTCGGGCTCGCCAGGGTGGATGCCGTTCTGGATAAATACAATGCGCCGGCCCTTGGCCCGCAGCGAAGCCGGCTCCATGTCGCCATCGGCCGATACGACCACTACATGCAGCGACCGGCCGCTGTCGGTGGTACCCGCCTCGCGCAGCTGGATTTCGGGATACGCCGCATCGAGCCGCTGGTAGTAGCCGATGCACTCGTCATAGGTGGCGGTGGTATTACCGTTGCCCCGCTCGAAGGGCGTGCGCCAGTCGGTCGGAGCCGGGCTGGTGGGCGTGGTCAGCAGCAAGGAGAGCAGGGAAAGCAGGAGCATGAGGCGAAACTAGCGTATTGGTAAAGTTTGATTCTAGTTCGGCTTATAATAAAATTTAAACTTCTCAAACATTGTTCCTGAGATACCCTTGCCATCAGGGACTAGCGTTATACTTCCCGGCTTTATCTCTGTAATTCTCCCATTTAATTCTCCGTCATCACGTTTTGTATAGACTACCTTCTCTTTTTCGTCATATTCCCACGTCCCAGTTAGTAAAGAGCCATCTTCAATATAAAGCACGTATTTACCATTCTGCTTAAACTCATACTCATCGTGTGGGGCTTGTGAGAGGTCTATCTTACTTCCGTCTGCCGTTCCATAATCTAATTTCCAGCGACGAAAAAACTCTTTTGGCAAACCTGAATTTGATATTTGCTGTGCCTTTTCTTGTGCCACGCAAGAAATAGAAATCAGCAAGTAAGCCAATACAATGAATGCATTTTTCATACTATGTATCCTCATGAAATTTATCCTCAAAAGAGAGTATGTGGTTACAGTTTAGCTGCTCCTTAATCCCTAGTACAGCCGCCGGGGGGCAGGAAACAGCACTTGGTCGAGGCTGAAGCGGCCGGGGCCGGTAAAAGCCAGCCCCAGGAAAAGGAAGGCCGATTCGAGTGCGTGCGAGTAGCCGCTGAAGTCGTCGCCCTTGCTCAGGTGCATAATGGTAGCCATTATCATGGTGCCGAGCAGCAGCGCGCAGGTCCAGCGGAAGAACAGGCCCACCGCTAGCAGCTGCCCACCGATGGCCTCGGCAAAAGCGGCCAGAAAGCCCCAGAAGACGGGGGCAAAATTGAGGCCCACCAGCTTCATCACGCCCCCGATTTCGGCCCACACGGGCGGGCCACCCGTGAGCTTGGGGTAGCCGTGCACCGTGAACATAAAGCCAATACCCACGCGCAGTAGCAGCAGGCCCAAATCGTGCGTGCGGTAACGATTTTCAAACAAAGCCATAAGCAGGTGGCCGGGTGGGCCAAGGCAGAGAGTAGGACAAAAACGGCCCGCCACGATGGTTAGGACGTATATAGGGGTGGCAAAATACATTATTTGTAGCATTGTCCAAGTGGCGGCGCTGCTATTGGGCCGGTGGCTACGGTTCAGGCTGTTGCGGTCTGGTGGTCGGGCAGTGGTGGCCGGGTCGTAAAACATCCGAGCGCAGAGGGGCGTTAAGAAACACGCCTGCCGGGCAGAGCGTACCTTTGCCCGGCAATTCCTTCTTATCCTCATAAGCCTGTCTACTGTGTCAACTTCCGCCTCTGCCAAGCCGCTTATTCTTATCTCCAACGACGACGGCATTACGGCCCCCGGTATTGCCACGCTCGTGCGCGTAATGCGCCGGCTGGGCGAAGTGGTGGTGGTAGCGCCCAACTCGCCCCAGTCGGGTATGGGCCATGCTATTACCATCGGTAAGCCACTGCGCCTCGACCCCAACCACATTTTTGAGGGCATTGAGGCCTATGAGTGCAGCGGCACGCCCGCCGACTGCGTGAAGCTGGCCAAGCACCACGTCCTCAAGGACCGCCGCCCCGACCTGGTGGTGTCGGGCATCAACCACGGCTCCAACTCGGCCGTGAATGTGCTGTACTCGGGCACCATGTCGGCGGCCATTGAGGCGGCTATTGAAGGGCTGCCGGCCATCGGCTTCTCGCTCTGCGACTATGGCCACGATGCCGACTTCTCGCACGCCGAGGAATGGGTGGAGCGCCTGACCCGGCAGGCGCTGGAGCACGGTATTCCGGCCGGCACGGCCCTGAACGTGAATATTCCTAAGAAATCGGACCAGCCTATTGCCGGGGCCATGGTCTGCCGCCAGGCCCGGGCGAAGTGGCAGGAAGAGTTCGACCTGCGCCACGACCCTTACAAGCGGCCCTACTACTGGCTCATCGGCTCGTTTGTAAACGAAGACCCGCGTCAGGATACCGACGAATACGCACTGGCCAACAACTACATATCCATCGTGCCCTGCCAGTACGACCTGACTTCGCAGTCGGGTTTGCGTCAGATGCAGCAAAGCTGGGACCTCTCGGTGCCCGGCTCGGCCACCCCGGCCCCAGAATTTCCCCTGGATGCAGTTGGCAGCGCTACTCCCGGCCCCGGCGAATCGGCTACCGGGCTGGGGTAGGAGTGCCAGCGAAGGGAGCGTTTGCTTCCGGCCCTGAATCGTAAAATGCTTTGATAAACGGCTGATAGCGCGCTGATTCATCTTGCGCTATCAGCCGTTCACTAGTTTCGACTTAATGCCCGTCGTGTTGCTTTTCCTGCTTGGGAAGGTGACGTGGCGGGCGTTTTTGCGTTGCGGTCACGGCTTCAAAATCCAGCAGGCGGCTGCTAAAACTTTGTGGGCCGGGAGCAGTGGCTTCATAGCCGCTTCATGAAGCGGGCGTTTGCTTTGTGCCAGTCAATGACCGAAGCTGACTGGAAGCCGCCACCATGCTGGCTTTCGGGTTAGCCGGTAGCCCGCGACCAAGCCGGCACTTGCCGCCGCCTGAATTATGGCTGTTGTGGGGTCCGGCTCCGGCACAGTGAACGAGTGTAAATGAAACCCCTAACGGCCATTATGATAGCCCGCAATACGAAAACCCTTCTGCTGCTCGGCCTTGGCGTCCTGTGCTTCGGCACCAGCTGTACCAAGCATGAGGAGGCAAAGGAAGAAGTTGTAAAATACCTCGTTACCAGCCCGCTGCTGCAGGATACCACCATCACCAAGGAGTACGTGGCCCAGATCAAGGCCATCCAGCATATTGAGCTGCGGGCGCTGGAGAAGGGCTACCTCGAAAAGATTTACGTGGATGAGGGCCAGGCCGTGCGCAAGGGCCAGCTGATGTTCCAGATCATGCCCCTCATGTACCAGGCCGAGCTGAAGAAGTCGGAGGCCGAGGCCAACTACGTGGGCATCGAGTACCAGAACACCAAGCGCCTGGCCGACAACAACGTGGTGTCGAAAAGCGAGCTGGCCCTGGCCGCCGCCAAGGTGGGCAAGGCCCAGGCCGAAGTGTCGCTGGCCAGAACGCACCTGTCGTTTACTACCATCAAGGCGCCATTCAGCGGCCTGATGGACCAGTTTCAGGTGCGGTTGGGCAGTCTGGTGGATGAGGGCGACTTGCTGACTACGCTCTCGGACAACAGTCAGATGTGGGTGTACTTCAACGTGCCCGAGGCCGAGTACCTCTCCTATAAAACCAACGCCAAGGCCGCCAACCAGACCAACGTGAAGCTGCTGATGGCCAACAACGAGCAGTTCAAGCACCCCGGCGTGGTGCAGACCATTGAGGCCGACTTCAACAACGAAACCGGCAACATTGCCTTCCGGGCCACTTTCCCCAACCCCGAGGGCCTGCTGCGGAGCGGCGAAACGGGTAGTGTATTGATGACGGTGCCGCTCAAAAAGGCCCTCATCATTCCGCAGAAAGCCACCTATGAGGTGCTGGAGAAGAAGTACCTCTACGTGCTCGACGCCAAGGGCATCGTGCACCAGCGCGAAATCACCGTCGGCTCGGAAATGCCCGACCTGTACGTGGTGCAGAGTGGCCTGAAGCCCGGCGAGAAGTTCCTGCTCGAAGGCATCCGCAAGGTGAAAGACGGCGACAAAATCGACTTCGAGTACGAGGCGCCCAAGCAGGTTATCACCCACTTGGGCACCCACTCGGAGTAACTGGGAACAGCAGCCAGAAGGGCGAATAGAACGATGTCATGCTGAGCGAAGCCGAAGCATCTCTACTGCAATGGTAATCCATCCGACTGCAACGATGCGGTACAGATGCTTCGTGACCTCAGCATGACAGTTCCATTGCGGTAAAGATTCTTCGACAGCGGCTTACGCCTTCGCTCAGCATGACAATTTCATTGCGGTAGAGATGCTTCGACTGCGGCTTACGCCTTCGCTCAGTATGACCGTGCCTATCGGCTCTCCGCTAACAACTCAAAAAACATGTTCAGTAAATTCATTCGACGGCCGGTTTTTGCCATCGTCATTTCCATCGTCATCGTCTTTTTGGGGATGCTGGCCATGAATACGCTGCCCACCTCGCAGTTCCCCGAGATTTCGCCGCCTATGGTAATGGTGAGCGTGGCCTACCCCGGCGCCAGCGCCAAGGTGCTCACCGAGTCGGTGCTGATTCCGCTGGAGCAGGCCGTGAACGGCGTGCCGGGCATGAAGTATATGACCGCCGATGCCGTGAGTGCGGGCGAGGCCAACATCCAGATTGTATTCAACCTGGGCACCGACCCCGAGCAGGCGGTAGTAAACGTGAACACGCGCATCGCGCAGGTTATCAACCGCCTGCCGGTGCTGGTGCAGCGCGAGGGCGTGATTGTGAACCGCGTGGTGCCCAACATGCTCATGTATGTGAACCTGTACAGCAAGGACAAGAATACGGACATGAAGTTCCTGTTCAACTATGCCGGGGTGAACATGCTGCCCGAAATCCAGCGCATCAACGGCATCGGGCGGGCCTCCATTCTGGGTAGCCGCCAGTACGCCATGCGCATCTGGCTCAAGCCCGACCGCATGCGGGCCTACAACATCTCGGCCGACGACGTGATGAAGGCCCTGGACGAGCAGAGCGTGATTGGCTCGCCCGGCCGCATCGGCCGCTCCGACGGGGGCCAGTCGCAGGCGCTGGAGTACGTGCTGACGTATGAGGGCCGTTTCAGCGACGTGGAGCAGTACAAGAACGTGATTCTGCGGGCCAACGCCGACGGTGAAAGTCTGCACCTGAAAGACGTGGCCGACGTGGCGCTGGGCTCCGAATTCTACGACATCTACTCCAACCTCGACGGCTACCCTTCGGCGGCCATTGTGCTCAAGCAAACCTACGGCTCGAACGCCAAGGACGTAATTGCCGAGGTGAAGGCCAAGCTCGACGAGCTGAAGAAAACCATGCCGCCCGGCATGGACTACAAAATCAGCTACGACGTGTCGAACTTCCTCGACGCTTCCATTGAAAACGTAATTCATACCCTGCGCGACGCCTTTATTCTGGTGGCGCTGGTGGTGTTCCTGTTCCTGGGCGACTGGCGCTCGACGCTGATTCCGATTCTGGCCGTGCCCGTGTCGCTGATTGGGGCATTTATGGCCATGCAGGCGTTCGGGCTCACCATTAACATGATTACCCTGTTCGCGCTGGTGCTCGCCATCGGTATCGTGGTCGATGACGCCATTGTGGTGGTGGAGGCCGTGCACGCCAAGATGGAGGAAAAGCACCTCTCGCCCTACGGGGCCGTGCGCGAGGTTATCGGCGAAATCAGCGGGGCCATTATTGCCATTACCATTCTGATGACGGCCGTGTTTGTGCCGGTGGCGTTCATGAGCGGTCCGGTGGGTATCTTCTACCGGCAGTTCTCGATTACCATGGCCTCCGCCATTGTTATTTCGGGCATCGTGGCCCTGACTTTGACGCCGGTGCTGTGCGCCATGATTCTGAAAAACAACCACGGTAAGCCCCGCAGCAAGTCGCCCATCAACCGCTTCCTCGACTGGTTCAACCGTGGTTTTGAGCGCCTGACGGGCGTGTACGTGGGCTTCCTGGAGAAAGTGGTGGACCGCCGGGTGCTTACGTTTCTGGTGCTGGCCGCTTTCGGCTTCGGCATCTTCGGCATCTCGACTACGCTGCCTTCGGGCTTCATTCCGGCCGAAGATCAGGGCATGCTGTACGCCATTATCCAGACGCCGCCCGGCTCGACGCTGGAGCGCACCAACGCCATTTCGCAGGATTTGCAGCGGCTGGCCAAAGACGTGCCCGGCATTGCCAGCATTTCCACGCTGGCCGGTTATGAAGTGCTCACCGAGGGCCGCGGCTCCAACGCCGGCACCTGCCTGATTGACCTCAAGCCCTGGAGCGAGCGGAAGGAATCCATCCACGACGTCATTCTGGCGTTGGAAGAGAAGGCCAAGGAAATTCCGGGCGCGACCATTGAGTTTTTTGAGCCGCCGGCGGTGCCGGGCTACGGCGCAGCGGGCGGTTTCCAGCTGCAACTGCTCGACAAAACCAACACCGGCGACTACAAGGCCCTGGAGCAGGTGAACGACGAGTTTATGGCCAACCTGCGCAAGCGCAAGGAGCTGGCCGGTCTGTTCACGTTCTACTCGGCCAACTACCCGCAGTACGAGCTCCAGATTGACAACCAACTGGCTATGCAGAAGGGCGTGAGCATCGGCAACGCCATGAACACGCTCAGCATCATGATTGGCTCGACTTACGAGCTGGGCTTCATCAAGTACCAGCGCTTTTTCAAGGTGTACGTGCAGGCTTCGCCCGAGTACCGCCGCCTGCCCAAGGACATTCTGAACATGTGGGTGAAGAACGACAAGGGCGAGATGGTCCCGTTTTCGGCCTTCATGAAAATCAAGAAGAGCCAGGGCGCCAACGAAATCAACCGATACAACATGTACACCACGGCCTCGATTCGGGGCGACGCCGCCGCCGGTTTCAGTTCGGGCGAGGCCATTAAGGCGGTGCAGGAAGTAGCGGCCAAAACCCTGCCCCGGGGCTACGATATTGATTGGGGCGGGCTGAGCAAGGACGAAGTGGGCCGCGGCAACGAAGCCGTCATCATCTTCCTGATTGTGCTCGGCTTCGTGTACCTGGTGCTGGCCGCCCAGTACGAGAGCTTCCTGCTGCCGCTGGCAGTGGTGCTCAGCCTGCCGGCGGGCATTTTCGGGGCGTTCCTGCTGATTAAAGTGATGGGCCTGGCCAACAACATTTATGCCCAGGTGGGGCTGGTGATGCTGGTGGGTTTGCTAGGCAAGAACGCGGTGCTGATTGTCGAGTTTGCGGTGCAGAAGCATGAGGAGGGCATGAGCGTGCGCGCCGCCGCCATCGAGGGCGCGAAAGTTCGTTTCCGCCCGATTCTGATGACTTCTTTCGCCTTCATTGCCGGCCTGATTCCGCTGGTGCTGGCCACCGGCGCGGGCGCTATTGGCAACCGCACCATTGGTACGGCGGCGCTGGGCGGCATGCTGTTCGGCACCGTATTCGGCGTAATTATCGTGCCCGGGCTGTACTATGTCTTCGGCACCATGGCCGCCGGCCGCAAGCTCATCCAAGACGAAAACGAGAACCCGCTTTCCGAATTTGAGCCCCACGTAACTGTAATTGAAGAAGAACAAGTTGCCACCCATGCGTAAGAAGAGCCTGTATAACTTTTTGGGGGCTGCCGCTTGTGCGGTGGCCCTGGCGGGCTGCGTTACGCCGGGCATTGCGCCCCGCACGGCCAGCCACGCGGTGCCGGCCAGCTACCCCGGCACCTACGCCGCGGCGCCCGCCGACAGCATTAACCCCGCCCAACTGCGCTGGAAGGAGTTTTTCATCGACTCCAACCTCACCGCCCTCATCGACACGGCCCTGCGCAACAACCAGGAGCTGAACATTGCGCTGCAGGAAATCCGGATTTCGAAAAATGAAATCCAGGTGCGCAAGGGCGAGTACCTGCCGTTCCTGGGCGTAGGCGTGCGCTCCGACGTGGGCCGGCCCGGCCGCTACACGCTGCGCGGCGCCACCGAGGAGCAGATTCGTATCAGGGAAGACCACCGCAACCCCAATCCGCTGGCCAACCACCAGGTGGGCGCGTTTGCGAGCTGGGAAGTGGATATCTGGCACCGGCTGCGCAACGCCCGCAAGGCCGCCGCGCTGCGCTACCTGGCCAGCGTGGAGGGCCGGAACTTCACCGTTACCAACCTGATTGCCGAGGTGGCTACCTCGTATTACGAGCTGCTGGCGCTGGATAATCAGCTGGCCATTACGCGCCAGAACATCGAGATTCAGCGCAACGCGGTGCAGCTGGTGCAGCTGCAGAAGGAGTCGGCCCGCACCACCGAACTGGCCGTGCAGCGCTTTGAGGCCCAGCTGCACAACACGCTCAGCAACCAGTTCAGCATTCAGCAGCAAATCACGGAAACCGAGAACCGCATTAACTTTTTGGTGGGCCGCTACCCCCAACTGGTGGTGCGCAACGACGAGGCTTTTAATGCCCTGGTGCCGCCGCTGGTGCGGGCCGGCGTACCGGCCCAGCTGCTGCAGAACCGCCCCGATATCCGGCAGGCCGAGCAGCGCCTGCTGGCCTCCAACCTCGATGTGCAGGTGGCCCGCGCCGCCTTTTATCCGGCGCTGCGCATCACCGGCTCGGCCGGCTTCGAGGCTTTCCGGCCCGGCCTGCTGTTCACCACGCCCCAGTCGCTGCTGTTCTCGGCGGCCGGCGACCTGATGGCCCCGCTCATCAACCGCAACGGCATCAAGTCGGTGTATAGTAGCGCCAACGCGGCCCAGATTCAGACGGCTTACAATTACGAACGAACAGTGCTGAACGCCTACGTGGAGGTAAGCAACCAGCTTGCCAGCCTGCGCAACCTGGGCCAGAGCTACGACGAAAAGGCCCGCGCCGTGGCCGCCCTCAACCAGTCGGTTACCATCTCCAACAGCCTTTTTCGCTCGGCCCGCGCCGACTACACCGAAGTCCTTTTCACCCAGCGCGACGCCCTGGAAGCCAAGTACGAGCTGATTGAGTTGAAGATGAAGCAGCTCAATGCCCAGGTGAACGTGTACCGCGCCCTAGGTGGCGGCTGGAAGTAAGATGACAAGTTGCCGTTGCCCCAGACGCGGCTAAGGCGGGGTTCAGAGCTACTATAGAATGGCGCCCGGTGAGAATGAAGCTGATTACCGGGCACCACGGCCGCTCAGGCAGCAGTGCCCGGTTAGCTGACCCGGCACCCATATGGCTAAGCGTTGCGGGACGGTTGGCTGAAATGGAGGGTGAACGTGGTGCCCTGGCCCTCGGTCGATTCTACCGTCAGCCGCGCCTGGTGGAACTCGGCAATGGTTTTGGCGATGGGCAGCCCCAGCCCGTAGCCCTCGGGCGCAGCTGCCCCGGCCTGCACCCGCCGGAAACGGTCGAACAGATAGGGCAGGTGGCGGGCCGCAATGCCCGGCCCGGTATCGGTAACGGCTAGTTGGTAGCCGCCCGTAACAGCGGGCCGACCCGTAATTGTTATGCGGCCGCCCTCGCAGTTGTACTTGATGGCATTGCTGACGAGGTTGAACAACAGCGTGAACAGCAGCGTGGAGTTGGCCTGGAGCAGCACGTAATCGGGCTGTAGGTCTTGGTGTAGCACTATTTCGCGCTGGGTCAGCCGGTCCTCTAGCTCCTCGACTACATCGGTAAGCACCGCCGCCACCGATACCGATTCGTCGCGCAGGTACTGCTCGTTTTCGATGTTGGCGATGAGCAGCAGCGTTTTCACTGTGTTGCGTAGCCGGTAAAGCGTCTTCTGCGAATCTACCAGTTTTAGTAAATGCGCATCGCCTAGAGTAGGGTCCTGCAGCATGTTTTCAAACCTGGATTGCAGGATACTGACCGGCGTGAGCAGCTCGTGCGACACGTTGCTCATGAACTCACGCTCCTTCTCGAAAGCCGACTGTACCAGCCGCATCATGTCGGTGAGGCTGCTGTCGAGGCGCTGGAAATCGGCGGTGGTGGTAGCCAGCGGCTCGTAGGAGAAAGCCGACGGGTGGTGCACGCCTTCGAGCCGCCGCACAATGAGCTGGTGCAGCGGCCGCAGCAAGTGGTGGGCAAATGCCGCAT
Source organism: Hymenobacter lapidiphilus (assembly GCF_013377885.1). GTDB lineage: Bacteria > Bacteroidota > Bacteroidia > Cytophagales > Hymenobacteraceae > Hymenobacter > Hymenobacter lapidiphilus. The sequence goes on from NZ_JABKAU010000018.1 coordinate 51,286, forward strand.
CCGACAAGACGGTAACCAAGGCCCCAATCACGAGTACCCAGAGCGCCATCCGTCGTAGCGTAGCGGTTAGCAGCTCCACCGTCGCCAGCGACGAACCGATTTCGAGGCGGTAGCGCTGACCGGTGGAAACGAACTGCCGGCTTATAATCCGGAAGTCCTCCATTTCATTGTCGACCTGGCGGGGCTCGTCGAAAATGCGAAGGGGAGCCGGAAGGGCACCACCCGAGGCCGCCGGTAAGCGTGTCAGGGTTATATATTCCTGCTTGAGAATATTGTAGTCGGCATACTGCTCGCCCTGTACGAAAGTGGCTATCCCATCGCGGCGGATAAGCGTCAGCACCTGCTCGCACTTCTCGCGCAGCTGCTCGTCGGTGTGGCTCACTGCTACGCGCTCCACGATGGGCGGAATCAGCAGGGCCCCCAGCAATACCAGCAGCAGCTTCGAAAGGGTATTGGACAGCGCCAGCTTGGCTTCAAGACGCATAGCAGAAGGTCAGTTTTTAATCGAATACCCGATGCCGCGCACGGTTTCGATGAAATCGGCGGGGGCAAACTGGCTGAGCTTTTTGCGCAGATTTTTAATGTGTACGTCGATGTAGTTGGAGTCGGAATCGTCTTCGAGCACGTTGCCCCACAGATGCTCGCCAAGCTGCAGGCGGGTGAGCACCCGGTTGCGGTGCAGCAGCAGGTAGTGCAGCAGGTCGAATTCTTTTTTGGTGAGCGGCACATCCTGGCCCCCGTGGCGAATGGTGCGGCCGCTGACATCGAGCGAAAAACCCTCTCCAAAAGATACCTCCTGGCGCTTGAGGCCAAATTTACGACGCATAACGGCCTGCATCCGGCTCTGCAATTCCAGCAGCGAAAAGGGCTTGGGCAGGTAGTCGTCGGCCCCCAGGTCGAGGCCTTTCACCCGGTCGTCGATGCCTCCGCGCGCCGTCAGGATGATGAACGAGGCTTCCTGGCGCTCATTCTGGCGAGCTTCGCGCAGCAGGTCGAGGCCGTCGCCGCCGGGCAGTCCCAGGTCGAGCAGCACGAAATCATAGCTGTTCGTAAATATTTTCTCCGAGGCTTCGGCGTAGGTGAAGGCTGAATCGACCAGGTATTGCGACCCAACCAGAAACTGCCGCACCTCCTGGTGCAGGCTTTTTTCGTCTTCAACCAGCAATACGTGCATAGAAAGCAGGGCCTAAATGAACCCCAACTTACGCAGCCGGCCATGAAGGAGTGATGAATAGGGCACTGGCTTATGCGTGAGCTGCGCTGAAAAGTAGCTGCCCGGGAAATTTCCGGGCGGCTGGTTTCGTAAGTTGGGGCCAGTATTGCCCGTCGCCCGCCCCACATATCCATGCCCTCCGGCCCTGCTTTTCCGCCGCTTTTCGTCAGCATCATTATTCCCACTTTCAACGAGCAGGAGCATATTGGCCGACTGCTGGCTCACCTGCGGACTATTATCGGCCCCGATGCGGCCGTGGAAATAGTGGTGGCCGATGGGGGCAGCACCGACGAAACGGTTGCCGAAGCCGCCGCCCACGGGGCCCGGGTGGTGCAGTGCCCACGCCGGGGCCGGGCCGCCCAGCTCAACCACGGGGCCGCCCATGCCACCGGGCAACTCCTGTATTTTTTGCACGCCGACTCGCTGCCACCCGCCACCCTGCTGCCCGATTTGCGCGCCGCCGTGGCCAGCGGGGCCGCGGCCGGTTGCTACCGCCTCCGCTTCGACGAGCCCCACTGGTTTCTGGTGGCCAACGCCTGGTTTACGCGCTTCAATTTCAACGGCATCCGCTACGGCGACCAGAGCCTGTTTGTGCGGCGGGAGGTGTTTGAGCAAGCCGGCGGCTACCGCGAGAAGTTGCAGCTGCTCGAGGACCAGGAAATTGTGGGTCGGCTGCGGCAACACGGCCCGTTTCGGGTGCTGCCGGGCTACATCATTACCTCGGCCCGCAAGTATCGGCGCAACGGCGTTTACCGACTCCAGGGCGTGTTTGCGCTGCTCACCGGGCTGTTCTGGCTCGGCGTGCCGCAACCCCGGCTGGTGCAGCTGTACAAGTGGCTGGTGCGGGGATGAGGTTATCCGACCTAAAGCCTGCGGTATACTTTCGGGCTTCTGTTCAACTCTTAGCGTACAACCTGTACCCATCCTCTATAAATCTCCGTGGATTTGGTATTACGCAGCACGTAGTAATACACCCCGGTAATGGCCTCCAAGCCCCAGTCGTTGCGGTAATGTGCCGCATGGTATACCTGAGCGCCCCAGCGGTTGACAACCTGCAAATCCCAGGCTCCGGCGGGCAAGTTGTTTATTACAAATCGGTCATTTACGCCGTCGTTGTTGGCCGTAACGATGTTGGGAATGAAGACGCAACTACGGTAGGTAACGCGCCAGCTAACGGCTACCGTCTGGCAAGGATTAGTGACTTGCAGCGTGTAAAGCCCCGGCTGAGTAACGCGCAGCGTAGAATCGGTAGAGTTATCGGACCAGCGGTAGGTGGCGCGGGTGTCGTGGGCTACCGGGGCCCGCAACACAAGTTCGGCCGTTTCGCAAACGGTGGTGTCGGTGCTGGGCGGCGGCGGGGAGAGGCGGGGAATAAGGCCAACGGTTTGGGTGGCGGTGCTGGTACAGCCATTGGCATGCGTAGCAGTTACCGAGTAGCGCCCCGGCTGGGCAACGGCGATGCTGGCGGTGGTGGCTCCTGTGCTCCAACGATAAGAAGCCACCCCATCAGTGGTTGCAGCCGTTAGTTGCTGCGGGCGGCCCTCGCACAGCAACGAGTCGCCGCTAAGCGTTACCTGCGGCACGCCAACGGTGTGCGAGCTGACCAGACTACAGCCGCCGGGAAAGGTTGCCGTAACTGTGTAGGTGCCCGCCTGCGCCACCGTAATGGCGGCCGTGCGCTGGCCCGTGTTCCAAGAGAAACCCGTAGCTCCCGGAGCATCTGCCAGCAGCGCGGCGGTGCTACCCGCACAGAAAGAAGCGGGCCCGCGCACTGCCGCTGTTACCTGGCCCACCCGAATTTGGGCCGCCGCTACGGTTCCGTCGCACAATGTGGCGCTGACGGAGTAGAGGCCCGGCTGCGTAACAGGAATAGAGGCGGTGGTGGCGCCAGTACTCCACTGGTAGGAGGAGGCCGTTACGACTGTTTTGAGACGGAGTAAAGAGGGACTTGTTCCGCACAATAGCGTATCGCCGATGATGGTGCCGAGTGGCGAGTTGGCCGCCGTGCCCAGCTTGATAATCCAGTAATCGGCGCTTCCCCAAGTGTCCTGGGTTTTGCCGCAGGAAGCGCCCGAATACGAAGTGCCACCCAGTATAAAGCCTCCATCCGGCGTAGGCCGCGCACCCTGCAAAAAATCCAGGTTGCTGCCGCCATACACCTCGTCCCAATCTTTGGTGCCAGCGGCATTCAGCTTCACCAGCCAGTAGTCGGCCAGGCCAAAGCCGGCCTTGCTTTTATCCCCGGAAATGCCCGAATCGGACTGGCCCGCCACCAGAAAGCCGCCGTCGGGGCAGGGCCAGACGCTGTTGGGCTGGTCCTGCCCGCTGCCGCCGAAGCTTCGGTCCCAGAGTTTGCGGCCCTGCGCATCTACTTTCAGTATCCAATAGTCGCCGCCGCCCCGCTGGGCCTGGGTTTTATCACCCGAAATGCCCGAACCAGATTGCCCGGCCAGAATATAGCCGCCATCAAGGGTCTGGCACAGGCTATACAAGGCATCAGGGCCGGCTCCGCCGTAGGTACGGTCCCATTGCGTGGCCCCGCGCGCGTCGAGTTTCACCACCCAGTAATCGTTGCCTCCCCGGCTGGCCTCGGTTTTGTCGCCCGAAATACCGGAGGTGGAGGTCCCGCCTACGAGGTAGCCGCCATCGGCGGTCTGCCGCACGTCGTGCAGGAAGTCGAATTCGGTGCCGCCCAGGGCCCGGTCCCACTGCTTGTTGCCGGCTGCATCGAGCTTGATTACCCAGAAGTCGTGCCCGCCCTGGTAGGGTCCCGACTGGTCGTCCCGGCCCGGGGTGCCCGGTAGGTCGCCCAGGCTGTAGCCGCCCAGAATGTAGCCCCCATCGGCGGTTTGCTGGAGGGCATTCAGGGAGGGCAGGCTTTGGTTGCTGAACGACTTATCCCACTGTTTCACTCCTTGCGCATCCACTTTCACCACCCAGTAACCGTGCTTGGCCGGAGCGCTTCGGTCGCCGGAAGCCGGAGAAACAGAGTAGCCGCCCATGATATACCCGCCGTCGGTGGTTTGCTGCACCGCCGCGAGGGCGTCGGTATCGTTGCCGCCGTAGGCCCGGTCCCACTGCTTGTTGCCGGCTGCATCCAGCTTTACCAGCCAATAGTCGTAGTTGGTGCTAGGTTCTGAGGGGGCGCCTTTGGTGGGCTGGGTTTTGTCGCCCGACACGCCGGAGCCGGAAGTGCCGCCCAAAATGTACCCGCCGTCGGTAGTGGGCTGAACCGATTTAAAATTTTCAAGCCCATCGCCGCCCAGCACCCGGTCCCATTGCCGCCTGGGCAATTGCTGGGCGGTAGCGGCGGTTGCCAGCTGCACGAAGCAGATGGCCATAAGCCAAAGGCACCAGTAGCGGACTCGCCTGGATGATGGATTCGCTGCTAGAGGTGCAATCATTCGAAGAGGGGTAAAATCGACTGCCAATGTAGCAGGTAACCCCTCGATTAAGACAAAAATGATGGAAAAATCTAGCTAAAACAAAGCCCAGTTTAAGTCGCCTTTTTCTACCTTAAATAAGCGCTCAGCTCCGATACCGTACGGATGCTCAGTTGCTCGGCCTGCTGGCGACGCATGAGCAGCGCATACGTGTTGTTGAAGCCCAGCGGCGCCAGCCACTCCAGGTTGTAGCGGCGGCGGTACTCGCGGCGCACGTAGGCCAGCACGGCCGCCGGATCGGGGCCGAGCGAGTCGAGCACGGCCGCCGACGGCTGGAGCACCACCAGCAGGCCGGTGCCGGTGTATTCGGGGTAGAGGTCGATGGCGCCGGTGCGCAGCGCGTCGGCGCAGATGCTGGTGCCGCCCAGACCCGTTTTGGCCTCCACCTGCAGGTTGGTGTAGCCTTTGATAAGGGCCGCATACATCTCGGCCAGAATATATTGCTCCCCAAAAATCTTGGAACCCAGCCGAATGGTGGCCCCAGTAGCGGGCTGCGGGGCGTGCCACAGCCCTCGGCGACGCAGAAAATCGTGGGCCACGGCCCGGGGCGTTTCGTGGCGGATATCCACCCGGTAGTTCAGCTCCGTCATCACCGAGTCGGAGAGCTGGCCGGCGAGGCGGGCTAGCGCCGGGGCCAACTCGGGGTGGGCCTCCAGGGCCTGCCGGCGTACTACGGGCACGGCCTGGTAGGGCGGAAAGGCGTGACGGTCGTCGCGCAGTACCTGTAGGTCGTAGGCCCGGATGCGGCCGTCGGTCGAGTAGCCATCAATCAGGTCCACGTCGCCGCTGCGTACTGCCTCGTACACCAGCGCCGGGGCCAGCACCACTGAGGCGGGGTCGAGACCATAAAGTTGGCGCAGTCCCGGCAGTCCATCGGAGCGGCCCACAAACTCAGGGCTGAAACCGGCCAGCAGCTTGCTGGCGGCGCGGGGCAGCAGGTACAGCCCCGCCAGTAGGGGCAACGCCAGCAGCAGCGCCCGCCCGGCCCACATCAGCCGGCGGCCGCGCAGGTGCTGCAGTCCGGCCAGCGCCCCATCAAACAGCAAAGCCAGCGCCGCGGCCGGAATAGCGCCCGCCAGAATCATGGCCGGGTTGTTCAGGGCAATGCCGCCAAAAATGAACTCGCCCAGTCCGCCCGCTGCCACGTAGGCCGCCAGCGTGGCCACGCCCACGTTTATTACGGCCGCCGTGCGGATGCCGGCCAGCAGTACCGGCAAAGCCAGCGGCAGCTCTACCCGGCGTAGCACCTGCCCATCGGTGAGGCCCAGGCCGCGGGCGGCATCCACCACGGCGGCATCTACGCCCTGCACGCCCGCCAGCGTGTTGCGCACAATGGGCAGCAGCGAGTACAGAAACAGCGCCACAATGGCTGGCCCTGGCCCAATGCCCAGCACCGGAATCAGGAAGCCCAATAAGGCAATGCTCGGAATGGTTTGGAGCACGCCGGCCCCGCCCAGCACCCAGGGGGCCAGCCGCGGCCGGCGCGTGAGCAGCAGCCCCAGCGGCACGCCCACCACCACGCCTGCCAGCAGCGAAGCCGCCGTCAGCCCGATGTGCTGCAGGGTTTGCTGGCCCAGTTTGTCGGCCTGCGCCTGCCAAAAGGCGAAGAGTTCGGTAAGGATGGTCAAGGTGAAATGCAGGAAATGTGGACCGTAAAGAATGAGTGGGGGCGGGGCTTGCCCCGCCCCCCGTGCAGCGGCGGTGCGTGGTTTGGTTAGCGGCAGACGGGGACAAGTCCCGCCCCCATTCGTTCTTTACGGCCCTTCCCTCAGCCGCCGTATGGCCCGGCCGAAGGCGGTCATAAGCGTGGGGTAGGTGAGAGGTCGGGCGGTACTTTTCGACACCTGCACCCACACTGTGGGCTCGCCGGAAGCCGGGGCCGGGATGTGGCTCAGCTTCTCCAGTGTGTCATGTATTGATGCTGTAGATGGAAGAGGATTATTGACTGAATAACTGATACTTGATGGTTGAAAATATTCGTTGTCTGGTAGCTCGCATAGTATGTCGGCCAGCCGCAGAACCCGGAGTTGCAGGGCCAGCTGATCGGCCCCGAAGAAGCGGCGGACGAAGTTGTTGGCGGGGCGCAGCAGCAGCTCGCGGGGCGGCCCCAGCTGCTGCACCCGGCCGGCATCGAGCAGCAGAATCTGGTCGGCCAGCTCGAAGGCTTCGGTTACGTCGTGGGTGACGAGCACCATTGTTTTGCGGCGCAGCTCGGGCAGCTCCCGGAACTCGCGCCGGATACTGGCCCGCGTAATGGGGTCGAGGGCGCCGAAGGGTTCATCGAGCAGGATGATGGGTGGGTCGGCGGCCAGGGCCCGGGCCAGGCCCACGCGCTGCTGCTGGCCCCCCGAAAGCTGGTTGGGGTACTGGTGTGCGAACTGCTCGGGCGGCAGGTGCAAGCGGCGCAGCAGCTCCTCGGTGCGGGCAGCTACGGCGGCCGGGGCGTGGCCCAGCAGCTGCGGCACCACCGCCACATTTTCGGCTACCGTGTAGTGGGGCAGCAGCCCCACCTGCTGAATCACGTACCCCATGCCCCGGCGCAGCAGTTCGGGCGGCTGGCTCCTGGCATCGTGCCCGTTAACCAGCACCACGCCGGTATCGGGCTCCACGAGGCGGTTGAGCATGCGCAGCAGCGTAGTTTTGCCGCAGCCGCTGGGCCCCAGCAGCACCAGCGTCTGGCCCGCTTCCACCCGAAACGACACGTCCTGCACCGCCGCGCGGCTTCCGTAGTGCTTGGTCAGGTTCCGGGCTTCGAGGGCGGGCATGGCGGCGGGGGTAAGGCGCTGAAAGGTAAGGTAGGAAAAGGCAGTGGGCTAATCCGGCCCAGGAAAGCCAACAGCCCGCCATACAATCTTTAGGTGCATCCAACCACCCCCAAAATTGTCCGGTTCCGAATCTGGCTTAGCTTTGAGCAAACAATTGTCGGCGGCCCATGCCCATGCAAACCAAGTGCGGCCGCCAGCACCTTCCGGTTGCTCACCCGGATTTAACAGCTCTTTCCCCATGATACAACTGTCTGCTCGTCGGATTCTGCTTTTTTTTAGCCTGCTGATGACTTTGGCGGCCTGCGTGCGTAAAGCAACGCCCACCGAGGCCGCCACCGGCCCCGTAACCCGGGTGTACATTGTGCGCCACGCCGAAAAAGACCTCACACCCGGCCTCACCGACCCGCCCCTGACGGCCGAAGGGCAGACCCGGGCGCAGGCGTTGGCCGCCGCTATTCCGCGCCAGACGCGCCTGAGCGCCGTTTTCAGCACCAATACCGCCCGCACGCGTACTACGGCCCAGCCCCTGGCCGCCGCCCGCGCCCTGCCGGTGTTGCTCTACGAGGCCCGCGACCTGCCCGCGCTGGCCGCCCGGCTCCGCCGCGACTACCCCAACCAGAATGTGCTGGTAGTGGGCCACTCCAACACCATCCTCGAAACCGTGGATGCTTTGGGTGCCCCCCGACCCGTGCCCCTCATCCCCGACGAAGCCTACGACTACCTGCTGGAGGTGCGCCTGCCGGCCGATGCCGCCCTGCCCGCCACGGCCGTTGCGCATCACTACGGCGTGCGGAGCCATTAGCCAGGGCCGGGGCGCTGCAACCCGGCGGCCCGCTTACGCTTCTCTTAGCCACTGTACCGGTTTGCTTTCCCTCCTTTCTTCTACTATGATGCTTTCTGCCCTCCGCCGCCGCGCCCTTGCGCTGGCGCTGCTGTTGCCTGCCGTTCCGCTGGCCGCCCAGGCCCAAACCCCCACCGCCACCGACTCGGTGAACATCCGCCGCATCTACGATGAGGCCCTGGCCCGGGGGCAGAGCTACGAGAACCTGCGCTACCTTACCGGCCAGATTGGCGCCCGGCTCAGCGGCTCGCCCCAGGCAGCCCAGGCCGTGCAGTGGGGGCAGCTAACCATGGAAAAGCTAGGCCTCGACCGCGTGTATCTGCAGGAGGTAATGGTGCCGCATTGGGTGCGCGGCAAGCCCGAAAAAGCCACCATCCGGGCCGATAAGGGCAAGGGTGTGAGCCTGAACGTGGTTGCCCTGGGCGGCTCAGTGGGCACCGGCGGCAAGCTGCGCGCCGGTGTGGTGGAGGTGCAGAGCCTGGCCCAGCTGGCCGCTCTCCCCGAAGCGCAGGTTAAGGGCAAGTTTGTGTTCTTCAACCGCCCCATGAACCCGCTGTATGTAGAAACGGGCAAAGCCTATGGCGAAGCCGGCGACCAGCGCCGCTCCGGGGCAGTGGCCGCCGCCAAGCGCGGGGCCGTGGGCGCGCTCGTGCGCAGCCTCACGCTGGCCCAGGACGACCTGCCCCACACCGGCACCATGAGCTACCAAGAGGGCGTGGCCAAGGTGCCCGCCGCTGCCCTCAGCACCAAGGGGGCCGATGAGCTGAGCCAGCTGCTCAAGGCCGACTCCAACCTGAGCGTGGAGCTGGAAATGAGCTGCCAGACCCTTCCCGACGTGAAAAGCTACAATGTCATCGGCGAGATAAAAGGTACCAAATATCCCGTGCAGATCATTACTGTGGGCGGCCACCTCGACTCCTGGGACCTGGGCCAAGGCGCCCACGACGACGGTACGGGCTGCGTGCAAAGCATAGAGGCGCTGCGCCTGCTGAAGGCCACCGGCCTGCTCCCCGAACGCACCGTGCGGGCCGTGCTGTTCATGAACGAGGAAAACGGCAACCGCGGCGGCATTAAATACGCCGAAATAGCGAAGGCCAACAACGAAAACCACCTTGCGGCAATGGAGTCCGATGGTGGCGGCTTTACGCCCCGGGGCTTTAATATCGATGCCGCACCGGCCGTAGTGCGTAAAATTGAAGTCTGGCAGCCCCTGTTTGCTCCCTACGGCAGCGGCCAGTTTGCCCAGGGGCACGCCGGCACCGATATCGGCCCGCTGAAAGGCCAGGTGCAGGCCCTAGTGGGCTACGACTGCGACTCGCAGCGCTATTTCGATATTCACCACACCGCCGCCGATACTTTTGATAAGGTAAACCGCCGCGAGCTGGAGTTGGGCGGTGCCAGCATGGCTGCGCTGATTTATCTGCTAAACAAATACGGACTATAAGCGTCTCGCCTGTCTGTTGAGAAATATGCCGCAAAAAAATGCCCGGCTGCCATTGGCAGCCGGGCATTTTCAGTTCTATGCTTTCCGGGAATATTATTCGGCGGCGGCGTTTTTGCGCGGACGGCCGGGGCCTTTGCCGGTGCTGTTGGCAGCGCGCGGCTTGCGCTCCTTCTTTTCAATCTTGTAATCAGGATCCAGCATAGCATTCATTTCTTCCATCAGGCTGTTGATTTTAGAAGCCTGCTTCCGAATACGGGTCAAAAGCGCGTGGTTGTCTTCGGCGCTGTTGAGAATTTCCTGGAGCTTATTGAGGTCGTTGGTTGCCATTGGGGAAATAACTGGGTTGAGAAATTATGAGGTTGCAAAGTTGCCTGTTTATTTTTATTTCACAAGTATTTCTGCATCCGGAATAATCCCGATACGTGAAAAACAATAAAATGTCTAGCCAGGAGAATAAATAAAGTTACCACTGTAAAAGCAGGTAGCCTGTTTATCCGGATTAAAAATCGGATAAACAGGCTACCTGCTTTTGAAATAGTACTGGTCCTGCAAACTGCATAGTTTACGGCCAGAAGATGCAGTTCTACCTGTGAATTACCGACTGCTGAGTGCGTCGATTACAGGCAAAGACATTGGCTGGCAGGTCGTTAATTCTGCTCGAGAATCTGAAATAGCTCGTCGAGCTTAGGCGTCAGAATAATCTCCGTACGGCGGTTAAGCGCCTTGTTGGCAGGAGTGTCGTTGGCTGCAATAGGCACAAACTGCGCCCGGCCCGAAGGCGTTACCTGCGAATCAGAAAGTCCCGATTCGGTGAGGATACGCGTGATTTCGGTTGCCCGTAACACGCTCAAATCCCAGTTGTCCTTTGCCCCGTTCACTACGCCGCGCACCGGTACATTGTCGGTGTGGCCTTCCACCAGCACGTTCACGTCCTGGTTGCCTTTCAGGGCGGCCGCCAGTTTCTTGAGGGCTTCCTGGCCTTTAGGGTCTACTTTGGTTGAGCCCGACTTGAAGAGTAGCTGCTCGGAAAGCGACACGTAAACTTTGCCGTTTTTTACATTTACCTGCAAATCCTGGGCGTTGAAACCAAGTAGCGCGTCGCCTACTTTCTGGCGCAGCGCCTTCACAGCGGCTTCCTTCTGGTCGAGCACACGCTGCATTTCGGCAATGCGCTCTTCCTTGGTTCGCAAATCGGTGGAAAGCTGCGAATTTTCCTGCTGGGCTCCGCTCAGGCTTTGGTTAAGCTGGTTTACCTGCTGATTTTTGGAAAGTAAATTACTACGTAACGATTCTTCATTGCGCGCCTTCTCATTTTCGAGGGCCGATTTCTCAACCTGTAACTGGTCGCGGGCCTGGGCTGCCTCCTGAAAAGAGCGTTGCGCAGCGTCAAATTTTTTCTGCGACACGCAGCTGGCCGAGCCAACAAGCAGAGCAGCTCCGCAGAGCACTTTGGGGAAAACGGAAGAAAAGAACATATGAAAAGTAAAAATGAAAAAACAGAAAATGATTGTCCAGAAGCGCCGCAAAAATAATTCTGAGCAGCTACACCGCTACAACGGCTCAACCGTGGGGCTGGTTGCCGGCTGGTGCGCCGCCGGTGTTTCGCCGAATGAGGCTTTATTGTACCTTCGAAGCTGAAACAGGTTTTAGGTAAGAGAACAATTGCGGTTTCGTGAATATCTGATATTGTGGCTGGGGTTGCTGGCCGGGCTGCCAGCCGCCGCGCAGCACCTCGCACCCGTTGCGGCTCCTGCGGCTTCTGCGGCCCGCTACTGGGTTACGTTCCGCGACAAAGCGGGCCAGACGCTGCAGCCCTCCGCCTATTTCGACCCGGCTGCCCAGGCCCGCCGCCGCCGCCAGCACCTGCCCGCCGCCGACAGCACCGATTTCCCGGTCCGCCCCGACTATCTGGCCCGGGTGCAGGCACTCACCGATTCCGTCACGCTTGTCAGCCGCTGGTTTAATGCCGTGGCCTGCCGGGCCACCGCTGCCCAGGCAGCCCGTATGCGGCTATTACCCGGCGTGCGCAGCGTTGAGACCTGGCCCGAGCGCCCCATGCTACCTGCCGGAGCCCACCAATTGCAACGCCCTGCTGTGCCGCCGGCTGGTTCGCCCGCGCCCCTCTCGCCCGCCGATTTGGTGCTGGCCCGCCGGCAAACGGCCGTGCTCGGGGCCACCGGGTTCCGGCAGGCGGGGCAGCAGGGGCAGGGGCTGCGTATTGCCGTGTTCGATGTGGGCTTCCGCGCCACCGACACGCATCCGGCCTTCGCGCACCTGTACCGCCGCCGGGCAATAGCAGCCACCTACGATTTCCTGCGCCGCACCCCCGATGTATACCGGGGCGGCAGCCACGGCACCGAGGTGCTTTCGTGCCTGGCCGGCCAGCTGCCCGACAGCACTTTCCTGGGGCTGGCGCCGGCCGCCGAATTCCTGCTGGCCCGCACCGAGCAGCAGGGGAGCGAGTTGTACGCCGAGGAAGAGGCCTGGCTGGCCGCCGCCGAATGGGCCGACCGGAACGGAGCCGATATCATCAACTCGTCGTTGGGCTACACCGACCGCCGCTACTTCCCGGAGCAGATGAATGGGCGTGCCAGTCTGGTGGCCCGCGCCGCTGCCATAGCCGTGCGCAAGGGTATTCTGGTAGTGAATGCGGCCGGCAATGCTGGTGATGACCCCAGGTGGCGCATCGTTGGCACGCCCGCCGATGCCGACTCGGTGCTAACCGTGGGCGGCCTCGCCCCCGATACGTTTCTGCACCTGTCTTTCAGTAGCTACGGGCCCGCGGCGGGCGGGCGGCTCAAACCTAATCTGTCGGCTTTTGGGGTGGCCATAACGGCCGTGCCGGGTGGCTTCGAACGGGTCGAAGGTACCTCGTTTGCCAGCCCGCTGGTGGCGGGCTTTGCGGCCTGTGCCTGGCAGCAGCAGCGCGATTTGCCGGTTATGGCGCTATTCGCCCGGCTGCAGCAGGCCGGGCACCTCTATCCGTATTTCGACTATGCCCACGGTTACGGCTTGCCCCGGGCAGCCGCCTTCAGCGCTGCCGGCCAGCCGGCGGCAGCGCCGGATTCTACCTTCGATTTTTTGGTCGCCGACTCGGCCGTTAGTGTCATCATCCGGCCCGAAGCGGCCGTTGTGCCCGCTTATTCGCTGCCGCTGGAGGCCGTTGCCGAGTCTCTGGACGACTCGAACGCCGCTGCAGTCGGGCCGCTGGCCCCGCTGTACTGGCAGCTGCGCGATGCCAGCGGCTTTATTACGCGCTACGAGGTACTGGAGGTAAGCCAGCGGGCCATACTGCGAGTGCCGCTGCGGCAGCTGCCAGCCGGCGGTACGCTGCGGGTGCATTACCGGGGGTACACGGCTAGCTTTAGCGCTTTATGAGAAGGTACAATCCCATTTGGCTACCCTTGCTGGCCCTGCTGCTGCTGGCCGCTTGGCCCCGCCTGGCAGCGGCCCAGCGGGTGCTACTGCGCGCCGACCCCGCCACCGATACCATTCCTGGGCGCTACGGCCCCAATCGGGCTTTCTACCAGCACCTGTACCTGGGCTACACCGCCGTGGTGGGCGCCGCCGATGGGCCCGGAGTCCCGCTACGTTACCCTCAGTCGGGCGAGCTGTTTGCCGGGCTTCGTAACAAGTGGCGCATAACAGGGGCTACGGCGGCCGGGCTGGATGCCCGCTTTGCCTATCTGCGCTACCACTTGCGGCAAAACAGCGCCAAGCAGGTGCCCACCGCCCAGCCGCACTACCGCGAATCCCTGAGCCTTACGCAGCTGCAGCTGGAGCCCTTTGTCCGGCTGAGTTTCGGACGGCGTGGGAACGTGGTAGGGCACTACCTCGACGTAAGCGGCTGGGGCAGCTGGGCACTAAGCAGCAACCACAGCTACGAAGACCGGCCCGGCCAGGGGCAGGGTACTCGGACGCTGGTGCGCGAAGTACGCCCAGCCTACCTGAGCCGCTGGAACTGGGGCCTGGGCACGCGGTTGGGTGCGGGCCGCTATGCGCTGGTAGGCCGCTACCGCCTCGCCGATGCGTTTAACAGCTCGGCACCGGCTATTTACCCCGAGCTACCGCGCTGGCTGCTGGGCATAGAAGTAGGGGTGTTCTGAGTTCCGACCAAAAAAAACTTCCCCAAACAGTCTGTCGGCGGGCAGATTTCGTAAATAAGTGAACTGTCGGCCACTCAGCTATGCAAGCGTAGGGGCAGGGCATTAATAGTCAATTGATTTAGGGATATTAATAATTGGCCGAATGCGGGGAAATCCCGAACTTTCGGGGCTGGAGCCTTTCAAAAGGCTGTCTGGCTGAATTGTTGCTGCGTCTGTTTACTCATGAAAAAACTATTAATCCCCGTTGCCGGAGCCTTTTGCCTGCTTCAGCTGTCGTCTTGCCTGAATACGGAGCGCGAAGTGGCCACCTCCCGCAACACCGACCGTCAATTTACGCCTGGCTTAGAGGCCAACCGCGGCCGGGTGAGCGAACGGACCGTGTTGCGCACAGTAACCGCCAGCCATAACTTCTCCTCAACCAAGGACAAAGATTCCTTTGTGTTGCAGCTGCGCGGGCCCAAAATTGCCTCGTCGCGGGCTTACTTTATTATCCTCAACAGCACCGGCGATACGCTGCGCCAGGAGGTGATGCCCGCCACCGCCCTCATCCGCGACCAGGACATGACCGACCCGCAGACGGCCACTGTGCGCGACAAGGAAATTGCTATTCTGCAGGGCATGAACGGCTTTTTCCGCGACGACCGGTTTGTGCAGCCGGCTGTACCAAAGGCAGCTGTTCAGCCCGAAAACGTGGATGCTCAGTCGTGGTCGTCGGTGAAAGCCGATAGCCGGGCCATTGGCTTCGACTACCCCTCGGCCGATGGCCGGGAGCGGCGCCTGGCCTTCTCCAAGGCCCTGAAGCGTGCGGTAGTCATTGCCGAATAAGGTTGAGTCAGGAGCTTCTGGCAGACAGCCAGCAGTTCCTGTTCGGACGGGTAAGTGACTACGAAGCTGTTTAGAAAGTCAAAAGAACGTCATGCTGAGCGCAGCCGAAGCATCTCTACCGTTTCGTTACAGTCATTCAACGAAGCGGTAGAGATGCTTCGGCTGAGCTCAGCATGACGTTGTAATTGATTCCGGGTACTTACTAAACAGCTTCTACATAAAAAGCAAGCTACTTGCACTGCCGCACGAGTGTCCGGTCCTCCTTCATACAAGCCAAAGCGCCGCCGGAGATACTCCGGCGGCGCTTTGGCTTGTATGAAGGAGGACGATTCTTGGAGCAGCAACTACTTGCCAAACAGTTTCAGCAGAGAATACGTCAGGCTACCAATTCACCACTCATTACTTCCTTATGGCATCGTGAAGGCCAAGTCGAAGCTGACTAGGTTGGCGTTGAAGTTGTTGTTGCGCTGGTAATAGGCGTAGCGTACATCGAGCGACTTGAATTTGGCCACTTTACGGCCGCCCTGGCCGTTGCCGAAGGGGGTTTTGAAGCGACTGATGCCGTACACCGGCGAATAGCGCAGCCCCAGTCCGAACTTGTTGGCCGAGAAATCCGACAGGTCGTAGTCGGAGGTGTAGAACTCGCTGGTGCTGGAATGTTGGGCGTAGGGGGCGAAGTACCTGGCCGCCGTTTGGGTGTGGTAGCGGTAGAAGGGGTAGAGCACAAAGAAAGGCGTTACTTTCAGCGGCGTTTCCAGCTCAAAGGTGTGGGCCGTGATGCCGAAATTGTCGTTGTAGAAGCGGTAGAAACCCCGCAGCTGCACAAAGTCGGAAGCGAAGTAGCTCGCGCGTAGTGCTACCGGGTACTTAAAGCGGCGCTGCGGCAGCTGCTCTACCTTGGGAGCCACGTTGCCCGGCTCGCGGAAATACACCCGGTGGAAGGACGTACTCAGCAGCCCGCGCTGGTATACCAGCTCGGTGCTGACGGCAACCTGTAACCGCTGGTTGATTACCTGCGAATACACCAGCGACAAATTGTAGCTCTGGCGCTTATCGGTGGGTACGAGCTGCTGGCCGGTGCGCAGCTCCGTGGGGTAAATAAGGGTAGCCTTATCGAGGTACACCTGTCCGGCGACGCTGAACTCGCGGTTGCCGTCGCGGGAGCTCTTGGCCCACGAGCCCGCCACGTTCACCGAGAAGTAGTCGTATTCAGTCGATACACCGGCCCCCAACCCAATGATGCGCCGCTTGGCCTTGTTCTCGCGCGAGTAGCCGAAATCGGCGTGCAGGCGCGTGTCGCGGGCCGAAGGGGTGGAGAGGAAAAGGCCCTCCACGCCATCAATACGGTCGGTGGAGGCGGAGGCGTAAAAGTCGGCCCCGATGTTGGCCGTGAGCCGGCTGACCGTATCGAGCGGGATACTGAGAATGATGGTGGGGGTAACGTCGGTGAGGTACTCGGTGCCGCGCCCGCCCTGCACGGCCCCATGCGTGCCGTCCTGCTGGTAGTAGCTCCCCAGAATATTGATTTCGGTTTCGCCTACCGAAGTGCTGGGCGCAGTGGTCTGGAGGCGAAGTGGCACCCCGGAGCCGTCTATGCGGTTAGGTGTGGTGCCCCCCTGTGCCCAGGCCAGCGTAGGTAACAGTACCCCGCAGGCCGCTATGCTCAACCGCCGAAAAAAAACCATCCTAGTCCAAATCAAACGCATACAATAAGCGAAAAGCACGCTTCCAAAAAACCAGGCCCGGTATAATAAGTCAACCGCTTTAATTACAGCCGCAACCGCCGCCAACTTTGCCGCCATTGGCTCCGCCAGCACCTTCGCGGTACGACTCGAAGTTGGTTTCATACACTTCTATCCGCTTGTTGGACAGCTTCATATCCTCGTCGTTGAGGTATACCTTCTGGTAGGCAGCCACCGACACGCAGCCCCCCAGGCTGCCCGCCGCCAGCAGCAGACAGGCCAGCCCAAGAGCCGGGCGGCGCAGGCAAATAAAAGCGGGAATATCCGGCATGAGCAGGGGACAGAAAGCGTGAGGGCGGAGCGCCAGAAAATGTACGATAAATTACCCGGTTACGGTCGGCGGGTTGCCGGTACCGGGGCGCTGTTGCGGTAGTAGTTGATCTGCATGTTTTTAGAAACCAGCGTGCGGTTGTCGTCGGTAATCAGGGTGCAGTCGACGCCCTTGAGCTGGTTGATGAAGGCCAGCCCCTCCACGGCGCCCTTCACGAATACCACTTCATCGAGGCAGTCGGCCAGCTCTACATCGGAACAGATGATGGTGACGGAGCGCAGGCCGGTGGCGGGCAGGCCGGTGGCGGGGTTGATGATGTGGCCGTACACCTTGCCGCCCGATGTGAAATACTGCTCGTAGTTGCCGGCCGTTACCACGGCCACATCGGTTACCTGCACCCAGCTCGAAATGCTGCCGGGGTGGTCGGGGTTGCCGATGGCCACGCGCCAGAGCGAGCCGTCGGCCTGCCGGCCCCAGCACAGAATGTCGCCCGAGCCGTTGAGCAGGCCACCTTTTATGCCCAGCTTATCGAGTACCTGCCGGGCCCGCCGGATGCCGTAGCCCTGCAGCACCCCGGCCAGATTGATGCGCATGCCCTTCTCCTGGAGCATAACGGTGTGCCGGGTGGGGTCGAGCAGTACGTGGCGGTAGTTGATGCGGGCCACGGCGGCTCGGCGCACGGCCTCGGGCGGCAGCGGGTGGTCCTGCCGGTCAAAGCGGTAGATTTTGTCGGCCGAGGCGAAGGTGATGTCGAAGGCGCCACCGCTCAAAGCCGAAATCCGCAGGGTACGCTCAATCAGCTCGTACACTTCCTGGTCGACGACCACCGGGCGCAGGCCGGCGGCCCGGTTGATTTGCGTGATTTGGGAAGTAGAATCCCAGAACGACATGAGCCGGTCGATGCGGCGGGTTTCGGCAATGGCGGCGTTGAGCGACGTCCAGCCCAGCGTGTCGTTGTCGGCCACTACTGTGTAGGTGAAGTGCGAGCCCATGAGTTGGGCCTGCTTGCTGAAGTTGCGCAGCTGAGCGGCCGCGCTCATGGGTTTCCAAGGCAGCAAAAGCACCAGCAGCCAGAAAAAACGCAGCAAGGAGGCGGCAGGCATAGCAAATTGGATAATCGGAGCCGAAAAGAAACTGATTGGTGCTGCTATTCAGGCGGCACCAACCAAGGCGAAAGGGTGCTCTATTTGCGGGCCAGCAGGGCGGTGAGGTGCGCTTCGTAGGCAGCCTCACCGCCGGGCCGGTAGCCGGTTTTGGCCAACACCTTACCCTCGGGCGAAAGCAAGATTACCAGCGGAAAGGAGCCCTCCTGGTTGAGCTTGGAGGCGGCCAGCTCGTTTTGTTTTTGCTGCTCAGCCGACAGCTTGTTCTTCTTGCTGCGCGGGAAATCGAAGTGCGCCAGCACAAACCTGTCGCGGGCGAACTGCTCGAAGGCCGGCGTATCGAACACTTCCTGCTTCAGCATAATGCAGGGCTTGCACCAGTCGGAACCCGAAAAAACGGCCAGCACGGGCCGGTTGGTGGCCTTGGCCTGCTGCATAGCCACTTCCAGGCTACTAACCCAGGGCGCGGCGGGCACGGCAGCCGCAGAAGTCGTCTGGGCGAAACCAGCTGATGCCAAGCCTAATTCAGCTGCCAGCAAAGCAGTTGCGAAAAGTAAAACGCGCATATGTAGGTAGTAGAAAGAGGTAAGATACAGCGGCCGTAGCCACATACGAAGCAACTGCTGCTCCGGAGTAAAGCAAGAACGCGGAACAGCTTCTGAAAAAGCCACTCCGCGTTCTTGCTCCAATCACCGGTTCAAACGTACGGGCGACTATATGAAGCCCGAATGAAGAGCCGGAAAAAACAGGCGCGCATTATCCCGGTCGCTTAACCGGCCTTAACCCAGCCGGTGCGGCCGTTGGCCTGGCGCACGAGACGGTAGCCCCCGAACTCGCCCAGTACGGCCACGGCGGTTTGGGCCGGTAGTGCCGCCACAGCCGGTGCACCGGGCAGCGGGAAAGAGCGCAGCTCGGCCTCGGCCGCCAGCTTTTCACGGCGCAGCGGTACGGCAGTCCGCACGGCCGGGGCGGGCACGAAGCCGCTGCCACCGCCGGGTAGCTGCACCCGCAGCCAGCCGGGCACGGTGCCTAGCACCAGCAGCGGGATGGTAGGCGCAGCGGTGCGGCCGGCCAGGGCCTTGGCGGTAGTGGCCGGTGTGGGGCGCAACAGGAGCCGTGGGGCCCGGGCCCGCACGTACTGGCCCAGCTCGGCGGGCAGCTTCTCCGGCGTTGCAGCTGGTGCATCGGCCTTGCGTACAAAGGGTAGCGGATCGAGGGCGCCGCTGCGGTACACGCCGAAATGCAGGTGGGGCGGCGTGGTGCGGGCGTTGCCGGTGTTGCCTACCAGCCCCAGCGTATCGCCTACGCGCACGCGCTGGCCGGGCTGCACCAGCTGCTTATCGAGGTGGGCATAGTAAAGGTGGGCGTTGAAATCGGCAGTAGAAAGCCACACGACCCGGCCACCCAGCGGCGTTTCGTTTACCCGGGTAACGACGCCGGCGGCAGCGGCCACGGCGGGCGTACCACGGGCCGCAAAAATATCGACGCCCTCGTGGCGACGGGCCCCGCCGTCGCGCCCCGCGCCCCAGAAGGAGCCAATGGCCTTATCAGACTTACCCTGCACCGGGAAGCTGAGGGTGGGCTCGCGGCGGATGCTGAGCGAGTAGCGGCCCCCACGAAGCAGCTCAGGCTGCACCCGCAGCAGATGCTGGCGGTCGGCCTCCACCACGTAGCGAAACGAGAGGCTGGCTGTATCGGCGGCCATCAGGTGCCGGGGCGCAGGCTGGTCGGGGCTGAGCTCAAAAGCGTCGAGAAACACGCGGGGCGCGGCCGTGCCGGGAGCCAGCGTGAGGCTGACCTGGATAGCCTCGCCCGCCCGCACGCCATAGCGCAGCCCCAGCGCCACGGCCCGGTCGGCCGGGAAGAAGCCCGATTCCTGGTAAGGCAGCTTCACAAGGAGCGAGTCGCGCAGCGCTTGGTCGGCGGCCCGGAGCCAGTCGCGCCCCAGGGCCGTTTCGGCAAGGCCCGACTGTTGCAGGCGGCGGGCGTAGGTTTCGTGGGGCGTGGTTTGCTGAAAGAGGCCGCGTAGGGTTTGGTTCTGGCTACAGGCGCTCAGCAGCGTTATCAATAACAGAAAAGGCAGGGCGCGAAGGCGGTGCGGCATGAAGCGAGTGGGGAAGAGTAAGGCGATACTGGAAGGGACTGTCTCAACCCCGAAACGCGCCGGGTAGTTCGCCCGCAAGCTGTGGGCCCGGCAGGAAGCCCGGATGGTGGCAGTGCCCAATAGGAAGTCCGGGCAGCGGAAAAGCGTAGTGTTCCCCTTGTTTGCAAAACCCTTTCGTGGGCGGCTTGCTGATTCTGAACGTGAAGGGCGGCCGCTGCGGGGTGGTGGGCCGTTGGCAGGAGTGGAGCAGGAGTGAGGCTGGGGTTGTCGGGGGAGGGTTTATCTTTACGCTCCACCCACATCCCGCCCATGCTCTACCTCACCGAATGCCCCCGCGACGCGATGCAGGGCTGGCCCACATTCATCCCGACCACCGACAAGATAGCCTACCTCAACGCCCTGCTCAAAGTGGGTTTCAGCACCCTCGATTTCGGCTCCTTCGTGTCGCCCAAGGCCATTCCGCAGCTTGCCGACACGGTCGAAGTGCTGGAGGGACTCGACCTGAGCCAGTCGGGCACCATGCTACTGGCTATTGTGGCCAACCTGCGCGGGGCCGAAACGGCGGCTACGCACCCGCAAATTCGCTACATTGGTTTCCCGCTGTCGGTGTCGGAAACCTTTCAGCAGCGCAATACCAACAAAAGCATTGCCCAGGCCCTCGACGACGTGGCCCGCATCCAGGAAGTGTGCGCCCGCACCGGCCAGCAGCAGGTGGTGTACCTGAGCATGGGCTTCGGCAACCCCTACGGCGACGCTTGGAGCCCGGCCGTGCTGGGCGAGTTCACCCAGCAGCTCGATGCGCTGGGCGTGGGCATCGTGGCGCTGTCCGACACCATCGGGGCCAGCACGCCGGCCACCATTGCCCCCGCTTTCCGCGAACTGACGGCCGCCTACCCGCACATCCGTTTCGGGGCCCACCTGCACACCACGCCCGATACCTGGCAGGAAAAAGTGCAGGCCGCCTACGAGGCCGGCTGCCGACACTTCGACGGGGCGCTGGGTGGCTATGGCGGCTGCCCGATGGCCGCCGACGACCTCACCGGCAACATGCCCACCGAGCGACTCCTGGAGTTTTCCACCCAGGTTGGCTTGGAGCCCGGCGTGAACCTAGAGGCGCTGAATGAGGCTATGCGGCTGAATCAGCGCATCTTTGCGGGGCATTAGCGCATGAGCAACAATATTAGCATAGATCTTTATAACCGGCAGCCCGTGCGGCTTGAGCTTTGTCTAGAACCTTTTGAGCATGGGGTAGAAATGCAAGTGGGGATGGAATATCGAATTGTGTCCGTTGAGACAGAGTATCGAATTGAGTTTGGGCCCGATTTAATTATAGTGTATTTAGAGGACGTTTTTGAGTACAAAATTTTCGAGCGGCCCTATTCGACTGATTTTCAAAATCCAGGTGATTGGCAGCTTGTTGTTGAGTACTAATCAACTTAAAAATCAAGTTTATGCCCACACTCGTCGATATCTTCATTCCCTGCTTTGTTGACCAGCTTTTCCCGCACACGGCCATGAATATGGTGAAGGTGCTAGAGGCTGTGGGCTGCGAGGTGCACTACAACGCCAACCAAACCTGCTGCGGGCAGCCGGCCTACAACGCGGGCTACAAAACCGAGAGCTGCGACGTGGCCCGCAAGTTTCTCACCGATTTCCCTACCGAGCAGGAGCGCTACATCGTGAGCCCCTCGGCTTCCTGCATCGGTATGGTGCGCAACACCTACGCCGACCTGTTCGAGGGCACGCCCGATGCTGGTCGCTACCACGGCGTACAGCGCCGGGCCTTCGAGCTCACAGAGTTCCTAGTCGATGTGATGGGCATCACTAGCATTCCGCGGGCGCAACTCAACGGTAAATACACCTACCACGACTCCTGCGCGGCCCTGCGTGAGTGCGGCATCCGCGAGGCCCCGCGCCAGCTGCTCGATGCCGTAGCCGGCCTGGAGCGCCTCGAAATGGCCGAAACTGAAACCTGCTGCGGCTTCGGCGGCACTTTCGCCGTGAAGTTTGAAGCCATATCGGTGGCCATGGCCGAGCAAAAGGTAGAGCACGCCCTGGCCACCGGCGCCGACTACCTCATCAGCACCGACACGAGTTGCCTGATGCACCTCGACGCCTACATCCGCCGCGAGCAAAAGCCCATCAAAACCCTGCACATTGCCGATGTGCTGGCGAGTGGTTGGTAACAGTTTAGTTGTCGGAATGAAACAAGCCATGCACAATTTGCAAGGCTCGTTCCATCGTTACACCATGTTCCTGCTCTATTAAGAGTGGATGAGCCTCCTCGATAATTCTGACTTTGGGAATCGTGCCAACAGGCTGAGTGTGCACCGTCGTCTTGATGCTTAAAGTGTTCGGATAGCCGGGGAGAACAGTTTGAAGCCAACCGAAATAAGGCGGCTCTTGCTCACGACCTATTTCATGCCATAGTTCGTTAACTCTTACAAAATTCTCCTTGCTTAGCGACGTCCAGACATTCCAACAGAATGGCTCATCGTGCCCAATAATTGGAATTTCAATGCGGCCGCGGATGAAGAAGTGACTTTCGTCAACTACACACAAATCCTTGTTGATTTCAATGCGTTCATCTCGCTCTGCCAGCGGAATGCTGAAATAAAAATCAGGATATTCTGCTCCAAAGCAGAAAGAAGGTCCAGCATGAGTTTCACCGCAAGTAGGGCAGACGAAGTGTTGCATTTCCTACAGCAACTCCTTAATCCGGGCAGTCAGCCCCTCACTAGCCTCGAGCAGCGGCAACCGAACGGCATCTGAACACAGGCCCTGAGCAGCCAGGGCGGCTTTTACGCCCACGGGGTTGCTTTCCTCATACATGAGCGGGTTGAGCTGGGCGAAGCCGAACAGCAACTGGCTGGCTTCGGCAAAGTTGCCGTTCAAGGCGGCGCGGGTCATGTCGGAAAAGCGTTTCGGAAAAGCGTTGGCCAGCACCGAGATGATGCCCGCGCCTCCGAAGCTGATGAGCGCCGTCGTCATCATGTCGTCGCCCGAAATCAGCAGGAAATCGGCGGGTTTGGCAGCGGCAATGGCGATGCACTGCTCCAGGTTGCCACTGGCTTCCTTGATGCCGATGATGTTGGGGTGCTGGGCCAGTTCGAGGGTAGTAGCCGCCGTGAGGTTAGAGCTGGTGCGGCCGGGCACGTTATAGAGCAGCACCGGCACCGGCGAGGCATCGGCCACGCGCTGGTAATGCGCGATGATGCCGCGCTGGCTGGGCTTGTTGTAGTAGGGCGAAGCCGACAGCAGCGCGTCGTAGCCGCTGAAGTCGATGGTTTCGAGGCTGCGCACCATCGCGGCCGTATCGTTGCCGCCCAGCCCGTACACCAGTGGGGCGCGGCCGGCCGTATGCTCGCGGGCCACTCGCCGGATTTCGGTGCGCTCCTCAATAGTCAGGGTCGGCGACTCGGCGGTGGTGCCGTTGATAACGAGGTAATCGGTGCCGTTTTCCAGCTGGAAATCGATGAGGCGGCGCAGGGCCGGGTAGTCTACGGCGCGGTCGGGGGAGGGGAGGAAGGGCGTAACCAGGGCCACGCCGGTGCCACGGAGTTTGTCCATGCGGGAAATAAGCGGTTGCTTTGTAGAAAGAAGGACCGGCGGCAAGATACGGCCGCCGCAGCTAAGGTTCATCTGTTTTTCCTCCACCGCATTTCCCCCTGTGGCCCGCCTCTTAGCGGCCTGCGTTCCAATCACCCATGAAGTTCACGAAGTACCCTGTGCTGGCCGCCGCGCTGGCCACCCTGGCCGCGCTGCCCGCCTGCACCGAAACTAAAACCGCCGCCGGCACCGAAGCAGCTGCCGCCGCCACCGAAATAGCCGCCGACTCGGCCGAAACCGCCGCCACGCCAACCGCCGGCAACGCCACAGCCGCCAGCCTGAACAACGGCAGCCCGGCTACTATCCCGGCCGGCCAGCGGGCCGATGCCGCTACCATTCTGGGCCGTAAGCAGGTACCTATTCTGTGCTACCATCAAATTCGCGACTGGAAGTCATCTGACTCGAAAGGTGCTAAGGATTACATCATTCCGGTGGCTCAGTTCAAGGCTCAGATGAAAATGCTGGCCGACTCGGGCTACCACGCCATTCTGCCCGACCAGCTCTACGCCTACCTCACCACCGGCGCCCCGCTGCCCAGCAAGCCGGTCATGCTCACCTTCGACGATACCGACCTCGACCAGTTCACGGTGGCCCGCCCGACGCTAGAAAAGTACGGCTTCAAGGGTGTTTACTTCATCATGACCGTGAGCCTCGGCCGCCCCCGCTACATGAGCAAGGCGCAGGTCAAGCAGCTTTCCGATGAGGGCAACGTCATCGGCTCGCACACTTGGGACCACCACAACGTGAAGAAGTACCAGGGCCAGGACTGGGTGACGCAGATTGAGAAGCCCACCAAAGTGCTCGAAGAAATTACGGGCAAGAAAGTCAACTACTTCGCCTACCCCTTCGGCCTCTGGAACCCCGAAGCTATTCCGGAGCTGAAGTCGCGCGGCATGGACGCGGCCTTTATCCTGGCCGAAAAGCGCGACCAGCAGGACCCACTCTTCACCGTTCGCCGCATCATCGCCAGCGGCTACTGGACCCCTCGCACTCTGCACAACAACATGGTACAGAGCTTCTAGGCTCGAAGTCAAAGAGGAGAAGTAAAAAGCAAAAGCCCCTGATGTCAATACTGACGTCAGGGGCTTTTGGTATGGCAGGTTTTGTCTATTTAACCCGAACCACCGAATAGGTCTGTCGGCACGCTGTAGGGGCCGTTTACTTGATGCGCTCCAGGTGCCAGCTGCCCAGTGGGGGGCCGTCGGGGGCTGGTCCAGTTGGGGGGGGCAATGGTAGCCGCACGATTACCCCGGCCGGTAGCATCGGCTGGTCGGGCGCCGTGAAGGTAGCGCCGCCGTCGGTACCGGCATCGTAGGCCCGGGCCGCTATCCGGCGCTCGGCTACCCATTGCCCATCGGCTCCGAGCAGGTTTTCATTTTCCAGCGCCACAAACCAATCCGGGCTCGGCGCAATCATGGTTACCAGGCTCAGCCGGGAATGCGCTGCATCCAGGCGGATGGTGTCGGCCACCATGCCGGGCGAGTTGATGTTGCCCCGCCCTTCCAGCAGCCTAAAAGCGGCCCCACTGCCTTGCAAAGCGTTGATTTCGGCGCGCAGTTTGGTGTTGTTGCCCCGCTCGGCCATGTCCTTGATGCCGGCACTAGCCAGCTGACCCGGCTGAAACAGCAGGCCATCGGCGCGGTGGGAAGCGCCTACTACGGCGGAGAAATGGGCGCCGGCCGGGAAGCTGGCATGCGTGGCCGCACTCCAGCTGGCTTCGAACGTAACGCGGTACAGGGCCGCGCCAACTGCCGGGGCGGGCATCTCAGGCATGGATTCCACCCCTTCTGAACAGGCCGCCAAGCCCGCAAATAGCGGAAACAGAAACAATGGGCGCAACAGACGGGGCATGGCGTGAGGAGTTAAGGTGGGCTATAATTGGTGCGCCGATGGCTACTTGGTCGTGAGGTAGGCCTCCTGACGTAGCGGATGCAGCGAACGACTTAACCCTACTCCGCAGTACGTGAGCAGCGTCGTAGTAAATGATACGGAAAAAACCGACTGGCAGGATTGCGCTCTGGCACGGCCCATGTCATTTACGGCGGTTGACGCTACTTCACCTCGTCCTTCAAATCCTTGTAAGCCCCGGCATTGATGACGTGCTTGAAGCCTTTTTCCTGCATGAGCAGGGCAGTTTTGTTGCTGCGGTTGCCGGAGGCACAGTAGAGTACGTAGGTTTTGCTGGGGTCAAGCTTCTGCAGTTGCGCGGCCAGGTCAGGGGCGCGGAAATCGACGTTGCCGGCTCCGGGCAGATGGCCGGTGGCATACTCTTCAGGCGTGCGCACATCGAGCAGGACTACGTTGGGCTGACTGAGCGTCTTCTTCACTTCGGCCACGGGGGCTACGGGCACGATACCTGAAGTAATGGCACCGGTGTCTTTGAATCCATCTGCAGTGCGGGCATCAGGCATATCGGTTTTGGGTTGCTGAGGAAAGGCCGGGCGTTGAGCCAGTACGGCCATAGGGGCGGCAACCAGAGTAATCAGCAGCAGATGACGAAGCATAGTAAGTTTTTCAGGGAGAGATACATAAGAACGCAGCCGGCCCGCTCGCGTTGCACGGCCGGCCCGCCGGACTTTAGAACAACGAACCCTGGGTGAGAGTGCCCGGAGCTTGGCTGGTAGGAGTGGCTGGGCTCTCGTTGGTTGGGGCAGCCGGCGTTTCGCCAGCCGCGGGCAGCATGGCCAGCAGCTCGGTTTCACCGATGATGGGCACGTTGAGGGTTGTGGCC
Source organism: Hymenobacter lapidiphilus (assembly GCF_013377885.1). GTDB lineage: Bacteria > Bacteroidota > Bacteroidia > Cytophagales > Hymenobacteraceae > Hymenobacter > Hymenobacter lapidiphilus. The sequence goes on from NZ_JABKAU010000018.1 coordinate 77,483, forward strand.
TTCTCGCGCTTGGCTGGGCCCATTTTGTCGCCGGCGACCAGGAAGCTGAGTTTCTTGCTGATGCTGCCCGTGATTTTGCCGCCGTGCTGCTGAATAAGGTGCTGCAGCTCGTCGCGGCTATGCAGCTCAAATACGCCCGAGAGCACAAACGTGAGGCCCGCCAGCCGGTCGCTTTGGGGCTGGGGCGCCTCGCCGGTGAGGGCCAGCTGCACGCCGCCTGCCCGCAGGCGCTCCACCAAATCGAGGTTGGCGGGTTCCTGAAACCACGCGGCGGCCGACTCGGCAATGACGCCGCCCACCTCGGGCACGGCGGCCAGCTCGGGGGCCGTGGCCGCCGCCAGCGCCTCGATAGTGCGGTAGTGGGCGGCCAGCTTCTCGGCCACGGTTTCGCCCACGTAGCGGATGCCCAGCCCAAACAGCACCCTATCGAACGGTACCTGCTTGCTGGTTTCCAGCCCCGCCACCAGCCGCTGCACCGACTTCTCGCCCATGCGCTCCAGTTGGGCTAACTCTTCAGCCTTCGCCGGTAGCTCGTACAGCGAGGCTGCATCGGTCACCAAACCTAAATCGAAGAAGCGGCCTACCGTTTCGGCGCCTAGCCCGTCAATATCAAGCGCCTTACGCGACACGAAATGCTCGAGTTTAGCCTTGCGCTGGGGTGGGCAGCCCCGGTCGTTGGGGCAGCGGAAGTGGGCCTCGCCCTCGGGCCGAATGAGCGGCGTACCACAGGCCGGGCACTCCGTCGGGTACACGATAGGCTGGCTATCGGCGGGGCGGGCTTCCAGGTCAACCCCCGTTACTTTAGGGATGATTTCGCCGCCTTTCTCCACGAACACCAGGTCGCCGAGGCGCAGATCGAGGGCGGCAATCTGGTTGGCGTTGTGCAGCGAGGCGCGCTTTACCACGGTACCGGCCAGCGGTACGGGGTCGAGCAGGGCCACTGGCGTAACGGCCCCGGTGCGTCCCACCTGGTACTGGATTGCCTGCAGGCGGGTGCGTCCGGCCTCGGCGGGGTATTTGAAAGAAATGGCCCAGCGGGGGCTTTTTGAGGTATAGCCCAGCAGTTCCTGCTGCCGGAAATCATCTACCTTGATAACGATGCCATCGGTGGCGACTGGCAGCCCAAACCGCTTCTTGTCCCACTCGTGCACGAAATCCAGCACCTGCTCGATAGTGGCGCAGCGCCGCCAAGTGTCCGAAACGGGCAGGCCCCAGGCGCTCAGGGCTTCGAGCGAGGCGCTGTGGGTTTCGAACTGCGAGCGGCCGGGCATCAGGAAGGAATAGGCATAGAAGCGCAGCTTGCGGGCGGCTACCTGGGCCGAATCCTGGAGCTTGAGGGCACCGCTGGCAGCGTTGCGTGGGTTGGCCAGCAGGGCTTCGCCGTTGGCCTCGCGCTCCTCGTTCAACTCGCCGAATACGGGCAGGGGCATGAAAATTTCGCCCCGTACCTCGAACTCGGCCGGCCGGGCCGGGCCGGCAGGCCGCAGGTGCAGCGGCAGGTTGCGAATGGTACGCACGTTGTTGGTTACCACGTCGCCGCGGGTGCCGTCGCCGCGCGTAACGCCCTGCGCCAGTTCGTCGTGCTCATAGGTCAGGCTCATGGCCACGCCATCGAACTTCAGCTCGCACACATACTGCATTTCGGCCCCCTCCAGGCCCTTGCGCACCCGCTCATCGAACTCGCGCAAATCGGTCTCCGAGTAGGTGTTGCCCAAACTCAGCATGGGGTAGCGGTGCTCGGCCGTGGGGAACTGCTTGGTAACGGTGCCACCTACCCGCCGGGTGGGCGAATTAGGTCGGGCCAGGGCCGGATGTTCGGCCTCCAGCCGGGCCAGTTCGGCCAGTAGCGCGTCAAACGCCTGGTCGGGTATTTCGGAGTGGTCGAGCTGGTAGTATTGGTAGTTGAGGTGGTGCAGCTGCTCGGTAAGGGCGATAATGCGCGCTTCGATATCGGGACTCATAGGGGCATGGCAGGTTGGGGCCGCAAGCTACGAACTGAGGGGTTGAAGCGGGGAAGGAGCGAGCTGATAAATGAGAAAACGCCTGTCATGCTGAGCGGAGCGAAGGATCCGTATAAAAGGTATAGTTTGATACTACCTTCTGTACAGATCCTTCGCTCCGCTCAGCATGACAGGCGTTTTCCTGGTCGTCCCTACTCCTGCACCAATACCCCGTCGGCCTCGAAGTTTAGCTGCTGCTGGGGCTCGGTTATGGCGGCAATTTCGGCGGCCGATTTGCCGGCGTCTTTGGCGTAATGTTGCAGGTCGGATACGGGCACGGTTTCGCGGTGGGCCCAGCCGTTGATGACGATGGTTTTACCGCTGATGTCTTTGGGCACGAAGAAGGCGTAATCCTTGAATTTCACCCGCATGTCGCGGCCGTCGGCCAGCTTCATGGTCATCCAGCAGCCTTTGGCCTGGCACACCTCCTGCACCGGGCCCACCAGCTTCACCTGGGCCGAATCCTGGGTGCCGAGCAAGGTAGGCAGGGCCGATAGGGGCTGGGCGCCCGCGCTTGTAATAGCCGCGCCGTAGGTTTTACCCTGGGGCGAAGTGGCAGTTGGCGGAACGGCCTCCGGGGCGGTAGCAGCCGTGCCGGAAGTGGACGTTGCATTCTGGCAGGCACCCAGCAGCAGCAGCAGCGCGGCGGGCAGTAAAAGGAGGGGGCGCATAAGCCGGAAAAAAAGCGGTGGAAAGTCGGAATTTAGGACTTTTTGCGCTTACTCGTCTCTTTCACAACGGAGCCCGCTGATTGGTCCAGCCCCGTCAGCACCCGCACCTGCTCCAGCCGGCCCTTTTTGTTATATACTTCCGACTTCACCAGCCCCACGGTGGGGGCGTAATAATCTACCACGCGCACTATCGAGGCAAGCTTCAGGTCGGCGCGGGCCACGGTGGCAGACTCCAGCTCGGCTTCCACTTTGTAGCACAGGAAGGTGCCGGCGGGCGTCGTAACCGACTCCTGGCCCGTTACGCGGCGCTTGCTGACGGTGGCGTACACCTTGGCAATATCCACGGCCGAGCTACGCACATCAACGAGCATGCCGCCACCGGGCAGCTCCGAGCCCACGGTGGGCTGGTTGGGCCAGGCCAGAGGCGTAGGGGTGTAGGTCAGGAGCCGGTCGCGGAAGGAGCTGAGCTGCTCCGGGTTGAGCTGGTCGAGGCCGTCGGTAAAGGCCGTGTCCTGGCGGCAGCGGAAGGTTAGGTCGCGCAGGTACAGCAGGCGCCCTTTGGTATCGTAGGCCCCGCTTTTGAGCAGCACGGTGTTGGTGGTCTGGGTCTTTTTCTTGTTCTGCTCGGTTTCCAAGCGCACCACCCGCTGGTGCACAAAGCCCGTTGTTTCGCCCTTACCGTCCTGCAGGGTAAAGGTGCGGGCCGTGTTGTCGGCCAGGCCGAAAGGGTGAGGACAGTTTGCCGCCGGAGTAGAGGCCGGGAGGGTTTGGGCCTGGAGGGCTACCGTAGCCAAGAGGCCGGTGGCCAGAGCCACAAAGTAAGAGGAGGACATAGAGTGGAGCGAAGTGAAAATCTGATCCGGTAAAACCGGCTGTACGCCCTGCATACGCAGGCCAGCCCGTTTGGATTCTGCCGGGGGTATTGGGCATTAGGCAAAAGCCGTGCCCGCCCAAAACTGTAACTTGGTCGCCGCAACAGCGTTTGCAGGGTTGCCATCGTCGGCCCGCGCAAGAACGTCATTCAGCGCGCAACGAAGAATAGCGTAATTGCCCTACACACCAAATACCAACCACTCACTACAAAACTATGCCTGACCAACCTACTTCCTGGGCCGATACGGCCGCCTCGCTGCTTTCCAAGCTTTCGGGCGGCGTTGAGCTGGCCCTGAATTTCGACCAGATGGAGCTGCAGGTGCCCAACGCCCAGAACCCCGGCACCCCCACTACCTGGCGGCTCAACGGCGCGTTGCGCATCCGTACCCGCGGCGAGAATCCGCCTTCCGGCAACCTGCCGCCGGCCAACCCCAACCCTGCCACACTTGGCTAGCGGCCTCGATATCGAGGCGCAGCTGGTGGTGTCGCTTGATGGCGACGAGGTGCAGGTGGCGGGCACGGGTGGCTACCTGATTATCAATTTCCCCAGCCAGCGCGTGTTCGACAAAATTACGGCCGGCCCGCCCAAAGACCCGCACGCCCCGCCCAAGCCCAAGGGCCCGCCCGGCCCCGACCCACTGCAGCAGCTCAACGACCTGGCCCGGCAGCTGGGCCTGGTGCTCGATTTGCGGGTAGCGGGCAAAACCCACGTTACGTTTGGAGCCAGCAACAGCCCAAAAATTACCATAAACGCGGTATTCGGTAAAATTGGCTCCTTCTTCCGCAAGCTGTAGCTACCGGCCCGCCGGCTGAGGAGAACCAGCAGAAAACCGGCCCGAAAAACGTACGGTTGCAACAAGCCATTTCGCGTACTTTAGAAACAACCCGGGGGGGCGAAACCAGCCGTTGGCTCCCCGGAACTAAAGGACCGTTGATTGGTTTGCACTTCGTATGTCTGCCCGTTTTTCTATTCTATGAGCTCCGACCACAATTCTCCCAAAAAGGTAGGTTCCACCCGCCCGGCCTCTGCCTTCCAGCGCATGGAGCGGATGCCGCCGCTGCTGATGATGCTCTACGTGGGCCTGGCCGGAATTACGGTGCTGTTTGTGGGGCTGGTGGGGGCTTACGCCATTACGCACTTCCGGACCGGGGCACCCAGCGGGCTGTTTGCTTTGCCGCGCTTCTTCTCGTTGAGTACCATTGTGCTGCTGGCCAGTAGCTACGTTATTGCCCAGGCCAGCCGCATTTATGCCCAAGACGACCTACCCACGCTGCGCCGCTGCCTGGGGGCTACTATGCTGCTGAGCTGCGTTTTTGCGGGCCTGCAGGTGCTGGGCTGGCGCGAGCTGATGGCTCAAGGCGTGTTCTTCGATGGCATGGCCAGCGGCTCGTTCGTGTACCTGCTGTCGGCCCTGCACGTAGCGCACCTGCTGGGCGGCATGGTGTTTCTGCTGGTGTTGTTGATACGCACTCACCATGCCGCCGCCGATGCCGTGCGTACGCTCGTGTTCATTCGTAACCCCTACCGCCGCCTCCAGCTGCGCATGGTCACGCTCTACTGGCACTTCATCGATGGCCTCTGGATTGCGCTGTTTGCGGCCTTTCTGCTTCTGTACTAAGCCTCTGTAGGCAAGCTGCCGAACCGCTCCGCCCCCGGTACCTGATCAGGTATCGGGGGCGGTTTTCTTGGTTGATAGAATTTAAATCCAGAGCGTGTGGTGCGAAGCTCCGGCTTCGCGTGTCGTCGCTGAATGCCGCGCCATGTTCTATCGTTCAACGATGCGCGAAGCTGGAGCTTCGCGCTACACACTCTAGGCGCAAGCTCTTGGCAACCTGGGTTAAGCAGGGCGATTTATGACAGTGGCTGGAATACCCTCTCGGCTACTACCAAAACCAGCACTCAGCACACGCGGCAGCCGGTAAGCACAAGCCACTGATTTTGAGCGGCGAGGACGTACCTTGGCCCGGCATCCTGATTCCCACTCCAACCCCCTTTATGCGCCTTTCTACTTTTCTGCTTACACTAGCTGGTCTGCTGGCGGGCAGTTTGTCGGCTACCGCTCAATTGCCCACCTACCGCCCCCTGGCTACCGACCTCGATGGCTCGGCGGCCGAGGCCTGCGCCCGCGTGCATACCGGCGCGGCGGCCCGCCCGGCCTACGCCAGCCTTAGCCACCGCCAGAAAATGGCCAGCTACGACGTCAAGTACTACAAACTCGATATCCGGCTGAGTAACACCAGCCGCAACGTGGGCGGCACGGTTACCATCAAGGCCCGCACCGGCAGCCAGCCACTAGACTCGCTGGCCTTCGAGCTGTTCAGCACCTTCGCCATCGAATCGGTGGTAGTGGACGGGCAGGCCAGCGCCGGGTTGGTACGCAAAGGCCAGGGCGACGTAACGGTTGGCCTAGCCCGGCCGGTGGCGGCCAACACGTTCTTCGAGGCCCGCATTACCTACAACGGCACAGCTCCCAACAGCAACGCGGGCGCCATCGGCAACGCTTTAAATACCCGTATTGCGCCCACTTACAACGTAAGCACCACCTGGAGCCTATCGGAGCCCTACAACGCCTACGAGTGGTGGCCCTGTAAGCAAGTACTCGCCGATAAAGCCGACTCGACCGACGTGTGGGTGACGACGGCCGCCACCAACAAAGTGGGCTCCAACGGGGTGCTGGAGCGCATAACCAGCCTGCCGGGCAATGAGGTGCGCTACGAGTGGAAGTCGCGCCACCCCATTGCTTATTACCTGGTTTCGGTGGCCGTGGCACCTTACATCGAGTACGTGAACTACGCAAACCCTGCAGGCGGCCCGCGTATTCCCATCGTCAACTACGTCTACAACCAGGCCGCCCTCAATTTTTACCGCACTGAATTAGACCGTACACCGGGCTTCATTGAGAGCTTTTCGGCCCAGGTGGGGCTCTACCCATTTGCCAACGAGAAGTACGGCCACAGCATGGCCCCCATCGGTGGCGGCATGGAGCACCAGACCATGACCACCCAGGACGGCTTCAATTTCACGCTTACGGCCCACGAGCTGTTCCACCAGTGGTTTGGCGACAACGTAACCTGCGGGGCCTGGGAAGACATCTGGCTCAATGAGGGCTTTGCTTCCTATGGCGAGTACCTCGCGCTGAACGCGTTTTCTACGCCTGCTTCAGCCCGTAGCTGGCTCAACCAAGCCCATAGCTCGGCCATGAGCCAGCCCGGCGGCAGCATATTCGTGAGTGATACCAGCAACGTGGGCCGCATCTTCAGCTCCCGGCTTAGCTACAAGAAGGGCGCGTCCGTTGTCCACATGCTGCGCTACCTGCTCAACGACGACACCAAGTTCTTCCGGGTATTGCGCACCTTCCAGAGTACCTATGGCGGCCGCACGGCCCGCACCCGCGACCTGCAACGGCTTTTCGAGGCCGAAGCCGGTCGCTCGCTGCAGTACTTCTTCGACCAGTGGTTCCGGGGCGAAGGCTACCCCACGTTTGCGTTGCGCTGGAACCAGACCGGCGGCCAGGTGTACCTGCAAAGCACTCAAACCGTATCGATGCCTACCGTTACGCCCTTTTTCCAAACCGATATTGACTACCGCCTGACCTTTGCCGACAACAGCACCCGCACCATTCGTTTCGCCCAGACGCAGCCGGTGCGCACCCTGGCCGTAGCCGAGTCGCGCGCGGTGATTAGCATCGAAATCGACCCCGATCAGTGGCTGCTCAACAACACTGCCGGCCCGGCCGTGCGCGATGAGGGAGTTGTGACGAGCACCCAATCGGCCCATACGCCGCAGCTCAGCGTGTACCCCAACCCTTGCCGCGACCAGTTGCGCCTAGCCGATTTCGGCGGCCCGAGCGCGCAGGCGGTGGTAACCGATGCGGCCGGCCGCGTGGTGTTGCGCCAAACCGTGCCTGCCGCCCGCCCCGTGCTGCAAACCAGTACGCTACGCCCCGGCCTCTACTACCTGCGCCTGCTCAGCCCCGACGGTTCGGCCAGCCGTGCCCGGTTCGTGAAGGAGAATTAAAAAGTACCAGCTAAAAACCGGCAAGGCCGCTGAACTTCCTCAATAGGAAGTTCAGCGGCCTTGCCGGTTTTTAGCTGGTACAAGCCGCTATGCTAATGGCTTTTTGTAGGCCATTATCAGCTCCTCCACCTCAGGCGGGGCAGGGGGTAGGTTGAAAACGGCATCTACCAGCGCATCGAAGGTCGCGGCCGGCGTAAAAATTTCGTCGGTGAAGGGGTTGTTGGCGAGCCGGATAAAGCCAGGTTGGCCATTCACACTTACCAGATCGAGGGTTACGTTGCCGAAACGCTGGTTGCAGCGGCCGGTGTCCGTGCAGTCGTTGGGCTGGGGCTTGAGGAAATACTTCTGAGTGCTTTCGGCGTACTGCTCGTGGTGCAGGGTGCGTTGGTCGGCCGCACCCAACTGATAGCCCTGGGCCAGCACCCTGTCGCGAACGAAGTCGAAAAAATGCTGGAAGTTGCCTGGTCCCATGCTGGGGTCGTACAGGAACACTGCCCCGCGCTGACCTTCCTTGCGGGCCAGCTGCACCCGAAACCTGGCCCCGGGCAAGCCGGCTTTCTGGTAATGATAGGCCTTGAAATAAGGCCCCGCCCAGTTGAGATACACCTGCTGAGCCAGCCACTGCTGCCTGCGCCGCTCCTGCGCCGGGCTGCGGTGCAGCGGCTGCCAGACACCCGATTCGGGGGTGGAGCCGATAAAAAGCTTTTTGAGCAGGTCGAGCAAAACGAGTGGCTGAATTTAAGTAGTAACCGCAGGCTGGTCAAATGGTTTGCTGGCCAGCCGGCCGCCCAGGTTCCAAAAACAGGCCGGCACACGGCCCCGGATGTCGCAAAAAAACGGGGCTCCCGTTATCGGGAGCCCCGCCGAAGCTGGTGCAGTAGTGCGCCTTATTTCACCCGGGTCCAGGTCTGCGACTTACCGATAAGCGAGAAGCCGATGTAGCCTTTCACCTCCATGGTGTTGGCGTTGATCATCTTCATGTAGCAGGAATAGGTTTTGCCGGTTTCCGGATCGTAGATTTTGCCATCATCCCACTTGTTGCTCTCGTCATACTCAAAGCCGTTCATGAATACCATGCCCAGGCGGGGGCGGGTACGAAGCTTTGGTTCGGGATTCTGGGTGTCCGTCTTGGGCTTGCCAGACGCGTCGTTGGGCACCGTCAGCGACACAATTTTACCGCAGAGCTTGGTACCACACTTGTAAATCTCGAAGGTGGCCTTCTTTTCAGCATTGGTCCATACGCCCAGCGGAGAGAGAGATTGGGCCGAAGCCGAGGATAGCAGGCCAAAGAGGATTGCTACGCTTAGAAGAAGAAATTTTTTCATGGAATTGGTGATGGTGAAGTGGGAGTGAATTCGTGAGAAAAGATAGTGAAATCGAGCTGAACCGGCTGATCGGCCAGATTTCAACCATATCGGCTATGTTGCAACTATGAAGCCAGAATCTGAATACACTCACCGACCGGTGAATTAAGCCCAGTAAAAGCCAGTGATTATCAATTAGATGGAATTAAATGCGTCTCTGGAGCGTAAAAAAAGCTGTTTTTATTTTGAACCTTCCCCTTAGCGTTTAACTTTACCATGCGTAGTGAGTGCTACAGCCTCCGCCAAGCCGCCCTAAGGTGCTGGGCAGCGAAGCAGGGGTTATGTCGGATCTAAAGAAAGGAGGTACAAAATGTCTAGTAGTCCCAACCAAATCCTGCCAAGCCTGTCGAATGTAGTCCGCATCACCGCCGGACGCGCTTAACAACAGCTTACGCGCAGAACCCAGTTAGCCCTTCAGGGTGGGTTTTCGCATTCTGGCAAGGTCTTACAGATAGATGGCGGGGCTGTACCCCAGTTCAGCCGCTTGGTAAGATTTGAAGGATTAGATGCCCGGTTTGCCCAGCAGCCTCGAAAAGGAGGTCTGCACAGGCAGCCGGGCATCGTTGCGTTCAGGTGGTAGCGGAGTAGGGCTACTGGTGTGGTCGGCAGGAATGGACAAAACTCAGCAATTGATTGACCTGCAGCTGTATTTGCTAAAGCACCCGCCGTACCTGCATGAAGCGCCGCTCGTAGCCGGAGCCTTCTACCTGACTGATTTTAACCCCCGATTCGCGGCGGGCCGAGGACGAATGCACGAACCGGATGGGCTCGCCGGGCTGGCTGACGATGATACCCGCATGGCCCGGCGTGGTAGAAGTAGCGGCCGTGCCGGTAAACACCACAATGTCGCCGGGGCGGGCGGCTGTGCGGGCCACTGGGCGGCCCACATCAATCAGCATGGCTGTGGAATGAGGTGTGGGCACGCCATACCGGGCAAACACATACATGACAAATCCCGAGCAGTCGAACCCACTGTTGGGCGTGGTGCCGGCGTACAGGTAAGGAGTGCCGAGTTGCCGCAGAGCGAAGGCTACAATACTATCGGCCTTGCTGGAGGGCGCACCGGCCCGCAAGCCGGATGCTGGAGATGCTGGGTTCGGGGACGGTAAAGCGGCAACAGAACGTGATTTACCAACTGCCGGGCCTGTGGCGGCTGGCGTATAGGCGGTGGTGCGGGCTGGCGTGGGGGAGGCAGCAGTGGCATCACGTGCAGAAGCGGGATGCGGTAGCCGCACCCAAATCGCCCGACCCACCAGCAGGGCAATCAGCAGCAGAAAAACCGACCAGACGTAGCGCATTGCTTGAAATTAGAGTTGGTGGCTTGCTTAACGGCTATGATACGGTGCGGGTTCCGGTGTGCTGGGCGGACACACGTAAAGTATATTGCCGGTGGCAAATAGGCGGCATACCCCGCTGGTAGTTGCAGCCTTTCGGGGTTTTCTCCGTTCTTTGCCCAACCAGCCTGTAAGGCTGGGTCTATCTGTTTGCCCACCCTTTTTTCATTCTGAATGCTCCTGACTGCTCCTCGCCGCCGCCTGGCGGTGGCGGCCCTGGGTGTGCTGCTGGGCCACGTGGCCCCAGCCGCCCTGGCCGCGCCCACACTGCGCTATACGCTGGCCATGCCGGCCCCGCAAACCCACTACTTCGAAGTCGAGATGAACCTCGACGGTTTCAACAAAGCCTACACCGACGTTAAAATGCCCGTCTGGGCCCCCGGTTCGTACCTGATTCGGGAATTTGAGCGCAACGTGGAGGACTTCGGCGCCACGGCCGGCAGCCAGGCCCTGCGCACCGAGAAGCTAGACAAGAACACCTGGCGCGTTTACCATCCCAAAGCCCGCAACTTCGTGGTGCGCTACAAAGTGTACGCCTACGAGCTAAGCGTGCGCACCAGCTTCGTTGATGCTTCGCACGGCTACGTGAATGGCACAAGTGTGTTCATGTATCCGGCCGAAAACAAGCAGCTGCCCAGCCAGCTGGAGGTGAAGCCCGCTGCTGGCTGGAGCCAGGTAAGCACCAGCCTCAAGCCCGCCGGTGGCACCTTCACCTACCGCAGCAGCAACTACGACGAGCTGGCCGATTCGCCCATCGAAATCGGGAACCAGAAGATATACACCTTCACGGCCAACGGCACGCCCCACACGGTGGCCATGTACGGCGACCCGGTAGTGGACGAGCAGCGCCTCACCCGCGATATGCAGCGCGTGTGCGAGGAGTCGCATAAAGTGATGGACCGCAACCCGCTCGACCGATACGTGTTCATTGTGCACAACATTGACCGGGGCACCGGGGGACTGGAACACCTGTTTTCCACTACGCTGTCGGTGTCGCGCAATGCCTACGCCTCCGAAGCTGGCTGGAAGGGCTTCCTGGGGCTGGTGGCGCACGAGTATTTCCACCTCTGGAACGTGAAACGTATCCGCCCGGTAGCGCTGGGACCGTTCGATTACGACAAGGAAAACTACACCCGCATGCTGTGGGTGAGCGAGGGCGGCACCGAGTACTTCTCCAACCTGATTATGCAGCGGGCTGGTTTCGTGACGCCCGATCAGTACCTGGCCGACCTAAGCAACGGCATCAACCGCGTCGAGAACACGCCCGGCAACAAGGTGCAGTCGGCCGCCGAGTCGAGCTTCGATGCTTGGATCAAGCAGTACCGCCCCAACGAAAATTCGTCCAACACGGCCATCAGCTACTACGATAAGGGCGAAGTAATCGGGGCCGTGCTCGACCTGATGGTAATTAACGCCACCAAAGGCGAGAAGCGGCTTGATGATGTGATGCGCTACCTCTACGACCAATACTACCTCAAGCAGGGCCGGGGCTTCACCGATCAGGAGTACCAGGATGCGGTAGCCAAAATAGCCGGCCAGCGCTTCGACTCGTTCTTTGCCAAGCACGTGTACGGCACCGAAATGCTGCCCTACGAGCAGGCCCTGGCCTATGCTGGTCTGCGCCTAAGCATAACGCCCGCCCCGGCCACCGAAATTGACCTTGGTGCCCGTATCAGTCCCGCCGGGGGCCGCCAGACGGTGGCCAGCGTAGTGCGCGACGGCAGTGCCTGGCAGGGTGGCCTCAATGTAGGCGACGAAATCCTGAGCCTCGATGGCGCGCGCGTAACCGACGACCTCAATAAGCTGCTGGCCGGTCGGCCCGTGGGTTCTACCGTTAAGCTGCTCGTAACCCGCGAGGGCCGGGTGCAGGAGGTGAGTTTCCCGCTGCTGGCCAGCCCCCTCAGCCGCTACCGCATCGAGCGCCAGCCCAACCCCACCGCCGAGCAGCAGCGCGTGTTCGATAAGTGGCTGCCGGTGCGCGCCTAAGCATGCATTGAGCTATTAGTTTCCGTTTTTAAAGGTTAAACGCCCTCGCCGGAATCCGGCCTTGTCCTTACCCAAAACTTAAGCAGAGCGCTGGCCAGTAGGCCGGCGCTTTTTTTGTGCCTTACTCCTGCTGTAGTTGCGCCGCCATCTGTAC
>NZ_JABKAU010000019.1 GCF_013377885.1 Hymenobacter lapidiphilus
AAGGATGAGTACTTTGTTGGGTTTGTTCATGCTAAGGGTACTGTTCTTTTTGAACGGCTTGACCGTCATGTTGAGCGGAGCGCAGCGGAGTCGAAACATCTCTACCGCTTCGTTGAATTCGTTGGGGGTCAGCCTCCTAAATTTTCTAAATCAGTGGTCTGCCAAGTTCAGCATGTTCATTAATTCCTCACTAGTATTCATAAACAGTTCATTAAATGAGCATGTGCAGTCACCAATTTTCTGGCCATCAGAATTTCTAAATTCGATAATCCAAGACTGGTCTGCAATTTCAACTTCACCCATTAGTCTGACCTTCACCCCATTTTGAAAAGTAATTATTAGGGTACCCTCGTTCTCTTCTTCTATATTTTGAATTATCGCCTGTGTTAGCAAGCCCATCAAAAACACTCTGGCGGGTTCTTCTGGCCCGTTGCTGTTTTCTATATTGAACGGGGCTGACTGCACCCACTTATTCCATTCAGTTTTATTCTCTAACTCAATGTCACTAAGAATAAGATAGGCGCTTATACCAAGCCTGTCATTAAATAATTCACACTCGAAGGCGGTGATATAGTAGGTAAATTTCGTGTAACATGTACCTAGAAGTGCTGCTTTCAGCACTTTCAGTATCTCGCCTTTATCCGTCGTCATTGCTGGTAAAGTCTAGTTGGATATTGAAGCTTTATATTCTACCACAGCTTTCAAAAAATCATCAAACAGAAACTCGGTATCCTGCGGCCCGCCAGCGGCTTCGGGGTGAAACTGGGTGGAGAAGAACGGCTTGGACGTGTGCTTGATGCCTTCGCAGGTGCCGTCGTTCAGGTTCTCGAACAGCATCTGCCACTCGGCGGGGAGCGTGGCGGTGTCCACCGCGAAGCCGTGGTTCTGGCTGGTGATGTAGCAGCGCTGGGTGCCGGTGAGCTTCACGGGCTGGTTGTGGCTGCGGTGGCCGTATTTGAGCTTGAACGTGTCGCCGCCCGCCGCGAGGCCCATGAGCTGGCTGCCCAGGCAAATGCCGAAAATAGGCTTGTCCTGGGCCAGGGCAGTTTGCAGGTGCCGGATGGTGGCTTCGCACATTTTGGGGTCGCCGGGGCCGTTGCTCAGGAACAGGCCGTCGTAGTCGAGGGTCGTGAAATCGTAGTCCCAGGGCACGCGAATCAGCTCCACGTCGCGCTCCAGGAAGCAGCGGATGATGTTGGTTTTGGTGCCGCAGTCCACGAGCACGATTTTGTGCTGGCCGCTGCCGAAGTGCTGGACGCCGGGCTGGCTCACCTGCGCCACCAGGTTGTCGAGGTTAGGGTCGTGGAAGGGCACGTCGTTGCCCCCGGCCACGATTTTGCCCAGCATCGCGCCTTCCTCGCGCAGCTTCTTGGTGAGCATGCGGGTATCGACGCCGCAGATGCCGGGGATGTTGTACTCCTTGAGCCAGTCGCCGAGGCTTTTGGCGGCGTTCCAGTGGCTGTGCTCCTCGGAGTAGTAGTTCACCACGAGCCCGGCAATGTGGATTTTGTCGGACTCAAAAATGGTCGAAACCGACTCGTACAGCTCCTCGCCGGGCACGCCGTAGTTGCCCACCATGGGGGTGGTGAGCACCAGTAGCTGGCCGGCGAAGGAGGCATCGGTGAGGTTTTCGGGGTAGCCGGTCATGGCCGTGCTGAACACGACTTCGCCGGCGGCGGAGGTGAAGGCCCCGAAGGATTCGCCGGTGATAGTGGTGCCGTCGGAGAGGGTTAGGGTTACTGTCTGGGACATGATGGTTGAACGCAGGAGGAACGTCATGCTGAGCTTGTCGAAGCATCTCTACCGCTTCGTTGAATGGCTCAGCCGAAGCGGTAGAGATGCTTCGACAAGCTCAGCATGACCATTCGTTTAATGTGATTTTTTCTTAACACAAACGGTATTTAGATGGCGTCCAGACCCGGCAGGCCGAGCAATTCAGCAGCCTGCCGCGCCACAATTTTAACACTGGCGACATCCGGCCCGGTGATGGTCAGGTGGCCCATTTTGCGGCCGACGCGCGCTGCTGCCTTGCCGTAGAGGTGCAGGTGCGTGCCCGGCAAACTCAGCACGGCGTGCCAGTCCGGCTCCCGCTGTTGGCCGCTGGCATCAAACCACACTTCACCCAACAGGTTGAGCATGATGGCCGGCGAGTGCTGACGCGGCGGCGGCAAGGGCAGGCCCGCCATGGCATGGACCTGTAGGTCGAACTGCGACACGTCGCAGGCGTCCAGGGTGTAGTGGCCGCTATTGTGCGGGCGCGGGGCCATCTCGTTGACTACCAGGTCGCCGTGGTCGTTGTCGCCTTCCACCACAAAAAACTCGACGCACAGCACCCCCACATAGCCCAGATGCTGGGCCAGGGAAACGGCCGCGCTACGAGCCCTGGTGGCCAGGGCGGGCGGTATATTGCCTTCGTAAGCGTGGGTCACGGCCAAAATGCCATCGACATGCACGTTGCGCTGCGCGGCGAAGCTGACAACCTGCCCGTCCCAGCCGCGCGCCACCAGCACCGAACACTCGGCCGTGAGCGGCAGCATTTTTTCCAGCACGCAGGCCACGCTGCCCAGCTCGGCCCAGGCGGTGGCCAGCTCAGCAGCGGTCTTCACCCGGACCTGGCCCTTGCCGTCGTAGCCCATACGTGCGGTTTTGAGGATGCCGGGCAGCAAATCAGCCCGGTCGTCCCGCACGGCCTGGAGCTGGGCCGGCGTTTCAATCACCGCGTAGGGCGCGCAGGCCACCCCCGACAGGTCGGCGCCGGCCGTGAAGTGGGCTTTTTCCTCAATGCGGTCCTGGGCAATGCCGACCACGGCCGCGCCTGGGGCTACGGGGCGGGTTAGGGCCAGCGTTTGCAGGGCCTGGGCGGGCACGTTTTCAAACTCGGTGGTGATGGCCTGGCACAGGTGGGCCAATTGCGCCAGCCCAGTCGGGTCGTTGTAGTCGGTCTGGATATGGTGGTGGCTCACCAGCCCGGCCGGGCTTCGCGCGTCGGGCTCCAGCACGGCGGTGAAGTAGCCCAGGCGCTGGGCGGCATGCACGAACATGCGGCCCAGCTGGCCGCCGCCCAGCACCCCCAGGGTCGCCCGCTGCCCATCGGCATCCGTACTGCCCGGATAAATCGGGGTTATGGCGAGTCTATGCGTTTTGTCGCTCATACGGGCAGCGTCATGGCGCGGGCGGCTTCGGTTTGTGCGGCGCGAAACGCGTGCAGCCTGGTCGCCAGGTCTGGGTCGTGCAGGGCCAGCATGCTCACGGCGAACAGCGCGGCATTGGCCGCCCCGGCATCGCCAATGGCAAACGTAGCGACGGGTATCCCTTTGGGCATCTGCACAATGCTGTGCAGCGAATCCACGCCCTGCAAATGGCGACTGGCCACCGGCACCCCCAGCACGGGCACCGTGGTTTTAGCCGCCAGCATGCCCGGCAGGTGGGCGGCTCCCCCGGCCCCGGCAATAATGGCCTGCAAGCCGCGCGGCCCCGCCTGTTCGGCGTAGGCAAACAAGTCGTCGGGCATGCGGTGGGCCGACACCACGCGCGCTTCGTGGGCTACGCCGAAATGCGTGAGCATCTGTACGGCATGCTGCATGGTATCCCAGTCGCTGCTGGAGCCCATCACCACGCCAATCAGGGGCTTGTCTGGGGAGGCGTTGGGGCCGGAGGAGTCAGAGGAAGAAGGAGTATTCATTGAAATTACTTGTTCGGTTACTTGGTCGTCGTCATGCTGAGCGAAGCCGGAGGCGTAGTCGAAGCATCTCTACCGCAATGGTAATCCTGTCTATTGCAACGAAGCGGTAGAGATGCTTCGACTGCGCTCAGCATGACCGTTCTTAGTGGTTTAAACAGCCTATTCGCGTTCCAGCAGGATTTCAGTTCCTAAAATCACCAGGTCCACCCGACCTTTCAGCGTTTGGTCGATAAAGGGGGTGTTCTGGGATTTGGACTTCATGAAGTCCCGCGTGAAAGTCGTTTCCGCTTCGGTATCGAATAAAACGCAGTTGGCCGGTTGGCCGACTGCAATGGCGGCTGCCGGCAGGCCCATCAAGCGGCGGGGCTCCGCCGAATAGCGCTTCACCACCAGATCCCACCCAAATTTTCCGGGCTCGACGAAGTGGTGGTAGAGCGACACCAGGGCCGTGTCCAGGCCGGTGATGCCATTGGGCGCGGTGATAAAATCCTGGGCCTTTTCGAACGGCGTGTGCGGCGCGTGGTCGGTGGAAATAATGTCGAATACGCCTTCGATGAGCCCTTCGAGTAGCGCATCACAATCGGCCTGGGTGCGGAGCGGCGGGTTCATCTTGTAGTTCGTGTCATAGTCGCCGATGTGCTCGTCGGTGAACATCAGGTGGTGCGGGGTCACTTCCGCCGTCACCTTCACATCGCCGCGCGATTTCCACCAGCGGATGGTTTCCATGCCGAGCTTGCTGGAAACGTGCTGGATGTGCACGTGCGCGCCCGCCGCATGGGCCAGGCGGATGTCGCGGTCGATGATAATTTCTTCCGCGCAAGCCGGCGAACCCTTGATGCCGAGCCGGTAGCTCATCACCCCTTCGTTCACGGCACGCGGCCCGGCCAGCTCCGGCACTTCGCAGTGGCTAGCGAAAAACATCCCAAACTCGGTGGCATACTGCATGGCCCGCAGCAACACGGCGGGGTCGGCCGTGGTATCTCCGTCGTCGGTGAGCATTTTCACCCCGAGCTCGCGCATGCCCTCAATTTCCGCCAGTTCCTTGCCCTCCCGGTTCTTAGTAACGCAGCCGGAGGTGTACACCGGAATGCGCGACCGGTCGCGGGCATTGTCGAGCACAGTGGCTACGGAGGTGGCCGAGTCGAGGGCCGGACGGGTATTGGGCATCATCACCACGCCGGTAACACCGCCATTGATGGCTGCTTCGCTGCCCGTGGTGATGGTTTCCTTGTTCTCAAACCCGGGGGCGCGGAAATGCACGTGGGCATCAAACATGCCGGGCATCAGCACCCGGCCGCGCGCATCAATGACCTGAGCTCCCTCAGGAATGGCCAGGTTGATGCCGATGTCCTGAATTTTTCCTTCGACAATCAGGACATCACTTTCGACAAGTACGGGTGAGTTTTCGGAGGCGATGCGGGCGTTTTGAAGCAGCAGCATGAATAGGTGATGATATGGTTATGTAGGAAGTAGCCGAAAATCAAGGGACGGTTATGCTGCGTCTTCGCTCAGCATAACCGTTTTAATCAGGGCGTGAGCACTGTCGAGTCGGCGCGCTGCCGCGCTACGTACGACACCTGCTTTGGGAATTCCCCGCCCGGCTTGAGCCAGTCGAGCACGGCCATGCGGACCGAGATGCCGTTTTCGACCTGGTTGGTAATCAGGCTGCGCTCGTAGTCCATCACGGCGTCGCACAGCTCAACCCCCCGGTTTACGGGGCCAGGGTGCATGATGTAAAGGCCCCGGTCGCTGATTTCCGCCAGCCGGGTATTGGTGATGCCGTACACCCGGTGGTATTCGCGGAGGCTGGGGAAAAACTGCACATCCTGGCGCTCCATCTGCACCCGCAGCAGGTACACTACATCGGGCGCCCAGGCCATGGCCGCCTCGTAGTCGGTGAAGCGGCGGATGGTGGCCGGCACGTACTTGGGCACCAGCGAGCCCGGACCCAGGTACGCTACCTCGATGCCCAGCTTTTGCAACAACGTGCTGGTGGAGCGCGCGACGCGGGAGTGGAGAATGTCGCCGATGATGAGGACCTTTTTGCCGCGGGGGTCAGGGAATTTTTCCTTGATGGTAAAGGCGTCCAGCAAGGCTTGGGTGGGGTGCTCGTGGGCTCCGTCGCCGGCATTAATAACCGAGGCCGTGGTTTGGCGGGCAATCATGCCGGGCAGGCCGGGGTGGCTATGGCGAACGACGATGTAGTCGGTGCGCATGGCCTGGAGCGTCTCAATCGTTTCGCGCACCGACTCGCCCTTGGAGATAGAGGAGTGGGCCACGTCGAAATTCGTTACCTCCGCCGAGAGGCGTTTGGCTGCGACCTCGAAGGAGGAGTGCGTGCGGGTGCTGGCCTCGTAGAACAGCATGAGCACGGACTTACCCTCCAGCGCGGGGATTTTCTTCACCGAATGGGTGAACAGTTTCTTAAAGGACGATGATTGGTCGAGCAGAAACCCGATTTCCTCAGGGTGCAGGGATGCGATGTCGAGCAGGTCTTTGCGTGCCATACCAGGTTGGAAAAATTAAGTACGCAGTCAGTGTTTATCAGCCAAATGGTTTATTCCAATGGTCTAGTATCTCCATACTTTGCTGAGCGACAGGAAACCGGGCGTACAGTTGAAGCGGCGAGTGCCAGTGTGGATCGGAACGATGGTGGCCGCAGTCCCAGCCGCGGGGCGGCAACCGGCAAACTCATTGGACATAAAAAAACCGTTTCGGAATCCGAAACGGTGGCGGGGCAATACCCAGAAAAAACAACAGAAATACCAGTGGCAGAATCGGGAAAACCGACAGGACCGCAGACCTTCCGGTCCACTTGCGGTTCCCAGTCGGACTGGGTTCCACGCTTCGTCAACAGATTCTTTGGTTGAAGCATGCTGCAAAGCTACGGCATTGTAACGACCAATAATTCATCGGCACTGCTAATTTTTCCGGGCTGCTTTTTTCAGACTCAATTTTTCAGGCTAAGGGGCTGAACGACGCGCCTTTTGTTGCTCTTTTCACCGCCAAAAAAAACGGAGCATCGCGCAACCGGTTGCTTGGCAAGCACATCCGGCCTAACTTTAGCTCTTTATACCACTGCCTACTGCTCGCAAATTACCCGGCGGCGGCACCAAACAGCCCCTGAAGTACACGGTATTTCAGGGGCTGTTTCAGTTGCGGCCCGCTCCAAATAGTACCGGGAAGTGCCGGGGTAAGTCGAACTGCATCAGCCCCGCACCAGGCTCCGGTTTATTCGGCTCACCAGCGCCGGTCCTTCATAAATGAAGCCGGTATACAGCTGAATCAGCGAAGCTCCGGCGTTCAGCTTCTCCTGCGCATCGGCGGCCGAATGAATGCCGCCCGCGCCAATAATAGGCAGCCCGCCGTCGGATTTCCGGTGCAGGTAGCGGATGACTTCGGTGGCCCGGGCCCGTAGCGGCCGCCCGCTCAGGCCACCCGCTCCCAGGCTGGCCACGTGGCCGGGCTCCGTGCTCAGGTTGTCGCGGCGAATAGTCGTATTGGTGGCCACGAGGCCGCTCAGCTGGGTTTCGCGGGCGATGAGCAGAATGTCGTCGAGCTGCGAGTCGGTGAGGTCGGGCGCGATTTTGAGCAGCAGCGGGCGCGGGGTGGCACGGGCCTGGTTGCGGGCCTGTACCTGCTGCAACAGGTCAATCAACGGCTCTTTCTCCTGCAGCTGGCGCAGGTTGGGCGTGTTGGGCGAGCTCACGTTCACCACAAAGTAGTCCACCTCCTCGGCCAGCGCCTCAAAGCAGGCCACGTAATCGTCGGCGGCGTGCTCGTTAGGCGTGTCCTTGTTCTTGCCAATGTTGCCGCCGATGAGCAGCTGCCGGTTACGTCGCCGGGCCAGGCGCGCTGCCACCACGGCCGCTCCCTCGTTGTTGAAGCCCATACGGTTAAGCAGCGCCTCGTCCTGCGGGAGCCGGAACAGGCGCGGGGTGGGGTTGCCAGGCTGCGGCCGGGGTGTTACCGTTCCGATTTCCACGAAGCCAAAGCCCAGCGTGGCCAACTCGTCAGTCAGGGCCGCATTCTTATCAAACCCTGCCGCTAACCCCACCGGGTTGGGAAACTTGAGTCCAAAAACCTCGCGTTCCAGGCTGGGATGCTGGAAACCGTAGAGTGCCCGGAGCAGGGCGGGCGTGCCCGGCACCCGCGCGGTGCGGCGCAGATTGTCGAAAACAAGGTGGTGGGCGCGCTCCGCATCGAGGTTGAAGAGGAGGGGTTTGACGAAGGATTTGTACATCGGCGGCAGGAACAAATTGGCAGTCAAGGTTAGTGAGTAATTTCCCCAAAACCAGTCGCAGACCGCAAATTATGTCTTGTGAGGCTATCAGATTGACGTTGCATGCTGGATTACAACGTGTCAAAAACCAGGTCGACCATCACTCTGCCTCACAGAAACTGCTTAATGAGCCGAGCCATCTGAAGTATATGCAGCAGTACGACCGGGAAAGCATTCTACGGGCCAGCGCCGGCAATGCCGGTGCATCAGACGGTGGCCGCTACGGGCGTGAGCGAGTCCAGCGTTGAGCGCTACCGCCGCTAGTTGGGGTTGCGCCGCCCGGACGCAGAATGAGACAAGACTATTTTGCAGCCAAGGATGCGCACTCGAAATCGCCCCATTCTATTTAATTGTGAGTAAGCTACTTCATTGCTTAAAGCGAAGTATTCTATCCGCATATTAACCTGGCAATTATCAGCTTCCAGGTTTATAATTACCAAGCTCTTCCGTTCGTGTTCCCTTCGCCAGAGGTGGTATATTTGGAGTCCGATTTAGCCGCTTGCATACAATGAGCTCAACCATTCCTTCGGGCCTGCCCGTTGCCACGCTGCCCGTTTTGCTGGAGCTGCTTCCCCATGGGGTCGTGTACTACACCCCCCTGTTTGACGCGGCCGGAGAGGTGGTTGATTTCCAGTTCGCTTACCTGAACGCCGCCGCCCAGCGGCTGCTGGGCCTGTCGGCTCAGCCCGCCGGCAGCTACTTACAGCAATGGCCCGGCGGCGAGGCCGGCGGCACGTTTGCCCGCCACCGCGACGCGTGGTGGGCAAACGCGCCGGCACAGTTCGATCAGCTATACCCGATTGATGGCCACGAAACGACCTTCCATGTTCATGCTACCCGGCTGGAGCAGGGGCTGCTGGTGAGTCTGACACAGGCCAGCGTCCAGCCCGACAACGCGGTAGCGTCATCCCAGTACCCCAGCCCGCCGCACGAGCCGGCTGCTCTTACCGCGGCTGAAGGCCAGCTGGCCACCTTACGCAATGCCTTTGAGCAGGCGCCAATGGCCATTGCCATCTTTGAGGGGCCGGACTACCTCGTCAGCTTTGCTAATGCGGAAGTATGCCTGATTTGGGGCCGCCCCCTGGAACAGGTCGTGGGCCGACCCCATTTTGAGGCCCTGCCCGAAGTGGCCGGCCAAGGCTTTGAAGCCATTTTTGATGACGTGTACCGCACCGGGCGCCCCTGCTTCCTGCGCGAGCAGCTGGTACATATTGACCGCCTCCGGACGGGTGAACTGGTGCCAAGTTACTTCAACATAGTGTACCAGCCCCAGCGCGATGCCCAACAGCGGGTTACAGGCATTATTACCTCGGCCATGGAGGTAACGGCGCAGGTGCTGGCCCGCCAGCAGGTGCAGCAGCTCAACGACGAGCTGGAGCTGCGCGTAACGGTCCGCTCGGCCGAGGTGCGGGCTGCCCTGCACGAGGCCGAGCACCAACGCGAGCAGCTGCGCGAGCAGCAGGGTTTACTGCGTCAGATTCTGGGTCAGGTGCCGGCGGCCGTGGCCACGCTCAGCGGCCCGGGGCACCGGTTCCAGTTTGTCAATGAACAGTATCAGGCGTTAGTAGGCGGCCGGGCCGTGTTGGGCGCATCGGTGGCTGAACAGCTGCCCGAATTGGCCGAGCAGGGTTTTGTGGCGCTGCTCGACCGGGTTTACACCTCCGGCCAGCCTCATAGAGGGCAGGATATTGCTCTTATGCTAACCGACCCCCAGACCGGGGTGGCTGTCCAGCACCACCTGGACTTTGTGTACCAGCCCCTGTTCGCCGGGCAGCACCAGAGCCAGGGCATTCTGGTGTTTGTGGTCGATGTGACCGACAAGGTGCTGGCCCGCCGCCAGGCCGACACGCTGCAAGGGGCCGCGCTGGCCGCCGTGCAGCGCAAAGCCCAGCAGCGCCAGGAGCTCTACCAGGTGTTTGCCCAGTCGCCGGTAGCCATTGTTTTGCTGCGCGAGCCCGACCACCGCATCGAGTATTTCAACACCGCCTTCGAGGAGCTTTTTCCGCCCGAAGAATGGACGGGCGAGGATATGCATGGCCACCGGCTAACCGAAGTGTACCCACGACTTAAACTGGCCGGGCTGCTTTCGCTGCTCGACCGCGTGTTTGCCACCGGCGAGCCGCAGGCCGTGCTGGATATGCCCCTGGCCGACCTGCAACCCGGCAGCCCGCGCTACGTCACCTTCTCTTACCAGGCCTACCGCGAGCAGGGCCGGATTGTGGGTGTGGCCGCCTTCATCTACGACGTGACCGAGCAGGTGGTGGGCCGTCGGGAGGCCGACACGCTGCAGGCGGCCCTGCTGGCCGGAGCCCAGCGCAGCGCCGCGGAGCGCCAGGAGCTGCTCAGCCTCTTTGAGCGGGCCCCGGTAGCCGTGGCCCTGCTGCGCGAGCCCGACCACCGCATCGAGTACTTCAATACCGCCTTCGAGGAGCTGTATCCGGGCCAGAACCTGCTGGGCCGGCCCTTAGTGGCGGCGTACCCCGCCCTGGCGACGGCCGATGTTATTGGCCGCCTCGACCGGGTATTCGAAACCGGCGAAACATACCAGAGCCTGGAGCAGCCGCTGCGCACAACGGAGTCGGGCGGGCCGCCGCGCTACATTACGTTCACCTACCAGGCCTACCGCGAGCACGAGCACATTGCCGGGGTGGCCGTCTTTATTCACGAAGTAACCGAGCAAGTGCGCGCCCGCCAGGCCCGGCAGGCGCAGCAGGAGTTGGTCGAAACGGTGTTTGAGCAGTCGCCCATGGCCATCTGGGTGGCGGAAGGGCCGGAGTACGTTTTCAGCATAGTTAATCCGCTCATGGAACAGATTCTGGGCCGCCCCCGGCAGCAGCTGCTGGGCCGGCCCTACCTGGAGGTGATGACGGAGCTGGTGGGCCAGGGCCTGCCGGAGCTGCTGGGCACGGTGTGGGAAAGCGGCGAAATGCTGTCGGTGAAGGAACTGCCGGCGCGCCTGGCTTACCACCGGCCCGACGAGCTGGGCTATTTCAGCTTCGTGTTCCAGCCCCTGCGCGATGCCCAGGGACAGGTGGCGCAGATTGCGTGCGTGGCGATTGAGGTGACCGACCAGGTGCGGGCCCGCCAGCAGGTACAGCGGCTCAATGAGGAGCTGGCCGCCATCAACCAGGAAATGCAGGCCACCAACCAGCAGCTGCACGACACTAATACCCGCCTGCTGCGGACCAATACTGACCTGGACACCTTCGTTTATACCGCCTCGCACGACCTGAAGGCCCCGATTTCCAACATCGAGGGCCTGCTGCTGGCCCTGCGCCAGCAGTTGCCCCCAGAGGCGCTGCAGGCCGAGATGGTCCCGCGCCTGTTCGATATGATGGAGGACTCAGTGGTCCGCTTTCAGCAAACCATTGGCCACCTCACCGACATCTCGCAGCTGCAGCTGGCCGAAGTGCCCGAGACAACGGACCTACCCGAACTCATCCGCGGGGTGCGCCTCGACCTGGCCCCGTTGCTGGAAACGGCCGACATCACGCTCACAGTGGAGGTGGACGGTTGCCAGGATGTGCGCGTGGCGCCCAAAACGCTGCGCTCGGTGGTCTATAATCTGCTGAGCAACGCCGTGAAGTACCGGGCCTTTGACCGGCCGGCCCTGGTGCAGCTGCGCGCCCGTTGTACTCCCGGCCACCTGGTGCTGGTGGTGCAGGATAACGGCCTGGGCCTGACAAGCGCGCAGCAGGGCGAGCTGTTTGGCATGTTCCGCCGCATGCACACCCACGTCCAGGGCTCGGGGGTGGGCCTGTTCATGGTGAAGCGGCTGGTGGAAAATGCCGGTGGCACCATTACGGTGGAGAGCCAGGCGGGCGTGGGCTCCACCTTCACTGTGTCGTTACCTGCCTAGAATCAAAGGGAAGGACAGATACAAAGCGCCCCAGACAAAGCGGCGTTTCGTAAGCCCGAACCCCGTCGCCATTACCAGAAGGAGCAAACAGCATTCAGGAGCAGCAGGAGAGGCTCCCCCGCCCCCTTTTGTTGCTGAGTTGGGTCGCTTAACCTACTACTCCTTGTCGGACAGGCCTTGGAATCGGGGTGGGTTTTGGCCTAGCATTTCTACTACCTTCGTGTAGCCTATTTCCTGGTTAGCGGCCGACTTAGGGAGTGGAAATTATTGCCTGTTAAGGGCCCTTACATATACCATTAGCTACCCCACTTTATGCGAATTTTAGTTCTTGCCCTGTTGACCATTGGGCTGCTTGGCCGCAGTGAACTGGGTTGGTCACAGGCTACTGCCCCGTTGGTCATCACCCATGTAAACGTGATTCCAATGAACCAAGACACCGTGTTACGCCGGCAGACGGTTCTCATCGAACGGGGGCAAATCAAGATTATCGGGGCGGCTAACCGGGTTAAATCACCGGCGGGGGCTGTGCGGCTCAATGGCCGAGGCAAATACCTGCTACCCGGCCTGGTAGACACGCACGCGCATTTGCCGGGCAAGGAGGGCACCTTGCATCCGTTGAACACGTATTTTCGGCTGCAACTCGCAGCTGGTGTAGTGGGTTTGCGCAGTATGCGAGGTGATTCCAGCCACCTACACTGGCGCGACAGCCTGCGCCGCACCGCCGCCCTGGCCCCCCGCCTTTATCTCGGTTCTCCTGTATTCAACCGCGACCAAAGCTATTCCGCTCGGAAAGGCCGCGCTATACTGGCGCGCTACCAAACCAGCGGCTACGACTTTGCCAAATACCTGGGCGGCCTGACGGTCCCGCAATACGACTCACTGCTGACCGATGCCCACCAGTTGGGGTTCAAAGTGGCCGGGCATGCGCCCGCCAGCGGGGTGGGCGGGGCCGTAGCCGCCCGGATGGCCTCCATTGAGCACATTGAGGCATTTATCCGTGCCTACCAGCAGGATTCGGTTCAGTTACAGCAACTGGCCCGGCAAATGGCGGCCGACCAGATCTTTACCTGCCCTGATTTGTATTGGTACGAAGTCAATTGGCTTCAGTACCCGCTCGACTATTTGCAACGCCTGCCAGGCTTGGCCTACGTTAGTTCCCCGGTGCGCCAGGAGTGGCAGCAATGGTGGACGACCCAGAACCAGCAGCTCCCCCCGGCGGCTCGCCCCCAGTTCACGGCAGCGCTGCGGACGTACGGCCAGGCTTTTCGCATCATGCACAAGGCCGGGGTCCAGTTTCTAATCAGCCCCGGTGATGGACCTTTTGTGGTGCCTGGTTACGGCATGGCTCAAGAATTGGGCTTGCTCGTAAAACTGGGCCTGAGCCCCTACGAGGCGCTCCGGGCGGCGACCTACAATGCGGCCGTTTGGCTGGGCGAGCAAGACCAGCGCGGCACCCTGGAACCCGGCAAAGCCGCGGATCTGGTGCTGCTTGATGCCAACCCTTTAGAAAACATTGCGAACATAGGCCGCGTGCGTGGGGTCGTGCTGAACGGGCGCTGGGTATCCGTGGCGCAACTGCTGCCCGCCCAACCCTAATAACCGAGACTGCTTTATTGAACCAAGTTTGCGGCCCGTATAAGCTCTTTCTACATCTTGTAAACGACGACCGTTCTTAACATGTAACTCCGTAGCTTCGGAATATGCCGGCGGCTGCCAAGCTGTCGGTAATATCATAAAACTTGAAAGGCCATCCCTATTCTTTAACAACACCCACCATTGTGGTGCGCTCCCATACGTTGAATGGCGACATGCTGTGGGTAAAGCTCTCTTTTGATGTTCATTTATGCCCTAACCTGGATTGCTTAGTGAGCTGGGCTTAGGCAAGGCCCTGGGAGAGTGACTGTTGCTTTTGCTCCAGCTCCTGGGCGGCCTGGGCGCAGGCCGTTTCTATCTTCAGAAACAAGGACAGCAAGTTGGCCATGGTCTCCCGGCTGGCCCCGGCACCATCGGCAATCAGCTTAACGGACAGTTCCTGAATGGCTTTGGCAATGCTCTCGTAGGCCGGGTCCATGCCCATTGTGGCAAAGGTGGGAATAACGGAATGCGTGGCGTACTTGAGCGCTGCCCAATCCTTTTCGGCAATAGCCTTTTTCATGGTTTGCACCAGCTGCGGAATTTCCTGCAGATAGAGGCCAATCATTTCGGCCATGCGGGCGTCGCTCTTTGTAATTCGTCTCAGGTAGTCGAAGTTGATGCAGATCTGGGATGGAGCGGGCCGGGAGACGGCGGCGGGCACCGCTGCAATTTGGCTGAAAGCAGGCTGCTTTAAGTACTTGATGATTTTGCTGTAGAGCAGGTTTTCATCAACGGGCTTAGAGATGTAGTCGTTCATGCCCACGGCCGTGCATTTGCCAAGGTCCACTGTCGTCACGTCGGCCGTCAAGGCAATAATGGGCACACGCAGGCCTAGCTCATTTCGAATATATTCGGTGGCCTCAAAGCCATTCATGACCGGCATCTGCAGATCCATCAGCACCAGGTCGTAGCGAGTGGCCTGCAGCATTTCGATGGCTATTTTGCCGTTGGTGGCCACCTCCATCGCAAAGCCAAAACCCTCCAGCAGCGTCCTCATTAAGAGCTGATTGAGCGCGATGTCTTCTACCACTAGTATTTTAACATCCTCGAAGCCGGTTTCCAACTCGATAGTCGGGCCCGACTCGTCGTTGGCTTTCTCGGTGGTTTTGCCAAAGCTGAGGATAAAGCTAAAGGTGGAGCCCACGCCCAGCTGGCTTTTTACGGTGGTCGTGCCGCCCTGGAGTTCTACCAGGTTCTTAACAATGGCCAGCCCCAGCCCCGTGCCGCCGTACAGGCGGTTGGTCCCACTGGTGGCCTGCTGGAAGTCGTCGAACACGGTGCCCAGCTTTTCCTCCTCAATGCCAATGCCCGTGTCGGTGACGGCAAACTCCAGGATAACCTTTTCCTGGTCCTGCACCAGCATCCGCACACCCAATGTAATGGTGCCCTTGCTCGTGAACTTGACGGCGTTGCTCACCAGGTTGATGATGATCTGGTGCAGCCGGACCGGGTCTCCCACCAATACTTCCGGAATTTTAGCGTCGTAATCCAGCACCAGGGCCAGGTTCTGCTCCTGCGCCTTGGCTTCAAATAAGCGCACCATGGCCGCTACTGACGCCGAGAGCTTGAAGGGAATTTGCTCAAAAGTCATCTTACCCGCATCTACCTTGGCCAGGTCCAGGATGTCGTTGATGAGCACGATGAGCGTGTCGCCGCTGAGTTTGATGGCTGTCAGGTACTGCTTCTGCTTGTCGGTCAGCTCGGTTTTGAGCAACACCTTCGTGAACCCGATGATGGCGTTCATGGGCGTCCGGATCTCGTGGCTCATGTTGCTCAGAAACTGCTGCTTGGCCTTCACCGCACTCTCGGCTT
Source organism: Hymenobacter lapidiphilus (assembly GCF_013377885.1). GTDB lineage: Bacteria > Bacteroidota > Bacteroidia > Cytophagales > Hymenobacteraceae > Hymenobacter > Hymenobacter lapidiphilus. Next base: position 15,271 of record NZ_JABKAU010000019.1, read on the forward strand.
TGGCCTGGGCTTCTTCGGCCCGCACCGTGGCGCGCTCGGCTGCAAATTTGGCCTCAATCAGCTCGGTGGCAATGCGCTTTTGGTCGGTTACATCGCGCGCCACAATCACCACGCCCAACACCTTGCCCTCGTCGTTCTTGTACACTGAGCCGTTGAAGAGCACATCCGTCAGCTTGCCGTCTTTGTGCCGTAGCGTAAGGGGGGAATCGGCCACGGTGCCCTTGGCAAATACGGCCTCGTACACTTCGCGCGCCATCTGCGGATCGGTGAAGTAGACGAAGAAATCCGACCCGATCAGCTGGTCGCGGCCGCGGCCCGTGATTCTGATCGTGGCCTGGTTCATGTCCGTAATTTTCCCCTCCGGGCTGATGGTAACCAACGGGTCGCGACTGGCCTCAATCAGTCCCCGGGCATAGTTGGCCAGGCGTAGCTCCGCCGCCCGCTTCACCTTCTCGCCGTTCTGAAACGCCAACTCGACGTTGGCAATGACCAATTCGGCGGCCCGTTTTTCCTTTTCGTCGTTTTGAAATGCCAGCTCCACGTTGGCAATGCTCAACTCCTGGGCACGCTTTTCTTTCTCGTCGTTCTGAAACGCGAGTTCCGCATTCGCGATAAGAAGCTCCTGGGCCCGCTTTTCTTTCTCGTCGTTCTGAAACGCGAGTTCCGCATTCGCAATAAGGAGCTCCTGAGCCCGCTTCTCCTTTTCTTCGTTCTGATAAGCCAATTCTTTGTTGGCAATGCTGAGCTCGGCCGCCCGCTTTTCCTTCTCATCGTTCTGAAATGCCAGCTCCGTATTGGCGACACTCAGCTCCTGGGCCCGCTTTTCCTTTTCATCGTTCTGGTAGGCCAGCTCTGTATTGGCGATGCTGAGCTCGTCGGCCCGCTTTTCCTTTTCGTTGTACTGAAACGCCAACTCCTTATTGGCAATGCCCAGCTCCGTGGCCCAGGTTTTCCCGATTGCTTCCCGAACCACCAGCACGGCGCCCAGCACGGTGCCCTGGTCGTCCCTATGCACGGATCCATCAAACAAAATGTCGGTCAGCACGCCATTGCGGTGACGCAGCGTGAATGGCACGTTACTGACCGCCCCGCGGGCCATCACTTCCTGGCAGGCCTGCCACACCAGTTTCGGCTCGGTAAAAAAGGCAAAAAAGTTAGCCCCCATCAGCGCAGCACGCTCCACTCCTGTTAGCGTTACTGCGGCCTCATTGAGGTCGAGGATATTACCCGCTACATCAACCGTCACCAATGTATCGGGGCTGGCTTCAATCAAGCGCCGGTATTTGTTTTCGCTTTCCTTCATCGGGGGTGGTTCGCTGGCCATGAAGGCAAGCGCTTAAGTAAAAATAGTTGCAGATGGAGCTAGCCCATTGTACGACGGGAGGCCTTACTCTATGAACGTTGCGCCAGATTAGTGTAATACAAAATCCAGCACAATGACATATTCAGCATACAGCCGGCTTCCAAGTAAAGTACCACCTTTATGCAGCAAGGAGTTTTTATACGTAAAGCGCACCAATAGTGGTCCAAATGCCACCAAATAGTCGACGACCACAAATTAAGACGCGTTGGTGGTCATAGTAGGCTGCCGAGCATCGGCTGGGTCATGTACAATTGCCACGCCGCCCCAGCGCAGCACCGTCCATAGCCCGGACGTGTCGTCGCCGAGGTAGCAGGTGTGCCTAAATTGGCTTTGGCGCTGGCCAGGGCGGAGCACACGTATTCAGTAAATCATTCGTGGCGGTTGCAGAACTCAGTCGAGGAACTCGTGCTGGGTTCTGCAACCGCCAATGAAAACTCGCAAATAGGCGAGAAGGCGGTTTTTTTGTGAGTCTTTATAATAGCGACAACCGTTCGTTGAACGAGTGGGAGGGCTCTGCAACAGCCACGACCGTTTTAAGCGGAAAAAGCTGTCGACATTTCTCAGGACGAGACACACCTTTTAAAAAAGCTGTCAACCTATTTCCGGACGGGACAGCTGTTATAGAAAAGCCCCATCTACACGGGTAGATGGGGCTTTTCTTGCGGCGAAAGCCAGCGGGAACTAGGGGTTCACGTGCTTGAGCTTACGGCGGCGACGCTCCTGGGCCTGCTTTACGCGGCGGTGGATGGTCTCGCGGGTGAGGTCAGTCTGCTGAGGCGTAGCAGCCGGGGTAGTCTCGGCCTTGGTGGTCTTGGTCGTCATACAAAAAGAAGTTGGGTTCTGCCCAAAGATACCTTTCTCTGGCATATGGTGGCTTATCCACCCGCTACAAACTTTCTACTGCCCCGGTGAACAGGTCTTCTTGGGGCCCTTTACCCCAGCTCAGCCAGCAAGGTCAAGCTGGATCTGGGTCAGGATGTCGAGCTGCAGTTCCAGCGTCTGGGCAACGGTAGAGACGCGGGCGTATCAGTTAAACCCGGCAAGGGCCGGGCTTTAAACTACCGCTGTAGCCTGGCGGTCGATACGGGTCATGGCGTCATCAGTCATGTGCAGGCGGACTTCGCCGACAGTCGGGCCAGGTGCATCGTCAGGTCTTCCACTTCCGGTAAGTGGGGTAGTGGTTGGTAGGTGGCTTGAGAATATACTCGCCTTCCAATGCTCCGACAATGGTGAAGCGGCTGGGCTGGCCGGTAGTAGCGGCGGGTGCCACACTTAGCGAGAGTTTGGGTTGTACGCCGGTCACGGTGATGTGCTGGCGCACCACCTCTTCGGCCAGCGAAGGCAGCTCGGCTTCGCTGTAAGGAAATACGGGCGCAACCGCCCGCCCGAACAGCTTGCGGCTACAGGCAGCATGATAGGCCCGCCCATCGCCAGCCGGCCTGTATGCCTGTCCGGCGGCGGCAGCGGGCCCTGCAAATTGCTTTTACAGCAAAGTGATGCGCTTTACCACCCGTCCCGCTGGCGTTTCGATTACCGCCAGATAGAGGCCGGCCCGACAGTGGGCCAGGGATATGGTCAGCTCATCAGCCGTAGCTGAGGCCACCGTTTCGGTCGCTATCAGACTACCGATGGAATCATAAATGCGCACCTGCCGGACTACAAACTCGGCCTGACGCCAGCTGATGATGACTTTATCGTGGGTGGGGTTGGGCGACACGGTAACCGCATCGTTCAGCGGCAGGGCACGCACGTTGAATAATTCCCCTGACTGCCCCCGGCCGCCAGCCCCGGCGGCCGTAACGGCACCCGTGCTGGCCCCGCGGGGCACCAGCACTTCGGCACTTGTGGCCGTAGTGCGCAAAACCCGCGCGGCAAGCCCCCCAAACAGGATGGTGTCGTTGAGCCCTTCCTCACCGAAGTTGCGCCCCGTGATGGTCACTGCGGTGCCAATGGGCCCCTGCGCCGGGCTGAAGCTGGTGATAACCGGGGCCGGAATCACGCCCAGGCTCGTTGCCGTAGTGGCCTGCCCACCGGGGGTCTGCACCCGAACCGGGCCGGATTGCGCGCCTGGCGGTACCCGCACCACCAGACTGGTAGCCGAAGCCTGCAGCACCTGGCCGGTTGGCCCACCCCCGAACGTCACTACGTTGCGCGACGCTGCTTCGGCGAAGTGCAAGCCCGTCAGTGCCACAGTGGCGCCGGTGCGCACCCGGCCTGGCTGACTGCTGCTGATGGCCGGTGGATACCAGACCATGAAGGGCGCACTGCTGACCACCTGCCCACCCAGCGTCCTGATACTTATGCGGCCGAGGGTGGCGCCCGCCGGCACTTCCACGCGCAGGCTGCTCGGACTTGCCGCGAGCACCCGGGCGGCCACGCCGTTAAAGGTCACGGTATCCTGGGCCGTGAAAGCCGAAAAGTGCGTCCCGGTCAACGTCACTTCAGTCCCCGGCTGCCCCTCGCCCGGTGCTACACTGGTAAGCGTAGGGGCCTGGAACACGGTGAAGCTCGGGCTGCGGGCCCCGCCGTCGGCCGTCGTCAGCGTTAGCGCGCCGGTGGTGGCGCCGGCCGGTACCCGCACCGTGAGGCGGGTGCTAGTGGCGCTTTCCACCGGGGCGGGTACGCCGTTGAAAACGACGTGGTTGCTGGCCGCAACGGGGGAGAACTTGCTTCCGGTGAGCGTTACCAACGTACCCTGGCGGCCCTGGGCCGGCGCCAGGGCCGTAATGCCGGGCGAGGCCAGCACATCCGGGTACTGCAGGGCAACGGCCGCCACCACGCTCGGCGGCATATCGTAGATGCGGTTGGTGGTCGTGTCAGTCCGGACGGCCTCGTTGTAGTCGAAGAAAATATCGGCGAAGTTGTCGATGCGGGTGCGGGCCGGCAAGGCGCCCTTGGGCCGGATGCTAAACTGCACAAAGCCATGGCTGCCCACCTCATTGCTGGCGCTGTCGGGCAGCATGATGCGGTCGAAGGTAAACGTGAGCACCGGGCGCTGCCGGCCGGAAACGCTCAGCCGGTACGGGTGCGATACTGCGCCCACCAGCAGCGTGCTCAGGTCCAAGTCGGCCGAGAGCGTATCGACAACCGCCACCTGGTAGGCCACGTCGTTGCCCGTATTCTGAAACCGGATCTGATACCGCAGGGCCTCGCCGGTGGGCGTATAGTGCTGCGCCGTGCGCCCAGTCGGTACCACCTGCTTATCGTTGGGGTCGTAGGAATCAAGAATGGGCTGGCAGTCTTCCGCAAATTCGGGCTGCGGGTCTGCGGGCGACATGGCCAGCATGGCCGGGTTAGGCAACGCGTTGGGCCGCAGCGCGGGCACTTCCACGGTGGCGCTGGCCAGCTGGCCAAAAGGGTGGCTGGCCGGCTGATCCACTTCTACGCGCACCACCGGGCTGGTAGCAGCCCAGCGTAGCACTAGGCTGTCGCCGGCCGCCAGGGCAATAGGGCGTACCAGCGAGAGCTGCGCATCCTGGAAAATACGCAGCCCCAGGCTGTCGGTGGTAGCCCCATCGCCCCGGTTGTGCACCACGAAACGCACCTGGCTGCCACCCGCTACCTGGCCCGCAACTGCCAGTGAGGCCCGGTTCCAGCTCGCTGGCGGGACGTACCCGTTAGCGGGACTGATCCAGGCGCGGGTACATACGGTAAGCCCGCGTATGGTCGGGTCGTCGCACCGCACCGAGTCCAGAATGGTGATGGTGCCACGCTGATTGGGCTGCAGCGCCCCCACCGCGAATACGTAGTTGCCCGCCGCATCCACGGTATGCGGCACGTCGGCCCGCACGAAAATAACTTCCGGGGGCAGCGCAACCGTCACCGTAGCAGTAGGGGAGGCCGCAAAGCCCGTGTTGGCGTAGCTGACGGCAGTGGTGTTGCGAAAGCAGCGCCGCCGCCGGTCCGAGGCCACGCTCACGCTCAGGTGCGGCGCGATGCTGACTTCGTTGCCAAAATCGGGACCCCTGACCGCGTTGCCGTACGAGCTGAGCGAAACGGTGGGCGGACCCGAACACTGCTGCCGCACCGTGCGGCCCGGCTGCAGGGCGGGCAGAATCTGCTGCACGAAATAGGTGCTCGTGTCCACGGCTAAGGTATAGTTGCCGTTGGCATCGGTCAGCCCGTAAATATCACCCGGTTCGGCCATCACCACCATGTCGGGCAGCGCCGGCTCGTTGGGCTGCTGCACGCAGTCACCGTTCAAATCCTGGAATATCTTGCCGCTGATCAGGTTCTCAGGCCGGCTGGTGGTGGGCACAAAAAACCGCAGCACATCATGCCCCCACCGGGCCGTAGTGAGCCGGGTGCCCCGCTGATTAACGGTGATAACCGGCGGGTTGCCTCCCACAACCAGCTTCGTCTGGCGGTTGCTGCCAGCCTCGTACATGGTGATGAAATTGTCCTTGCCAACGCTGGCGTACACGTTGCCGGCCCCGTCCACGGCCAGGCCCGCATCGTTGGCCGACAAGGAGGGGGAGCCCTGAAACGAAGGGGGGAATTGGGAAATAAACTCGCGCAGCAGCTGGCCATTGGGGCTGAACTTCTGGATCCGGGCGCCGGCCCCATCCGACACGTAAACATCTCCGCGATAATCGAGCACTATCCCGCGGGGGGCGTAGAACTGCCCCGGGCCGGGCCCACTGCCACTGCCACCCTTCCCAATCAGGTGCAGCAGCTGCCCCTGCGCATTGTACTTGCGCACCCCGCTATAGTAATCGAGCACGTACAGGTTGCCCCCCACATCTACGGCTAGGTCCGAAGGGTAGTAGCCATTGGAGTTGGTGCCTGGGTTGGGCAGGTCGACTTTCCCAACAAACTGCCCCTGCGGGTTGAATTTCTGAACGCGCGGGGGGTAGGTGAATCCTTCCAGCCCATACACGTTGCCAAACAGGTCGAGGGCGAAACTGGTGAGCAGGGAGAACTGTCCATCGCCTCTGCCGGGAACTCCGATAGTCGCTATTTGCTGCCCGGCGGGGTTGATTTTGACGATGCGCGTCTGTTTAAAGTCCATGTAATAGATGTTGCCGGCTTCATCCTGCCGCATCCGGTGGCCAAACACCATTTCGTTGCCCCACTTGGCCAGTTGCTTCCCGCTGGGGCTCAGCTTGCGAATTGAGCTCACGCTTTGCTCCCGGTCATAGGCATCGGCGAGGTACACGTTACCGGCCCCATCCACGGCCAGGGCCGCGTGCGCACCATTGAGTGAAATGCTGTCGGCGCCAAAGGCCCCTTGGTGCACTCCCTGGGCGTCGTATTGCTGAATGGCACGCTGCCGCGAGCTAACGACGTAGAGCTTGTTGGCCGCATCAATTGCCAGTCCCCACGTTTTGTCAAACGCGTCCTGGCCCGGGAAACGCAAGGACAGTGAAGTAAGCAGTTGCCCCGCGGCGCTGAGCCGGACGGCCGTGTAGTTGCTGTTGAGCACGTACACGCTGCCGTCGGGCGCGAGCTTGGTATCTATTGGCTGCACCAGAGCCTGCGCGCCAGCCGGGGCATACACCCACTGTACCTGACCGTTGGCCCCGATTTTCTGCAGGCGGTTGTTGCCAGTGTCCGCCACGTAGAGGTTGCCGGCCGCATCCACTGCCACGCCTCCCGGCTGCTGAAACTGTCCCGCAGCCGCGCCCGCGCCGCCAATTTGCGTGAGTGAATCTCCATTCGGGCTGTATTTGCGCACAAACGACTGCGCCTGATTTACCACGAAAATATTGTTCTGCCCATCCAGGGCGATAGTGCGATAATCCGGCGTCCGCGTGGCCGACCGGAGCGGAATGGTTTGCAGGTAACGCCCCGCGCCATCGAGCTGCACCAGCCCCACGCGGTCAAGCACGTGCACGACGCCGGTCGAGCTCACCTTAACGTCCTGGGGAAAGTCGAGCGGGGTGCCCAGCATCCGGTCAAGCCGAAAATCGCGCACCTGGGCCGAAGCCGATGTAATTATTGCCAGTAAGCAGAATAGCAGTAGCGGTAGCGGTTTTTTCATTCGTGACTTATGATAGCGAATAGCAGAAATGGAGGCGGGCCAAGCAACGTAAAGGCGAGCAGCCAAAGGCCGACTCTGCTGGCCGCGCGGCTAATGGGCTGACAAATTTAGAGTAATAGCCTTACCGGGCAAGCCCACCAAATTGCTGATGGACTGGAATACAGGCGCCTGCTGCCACAGCAGACGCAAGGCTCAGGGAAGTCCCGGTCGTGGCCGGCTTCAATGGCACTGGGGCAGTTGTCATACTGGTTGTACCTGGACTCCTCCACCGCACGAGCCGCTGCTTGACTGTGGCAGCTTGCTCTTCCTGCAGGCCGCTTGCTAATCTGGTAACCCACCCAGCGTAGCGATTATCGTTGCGGCGGTAGCTAATGAAGATATCGTACTCGCATCCAGAAGGTAAGAATGCTGTAACTAAAGAATAAAAAGATGGCCGGTGTATTGCTGATGCCGGATTTCGAATCAAACGGGTATTGCTCAGGAAAGCAGCCCTATCCCTGTAATTTGCTTTTTCTGCCCTTTGGCTTGGATTCGTTTAAATGGATAGGCCTTTGCAGTTGTCCTGTTGCCAGCTGTAGCCCACCCATTATAAGGCACGGCTTCGAATAGAAGCCGCTTTTCTCCCATGAAGCCTGAAATCAAAGGAAAGTGCTCATAAGGCCGTACCTATTCGAACGACCCGGTCTTCTGCCTGGAACTCTCTTTTATTCATCCTGATGTTAGCCATAACCGCGCAATTGATTCGTTACCTGAGCTTATCACCCGCACAGCAAAACAGCACGGTACTGCAGGCGCTGGTCAACGCCGTCTGGGCGGGCGGTAGCAGTGCAGACGCCCGGGCACTGCTCGCCAAGTACCTGCAACATCCCTTTGAGACTCGCTATGCTGAGCTATTGCCAATCTTTGCACGCTATGGCGACGCGAGCTTTGCGGAGGCAATTTTCGCCGTGTGCTGTCCCGGCGGCGAGCTGCAGTCCGAAGCGCCACCCGAAGTGTTGAGCCTCATCGCAAAACTGGGACACCCTGCCATCAAGCCGCTGCTGGTGCGTCATGCATTTGAGCCGTCTGACTATGCTGTCGCCAAGCACGCGGCCCTGGGCTTGCTGCACGTCGACTGCCGGGACCTGCAGCAGCCCATCCGCGCCGCCATCGAGGCCACCTACAACCAGAATCTGTTCTCCGAATATGTGCCCGCCCTGGTGTGCAAACTGGCTGAGCCGGCGCCAGTGCTGGCGCGGCTCTACCAATCAGGCACTGAATACTGTTCCACCGATTGTAACGCCGGCATTCTGCTGGGCTTGTCCTTGTGCGGGGCCGAAGGGGCCGCGTACTTCAGGCAGGCGCTGCTGAGTCCGGCCTGGGAAGCGCACTCAAGCGGCAGCGGCAGCCGCTGGTATGCCTACCAGGGCATGCTGAATCTGGGCCTGAGCTTTCGGGCGCTTTACGATGAGATCCGCCAGCTGAGCGCCCCCGAAGAACTGCGCTACGCGGTGGATGTGCTCCTGGTACTACTCAGCATAAAGGTCGGCCCTTACCAGTGCGCTCCGAACCCTGCCGAGCCGTTCCTGGACCTTTACCCGGCCCTGTTTGGCTGGCAAACGGCCACCGACCGCCACAACCTGCTCGACTTAGCGGAATTAGTGGGGCTGGAAGAGCAGGCCGACCAGGTGGAAACACTCATGGCACTGCGGCTCCATCAGGAAGTGCTGTTGACCAACTACCCCTGCTAGCTACTACCTTGTCTAAGCTGGTCGGTGACTTGCAGGTCTATTGGTTTGATGCCGGGCTGCCGATGTGGGAAGCAATCATGAGCCATGGCAGGGGCGGGATTCAGGCGCTGTAGCCTATTGCGCACCGGTTAAAGCTGGGCGCGCTTTACGACTGGTGGTGGAGTCGAATACAGCAACGGGGTTAGTAACGGGCCGGCGTCCAGTGAATAAGCTGCCCCTCGAAGGCGGGGCCGTAGTGGTCCTGAAACCAGTTCAGCAGCCTGTGTGCGTTGGCGAATCCATCGTGTTGGGCCAGCTGCTCTAACTCGGCCCCGAAGATGGGGCGTTCGTCGATAAACAGGCATTGGCCGCCAAGGATGCGCAGGTGCTGGGTACTGCTTACTGCCGCGTCGGGGCGAAACGTTCGGCCGGTGACATGGTCCTCGTTGAGGCAGAAGTGGATGAGCTGGCCGGCCTGCCAGCGGTGGCCCCGGCGGATGGTGTGAATCTTGGTGCCAGCCTGAATTGCGGGGACAAATGCGGAGTCGAAACCAAGGATCATAAGCGTATTACAGGTATTTGGGCAGTATGGCACTCGTCCCAGCAGCTCGCACCGCCCAGGTTAGGTAGCCCGCCGTCGTGATAAGCAGGGGCCGTTGTTGCTGGAGGCAGTGTGACTAGGCGGGCGTCTCAAAGCATGATGGTTCGAACAAACTGATAAATCTTTTGCAGCCTGCGAATGATAGCTTCATACCGTTATCTAAATGACCATGCCTGTAGCCTTAAGCAAGCAGGACGCGGCCCCGGTGGTTAGATTGGCTGATTCGTTAAACACTTGCAAAGCCTACTTCAGCAACTGTCAGTCATTATTTGGCCCCGTGCATGGCTTGGCAGTGGCTGCTTAAGCAAGCCCTCGATCTACCAGCCCGCAGGCGGAGTAGCGCAGCTTTACGCGCCCGTAATCAGGTGGTGGGGCCGGCTAGTTTAAAGCCGATGAGACCGGCAACAATCACTGCGCCGAAAAACACCTCGGCATAGGACCAGTCGGCTTTAAGCCACAGCACATCGACGAATTTGATAAAGACCAGCGACAAAGCCATCCAGACCGAAAAGGCCAGGGCAGTGGGGATAGTGCGCATGGCGATGCCCAACAGCACCGAAATAAGGACCAGGCACACCAGGTAAACAGCCCAGGGAATGAGCACGGGCAAACCCCCATCCAGCCGGTAGAAGGTCGACCAGCGCAGGGTTCGCAAGGCGGCCGTATCGATGTACTTGAGCGAATACGTCCAGGCCATTTCCCCAATGGCGGCGCCCAGCAGGCATAGCCAAGCAAAAATTGTGTGCTTCATAATGCCTTGTTGATAGAGAGTTTTTTTGAGAAAGCGCGAATGTACACGATAAGCGGAGATGGTCTATACAATGGCAGACGGCAGAACTATGCGTCCTGCTTCTATCCACCTTGTCTAGTCCATCTCAGTTGCAGCAACAACAGGCCGCCGACCAAATACACCGTATCCCCTAACGGGCAGGGCAGTAATTCACCTAGCGGGCAGGGGAGAGCAGCAATTAAAGAGGCCTGCCTGCGAGTGTTTCCACAGACTCCCCGTAAGGCTTGATTGCTACCAGTAGGGGGTGTTGTAACAAGCCAATGTTATAGTGTATTCGCAATTCGCAAATCAAGAATCATGCGTAAATTCAATGGGCTTCGGCCGCAGGATATCGTTGTGCTGCTGAAGCTGGTGGCCAGCGGTAGCCAGTGGGTCTGGCTAGGCAAAGAGTTAGACAGTGAGCTATTGCTAAGTGCTTCCGAAGTATCGGAAGCACTGGCCCGGTGTCGCTATAGCCGCCTTTTAGCCCCGGAACCCGGTGCCCATCAGCTACGCGCGCGGGCAGTGCTGGAGTTTCTATTGCATAGTTTGCCCTACGTATTCGCCGTGCGCTGGTAGATGCCCTGCGGCTAGGCCGGCCCCGCGAACGGCGAGTAGCAGCGCAACTAATGGAAGCAGCCATTACCGGTAATAACCACTCATCGCATGCCAGCTGAATCACACAACTTGCCCCGACTCATGGCCGTAGCCCCCGCGCTTGGTGCCCTGTGCGAGCGAGTCGTTTTCGTTGGCGGAGCCACGGTGAACTTGTACCGCACCAGCGCCGCTGGCTTGGGTACTCATCGGCGGGCTGCTGCTCTCGCGCATCGTGACGCCGGTGCTGTATAAGCTGTTTCCGCCCGATATTAAGCTGCTGGCCGAAGCCCGGCCGGCCTTGGCGGCGGCATAATGTTGTCTTTAACCAGGAAGCTATTTTTACGCTCATGAATACCGCCTCTGCTGAACCCACTATCGTGTTTATTACGGGTGCCGTCGTCACGTCGGCCTGCTGGAACAACTGGAAGACGTTTTTCGAGGGCGAGGGCTACACTTGCTACGCTCCTGCCTGGCCTCACAAAGAAGCCCCGGCAGCGGAGCTGCGCCGCCAGCACCCGCACTCACCCATCGCCCAAAACGGTTTGGCCGACGTGTTGCAGGTATACACCGATTTTATCGCGCAGCTGCCCGCCAAGCCCATCGTCATCGGGCACTCCTTCGGCGGGCTTATCGTGCAGCTGCTGCTCCAGCAGAATGCCGTGGTAGCGGGCGTTGCCATCGAGTCGGCCCCACCGCTGGGTGTAGTGGTGGCCAACTGGTCGCTTTTTCGGTCGGCACTGCCCATGCTGGGGCTGTTTTCGTCGCTTAAAACCACGTTTCTGCCCACTTTCGCCCAGTGGCAGTACGCCATTGCCAACGGCCTGCCGCTGGCCGACCAGCAGAAGTATTACGACCAACTGGCCGCACCGGAGTCGAAAAAACTGGTTCGCGGTGCCCTCAGCCTTGGTGCCCGCGTCGATTTTCGCCGGCCGCACGCGCCGCTGTTGTTTCTGGCCGGCGGGGCAGACCGCATCATGCCCGCCGCGCTCAATCGCGCCAACCACCGCCGCTACCGGCACGCGGCGTCCGTGACGGACTACCACGAGCTGCCCGGCCGCTGCCACGCCATGCTGGGCCAGGCCACCTGGCGCGCCGACGCCGGGTGGGTGCGCGACTGGCTGATGGCGCTGCCGTAATTCCGGCCGCTCAGTCATTGCACCCGTTTCGCGCTTGCGCGGCGCCCGATTGCCCATCTTTTGTCAATTCCCACCATGACGCCGTTCCCTTACACTGAAGACGAAACGACCAGATTTCTGCGGCGCGAAGTACCCGCGCTGCTCGCCGGCCTCGCCTCTGCACAGGTGCCCACCTGGGGCCAACTGACGCCGCAGCATATGGTGGAGCACCTGGCCGGGGCTATGCGCCTCTCGATGGGCCGCTACAACTTGCCTGCGCCCCCTGCCAGCCCGGCCCTCGACCTGATGCAGACCCGGTTGCAGGCCAACGCCCCGTTTCCGCCCGGCGTGCGCAACCCCCGCATGGCCGCTACGCCGGGGCCGTTGCGCCACGCCTCACTGACGGCTGCCACGACCGAATTGCTCCTGACCATAGATGAGTTCTTCGACCACTACGCCCGGCAGCCCGCCGCCACGGCCGTGCACCCCATGTTCGGCCCGCTGGACTTTGGGCAGTGGCGAGTGTTTCATTTCAAGCATTTCAGCCACCATTTCTTTCAGTTCGGGCTGCTGCCCACCAACTTGTTGCCCCGGCCGGCGGGGTAAGGTGTTGCGCCGAGCCATGCTGTAGCCCTACTTCAATTATTGGGTTTGCTGACTTCTGCTTAAGTTCCTACAAACACCCACCGAGTACCGCAATCCGTGGGTAAGCTTCCCCACCGCCCAGGAAGGCGCCAAACTGCTTGTCGGGGATTGTAGGTGGGGAATTGCGCTACGCTGCTGCTGGCGGTATTCAGTACGGCCGGGGTAGTTCTTTTAGAGATTGGGGGCGCGGACCACTGAAAATCGGGTGGTGGAAGGTGTCGGGCTTGTGCAGCAGGTGGAGCAGTTGTTGCTGCTCGGCCTTGGTCAGGTCGCCCGTCACCAGCAGCTCCTGCGCGTAAGTCAAGCGCTGGCGGGTGATGTAACCGGGCAGACTTTCGCCGTCGGGCAACTGCGCAAACAGGCGGTGCAGCTGGCGCCCACTCAGGACTACCGCCTGCACCAGCAGCGGCATAAAGTCACGGTGCGGTATGGCCTCAGGACGGCACAGCAACTCAACCACCGTTCGCTTTACCTGCGCCGCCCGTGCGTACTGCGGGTCTTCCAGCAAGTCGAACCCCGCCTGGGCCAGCACCTTCTGAATGCGCCGCCATTCCAACTCAGGGGCCGGTTGAGGACCGTAGCGGCTCCCAGGCGTACATCCTGAACTGCTAGGCCCAGCTTTTCCAGCGCCTGCCGCACCACCCGGATACCGCGCGGGCACACTATGTGCTTGATGTAGAGCACGCAGCCGGCTTCGTCGAGGGAATGCTTAAAGGGAAAGGACACAGCGGGTCAACTCAGGTAGTTGACGGGACTGGGTTCTGGTCGGCCGGGGGCGTGAAAGGCGGCGCGTCAAGCTCCTGCGGATGGTCGTCGAGGCCCACCTCCTGATGAGATGCGAAGTATTGAGCCAGCGCCTTTTCGCCCACCAGCCAGAACACCACCGGCGTTACGATGATGTCGAGGAAGGTGGAGGACAGCAGGCCGCCGAGGATGACGGTGGCCACCGGATAGAGGATTTCCTTGCCCGGCGCGTCCTTGGCCAGCGTGAGCGGCACCAGGGCCAGCGCCGCCACCAAGGCCGTCATGAGCACCGGCACGAGGCGTTCGAGCGAGCCGCGGATAATCATGGGCATACCAAACTGCTCGCCCTCGTGCTCCACGAGGTGGATGTAGTGCGAAATCATCATGATGCCGTTGCGCGAGGCAATGCCGGTGAGCGTGATGAAGCCCACCAGCGAGGCAATGCTGAACGTGCCGCCCGTGAGCAGCACCGCCACCACCGAGCCGATGAGCGCCAGCGGAATGTTGAGCATAATCTGCCCCACCATCAGCGAGGATTTGAAGTGCGAGAACAGCACCAGGAAGATGCCGGCCAGCGAAAACAGGCTCAGCCACAGTATCTTCTGCGAGGCCGACTGCTGGCTCTCGAACTGCCCGCCGTAGGTGAGGTAGTAGCCCGGCGGCAGCTTCACCTGCTGGCTCACTTTGGCCTGAATCTCCTGCACCGTGGAGCCTAGGTCGCGCTCGGCCACGTTGAGCGAGATGGTGATGCGGCGCTGGGTGTTTTCGTGGTTGATGGTGTTGGGCCCCGGCTCGTAAGTTATTTCCGCTACCTGGCTCACGGGTATTAAAGCACCGCTGGGGGTTTCGATGCGGGTCTGGCTGATGGCGGCCATGTCGTTGCGCTGCTCCTCGGGCAGTTTCACCACCAGGTCGAAGCGCTTCTGGCCGTCGACCATCTGCGAGACCACGGTTCCCTGAAACAGCGTTTCCAGGTCGCGCACCAGCTCGCCGCGGCCCATGCCGTAGGCGCGCAGCGCGTCGTCTTTGGGCCGAATCAGCAGCTGCGGAATCTGCACCTGCTTTTCGACCTGCAAATCCACCACGCCGGGCACGGTACTGGCGGCGTCGCGCACTTCGTTGGCATAGCGGCGCAGCTCCAGCAGGTCGTTGCCGAACACCTTGATGGCCACCTGGGCCCGCACCCCGCTCAGCAGGTGGTCGAGGCGGTGGGAAATGGGCTGGCCGATGTTCACGTTCACGCCGGTTATCAGGCTGAGCTTGTCGCGCATGTCAGCCAGAATTTCGTCGCGGCTGCGCATGGTTTTGCCCTCCTTCTCCAGCTCGGCTTCGGTCTTGAAGGCCACCTCGATTTCCGAATTGTTCACCGATTCGGCGTGCTCATCGAGCTCGGCGCGGCCGGTGCGGCGGGCCGTGTAGGCCACTTCCGGAATCTTAAGCATCTGCTGCTCGCCCAGCGTGCCCAGCCGGTTGCTTTCGGTGAGCGAGGTGCCGGCCGGCGCCGAGAAGTTCACCGTCAGCGAGCCTTCGTTGAAGGGAGGCAGAAACTCGGTGCCGAAGAAAGGCACCATGGCCACGGCCATCATAAAGAGCAGGGCCGCAGAGGTGAGCACCAGCTTGGGGTGCCGCATGCCCCAGCCCAGCAGCCGGGTGTCTTTCTTCTTAAGCCAGCGCACCAGGCCGCCGTCGGTTTCGGGGTGGTCCATCTGCTTCATGCCGGGCAGCAGGTAATAGCAGAGCACCGGCGTGACGGTAAGCGAAACGAACAGCGAGGCCACGATGCTCGTGATGTAGGCAATGCCCAGCGGCGCGAAAATGCGGCCTTCCATGCCTTCCAGCGCAAATAGCGGCAGAAACACCAGCACTACAATAATGGTGGCGTACACGATGGAGTTGCGCACCTCCGACGAGGCCGAGTACACGACGCGCAGCACCGGTTGCGGGTCGGGCCGCTGCTTGTTTTCGCGCAGGCGCCGGTACACGTTTTCCACGTCCACGATGGCATCGTCGACCAGCTCACCGATGGCAATGGCCAGTCCGCCCAGCGTCATGGTGTTGATACTGATGCCGGCCGCCTTAAATACCAGCGCTGTAACTAGCAGCGAGAGCGGAATGGCCACCAGCGAAATAAAGGTGGTCCGCACGTTCAGCAGGAAGGCAAACAGCACGATGACCACCAGAATGGCCCCGTCGCGCAACGCCTCTTCCACGTTGGAAATCGACGACTCGATGAACTCCGACTGCTTGAACAGGCGCGTGTTCACCTTCACGTCGGGGGGCAGCGAGGGCTGCAGCTCTACCAGCGCCTTCTCCACGGCTTCGGTCAACCCCACGGTAGCGGCTCCGGGCTGCTTCTCGATGCTCAGAATCACGGCGGGCTGGCCATTTACGCTGCCGTCGCCGCGCTTGAAGCGGGCCCCGAACTTTACGTTGGCCACATCAGCCACGCGGATGGGCGACTGCGCACGGTAGCCCACCACGATGTTCTCAATGTCTTCGACCGAGCGCAGCCGGCCCAGGTTACGGATGAGGACTTCCGAGCCGTTGCGGTCGAAGAAGTTGCCGGTGGTATTCAGGTTCGACTGGCGCAGCGCCTCTTCCACCTGGTTGGCCGTCAGGCCGGTGGCGTTCAGGCGGGGCATATCCAGCAGCACCTGATACTGCAGGTTGTCGCCGCCGATGGGGATAACCTGGGCTATGCCGGGGATGCTGAGCAGGCGCTGGCGCACGGTGTAGTTGGCCAGCGTGCGCAAATCGGCGGCGTTGGTTTTTGCTGAGCTGTTGGCTGCTAGCTGTTGGCTGTTAGCTTCCGTACCTTTATCAACTGTTGACTGCGCACTATCAACTGAGGACAGCCCCACCAGCATTATCTGGCCCATCACCGACGAAATAGGCCCCAACACGGGCGTGATGCCCTGCGGTAGCTGTTCGCCCGTGGTTTGCAGCTTCTCGCTCACAATCTGGCGGGCCGTAAAAATGTCGGTGCCATAATCGAACTCCACGAACACCATGCCCAGCCCAATGGCCGAGTTCGAGCGCACCGCCGACACGCCGGTGGCCCCGTTCAGGGCCGTTTCCACGGGCAGCGTCACCAGGGCCTCCACTTCCTCGGGGGCCATGCCGGGCGCCTCCAGGAACACCGTTACCCGGGGGCGGTCCAGGTCGGGCAGTACGTCCACGGGCAGCTGGTTGGCCGTGTAGGTACCGGCAATGATAAGGGCCAGGGCAAAAGCCAGCATGAGCAGGCGGTTTTGCAGGGCAAAGCGGATTATCTTGTCAAGCATCTTTTTTGAGCTGTTAGCTTTTAGCTGATAGCTATTAGCTTTTTTTCGGAGGCGTTGGGAAAAGCTGACAGCTAATAGCCATCAGCTAATAGCTCATAAAAGCTACTGGTTGAGGTAGATGGATTTGAGCTGGTAGGTGCCGGCCGTCACCACTCGGTCGTTCTCGTTCACTTCACCCTGCACCAGCACGGTTTGCTGGCCGTTCACGGCCCCCGGCTGCACGTAGCGAATCTTGAACCGCTCGGGGTTGGTGTGCACGAACACCACCGGCTTGCCGTTGAGGTCGGTGATGGCCGAAGTGGGTACCACCAGCTGCGGTTTGCCGCCGCCGGTCTGGCCCACCACCTGTACGTTCACGGCCTGGCCGGCCCGGTAGGCACTACCGTCCGTGGCATCAAGCTCCAGCACCAGCTGCCGGGCCTGATTCACGGGGTTCACCACGTTGCTGAATACCACCAGCCGGGCCGGTACGCCCGCCTGGCCCTGCAGGCCCTCCACCCGGAATGCGGCTCCCGGCGTCACCTTGGCCAAATCCTGGGCAAATACCTGGGCCTCCACGCGCAGCTTGCCGGGGTTGATGACCCGGAACAGCTCGTCGCCCTGACTGACCTGCTGACCCACGGCGAGGTTGAACACATCCACGGTGCCGCTTACCGGCGAGGTGATGCTGACGCGGCGCTGGCCCGCCTGACTGTTCTGAATACCGGCGTTCTGCCGGGCCTGGCGCAGGCGCAGTTCGGCAGCCACCACGTCTTTGCGGGCGGCAATGTCGGCAATGGTTTTCAGGCGGGCGTAGTCCTGCTGGGCCGCGCGCAACTCGGCCTGGGCGTTGGCCCGCTCGGTGCTGAGGCCAATTTGCTGGGTGGCGTCCAGCGTCTGCTCGATGACGGCCAGCACCTGGCCGGCCCGCACGGTTTTGCCCACCTGCGCGGCCAAACTCACGATGCGCCCGCTTTGCGGCACCACCACGCGGCCCTCGCCGCCCGCCGCCGCCGATACCGTGCCGTAGAGCGTAGCCCGGCTGTAGGTAGTGGAGTAGGCGGCTAGGTTGGTTTGCACCTGAAACAGGAACTGGCTTTCCTTGGGCAGCAGCACCTCATCGGTCAGGGCCACGCCGGTGCTGGCCTTAGCCTCGCCGCCGTGGTCTTCGCCGCCGTGGGCCTGCACCAGGCCCGGGGGCGGCAGCAGCACGGTCAGCACCAGGCCGGCCGCGGCCGTAACGGCCAGAAATTTATGCTTGGTTTTCATACACGGCAGGATTGGAGGTGGAAACAGGGGCGGTAGGGCGTCGGCGGCGCAGGAGCAAAACCGTGAGGCCGATGCCGAGCACGAAGGCCCCGATTAATGCCAGAACGGTTTTCCAGGAGGAAAAAAGCGAGGCAGCAGCCTCCGGAGCCGATGCGGTTACGGGCAGCTTCTCGCCCACCTTAATGCCTTCAAGCAGGAGCAAATCGGCTTTGTCGCCGGCCACGATGTTGACCGTTAAACTGTAGGCCTTGTTGGCCGGAAACTGGCCTTCCACCAGGTAGATGCCCGGCTCCTGCTCCGTTACGGCCCACTTCAGGCTGGCGTCTTCCGGCGTAGTGAGCGTGAGTTTGGCCCCCTTGATGGGCACGTTGGTCGCGTAATCGGAGAGAAACAGGCGCAGGTCGGCGGGTTGGCCGCCTTCCAGCGGCTCGTAGCGCAGCAGCACCTCGAACTGCTCCGACAGCGCCGCCACCGAAAAGGACGTGGCCCCGGCCGGAGTGCCGGCCTTGGGGCCGTCGCCGTGGTCTTCGCCCCCGTGGGCGCGGGCCGTCCCGCTCAGCAGCAGGCCCAGCAGCAAAATCAGGAGTTGTTTCATGTTATTCACCCCGCAGGTAGTTAAGTTCGATGAGGGCCTGACGATAGTCGCGGATGGTAGTCAGGTAGGTATTTTGAATGGTGAAAGCCTGGTTGAGGCTCTGAATCAGGACCAGATAGCTGATTTCGCCGGCCCGAAACAGGCGCTGCGACTGGCTGATAATAGCCCCCGACTGCGGCACACCGGTCTGCTCGTAGTAGCCCAGCGAGGCCGAAAACTTGCGCGTATCGGCCAGCGCCTGCTCGTAGAGGCTGCTCAGCTCCAGGCGCTGGGCCTGCAGCTGGTAGCCGGCCGCCTCGCCGCGGGCCGTGGCCGCCTGTAGCTGCGAGCGGTAGGTCCAGAACCACACGGGCACCGACACGCCGAACTGAAAGCGGTACTTAAGAGCCGAGTTCTCAAAAGCCTGATTCTGATACCCTACCGTGAGGGCCGGCGTGCGCCGGGCCCGCACCAGACTGATGCCCGACTGGCTCAGGGCCACGTTCTGGGTGGCGGCCGCCAGCGTGGGGCTGCGCACCAGGGCCGTGCTGTCTTCAGCGGGCAGACCGCTGAGCAGCGCCCCACCCGTTTGCACTAGTTCCGGGCCACTGCGGCGCAGGTCGGTGCTGGTGGTGAAAGCGGCCGTGGGCTGGCCCAGTAGCAAGCCCAGGCGGCGCTGTGCGGCGCGTAAATCGGCGGTGGCCTGCTGCAGCTGCACGGCTACCAGCCGGGCTTCGGCCTCGGTGCTGATGCGCTGCAGCGACGTGATTTCCCCGGCCGCATACAGCCGCTCGGTGGCCACCCGCAGGGCCTGATACAGGCTGTCCTGGTAGGCGAGCTGCCGGACCTGGGCCTCGGCAAACTGCAGGCTCAGGTAAGCCAGCCGGGTATCGCGCAGCACCGTGGCCCGGCTCACCTCGCGGTTGCGCTCGGCCAGACTGATGCCTGCCTCCGCCACCTGGCGCTGGCGCCGGTACACGTTCGGAAAGTCAATGGTCTGCACCACGCCCGGGGCCCACCGCTCGCCCGTGGGGGCCGAGAACAGCAGGTCCGGGTTGGCCAGCGAGAATGCCCCCCGCTTCAGGGCCCGCTGCTCCTCCACCTCGCGGTCGGACTGCCGCAGCCGCGGGTGGCGGCGCAGGCTCCGAGCTTCGGCGCTATCGAGGCCGATGACGGTTTGAGCCTGGGCAGCTTCTCGGCCTGGCCCCAGCAGCAGCAGTAAGACCAGCACCAACAGCCAACGGGCCCCGCGTTTTAATTCAAAATACGTCATACAATCACATTAAGACCAGCCGGTGGGCCGCCCGCCGTTGCAGCAGCCGACGGCCCGAGGCGGAGAAGGCCCGGACGCCGGGCATCCGGAAACCGGCGCTGCCAATTACTTTTTCACGAGGGCCATGCCGCACTTCGGGCACGCGCCGGGCTTGTCGCTGGCGCTGCCTTCACACTGCATGGGGCACTGGTAAGCGGCACTCACGGCTTTGCCGGTTTTAGCCGCCGCGTCGAGCTTTTCAAACCGGGCCGAGAGCGACTTGCCCTTGGCTTTGAGGCTGACAATGGCCGTGCGAACGGTGATGCCGGCCGGAACCTGCGCCACTAGGTGGTCGCCGACAGGCGTGAGGGCCACGGTACTGGTTTTACCGGCCGTGGTCAGCAGCATCACGGTGCCGGTGGTGGCTGTGGGGGCCATGGTGGCTTCGTTGGCGTCGAGCAGGTACACGTGTACTTCGCCGGCCTGCTGCACCAGCTCCAGGTGGTAGGCGCCGGCCGTCCGGACTACGCCCCCGTGGGGCGACTGGTGAGCATGGGTTTCGCCGGCCGCTTTATGGCCGTGGGCGGCGGTGCCGGGCTTATGGCTGTGCTGAGCCTGGGCCGAGCAAGAAGCAGTGGCCACGATAGCGGCGGCGATGAGCAGGATTTGGGAAACCTTCATGGGGAAATGAAACGTGAGTTTAGGGGGAAAAGCAGGAAGCGCGGAAGGCTACATTTTGTCGGCGTTCTGGGCGTGCCAGGTCTTAAAGGCGTCTATTTCCTTCTGCTGGGTGTCAATCATCTTCTCCGCCATAGCCTTGAGCTTGCTGTCTTTGCCGTAGGCCACTTCGGCTTTGGCCATGTTCATGGCACTCTGGTGGTGCGTGGTCATCAGCATGTTGAAGTTCATGTCCGGGTTGGCCACGGTAGGCGGCGTATTCTGCATCATGGTCGTCATCGACGTCTTCATCTGGGCCGTGAACGGGTCGTTCGGGTCCGTGGGCTGGTAGTTGGTCGGGGCATTGTCGAGGCGGGTGGCCACGGCTTCCAGCTCCCCGATTTCCTGCTGCTGGTCGGCCTTGATTTTCTCGGCCATCTGGCGCATGGTGGCGTCTTTGCCATCGCGCAGCTGAATGTCGGCCATGGCCACCGCGCCTTTGTGGTGCTCCAGCATCATGTGGGCAAAGTCGTGGTCGGTGTTGCCCTTCATTTTCATGGCGTCCATCTTACCCATCATCTCATCCATCGAGGCTTTCAGGGGCGAGTCGCTGGCCATCGTGGAGTGGTCCATTGTAGAATGGTCCATCGTGGCCATGTCGCCGGCCGCGGCAGTTTCGGTGGTGGCGGTGGTTTCCGTAGCGGTTTTGGTGTCGCAGCTGGCCAGCAGCAGGGTGCCGGAGTACAGCAGGGCGCAAAGAATGGCTTGGGTTTTCATGGATTCAGGGAATTAGCGGAGGAAAAAACGAGCGGGAAAAGCGCGCAAAACGGAGCTGCCTAGCTAGCGGCCGGGCCTTTCACGTTGATAGTGAAGTCGCCGGTGTGGATCTTGCCGGCGTGGTTGAACTGCAGGAACACGCGGTACAGGCCAGGCGCCTCGAAGTTGGTGTTGAAGCCAATGGCCGGGCCTTTGTCAGCCTGGTCGTTCGGGTGCACGTGCAGGTAGCGTTCTGTGTCTTCGCTGATGACGACCACGTGACCCAGCGCGCCCAGGTAATTGTCGAGGTCGGTTACGGGCTGGCCGTTTTTGCTGATGACGATTTTCATGCCCAGCAGCTGGCCGGTGTTCAGGGGCTTATCAAACGCCAGGGTGGCCGAGTAGCCATCCTTTTCCCAGCTCATATCATCGTTCTTGAACTTGACGGGCGCGTATTTCGGTCCCTGCACCGTCACGGGCTGGCGGCCCAGCTGGTGGCTGCTCCCGGTAGGCGAGTAGTCCTGGAACAGCACAAACTCGCCACCCTTGGGGAAGGTGTAATCCACCTGGTAGTCGCCCTGGGCCGTGTACTCGGGGTGCTCGTGGTAGAACTGCGAGAGGTCTTTGCTGACGATAATCAGGTGAATCTTCTTCTCGTGCACCACGGCCAGCGGCACCGGGGCGGCCTCGTTGCCGGTTTCCTGGGGCGTGAAAGCCAGCTTGGCGGGCTGCCCGGCTACCAGCTGCATGGGGATAGGGGTGAACTTCATCTGGTAGGCCTTGCCATTGCTGGCGGGCAGGTCGGTGTGCTCCAGGTTCATGCCGCACTTCGGGCATGTGTCGCCCGCCTTGGTGCTGGTTACCTCGGGGTGCATGGGGCAGGAATAAATGTGGCCGCCGGCGTGCTCATCGGTACCCGCCGCGGGCCCATCGGTGGGCGTAGTAACGGTATCGGTGGCACTGCTGCTGCCGGCATCCGACGAGCAGCTGGCAACGGTAAACAGGCTGGCAGCGGCCAGCAGCGGAACAAAAATGCGCTTCATATAAAAACAGGTAAGGAGTGGAAACGGTGGAAAATTGGCCTCAGCCAGGGTTCGGCAGTTTACGCCAGCCACTGCTGCCAGAGCACGAAGCTTAAGGCGGCAGCCACTACGGCGTAGAGCAGGTAGGAGGGCCAGCGGCGACCTGGTTCCGACGGAGCCGAGCCATTGGCTGCCTCACAACAACGCTTCATTGCGGGAACG
This sequence comes from Hymenobacter lapidiphilus, assembly GCF_013377885.1. Taxonomy (GTDB): domain Bacteria; phylum Bacteroidota; class Bacteroidia; order Cytophagales; family Hymenobacteraceae; genus Hymenobacter; species Hymenobacter lapidiphilus. Next base: position 37,812 of record NZ_JABKAU010000019.1, read on the forward strand.
GTAAAACCAGGAAATAGGGCAAGGGGCGCGCGGCCAAACTGCGCGGGCGAGCAAACGAAAAGGCCCGCCCCGGACATAGCACAGCTATGTCGGCGCGAGCCTTAGCGCGTCGAAAAAATCAGACAGTCAGCGACTGAATGTAAATGCGGATGTCCGGAATTTTGGGCTTCAGATGCCGCGGCGGAACCAGGGCAACAGCGGCCGTCTGGTCCCACTTGCCCGCCAGGGGCCGGAAATGGAATTCCGCTGCCGTTGGCAGCACGGCCGGGGCCGGAATGAGCAGGTTCTTCTGAACCGGTGTCGTCAGGGCCGAAAGCAGGGCCGCCGAGTTGTCCTTGCAGCAGTCGTGCTGGCTGCCAGCCGACTTGGCAGGGTGCTGGTCTGGCTTGGTGGTGGGCTCGGCAACCACTCCATGACCCGCGCAGCACGGGTGCGACGGCTGGGCCGCTTCGGGGTACTCGGCCACGGCCAGGCTGATTGCCGGCACCGGGTTTACTACGGCGCACAGGCACTGCCCCACGAACACGTTGACGAAGACGAGCAGGAAGCTCGTCGCCAGCAAACGGCGGAAGGGGAACAGGCTACGGAACATAGACGGCGCTAAGCGACTGCGAAATTAGTCTTATCTTCTGAAAAAGCTTACCAATATAGTGCCGTTACCACGGCTCGAATTTTGCGCCCTGCCCCTTGTTCGTGCTGATTTATAGCGCCGAAGGAAGTTTTTGCGCCTCTAACGGCTCATGAACGCACTTGGCTCCGGTACGCGGCCGATCATCAAGTGCGAAATTATATAAGTAACCGGCCATATTTTACCTACCCGATTTGGCAGCGCCGCCCGCAATGGCCTGTGCTTTGGCGGGAAGAGCTATTACCGCGAAGTCGTTACATTATGCCATTTCACGGCCGGATTCAGTACCAACTTCGGGCCCAGGAAGCCGTGGATAATGCAACTGAAAAGCGGCCCGCTTACTGCTTACGCCTGCCTAACATCGGTGTATTTATAGCGCGTCCGTACAGCAGTATTTGTAGCAAGCGTATCCTTGCGACCATCACTTGTTGAACGTTTTCGGCATCACCCACGGCCAGCTGCATAACGGCTGGTTCCATCGAAGGATAAGTGGCCCAACGCACGGTTGTGCTACCCATTTTGAGTAAGGTCGTGCGGCAGGTGATGAAATTAAACGACCAGCATCACCTTCTTCCCCAAGTCGCCTAAACCGTTCCATGCATATCAGTACTTTATACGATACCGACGGCAGCAGCTGCACGCTCACCTTCGAAGAACCGGACGGTTGGCTGCGAGCCACATGGCGTGGGTACATAGACCCGGCAGAAGCTGTGCGCGGAGCCGAGAATTACTTGAGCCACGCCGCCCTACAGCCCTGTCCCTATTTGCTCAACGACAACTCGGCCCTGCGAGGTCCCTGGTTTGATTCAGTGGATTGGCTCGAACGGGTATGGCTGCCCCATGCCCTGCGGCTGGAAATACGTTTTATCGCTCACGTTGCGCAGGCTAATACGCACGCTGACTTGCTGACGCGCTCCTTCCAGCAAGCTGTACAGGGCCAGTTGGAGCTACAGGTTTTCTCTGCCGTGGCCGAAGCGGAGCATTGGCTGCGCAGCTGCCAGTTGCGGGGCTACCGCACCTGACGGCCAGGATAGATGATAAGCGTGTGCCCTTCGTGGTACTCAAGCCGATGTGCTTGTCCGAACGACCCGCCTCCTGGCTGGAACAGGCGGAATACGGGGGCGGGTATGGCCACGACGCTGTAGCGGATGGGGGCGGGAATTTATCGAAGTGCTTCAGCCTCAAAATACTAGTTCACGTAAGCGGGCCTTATGAATACATCCAGCCTGACCAATTACTGGGACACGCTCTACGCCCAACGACGGCCGGAGCAGGCCAGTTGGTTCCAGCAGCACCCTGCGGCTTGCTTACGCCTTTTCGCGCGCGCCAACCTGCCCTTCGATGCGCCCATCATCGACGTGGGGTCGGGCCTCTCGCCCTTCCTTGATGGTCTGCTGGCCCAAGGCTACTTAAACCTGATTGCCACGGATTTGAGTGCCACTGCGCTGGATCAGCACCGGCGCCAACTGCCGCCTACACAAGCGGATCGGGTACTGTGGGTGGTTGATGACGTAACGGCCCCGCAGCACCTGCCCTTGCTCGATCCCGTACTGCTGTGGCACGACCGGGCGTTGTTGCACCGCCTGACTAGTCCCACCCAAATGGCGATGTATCGCCGTCTGTTGGACCACATGGTCTTGGCCCACGGCTGGGTGTTATTGGCTGCGCGCGCGCCACAGCCCGGCCCACCCCTGACCGATGCCGGGTTGCTGGTTCAGCCCTATGGCGTGGCTGAGTTAACGGCTCTGCTGGGCGCCGATTACGCACTGCGGGGCACCTTCGACGAAGTGCATGAAACGCCCCAGGGGGAAAAGCAAACCTACACGTTTGCCCTCTTCCAGCGCAATGCCACAGCCCGCACAGGTGCTTGGCAATAGCCGATGACGCGTTTGAAAAGGCGCGCAATCCAACATAATGGGCCCTGAATCGTCTATTTTCAGGAACTGTTCCGGTTGATGTACAAAACAGCAGGCTGGTAACACCTGCTATGCTGGCAAATTGCAGGAACAAGTGCTTGGCAAAGCCAGTCGTTTCCATCCAACGAACGGTGAATTTGCTAACACCATGCACCTACCGCAAATCCTGAATGGCCACGGCGTCCATGTCGGTGTACTCGCGGTTTTCGCCGGCCATGCCCCAGATAAAGGCGTAGCTACCGGTGCCGCAGCCAGTATGGATGGACCAGGGCGGCGAGAGGATGGCCTGCTCGTTGCTCACCCACAGCGACCGGGTTTCCTGAGGTTCGCCCATCAGGTGCAGCACCCGCTGACCCTGGGCCAGGTTGAAGTACAGGTACGCTTCCATGCGCCGGTCGTGCACGTGAGCCGGCATCGTGTTCCAGACGTTGCCCGGCTTGAGCTGGGTGAGGCCCATGACGAGCTGGCAGCTTTGAATGCCCTCGGCGTAGATGTATTTGTTGATGGTCCGTTGATTGGCGGCTTCCAGCGTGCCCATCTCCACCGGTGTAGCCTCGGCGCGGGTGAGGCGCGTGGTGGGGTGCGCGTGGTGGGCCGGAGCTGACAACAAGTAGTACTTGGCCGGCTGGCTGGTATCATGGCTTCCGAACTCCACCCGCTGGCTGCCCATGCCCACGTACAGGCAATCTTGGTAGTCGAGCTCGTAGGCTTTACCATCGACGAGTACCTGGCCCGGCCCGCCGATGTTGAGGATGCCCAGTTCCCGGCGTTCCAAGAAGTAATCGGACTTGAGGTTGGGCGGGCACGGCAGCGCCAGCGGGCTGGCGCCAGGCTGGGCCCCGCCTACTAGCATGCGGTCGTAGTGCGTGTAAGTCAGCCGGATATCGTCGGCTACGAACAGGCTTTCAATCAGAAAATTCTCGCGTAGCTCGGCGGTGGACATGCCCGCCGTTTCACGGGGGCTGATGGCATAGCGTTGGGTCATTACTGGTGGGTTTTGATGGGTATTTCCTAGCTGCTTACTTTCCGGCTTCCGGTACTCTGCTTCTTTTTATTAAACTAAAAACTAGAAACAAACGACTTGAAATCAATAGGCTATTTCACCTGCACTTCCAGCGGGGAAGCTAGGCGCTGGGCGAAGTCGCGCAGGTAATCATCCCAGGTGGTAGCGGTGGCGAACTGGCCGCTTTTGGTCCAGCCGAAGCCGGCGTAGTACACCAGCCGGCCGTCGGTGGGCGTGGCCATCACCAGCAGGTGGCTTTGGTCCTTGGTTTTACTACGGCGGTCCTGCCAACCCTGAATGGCCTGGGGGGCCAGTACTACGCCGGTGCCCAGCTGCGCGTCGTCCATGGGCTCCCAGTAACGAAACCACCCCTGCCTGGGCTCGGCTTTAATTTCGCCGCGTACCCCCTTGGGCTCGGCGTGCAGGGTGGTACCGATGGCCAAGTTGGGCAACGGCTTATCGGCGCTGATCTGCTCCTCGAAGCGCGTGAGGTTACTGCCCAAGTCGAGACTGATGATTTTCTTTTCCTGCACCGTACGGCCGTTGGCCGACCAGGGCGCGTAGCTCAGCTCAAATAAGGTACGGATGGGCCCAATAGCCAGCCGCCGGTAGCTGACAAAGTTGCGCGAAACATACAGCGAATCATTGTCCCAGACGCCCGTACCCGCAAAGCCCCGGCTGTCGCCCACGTGGTAAGGGTCGTAGCCCTCGCCCCGGTCTACGTGGTAGTAGCGGTGGTCGGCGGGGTAGTTGCCGTACCATTTATCAATTACGGGGTACGAGACGCGCTTAAGCCAGCAGTCCATGCCGCTGGTAAGGGTGCCACCTTTTTCCTGGGCTACTACCATGCGCTCAGCTTCGGGGCCATAGGTGCGGAAGGCCACCCGGTCGTTTTCCCAGGCATAGTCGTCGGTGCGCTCGGGCGCAAAGCGCGAGTACGTCGTCAGCTCGCTTTGGGGCTGGCGGGCGGCCCCATCGGACTGGCCGAGTACCCCAAAGGTGCGGGTGCCACCGGCCGCGCTAGCCACCTGAAACAGCAGTTCATCTACGGTGCCATTGCCGTCCGTGTCCACCGTTTGGCTTACTATAAACTTTCCCGTCTGCTCATCGCGCACCAGCAGGTTTTCGGCTCCGAACTCCGTCAGTAGCGCCTGCAAGTGGGTGGCCGGAATGCTCACCGTTTCGGCCGGCCGGGCCTGGGCCAGGCGGTTGCGCACGGTCACCGTAAGCGAGCCGGCACCCCCAGCGGCAGTCGGCTTGGTGCTCGCGCACGAAGCCAGGGCACCGGCACCCAGCAGCGGTAGGGTTAAGGCGAGAAGAGAATGGGAAATACGCATTGCGCTGGGGTCTGAAAGGATATTGGGTCAGGTTAAGCCCGTCCAGTCAACTCCTGTTCGGTTACGGGCCTGAGTTTGGGTGAAATGAAGTGCATCACCGTCCAAGCCACCAAATAGGCCGAGCCGCAAATCAGGAAAATAATGTTGTAGCCGGCGTTGATGTTGCCGCTGTTCTTGGCCGAATCGAGCAGATAGCCGATAAGCAGCGGAAACAGGATGCCGCCAATGGAGCCGGCCATGCTACCCAGGCCGATAACCGAGCTGAGCGTGCGCTTAGGAAACATGTCGGAAGCCACCGTGAAAATATTGGCGCTCCAGGCCTGGTGGGCGGCAGCAGCCAGGCTGATGAGGGCCACGGCCGGCCAGATGCCGGTGGCGTAGCGAGCGGCCATAATTGGTACCACAGCCAAGGCGAACAGCAGCATGGCCGTTTTGCGGGCCTTATCCACCGGCCAGCCCTTCTTAATCAGCCACGACGACAAGTACCCACCCCCGATGCTACCCACAGTCGTCATCGAATACACCACCACCAGCGGCAGACTGGGCTTTTTCAGGTCGAGGTCGAACGTAGTGGCAAAGTATGAGGGCAGCCAAAACAGGAAAAACCACCAGATGGGGTCGGTGAGCAGCTTGCCCAGCAGAAATACCCAGGTCTGACGCAAACTCAGCAGCCGACCCCAGCCCACGCCCGCGCCCTGCCCGGTGGCCGTCAAAGCATCTGCCTCGTCGTCGTCGGAGTTGATGTAGGCCAGCTCTTCGGCCGAAAGCTTGGCTTGGCGGGCAGGCACTTCGTAGCCATACCACCAGAATATCAGCCAGATAAAACCAATGGCCCCAGTGAGGATAAAGGCCATTTCCCAGTTGTACACGCCCAAAATCCAGGGCACGAGCACGGGGGCCACTACGGCCCCAATGTTGGCCCCGGAGTTGAAAATGCCGGTGGCTAGGGCCCGCTCCTTCTTTGGAAACCACTCGGCCACCGTTTTCACGGCCGCCGGAAAGTTGCCAGCCTCGCCCAGGCCCAATGCGGCCCGCGCTACTCCAAAACCGATAGTACTGGTGGCAAAGGCATGGGCAATGGCGGCCCCGCTCCAGGCAATGATAGAAAATGCGTAGCCTTTTTTGGTGCCGATGCGGTCAATCAACCGGCCAAATAGCAGCAAACCCAGCGCATAAGCCGCCGAAAACGCCATCACGATGTAGCTATAGTCGGTTTCGGTCCAGCTGAACTGCTCCTCGAGCGTGGGCTTGAGCAGGCCGATAACCTGGCGGTCGAGGTAGTTGATGCTGGTGGCAAAGAACAACAGGGCCACCACGGTCCAGCGGTAATTTCCGACAGGTTTCTGCATGGCCGTTAGCGTTTTAAAGAGTGAATGAAGGAAATCAGTCCGGCCACGCGGGCCGTGAGGGCGGCCGGGTCGGCGCTGTTTTTGAACAGTTGGGAGCCAATGCCCACGCAACTCACCCCGCCAGCAAACCAGGCCGTCAGGCTTTCCAGAGTCGGTTCTACGCCGCCCGTAACCATAATTTTCATCTGGGGCATGGGCCCGTGGATGGCCTTCACATAGTCGGGCCCCACGAGGTTGCCAGGGAAAATCTTGACCAGCTCTGCCCCCAACTGAATGGCCTGGAAAATCTCGTTGGGCGTGAGCACGCCCGGCACCCAGGCCACGTCGTGGTGCTGGCATGTGGCGGCCACGTCGGCCGTCGTAACCGGCTGCACCACAAAATCGGACCCGGCCGCAATGAAGGCCTCGGCCGTTTTGGCGTCGTATACCGTGCCAATACCTAGCAGCAGTTCGGGGCATTCGTGCCGCGCAAATTCGCGCAGCTGACGGAACACGGGCAAGGCATTGTCGCCGCGGTTGGTGAATTCGAATACCCGCACTCCACCCGCGTAACAGGCCTGTACTATCTGTTTGGCATGCTCGATGTCGGCGTGGTAGAACACCGGCACCAGGGGTGCCTGTAGCATCCGGGCCAGAGCCTCGGGGGCGGCTACGGACGGGAGATTTTTGGGAGGAGACATTGCTTTTTAAGCTATTAGCTGGCAGCTGTTAGCTGTTAGCTTCGTTCTGAGAATTTGTTTGGTAGTTGCCCTATGGGCCCTCTGCACTTCGGGCTTCATCTTGAAAAAAGCTATTAGCTAATAGCGGTCAGCTACTAGCTTAGAAAAGCTATCGGAGCAGCCGGCCGCTGACGTTGCCGGCCAGAATGTGCTCAACTTCGGCCGGCGTTATTAGGTTGATGTCGCCGGGAATGGTATGCTTGAGGGCCGAGGCGGCGGTAGCAAAGGCCAGTGCATCGGCGGCCGAGTGGTTTTGGAGGCACCCGTAGAGGAAGCCGGCCAGAAAGGCGTCGCCACCCCCAATGCGGTCCACAACCGGCGTCAGGTCGTAGTAAGGAGTTTGCAGGTAGCCTTGCTCAGCGTCGAAGAGCATGCCCTTAATGCGCTCATGCGAGGCACTTTGAGTTTTGCGCTTGGTAGCCAGCACCTGCTTGAGTTGCGGGAAGCGTTGCAGCAGCTGGGCGGCCACCGAGGCAAAGCCGTTGCCGGTGCCGGCTTCGGGCTCAATGCCGAACAGGTCGACCGCGTCGCCCTCCGAGCACACGATGATGTCGCAGCCGGCTACCAATTCGGGCATTATGTCCTGGGCTTTGGCGCCGTACTGCCACAGGTTGCGGCGGTAGTTCACATCGGCCGATACGGTGAGGCCCTGGGCGCGGGCGGCAGCAATGGCCTCGCGGGTAGCCTGGGCCGCGCCGGCCGAAATGGCGGGCGTAATGCCGGTCCAGTGCAGCCATTGGGCGTCATGCAGAATTTCATTCCAGGCAAACCACTCGGGCTGCAGGCTGGCAAAGGCCGAGTGGGCGCGGTCGTACACCACCTGGCTGGCGCGCAACGAGGCCCCGGTTTCGAGGTAATACAAACCCAGCCGCTCGCCCCGGAACACGGTGCCGGCCAAACCCACGCCGTATTGCCGGAAGTGGCGGGCGGCGGCGTGGCCCAGCGGGTTGTCGGGGAAACAGGTAACGTGGGTGGCGGGCAGCCCCAGGCCGGCCAAGCCGGCGGCCACATTGGCCTCGCCCCCACCGTACGTGGCCTCCAGGCTGGTGGCCTGACTCAAACGCTGATGGCCGGGCGGCGAGAGGCGCAGCATGATTTCGCCAAAAGTAACCACGCCCCCGGCGCGGCCTGAAACAGGTGTGGCGCTAGACATGGGCAGTGGGTGCAGATGAAACAGGAGTCGCTGCCATTGGGGCCTTATCGAAGCCAAAATACTGGCGGGCGTTGTGGTAGCACACGTTCTGCACGAGCTGGCCCAGGGCAGGTAGGTCGTCGGGTAGCTCGCCCCGGCGCACATCTTCGCCCAGCAGGTTGCACAGAATGCGGCGGAAATACTCGTGGCGCGGAAACGAAAGGAAGCTCCGCGAATCGGTGAGCATGCCCACGAACCGGCTCAGCAAACCCTGGCTGGAGAGGCTGTTGAGTTGCCGCTCGATGCCGTCCTTCTGGTCGAGAAACCACCAGCCCGAACCAAACTGGATTTTACCTGGCACCGAACCGTCCTGGAAGTTGCCGGCCATGGTGGCCAGCAGGTCGTTGTCGGCGGGGTTGAGGTTGTAGAGAATGGTTTTGGCCAACTGGTTGGGCGCGTCGAGGCGGTCGAGGTAGCGAGCCAGGGCCAGGCCCTGTTGGTGGTCGCCAATCGAGTCGGCCCCGGCATCGGGACCCACGCGGCGTAGCAGCCGAGTACTGGTGTTGCGCAACGCGCCCACGTGAAACTGCTGAGTCCAACCCTTTTCCCAGTTCAGGCGACCCAAAAACACCAGCAAGCCCGACTTAAACTGCCCGGATTCGGCGGGACTAAGCGCCGCGCCGCCGCGCACTTTGGCGAAGGCTGCCGCCACCTGTGCAGGCGTATAATCGTCGGCGTACAAGTGGCTCAGGCCGTGGTCGGAGAGCCGGCCGCCCAGGCTGGCAAAGTAGTCGTGACGCTGGCGCAGGGCCGTTTTCAAGTCCTCATACGTGTGGATATCGAGGCCGGCGGCCGCGCCCAGCCGATGCAGGTAGGCATTGTAGGCGGCGGGGTCTTCCACGGCCAGGGCCTTGTCGGGCCGGAAAGTGGGAAGCATCCGCGGGCCATCGGTATTGGTGGCAGCCAGGGCGCGGTGGTACTCCAGGGTATCGGCCGGGTCGTCAGTGGTGCACACCACTTCCACGTGCATCTTGCGCAGCAGGCTCTGGGTTGAGAATTCGGAGGTTTGGAGTTGCGCGTTGCAGGCGTCCCAGATACGGCGGGCACTGATTGGGTTCAGCAGCTCGGTGATGCCGAAGTAGCGTTGCAGCTCCAGGTGGGTCCAATGGTAGAGTGGGTTGCGCAGGGTGTAGGGCACAGTTGCGGCCCAGTGCTCAAACTTCTCCCAGTCCGTGGCGTCGCCCGTAATGAAGCGCTCATCCACCCCGTTGGCCCGCATGGCCCGCCACTTGTAATGGTCGCCGGCCAGCCAGATTTGGGTCAGGTTCTCGAACTGCCGGTTCTGAGCTAACTCGTTAGGCGGCAGATGGCAGTGATAGTCGATAATGGGCATGGCCGCCGCGTACTCATGGTACAGCCGCCGGGCCGGCTCAGAGTGCAGCAGAAAATCAGGGCCAAGGAAAGGCATATTCATTTAGTGCTAAGAGCTTCGTTGTTGGTGCTTAGGCGGGCGGTGGTCAGTGGGCTTGGGGGGACGTTGTCATGCTGAGCGAAGCCGGAGGCGTAGTCGAAGCATCTCTACCGCTTCGTTGTAGTAGTAATCCAACGAAGCGGTAGACATACTTCGGCTTTGCGGACACCAGATGAAGCATGACGTTCTCTCTTCACCATTTTACTTCCCTCTCATTCCACCGTTCACAACTGGCCCGCCATCCACTACTGCGCGGCCGGCGGCCAGATGACGCTGGCGCAGCAAGGCCTCCATAAAGTAATAGTCAGCGTAGTTCAGCGGCACGTCCACCTCACTGTTCGAGGGTTTCGAGCCAGTGCTGTGCAGCAGCAGAAAGCCGCGGTTCGTACCGGCCGAAGCAGTGTAGTCTTGAGCGAGGCTGACCAGGGTTTTATCGGCCTGGGCGCGGTAAATAGCAGCTTGCGGGCTGTAGGTGCTCAACTCGTACAGAGCTGAGGCAATAAGGGCTCCGGCCGAGGCGTCGCGGGGCTCATTGGGGATATTGGGGGCGTTGAAATCCCAGTACGGCACCCCGTCGGCGGGCAGGTTGGGATGGCCCAATAGGTAGGCCGCTACACGCTCGGCCTGGGCCAAATAGGTTGGATCACGGGTTTCGCGGTACATCAGCGTGTAGCCGTACAGCGCCCAGGCCTGCCCGCGCGCCCACGCCGACTCGGGCGCGGCGCCCTGGTGCGTGGTGCGCGTCACCACGGCCCCAGTGCCGGGGTTGTAATCGACTACGTGATAAGTGCTGAAATCAGGGCGGAAGTGGTTTTTGAGCGTTGTGTTAGCGTGCTGAACAGCAATTTTGTAGAATGAGGAGTCGCCCGAAAGGCGGGTAGCGGAGAATAGCAGCTCCAGGTTGAGCATGTTGTCGATAATCACCGGGAAGCCCCACACATCCTGATGGTGGTCCCAGGAGCGGATGGCCCCCACGGCCGGGTTGAAACGGGTGCTGAGCGTACGGGCCGAGGTCAGGATAACCTCTTTGTAAGCGGCATCCTGGGTGTAACGGTAGCCAGTGCCGAAGCTACAGTACACCTTGAAGCCCATATCGTGGGTGGTGCCGTTGGTCTTTTCGGGCTCAATAAAAGCCATGTACTGCCGGGCGGGCGTCTGCCATTTGTCATGCCCGGTGGCCTCGGCTAGCAGCCACAAGTAGCCGGGCCAGAAGCCGCTGGTCCAGTCGCGCGAGGCTACCAACACCAGATTACCCTGGGCATCCACGGTTCGCGGCGACACCAGCGGCGGCTTACCGGCCGGCGCGGGGTTGCTGGCCTGTGCGGCCGGCACCTCACGCAATAGCAACGCCGCCTGCGTTTCGGCCAAGTCCAGCGTGCCCCGCATGGCCGAAGAGGCGGCGGGTTTGCTGGTTTGGCAGCCCGCCAGCAGGGTCAAACCAATAACCGGACAAAGGAAAAAACGAAGATTCATGCGCATTGCAGATGCTGTTTTCAAACTGATAGGAGCCAACCAACAAATAGGTTGCTTTACGCTTCAGAGGATGGTTTAGAGCTGAGATTCTAATTTCTCAGCATCCATTCCTCACTGCTAATTCACAGCCAGATGAGCGGGTGGCGGACGGGTAGGTTGCGCAGCACTTCGGGCACCTGGGGGTCGTGGTTGAGGCCCTGCCAGGTAGTTAGCCACTGGCGGTTATCGAACCGTACCGCTCCCAGCACCAGGCTAGGCTGAGCTACCGGCCAGTCGTTCCAGTACATCACATCCTGGGCGAAAGGCCAGGCACTTTTATTCTGGATGTAGGGGTGCAAAAACTCGATGCCGCGCCGGATCCCCCGACCGTCGGGCGTCTGGTAAGTCCAAAGGTCGTCGGTGGGGGTGCTGAGCACGGCGCAGAGCGTGGTCATGGCATCGAGGTTGAACAGGGAGTAGCCGTAGGGCTTTGTGCGGCGGGTTTCGAGCGGAAAGCTGCCATCGGGGGCCATCTGGGTGGGCAACAGCACGGTTTTGTAGCGTGTGCGGCAGAAATCGAGCAGCTCCTGGTTACCGGTGAGGCGAGCAAAAGTAGCCACCTGCATGGTCCAGCAGGTACCGTGGTTGTTGGCCGCGTTCATCTCGTCGAGGCCGTACTGGTGCGTCGTGAGCCAGGTGAGGTAGGTGCTGAACCACTGCTTAATTCCGGCCAGCGCTGCCCCACTCCGGAAGGCCGGCGAAGTAGCCTCGAACACCCGCACGCCCTGGGCCACTTCCAGCAGCTGAATCGTATCAATCACCCCAATGCCGCGCCCGGTAAACTTCCCCGGAATAGCCTGCGAATACAGCAGCGAGGGGTTCATGAGCGTAGCCGGGTCTAGGAACCAGGCGCTCAAATGCAGCAGCGCGTGGCGGGCGTACCGCTCGTCGCGGGTGAGTTGGTAGGCGGAGGCCAGCGCCCCAATGATGCGGCTGAACCGAATCATGGCCCGGCGGTGGGCCACGAAGTTGGTGGGGTTGGTCTGGCCGTCGCGCTGTACGTAGGGGCCGCCGGGGTTGGCCGGGTCAGGCCACCAGTAGTCGCCCTCCGAGAAGAAATCGTGAATTCCACCAGCACTCCGGGCTGCTACGCTGTCGGTTACCGTGCGCGGCATTTCCTTAAGGGCTTGATTGGCCTCGGCCAGCACTTGGGCCCGCAACGTGCGCGTCACCACTTGCTTCAGCGGGTCAGATTGATCGGTGCTGGTAGTCTTATCGGCGCCGTCCGCGCTAGTCGGTTTCGGGCCCACGCAGCCGCCCGCAAGTAAGCAAGCCACAAGGCCCGTGCGCAAGAGCGCGGGCAGGAAAGCAAACACGGGCATAAGGCGGGTGGGAAAGGCGAACAAAGCCGGCGTATTGTGTCGCAAACGCCACCGCAGCAACGCCCCGGCAACGGTTAAATGTAGCCTTAACCACCCCCGATACCCCGGAAACAGCCGGCTTTATTTACGGAATCGTTTGCAGAGAATAGGCGCAGCCTACAGCGCCAGCACCGCCGCGGGCAACCCCGGCGACTGCACGGCTACCGTCGTTTGGCCGGGCGTAGCTTGCAGGCGGATGATGGCCCGGCCGTTGTAGGCCTGCACTTTGCTGGAGCCACTGCTGGTACCTAAATCGTCCTGTAACCGGCCTTCGCCGGCCACCGAGAAATGCAGCCAGTTAATGGCATCAAGACAAAGCACCCCCTGAGCATCGAATAATTGGGCCTCCACGGTTACCAGGCCGTTGGCCTCGGCGGTTTTGGTGAGCGTGAGGCGGACGGGGGTAGTCCACTTCTCAGTTTGGTAGCGGAAGCTGATTTGGTCCTCTACGCGCTGCTTGCCCTGGTAAGCCACTACTCGCACCTGGTTGGTACCGGCCAGCAGCGGCACCTGCCAGTTCAGGCCGGCAGCCGGGAAGTTCTGGCTGCTGCGGGTTCTAAAGCCCTGGCTTTTTCCGTTCACAAATAGCTCGGCCCGCTCGCAGTTCGAGTACACTTTCACCATCTTCAACTCGCCCGGCTCACCCCAGCGCACCGGCCAAGATTGCCCGTAAATATGGGCCATCGGCTTGTCGGTCCAGTACGACTGAAACACGTAGTAGCTCTCCTTGGGCGTAAAATCCCGCTCCACCACACCCTTCTGGTTCATGTAGGGCACGGGGTTATCGGGGCGCACGGGGGTCGAGAAATCCTTGAACGGCCAGTAGGCAGTGCCGCTGAGCCAGGGCATGGTTTCCTGCTCCTTGAGGTGCCAGTCGATGAGGTTGCAGATGTAGCTTTCGCTCCAGTCGCCATCTTTCGAGACCCGGGCGCTGCCACCCAGCAGTGAGGCGTCGCCGGCCCGCTCGTCGGCGCCCTGGCCGGTCTTTATTTTGGCCAGCGCATTATCGGGGGTTTCGGAGTGGCGGCCGGCGTGGCTGTCGCCGCCCCATTCCACGTGCAGAAACCGTTTCACTCGCTTGAACTCCTCCTCCGATACCTTTTTATAATCGGTGTAGATGCCCCGGTACCAGCCCGCCCAAATCGAGGGCGAATAGATGTCGGGGATATCTTTGGCGAAGTCGCAGCGGCGGATGGCGGTGTAGCGGCTGGGGTCGAGCCGATGAGCCAAGTCGTTGATTTCCTTCATGTAGGTGCGTATTTTCTCCTTGTCGAACTCGGGAAAATCGTTGGGCCAGTCGTTTTCGTTGCCCAGGCCCCAGATGATAACGGACGGGTGATTGTAGTGCTGCTGCACCATGTTGGTCATCATGCGGCGGCCCTGCTCCTGGTACACCGGCCCGCCCAGCCCGCCCCGGCACCATGGCACTTCCTCCCACACCACAATGCCCAGCGAGTCGCACAGATTCAGCACGATGCGTGATTGTTGGTAGTGGCCCAGGCGGATAAAGTTGACGCCCATCTGTTTCATCAGCCGCATTTCCTGCCGAATCTGGGGCTCGGTCATGGCCGCGGCCACCCCGGCGTGGTCCTCGTGGCGGTGGGTGCCACGCAGCAGCAACCGCTGCCCGTTGAGCTTGAACGGCCCGCGCTCCACGAACTCGATGTGCCGAAACCCAACTTGCGTGGTCTGCTTCCAGACCTGGGTGCCTTCTCCCACCGTCACCGCCACCGCGTACTGCTGCGGGCTCTCGGGCGACCATAGCTGAGGCTTTTTCACCGTGAAATCATGCACGGCCACCTCACCGGCCGCTACCCGCACCGAGCCCTTGTACTGGCCCACCACCTTGCCGCGTGGGTCGAGTAAGCGCACGGCTACCGGCGCGTTCATGCCCACCGCTACGGTGCCCGGGAAAGCTATTTTAAGGCTCAGGGTGCCGGTTTTATTAGCCGCATCTACTGCCGCGTGGGCCATGAGGCGCTCGGCGTACAAGGCCGGGGTGTAGGTTAGGTTGAGGTAGCGGTAGAGGCCGCCGTACAGGTTGAAATCCGACAAATCAGACGGCATCATCTCCAGGTCGCGGGAGTTGTCGCAGCGGATGCTGAGCGGGATTTTACCCTTGAACTGCTTCTGGTAAGCTTCGGTCTTTTGGAAATCAGCCACGGCCTGGGTGATATCCACCGTCCACTCGTCGTAGCCACCTACATGGCTGCCCACTTTGGTGGTGTAGATATAGACCTCGGTTTTCTGGCCCGCACCCTCGAAATGCAGTAGTGTACGGCCCCCGGCGTAGGGGTTTTGCACGGCTAGCTGAGTGCGGTACCAACCCGGCCCTTGGTAGTAATTCACGTCGGGGGCCACGGCATCCACGGCATTAAAGCAGTGGGGCAGCACTACCGGCGTCCAGAGCGGCACGGTTTCGGGCGAGCCGGGCGCGGCGGGGCGCACCGCTTCCCAAATACCACCCAAATCATGTTTCATGTACTCCCAGCTGGTGGTTAGGCGGGTGGTTTGCTGGGCCTGGGCGGGTATATTGCCAGCTAGTATCAAAAAGAAAATGCAGCGAAGGAATGGTGGAAACTTCAACAGGAAGAGAAACAAGGGTTTGGGATAGACTCGTGTCAACTGAGCAGGCACGGGGGTAAGCTACTCCGGCCTTGGCCGGGAAGGCGGGCCCCGCGCCAAGTTGCCCTGGCGGAGCTGGCTGATTCGGTATTCAGGTTCTTAGCAGACGCCCCACCCCGCTCGCGGGATGGGGCGTCTGCTGTAGTTAGTGGGTTTGCGGTAAGGCTATTGACGACTGAAGCGTACGGTCTGCCGTTGTGGGCCTTCACCCACTACCACCAGGTAATACCCCGCGGGCAGGTCGGCTATGCGCACGGCAGCGTCTGGCTGGCCGGCGGCCAGCGGCTGGCGCAGCAGCACCCGGCCTAACTGGTCCATCACCATCAGTTCGGCCGCAGTACCACCCAGGCCCAACACGTTTAGCACGTCGCTGGTGGCGGGGTTGGGGTAGGCTTGCAGGGTCTTAAAACCGGCCAGCGTGGCGGGTTGCCGGGCTGTAGAAGCCCCTGGAGCGGCAGTGGCGCTGGCCGCGCCGCCACAGGTTGGCGCAGTGGCTGAGTTGCTGAAGTAGAGCGTGAAGCCCTTGGTTTTCGACACCATCACAAAGTTGCTGCCATCGTTGGTCACCCAGTAAGCCCCGTCGAGGCCAGCCAGCCCGGTGCTGGTCAGCGTCACCTCTGGCCGGGCATTCTTCAGCTGAAACGCCATACTGCTGCTGAAATCCACGTAGTAAGCGGGCACGCCGTTGGTGGTATTAAAGGCGAACTTATAAAGGCTGTTGGCCGCGGGGTTCCAGTACAAACTAAACTTCTTGAAGTTGCTTAGCGCCGGGCCGCCGCTACCCAGCACGTGGATGTTGCTGAAGGATACATTATTGAACACCGGCAAACCGTTAGCCGTCGGCGTTCCGAACGCGCAGCTGCTGCCGCCGCCTGTAGGGGCAGTCGTAATAATTACCGTCCGGGAGACTTCCGTAGCCAAACCCTGAGTCCCAGCCTCTATGGCCCGGGCGGCCACGGTATAAGTGCCGGCCACCGTGGGCGTCCAGCTCGCGCTATATGGGGCCGTATTGTCCTGCTGATAGAAAGCCCCGTTGATTTTGAAGTTCACCTGCTGAATCGGACCGTTGGGGTCGGTGGCGGTGGCCGCCAGCGCGATGGTGGTGCCCAACACGTACTGCTGATTGTTGCTGGCCGGCGACGTGAGCGTAACTGTGGGCGGCTGGTTGGCCGGGGGCGTACCGCCGCTGCAGGGTACAATATTCCAGCTGGGGCAGCTTTTGATGATGCTGCTCTCCGTCCCGTCGCTGAGCGGAAAATCGGGCGTGTTAGGCACCCGCGTGTTGTTCCAGATGTGGACGTTGCTGAGGCTGCCCTGCTTTTTGCGCACCGTCGGGATTTGCCCGCCAGCGGTTTGCAGGTTGAACGTGTTGTTGAAAATGGCCAGACTGTCGGCCGTGCGGCTCGGCAGCCCCCGGTCCAGAATATCGAGGCCCGAAGCCAGCACCGTGGAACCCGCCCGGTTAAAGGTATTGCCGTACACGAAGGCGGAGGAGCCTTTCAGGTCGATAAAGGCGTCGGCGCTGTTTACGCCGCTGATGCCCGCAGCCGAAAACGTGTTGTTGCGGATAATCGTCCCGCGGGTGCCTTCCTTCAGATCCAGCCCTTCGGCGGCCACGTTGGGGCCAATCGTGCAGTTCTGCACCGTGTTGAAGTCGCAATGCGGGCGGTACTTATCGTGCTGGCCTACGTCGGAACCAATATAAATGCCCTCCCCGAACCCGGGCTGCACGAGGCCGGTGTTATAAATCTGGCAGCCATCGACCACCACGCGGCCCGAGCCGTCGCGCAGGTGCAAGGCCTCATCGCCCACGTCATGCATTGCCACGTTGGTAATCCGGCCGTAACTGGAGTTATCGAGCACCAGCCCCTTCGAGCCCTGCCGCAGCTCCAAATCTTTGATAGTCCAGTAGTTGCCACCCAGAATGCGCAACACGTAGCCCGCCGTGCCCGGCCCCGCTCCTTCCAGAATCGGCCGATTGGTAGCGCTGGCCCCGCGCAGAATAATGGGTTGGGCCGCCGTGCCGCTGGCTTTCGAGGAAAACCAGGCCAGGTCAGTCACGGTCAGGCTTTTGTAAATCCCGGCCGCTACCACAATTTCGTCGCCAGGCCGGGCATTGGCAAGGGCCTGCTGAATGGCGGCTACGCTGTTGCAGTTGATAACGGCGGCCGTCTGGTTGGCCATACCAGGAGCCGGCTTGCTGGCCGGTTGGGCCTGCCCGCTCAGGGGCGAGGCCAGAGCAAGGCCTAGCAGCAGCGCCGAGAAGCAGGGGAGGAAAAATTGTTTCATAGCGGTTGCAGGAATTGGTGGAGGAAAAGGAGCGCGGTAGCAGTCCGGCGTGGCTACCCCAGAAGGGTAGAATCTTTGCGCTGGATATCAGCTGATTATCTGGCTTAATCTGGTGCTCAAGTTCACAAAAAAGCCGTGAGTTGCCGTACTTTGGATAGCATATATCTACGGAATCGTTTCCGCTCTCCCGACGTCTCCGTAGCCCTGCTCTATCCCAGAAAGCGGAAACGATTACGTAAATAAATCGACGACTTCCTGACGGCAACCCGCGCGATAATGCGGTATTTGGGGGCTATCAACTGGCTCAACCGCGTTGTGCTGCCGCCACCCCGGCCTCGTTTTTCCTCCCCAACTTTTCTTTCCTGATGCCTCTCATCCAAAGCTGGCGCTGGTACGGCCCCCAGGACCCCGTTTCACTCGCCGACATCCGCCAGGCTGGCGCCACCGACGTGGTATCGGCCCTGCACCACATTCCCAACGGCGAGGTGTGGCCGGTAGCCGAAATTAAGCGGCGGCAGGACGAAGTAGCCGCTGCCGGCCTGTGCTGGAGCGTGGTAGAAAGCGTGCCGGTGCATGAGCATATCAAAACCCGCACCGGCGACTTCCGGCGCTACATCGGCAACTACCAGCAGAGCCTGCGCAACCTGGCGGCCTGCGGTATCCGCACCGTTACCTACAACTTTATGCCGGTACTCGACTGGACCCGAACCGACCTGGCCTACGAGTTGGCCGACGGCTCACGGGCATTGCGCTTCGAGCGGCTGGCCTTCGTGGCGTTCGATACCCTGCTGCTGCAGCGGCCCGGAGCCCGCGCCGAGTACCCGGCGGCTGAGCTGGCCGCCGCCGAAGCCCGGCTGGCGGGCATGAGCCCCGAGCAACGGCAGCAGCTGCAGCGCACCCTCATTGCCGGCCTGCCCGGCAGCGAGGAAAGCTTCACACTCCAGCAGTTTCAGCAGGCGCTGGATGCGTACCAAGACATAGACGCAGATCAGCTGCGGGAAAATCTGGTGCTGTTTCTACGCGACATTGTGCCGGTAGCCGAAGAGGTGGGTATCAACCTAGCCATTCATCCCGACGACCCACCCTACCCCATCCTGGGCCTGCCCCGGGTGGTGAGCACTGCCGCCGATGTGCGGGCTCTGTTTGAAGCAGTGCCCTCGCCCAACAACGGGCTGTGCTTCTGCACCGGCTCGTTTGGTGTGCGGCCCGATAACGACCTGGCGGCCATGGTGCGCCAGTTCGCCGACCGCATCCACTTTCTGCACCTGCGCAGCACCCAGCGCGATGCGGCCGGAAACTTCTACGAGGCCAACCACCTCGAAGGCGACGTGGATATGTACACCGTGCTACGCGAAGTGGTGCAGGTAATGCGGCAACGGCAAATTAGCCTGCCCATGCGCCCCGACCACGGCCACCAAATGCTCGACGACCTGCATAAGCGCACCAACCCTGGCTACTCGGCTATTGGCCGCCTGCGCGGTTTGGCCGAACTGCGCGGCTTGGAGCTGGGCATTATGCGCAGTCTGTAGTTGCTGAACCTTAAAAACCAGCTCCTGAGCCTTTTTAAGGGGCAGGAGCTGGTTTTTAAGTGAAGCCTCAAGGCACGCCAAGCATTCCAGAAAATCAGTTACACGCCCCCAAAAATCGAGAAGCCGCCGTCCACACAAATCATGGAGCCGGTTACGAAGCAGGAGGCGTCGCTGAGCAGCCACACCAAAGCGCCTTGCAGTTCCTCGGGCTGGCCAAAACGCTGGAAGGGTGTCTGGCGGATGACTTTTCCGCCGCGCTCCGTGAACGTGCCGTCGGGATTGGTAAGCAGGTCGCGGTTTTGCTCGGTGAGGAAAAAGCCGGGAGCCAGCGCGTTCATGCGCAGCTTGTCGGCGTAGCGGTTGGCCATTTCCACCGCAAACCACTGGTTATAGCAGTCCACGGCGGCCTTGCCCATATTGTAGCCCAGCACTTTAGTAATGGCCCGCTTCGAGTTCATGGAGGAAATATTGACGATGCTGCCGGCGCCCGACTCGGCCAGCAGCGGCCCGAACACCTGGGTCGGGAGCACCGTGCCCCAGAGGTTGAGGTCCATCACCCGTCTCATGCCTTCAATATTCATGTTGAACACATCATCGGCAGGGTCGAGCACGCCGTCGGGCGCGTTGCCGCCGGCCCCGTTCACGAGGCCATCTAGCCGGCCAAAGGTGCTGCGCACTTTATCGGCGGCAGCCCGCAGCTGTCCTTCATCGAGCACGTCGGCCACCAGCGCCAGCGCCCGGCCGCCCTGCGCAATGATTGCCTGAGCACGCTGCTCGGCTACCTCGGCGTTGCGGCCCAGAATGCCCACGGCTCCACCGGCCGCCGCAATACCTTCGATAAAAGCCGCGCCCAGAATGCCGGTACCGCCGGTTACCACAACTACTTTATCCCGGAGAGAAAATTGCTCTGTCATCTTCAAATCACTGTAATCGTTAATGTATAGTCGCTGATTTTCGAGCCGTGGCGTTAGTTGCGTTTCCGACTATTCAGGCGAAAAACATAAGCCATTCACCGAACATCATTCTTCACAACTCCCACGGCAAGCGGCTTTCGGCGGGAAATCGGGCCATCACTGTCGCTACTGGCAACGCAGGGTAATAAGGACGCACCCGGTTGTAAATAGCTAGGATAGTCCGGTTGCTGACCGGCATCACGTCGGGCCGCTCGAGCTGGCGTTGGCCCAGCAGGTAAGGTGTAAACCAGGCTACAGCGGGCTCAAGTCCCCGCCCGTCGGGCGTGCGGTAGTGCCACAAGTCGAGGCCCAGCGGTTGAGCCAGAATGGCCAGCTTTACCCAGCCCTCCAGGTTCATGGACGTGTAATTCCAGGGCCGAGTGCGCTCCAGTTCCAATGGCTGCGAGCCATCGGGCGCGAATTGCACCCCAATGCGGGGCAGCGTTTGGGTTTGCAGCGTGGTGCGGGCCAGCGCTGCATCTCCGGTGAACCGGGCAAAGTCCACGACTTGCAGATCGTAGAAAGTCCCGTGATTGTTCTCGCTGCCCCGCTCCTGCTGTCCGATGGGGCTCGTAAGCAGCCAACTGGTAAACTGCCGGAACCAGCCGCGTATACTTTTCGTCAGCTTTTCATCGGCGGCCCGGCTGCCGTGCAACAAGGCCAGCGCATCGGGAATCTCGGTGAGGTGGCGGGTTTCGATAATGCCAAATCCCCGCCCCGTGGTGCTGCCCGGAATACCCTGCCCAAAATTCAGATTAGGGTTCATGCGGGTGGCGGGGTCCAAGAAGAATACCCGCAGCTGCCGGGCAGCGTGCGCGGCGTAGGCCTCCTGCCCGCTGAAATAGTAGGCTAGCCCGAGTAGCCGGGCATCATGGCACACCTGTGCCAGCCGGGCTCCGTCGCGCATGTTCACCGACTCAGGATTGCGCAATCCATCCTTTTGAATGTAGGGCTTACCGTTGGGCCGATTGGGGTCGGGCCACCAGTAGGGCGCCTGCGAAAGGTAGTCGTGTTTGTCGCCGCTGGGCGGCACTTGGGGCTTGCTGGTGATGGGGTCGGGCACACGCGTCAGGGCCTTATCGGCCGCAGCCAGCAGCGCTTTTACCGGCCTTACAGCTGCGGCCTGGCCTTGCTGGTAAGCAACCTTAACGGTTGCCAGCGCGGCACTATCGAGTAGCAGCAACCGGGGCGGAGCGGGAGCTGCCCCAGCAGTCGGGGCAGCCCATAGGTCGCTCAGCAGCAGTAGCAGATAAACGCACAATCCTCGCATCACATCATCTGTCGTTACCCCGGCTGCAACCTACTGGCCGTAGCCGGGGTTCTGGGTGAGATTGGGGTTGAGGATAGATTCGTTGACCGGAATCGGGAACAGATAGTAGCGGGGATCCACACGGCTCACCAGCGTTGGCTTAGCTGCTACTACTGCTTCGTTGAGGCGCTTAAGGCGGGTCAGGTCGTACCAGCGGTGGCCCTCAATGCATAGCTCCCAGCCCCGCTCCCGCACCAGCAAGTCCACGAAGGCGTCCTTGGTGGTCGTGCCCGTGAGTGGTGCCAGACCGGCCCGTACCCTCACGGCGTTGATGCCAGTGTACTTGGCCGGGTCGGCCGGGTTGATGTTATTGAGAATTTCTGACTGCAGGAGCAGGATATCCGCGTAGCGCGCCACCAGGTAGTTGGCCCGCGAGTCGTTACCGATGCGCAGCGGGTCCTTGAACTTGACAAAGAAATAGCGCGGCAGTGTAGCGCCGTTTGCACCCCGGTTGGTAATATTCCAGGTCCGGCGCACGTCGGCAGTGGCGTAGGAAGTCACGAATGTCGGCTCCACGCTGAACGTGCCGAGCCCGTCAGGCACAATCTGCGCGGGCGTAAACTGGCGCACGATGATGCTGCCGACGTTGGGCGGCAAGTCAAACTGAATGGAGAAGATATGCTCAGGGCCATTTTCCTTGTCCGGGTCGAATACGTCGGAGTAAGTGGGTACCAGCCGGTATAGGCCCGAACTCATCACCCGGTTCACGGCGCTCAGCGCGTCGGCCATATCGGTGGACTTGGCGGCGGAACTGCCGGCGCGGGTCAGGTACAGCTTAGCCAGCAGGGCGGCGGCGGCCCCCTTCGAGGCCCGGCCTTTCTGGTCGCCCGGAATCTGGTTTTCGGCCAAGCAATTGGCCTCAGCAAACTGCAAATCGGCAATTACCTGTTCGTATACCTCGGCGGCGGGCGTGCGGGCCGGCTTTATATTATCGTCCGGCGACTTCACAGTGCTCAGCACCAGCGGCACGTCGCCGAAGCAGCGCACCAAATCGAAGTAGGCCATACCGCGCAAAAAGCGCGCATTGCCGATGAGGTTGTTCCGGCGGGCTTCATCCATGGGCACGCCGGGGCCGCGCTCAATCACGTCGTTGGCCCGGTTCACCATCAGGTAGATGCTGGTCCACCAGTTGTTCACCTCGTTCAGGCGCTCATCGTACGTGAAGCGAGAGAGTTGGGCCCGCTCGTCGCTAGCCGAGCCCACCCGAACGTAGTCGCCGGGCAGCTCCGTGATTTGCCAGGCCGTGCGGCCGAAGTACAGCTGCGGCAGCAGGGCCCCGTAGGCACCGTTGAGGCCCGCCACTAAGTCGCCCTCGCTCTTGTAAAAAGTATCGGAAGCCACGAAATCATACGGCGTTTCTTCCAGAAAACTTTCGCACGAACCCAGGCTCAGGCCCAGCAAGCTAAGTATCAGTAGGTTCTTTTTCATCTTGAAAAGTAGAAGCAGTGAGAATTGGTTTCTGGTGACTGGCCTTTAGCTTTTGATGATTTCAGACGAAGCCAAAAACCAGCCAGCAAAACCAGCTTAGAAGGATGCCTTCACGCCGAAAATAAACGTGCGGGTGCTGGGAAAGGCATTGTAATCGGTGTTCAGGCTCAGGTTGTCGCGGCCGAACGAGTTCACCTCCGGGTCGTAGCCCGAGTAGTCGGTGATGGTTATCAGGTTTTGGGCGGTAACATAGACGCTGGCCCCTTTCACGGCGTTGCTGAACTTGGGCAGCGTGTAGCCAAGCGTCAGGGTTTTGAGGCGCACGAAGCTGCCGTCTTCCACATAGTCGCTGATGATGCCCGTAGAGCGGCGCACCGGGCTGCCGGCCCGTGGGATGTTGGTGTCGGTATTGGTCGGCGTCCAACGGTTAACCACCGTTTGGAGCTTGTTGGTGGTGAAAATGCCCGATTCCAGCTCGTAGCGGTTCAGGTTGAGCACGTCGGTGCCCTGCACGCCCTGAATAAACACGCTCAGGCTGAAGCCCCCGTAGCGGAAGTTGTTGGTGGCCCCGTAAATGAATTTGGGCTGGGCATTCCCGATGATTACGCGGTCGGCCGAGGTAATCTGATTATCGCCGTTCTGGTCGATAAAGCGCGGGTCGCCGGGGCGGTAAACGGGTGATGTAATGCCGCTGGCCCTAATTTCATCAGCCGACTGCCAGATGCCGTTCGACTGGTGACCATAAAACGAGCCGATAGGTTCGCCCACCCGCAGGATGCTGGTGAAGCCCACTCCCGAGCCCACGAACAGGCTGGAACTCGACTGCCCCACCGGCCGCTCAAACTCGCCGTCGAGGTCGAGCACTTTGTTGCGGTTAAGCGACAAATTCAGGTTGGTGTTCCAGCCGAACTTCGGTCCATCGAAGTTGGAGGTGTTGAGGGCAAATTCAAGCCCCTTGTTCTCCACGCTGCCCGCATTGCGCAACAGGTTTGGAAAGCCCGTAGTGCGCGGGGTGGCCACTTCTAGTAGCAGGTCGGTGGTCTTTTTGTAGTATGCGTCGGCCGTGAAGCTGATGCGGTTTTCAAGGAAGGCCACGTCGATGCCTACGTTGGTGGAGGCCGTCGACTCCCAGCGCAAATTGGGGTTCCCAATGTTGAGCGGGGCTAGACCCACTAGGCGGCTCGTGCCGCCGGCATAGCCCGCTACGCCGTAACGCTGCAACGACTGGTAGTTATCAATTTCCTGGTTGCCGGTAATACCGTATCCCACCCGCAGCTTCAAGTCGCTCAGGGCGGTCAAGCCCTGCATAAACGGTTCATCAATCAGCCGGTAGGCAAAGGCCGCCGACGGGAAGTAGCCCCACTTATTGTTGCGGCCGAAGCGCGAGGACCCGTCGGCCCGCATCGTCACCGTGAACAGGTAGCGCTCGAACAGGCGGTAGTTGACGCGGCCGAAGTAAGAGGCCAGCGAGTTGGAGAAGCGCCCTGAACCGGGCGGCAGCAGGTTGGCCCCGAGACCGATATTGTCGGACCCCAGCTGGTTGGTGAAGAAGTTGGTGTTCGAGACGGCGAAGTTGTTGCCAAAAAACCGCTGGAACGTGAGGCCGCCCACCACGTTGAGGGCGTTGTTCTCGTTGAGCTTCTTGTCGTAGGTAAGCGTGTTCTCGTTCAGCCAGCTATACTGGTTTACCGCGCCCCGGGTAGCCAGGCCCCGGTTGAGGCGGCCCAAAAAGATGTCGTTGGGCCGGAAGACGTCGACCTGGGTGATGCGGTAGTCGAGGCCGGCGGTCGAGCGCAGGGTCAGGCCCTCGATAAGTTCGTAGTTGCCGGCCAGATTAAACAGGCCCCGCGCTGTGGTGCGGTGGTCCTTAGTATTGAGGGCGTAGGCTACCGGGTTGCCGATGTTTTCCACGTTGGGCAGCGGCGTGTTCGAAAACGTGTATTCGCCAAACTCGTCGCGCACCGGATTGATGGGGCTGAAGCGCAGCGCGTCCAGAATTACGCCCCCGTTGCTGCCACCCGACGAGTTTACGAAGGCCCGCTTCTCGAAGGTGCCCGCAATCTGGCTCGTCAGGCCAAAGCTGAGCTTATTACTGATTTTGCGGTCGATGTTGAAACGCAGCGTACCGCGCTGGAAGCCCGAGTTGAGCACGATACCCTCCTGGTCGAAATAATTCAGGCTCAGGTTGTAGCGCGTGGCCTCGGTGCCCCCATTGAAGCTGAGTTGGTAGTTGCTTACGCGGGCTGTGCGAAGAATTTCGTCCTGCCAGTCGGTGCCCTCGCCTAGCGAGTCGATCTGGCTGGGGCGGTAGGGCTGCGGCAGCGTGCCACCCGATTCTGCGGCCACGTCGTTGAGGTAGCTGGCAAACTCGCGGGCATTCATCAAATCGTACTTCTTACGCACAATCTGAATGCCGGTGTAGGCCTCGAAATTAATGGTGTTGCCGCCGGCCTTACCCTTTTTGGTGGTGATCAGCACCACCCCGTTGGCGCCCCGCGAGCCATAGATGGCCGTGGCTGAAGCATCCTTGAGAATTTCCACCGACTCGATATCGGAAGGATTGATAGAGTTCAAATCACCGGCGCCCGGAAAGCCATCGACCACGAAAAGCGGCTCGTTACCCGTATTGATGGAGTTCGTGCCCCGGATGCGAATAGAAATATCGCCCCCCGGCTCGGCACTGGTCTGCGTTACCTGCACCCCACTCACGCGGCCCTGCAAAATTTGCTCGGGCCGGGTGATAGGCGTTTCGGCCACCTGCGCTGCCGAAATAGAAGCCACGGCACCTGTAATGTCGCGTTTACGCTGGGTGCCATAACCCACCACTACTACATCGTTGAGCGTGGTGGTCTGCTCGGCGAGCCGTACGGTAACCGGCGCAGAACCGCTCACCTGCACCTGCTGGCCCGCAAAGCCTACGTAGGAGAATACAAGCAGCGGGTTTTCGACCGTCGTGTTTAACACGAACGAACCGTCGGCGTTGGTGCTGGCACCTTGGGTAGTGCCCTTCACAATAACCGTTACGCCGGGCAGGCCCGTGCCATCGGCGGCACTCACCACCCGGCCAGATATCTGCCGGCTTTGGGCCTGGGCTGCCGTAAGGGTCCCGAGCGTAACTAGGGGAACTAGCAGCAGAGTAGATGTGCGCATATAATGTGGGAATTAGGTGAGTAACCGGTCAGCCAAGTACTGGAATCGACTATCGGAAACGCGCGCTTTTGCCGGATTTATTCACGGAAACGATTCCGACAGGAGTCTTTATGGCACTTATCCACTGTGACTTGCACTTTTCGAGTAGCTGTTACTTCCTTTTGAAACTCCCCACCTGTCTGCCTCGACCTACACCAATGCCCGCTTCAATGGTGCGGTTGGTCTGTCTATGTCAGGTGAGTCCTTCCTCACCTCGGCTGTGGATCCACAGAAAATACCTAATTTCCGTTTCCCATGAGTACAACCAACCTCAAACAGCTGGCCCAGGCCCTCGATCTATCCGTGTCCACGGTATCGCGGGCACTCAACGACAGCTATGAAATAAGTGCCTCCACTAAGCTGAAAGTGCAGACGCTAGCCGCCCAGCTAGGCTATCAGCCCAACCCCTACGCCAGCAGCCTGCGCCGACAGCAAAGCAAGACGGTGGGCGTCGTGATTCCGGAGGTGGCCAACAACTTCTTTTCCCTGGCCATCAACGGCATCGAGGAAGTGGCACGTCAGAACGGTTATCACGTCCTTGTCTATCTCACCCATGAGGAGTTTGAGCAGGAACAAGTCATTATCCGACACTTGGCTAATGGCCGGGTCGACGGCATTCTGATATCGGTGTCGGGCGAAACGCGCGACGCGGCCCATTTTGCTAAGTTGCGCGAGTTGAAGCTGCCCACTGTATTCTTTGACCGAGTATGTGAGCAAACCGATACGGCGAGTATTACCACCGACGACTACGACAGCGGCTACCGGGCCACGCACCACCTGCTGGAGCGGGGCTGTCGCCGTATCGTACATTTTACCTTGGCTCAGCACCTGTCCATCGGCCAGAAACGTATGCAGGGGTATCTCGATGCGCTACGCGACGCAGATATTGCCTTCGACCCAACACTACTCGTGCATGGCGGCTCCGGACCCGACTATAACACGGCCCTGATGCAGCAGCTATTAGAGCAGGACTCATCTATCGACGGCATTTTCGCCGCGGTCGAGAGTTTGGCTATTGCTAGCTATCGGGGATGCCGCGCCACTGTTCGCCGCATCCCCGACGACGTGAAAATAATTGGTTTCTCTAATCTCGAAATGGCTGATCTTCTTGATCCGTCCTTGACTACTATCCGGCAACCGGCCTATGCCATCGGTCGCGAAGCAGCCACCATTTTGTTCCAGGCCCTGATAAGAAATCGGTCCATCCTAACCAGCCAGAGTCAGGAGTTAAAATCAGAACTGGTTGTGCGCGCCTCTACAGGCGGCTGATATTAGGGCGTACGGACAAATAAGTATTTGGCTTTTAGTCTTATCCGGAAATAGGTTGACAGTTTTTCATTTCTAGGACTTACGCACATGGTGGTATCTTGAATACAAACCCCATCCGATGGTTACCCAAGCAACTTACATTGAGTACTTGCTCAGTACGCCGCGCAACTACACCTGTACCCATCTGGCCGAGCATTTGCCCGATGTCAGCCACGACCAGGTAAATCGGTTTCTGCGCACGCGCCACTTGCCCCGCCCAGCAGTTGCGGGAACTGGTGCTACCGCTACTCGACGACTCGCCCGAAGCCTTTTTGCTCGTTGACGACAGTGTACAGGACAAACGGTATAGCCGCTTCATCGACGTGGCCAAACGGCAGTACTCGGGTGCCGTGCACGGCATGGTCACCGGCATCGGCCTGGTCAACCTGGTGCACAGCAACGGACAGGCGGGCGATTTTCTGCCCCTCGATTACCGCGTCTATGCCCCCCAGGACGATGAGCAGACCAAAAATGACCACTTCCTGGCCATGTTCGACCACGTGGTGGCCGAGGGTATCATCCAGGCCCGCACCCTCTTGTTCGACTGCTGGTATGCCGGCAGCACCAACCTCAAGCACATTCACCGCGCCGGCTGGACCTTTTTCACCAGTCTGAAAAGCAACCGGCGCATGAGCGTGGCTAAAGAAACGGGCTATCAGGCCCTGGACACGCTCCAGCCGCCGGCACGCGGCTGGAGCGCGGGCCTGGAAGTGCGGTTGAAAGCAGTGCCTTTCCCCGTCAAACTCTTCCAGCTGGTGGCCACAAACGGCGACATTGAATGGGTGATTACGAATCATCTGGCCGCTCATCTGAGCCGGGAGATGGTGATCGAGGCCGTGCAGGTGCGCTGGCAGGTGGAGGAGTTTCACCGCAGCTTCAAGCAGCTGACCGGGGCCGAGAAGTGCCAGTGTCGCAAGAGCCAGGCCCAGCGCAACCACTTGGCCTGTTGCTATCTGGCCTGGGTGTCCTTGCGCCAGTTTACCCGGCGAGCAGCCCAAACCATGTATCAGGCTCACCAGTTGCAGTGGGCTCCCTACTTGCGCCAGTTACTGGCCAAACCCCTCATTCCCGCACTCCTACCCACGAGTGCATAAGTCCTATTAAAGAACCTTTCTCTAATTGGGGCGGCCGATGAAATGGTGGCCAATCAAGCAGGCACGACTACCAGCGGGTGCGGGACCGGCAGCAGTTCGTTGGGCGTGGGTTGCCCGGCGAGCCAGCATGCCAGGGTTTCGAAGCAGGTGGAGGCAATGTTGGTCAGCGCGTCGTGGGTCAGGAAGCCCTGGTGGCCCGTTATCAGCACGTTGGGTTGGGCCAGCAGCCGCACCAGCAACTCATCCTGGAGCGGCTGCTGGGAATGGTCGTTGAAAAACAGGCCCTTTTCGTGCTCGTACACGTAGAGCCCCAGGTAGCCCAGCCGGCCCGATGCGAGGGCCGCCAGGGCCGCTTCGGTGTCCAGCAGCGCACCCCGGCCGGTGTTGATGAGCATCACGCCGCGTTTCATTTTTGCCAGCTGCGCCACGTTGAGAATGTGCCGGGTGGCGGGCGTGAGCGGGGCGTGCAGCGAAATCACGTCGGCCTGCGCGCATAGCTCGTCCAATGGCACATACTCCAGGCCGTAGCGGCGGGTCAGCTCCGCATCGGGCTGAATGTCGTAGCCCAGCAGGCGGCAGCCGAAGCCCTGCAGCAGACTCGCCAACGTGCCGCCGATGGTGCCGCAGCCGATAATGCCCACTGTTTTGCCGTGCAGGTCGAAGCCCACGAGATTATCGAGCCGAAAGTCGCCGTGCCGCACCTGGGCGTCGGCCTGGCGCAGGTGGCGGTTGAGGGCCAGCATCAGGGCCAGCGTGTGCTCGGCAATGGCGAAGGGCGAGTAGTGCGGCACGGTGGCCACGCGCAGGCCCAGCCGGTGGGCAGCGGGTAGGTCCACATTGTCGTAGCCGGCGGCGCGCATCAGCAGGTAGCGCACGCCCAGCGCCCCCAGTTTTTCGAGCACCGGCGCCGAGGCGTCGTCGTTCACGAAAAGGGCCACGGCCGTGCTGCCCGCCGCCAAGTCGGCAGTATCCAGCGTCAGGGCCGCAGCTACGAAGTTGAAGGTGTAGCGGTCCTGCGCCGCGGCATTGAGGTAAGGGCGCTCAAAAGGATAAGCGCTGAAAACAGTAATGGTCATGGTAAGTCGTTGAGAAAGTGGGGTGCCCACCGGGCGTTGCCGGGCGCAACGGGCCGGGCCGAAAAGTAGGTAGCGGAAAAGCGCCGGAAGAGCGCCAGGCAAAAGCGAGCGAAGGACGATACAAGAGTACGCCGCTTGCCCTGCCGATTCGCTGCTAAAAGTCATGCGCCGCGCTTGACATTGCTCATGCCATTTGCTGCCCGTCAGCCCTTCCTTTGTTCGTGCCATTCTCCCCGCTTTAAGTACTGCCTTATGACACCTTCCCTGCTTATTCTCACCGATTTCTTCCGGGCCGCCGACCAGGCCCTCGCCTACGCCACTAACCTGGCCGGCCCCCTCGGGGCCCGGCTGGTGCTGCTGCACGTGCGCCGCGACTCACTGCTCGACCCCGAAATGTTCACCGGCGAGCTGTCGGACCTGAGCAAGGAAGCCACGGCGCTGGCTTTGAGTCGGGTGGCCGATAATCTGGCCGTGCCAGTGGTGGTCGAAATCGGGCACGGCCGGGTGGCCTTTGCTGTGGCCGATGCCGTGAGCCGGCACCACCCGCTGCTGGTGGTGCTGGGCCGGCCCGACTACTCGGCTACGCCCGATCAGCTGGTGCAAACTACCGCGCTCGACATCCTGCGCACGGCGCCATACCCGATGCTGATTGTACCACACTCGGTCGCCAGCAATGCGATGCCCCGGCGCGTGCTGCTGGCCGTCGATGGGGAAGATTTCACCCTGGGCCTGCACGCCGGCGCCATTCGCCAGTTGGTGCGCATGCTGGGCGTGGAGCTGACGGTGCTCCACGTAGCGCCGGATTCTGCGGCCGCTGTTTCGGAGGAGCAGGTGCTGAATTCGGTGCGGCGCACGGGGGTGGAAATTGACTTGCCGGCCCCCCTGCACTTCCGCCGCACGGTAGCCACGCGCCCCGCCGACGGCATTCTGCAGCTGGCGCAGTCCCGCGACACGGACCTGGTGGTGCTGCTGGCGCGGCCCCGCAGTTTCTGGGGCAAGCTGTTCCATAACAGCGTAACGGCCGAGGTGCTGCTGCACAGCACGGTGCCCGTGCTGGTGCTCCCAACTATTGCCTAAAGCGGCCTGGCGGTTCGCAACGCACTATTTATTCTGACTTGATGAACGACGACCTGCAACAAAGCCTGGACGATAACGCGAAGCAGTGGCAGGCCCTGTCGCTATCGATTTCGACCACGGAAAAGGTAGCGTTTGCCGCCCGGCACGACCAGCTGTTTGTCACGTACGGCGCCAGCTTTATGGCGCACGTGTACCGGACGGCCTTCGAGCAGGTGCTGGAAAACACGCCCGATGACGAGCGGCGCCGGCTGCTGGCTGCACTGCACCAGGCCATGGAAGGCGCCATTGTAGCGCGCCACTCCACCCACCCGTCCAAGGCGGAGTGCAATGCCTGCCACGCCCGGATACTGCTGCTTTAACCAGCTCGGTAGCGTGTAGTAGGGGTAGCACAATAGTAGGAACAGAAATTCCCGCCTAGAGTATACAACATATCAGATGTTAACTCTGAACTGGACGGGAAACTCCGCCCATGGCCACCACATGAGTTCCGGGGTTCCCGCCTGAATCCCTACCTTAGCGAACATGAAGCGCCTGCTGCTCCTGTTATTAAGCCTGCATCTTTTAGCCATCAGTTGCCTACCGGGCGGCAATGCGCAGGAACTGGCGGAGGCATCGGTGCTGTGGCAGCACCACGACCAGCACCACGCGGCCAGCGGCCTAGTGGGTTTCTTCTACGACCATTTCCTGGCCGATGCCCACCATGAGGACGGCGGGACCGATGAGCACCAGTCGTTAC
This sequence comes from Hymenobacter lapidiphilus, assembly GCF_013377885.1. Classification (GTDB taxonomy): domain Bacteria; phylum Bacteroidota; class Bacteroidia; order Cytophagales; family Hymenobacteraceae; genus Hymenobacter; species Hymenobacter lapidiphilus. The sequence goes on from NZ_JABKAU010000019.1 coordinate 68,853, forward strand.
CCTTCCACCACACCCACGATTACGCGGCCCCGGCGGTGTACCTGCCGCCGGTAGCCGCGCGCTGGGTGCTGCTGGTACCGCGCTGGTCGGCGCTTGGCGGCAGCCGCCCGTTACCGGCCGTACTGGCCACCCATCCCGGCATGGCCCGCCGGTGCTGGCAGCCTCCCCAAGCCTGAATCAACCCCCGCTTTTTTGGGTAACGCCTCTCCCTGGTCGTGTCGCACTGCGGCAGCCGACCCGGGCACGGGCGCATTGTTGATTCAGCCAAATTTTCATGCTTGATTCCATTATTCGCTTCTCTATCGGCCATAAGTTGCTGATAGGGTTGCTGACCCTGGCCCTGGTGGCCTGGGGCGGCTATTCGGTGCTGCACTTGCCCATCGACGCCGTGCCCGACATCACTAACAACCAGGTGCAGGTCATCACCCAAACCCCCTCGCTGGGCGCGCCCGACGTGGAGCGACTCGTTACTTTTCCCATCGAGCAGGCCATTGCCACGATTCCCGATGTGCAGGAGGTACGCTCGTTTTCGCGCTTCGGCCTCTCGGTCGTCACCATCGTCTTTCCCGACGATACGGACATCTACTGGGCCCGCAACCAGGTGAACGAGCGGCTTAAGGAGGCCGAGCGGCAGATTCCGCCCGGCACCGGCACGCCCGAGCTGGCCCCGGTCACGACGGGGCTGGGCGAGATATACCAGTATGTACTGCACCCGAAAAAGGGCTACGAGAAAAAGTTCTCGCCCACCGAGCTGCGCACGGTGCAGGACTGGCTGGTGCGCCGGCAGCTGCTGGGCACGCCCGGCGTGGCCGATGTGAGCAGCTTCGGCGGCAACATCAAGCAGTACGAAGTGGCCGTAGACCCCGAGCGCCTACGGGCCTACAACGTCAGCATTGGGGAGCTATTCGCGGCCCTGGAGCAGAACAACCAGAACACCGGCGGGGCCTACATCGACAAGAACCCAGCGGCCTATTTCATCCGCACCGAGGGCCTGGTGGGCTCACTGGAAGACGTGGGCCGCATCGTGGTGAAGGCCCCGGCGGGCGGCGTGCCCGTGCTGGTGCGTGACGTGGCCGAGGTGCGCTTTGGCCACGCCGTGCGCTACGGCCTGATGACGCGCAACCAGGAGGGCGAGGTGGTGGGCGCGCTGGTGCTCATGCTTAAGGGGGCCAACTCCTCCGAAGTCATTAAAGCCGTGAAGGAGCGCATGGCCGTTATTGAGAAAACGCTGCCCGAGGGCCTGGTGATTGAGCCGTTTCTGGACCGCACCAAGCTAGTGGACCACGCCATAAGTACCGTCACCAAAAACCTGGCGGAGGGCGCGCTGATTGTCATTTTCGTGCTGGTGCTGTTTCTGGGCAACTGGCGGGCTGGGCTAGTGGTGGCCTCGGTTATTCCGCTATCCATGCTCTTCGCTATCAGCCTGATGCGGGTGTTTGGCGTGTCGGGCAACCTGCTGAGTCTGGGCGCTATTGACTTCGGGCTGATTGTGGACGGGGCCGTGATTATCGTGGAGGCCATCGTGCACCGGCTGGCTACGCTCAACCGGCCGGCCGGCGCGCTGGCGCTCAACTCAGGCGAGATGGACGAGGAAGTGTACCAGGCGTCGAGCAAAATCCGTTCGTCGGCCGCGTTCGGCGAAATCATCATCCTGATTGTGTACCTGCCGCTGCTGGCGCTGGGCGGCATCGAAGGGAAGATGTTCCGGCCGATGGCCCAGACCGTGGCCTTCGCCATCCTGGGTGCCTTTATTCTGAGCCTCACCTACGTACCCATGCTCTCGGCGCTGGCGCTGAGCCGCAACACCGAGCACAAGCCCAACATTTCCGACCGGGTGCTGGGCAACCTGGCCCGGCGCTACCAGCGCGTGGTGGCTTGGGCGCTAGGAGCCAAAACCCTGATTCTGGGCACCGCGCTGGCCCTGTTCGTGGGCGCGCTGCTGCTGTTTGGCACGCTGGGCGGCGAGTTTATTCCGACGCTGGAAGAAGGTGACTTCGCCGTGGAAACCCGCGTGCTGCCCGGCTCGTCCATCACCTACACCGCCGAAAAGGCCCAACAGGCGGCCGGTATTCTCCTCAAAAACTTTCCCGAAGTGAAGGAAGTGGTGGCCAAAGTAGGCTCGTCAGCCATCCCCACCGACCCCATGCCGGTGGAGGCCTGCGACCTGATTATCGTGCTCAAAGACAAAGAGGACTGGACCTCGGCCGACTCACGCGAAGAGCTCGTCGAGAAGATGTCGGCCAAGCTCAGCGCCATTCCCGGCGTGACGTTCGGCTTCCAGCAGCCCATCCAGATGCGCTTTAATGAGCTGATTTCGGGGGCTAAGCAGGACGTAGTCATCAAGATTTTTGGCGAAGACCTCCAGCAGCTCGACGACTACGCCGGCCAGGTGGGGGAGCTGGTGAAGGGCCTGCCCGGCGCCACCGACCTGTACGTGGAGCGCGCCACCGGCCAGAGCCAGCTGGTGGCCCAGATAGACCGCAACAAGCTGGCCCAGTACGGGCTGTCGGTGGAGGATGTGAACAGCACGGTGCGGGCGGCCTTCGCCGGGGAAGTAGCCGGTCAGGTGTTCGAGAAGGAACGCCGCTTCGACCTGGTAGTGCGCCTCAAGGAAGATGCCCGCCAGGACATCAGCAACCTGCGCCAACTCTTCATCGTGGCCCCCGACGGCCGGCAGGTGCCGCTGGAACAGGTGGCGAAAGTATCCCTGGTGTCCGGCCCCAGCCAGATTCAGCGCGACGATGCCAAGCGGCGCATTATCGTGGGTTTCAACGTGCGGGGCCGCGACGTGGAAAGCCTGGTGGAGCAGGTGCAACAGCGCATTGAGAAGCGGATGAAGTTCGCGCCCGGCTACTACGTGACCTACGGCGGGCAGTTTGAGAACCTGCAATCGGCCCGCGACCGGCTACTTATTGCCGTACCGGTGGCGCTGCTGCTCATCTTCGTGCTGCTTTATGCCACGTTCAATTCGGTCAGCCAGTCGGTGATGATTTTCACGGCCATTCCGCTCTCGGCCATCGGCGGGGTGCTGGCGCTATGGCTGCGCGGGATGCCGTTCAGCATCTCGGCCGGGGTGGGTTTCATTGCCCTGTTTGGGGTGGCCGTGCTCAACGGCATCGTGCTCATCGGCTACTTCAACCAGCTCAAGGAAGAAGGTATGACTGACCTGCGGGCCCGGATTCTCGAAGGCACCCACGTGCGGCTGCGGCCGGTGCTGATGACGGCCACCGTGGCCTCGCTGGGCTTTTTGCCGATGGCGCTGTCCAGCTCGGCGGGCGGTGAGGTGCAGAAGCCGCTGGCCACCGTGGTGATTGGCGGGCTGGTGACGGCTACGCTGCTCACCTTATTGGTGCTGCCGGTACTTTACTATTTGGAAGAAAAGTGGACCGCCCGGCGCGCCGCCAAAAAAGCATCCGCGGCTGGCTCGCCCGCGAAACTCGGCGTGGCTGGCATCGTGCTGCTACTGACTGTGGGCGGGGCACTGCTGTCCGGCCGGGCGCTGGCCCAAGCTCCGACCGGGTCCGAAAGTGGGGCGCTCAACGCCACCCAAGCGGTGGAGGTTGCTCTGGCCCAAAGCGGCACCGTTCTCGGAGCCGAGCAGCAGCTGGCCGCCCAGCAGGCCGCCGTGCGCGCCGCCCGCGACTTCGGCCGCACCACCGTGCAGGGCAACTACGGCCAATACAACTCGGTACGGAAAGATAACTCGTTCACCGTCACCCAGCCGCTGGCCTGGCCGGGTTACTACCGCTCGCTCACGGCCCTGGCTAAAGCCCGGGTAGCCACCCAGGAGCAGCAGCTGGCCCTGGTGCGGGCCGACGTGCGCCGCCAGGTGCGCCTGCAATACGAGGCCGCCGTGCACGCCCGCCACCGCCTGCGCACCCTGCGCGCCCAGGACAGCCTCTACACCGAATTCGTGCGGGCCGCCCAACTGCGCTTCCGCACCGGCGAAACCGCCCGGCTCGAAGTAGCCACGGCCCTGGTGCAGCAGGGCGAAACCCGCATCCGCCTCGCCCAGGCCCGCACCGAGTACGCGGTAGCCGTGCGCCAGCTCCAGGCCCTGCTGCAACGCCCCGCGCCCGTGGCCGTGGCCGACAGCACCCTCGCGCCGCTGGTGCTCCAAACGCCAACTGCCCCCGGCGACACGGCCGTCCTTGCGCGGAGCCTGCTGGCCCAGGTGCTGGCCCAACAGGTAGCCGTGGCCCGTGCCGAAACCCGCGTGACGCAGGCCCAGGGCAAGCCGGGCTTTAGCTTGGGCTACTTCAACCAGTCGCTCATCGGCCCGCAGCTGGTGGACGGCGCAACGCGCAACTACGGGGCCGGCGACCGGTTCCAGGGCGTACAGGCCACCGTGGCCGTGCCTCTGATTCAGGGGCCGCAAAAGGCGCGGGTGCAGGCCGCCCGCTTGCAGGAAAAAGTGGCCCAGACCGGCTACGCCCGCTATCAGGCCGAGCTAGCCGGCCGGGTCGAGACCCTGCTGCTTCAACTCGCCGAACAGCAGCAGTGCCTGCAATTCTACGAGCAGACTGGCCTGCCGCAAGCCGCCGTCATCACCCGCATAGCCACCAAGGCTTTCAAGGCGGGCGAGAACGGTTACACCGAATACCTGCTCAACCTGGACCGCGCCCTGCGTCTGCGCACCGACTACCTCGACGCCCTGCTGCAACACAACCAGACCGTCATCGAGCTGGACTACCTGCTGAGCAGCGGACAGTAAGCGCTGAACGGCTGCCCATTTCTTCCTCATCGAACCCTTATTTCATGCGTTTTCCCTTCTATAAACTGGCCGTTTTGTGCGTAGTGCTCGCCGCCGGCTGCACCAGCAACACCGAACCCGCTGACCCGGCGAATGGCCTAGCCACCGCTGCCGAAGCCGACAGTACCGCCGCGCCCACCGACCTGGTTTCGCTCACGTCCGACGAGCAGCGGCTGGCCGGCATCCAGACCACTACCCTTCAAGAGCGCGTGCTGGGGGCAGGCCTTAAGGTCAACGGCGTGCTCGACGTGCCGCCCGACAAGCTCATGTCCATTAGCGCGCGGCTGGGCGGCATTGTGGAGCGCACTACCCTGTTGCAGGGTATGTATGTGCGCAAGGGCCAGGCGCTGGCCGTCATCAGCAACCCCGAGTTCATCCAGCTTCAGCAGGACTACCTGGAAACGCAAAGCGAGCTGCGTTACGCCAAACTGGAACTGGAGCGCCAGCGCGAGCTGGTGCGCGAGGAGGTAGCTCCCGCCAAGAATGCCCAACAGGCCCAGGCCCGCTACGGGGCCCTGACGGCCCAGGCGGCCGGCCAGGTGGCCCGGCTCCGGCTGGCGGGCCTACCCGTGGGCGCCCGACCCTTCGTGACTACGGCCACGCTGCGCGCCCCCAAAGCGGCCTTTGTAAAGGCCGTGAACGTGGCCGTGGGCCAGAGCGTAACGCCCACCGACGCGCTGTTCGTGCTCGTCGACCCCAACCACCTGCATGTGGAGCTGACCGTGTTTGAAAAGGACGCCGCGCAACTCCGGCAGGGCCAGCGCATCCGCTTTACCGTGCCCAACGACAGCAGCGTGGAGCGCACGGCTACGGTCTACCTCATCGGGCGCACGGTGGACGAAACCCAGCGCACGGTGCGCGTGCATGGCCACCTCGACCGCGAAAACGACCCCGCCTTGCGGCCGGGCATGTTCGTGCGGGCCGTTATCGAAACCACCTCTCGCCGCGTGCCCGCCCTGCCCAACCAGGCGGTAGTCGATTACGAGGGCAGGCAGTACGTGTTCCGGCAGCAGCCGGCGGCGGCCGGCCAGCAGGCCTTCCGCATGGTGGAAGTGCGGCGCGGTGAATCGGCCGACGGCTACAGCGAAGTATTCATTCCCGGCGCGGCGGCGGCTGATTCTACCGCCCGCTACGCCACCGAGGGAGCTTATTCACTGCTGAGCAAGCTCAAAAACGCCAGCGAAGAATAACCGCCTGGCCGATGCGCCCGCCTCTCTTTTCTACTCCGTTCTTTCTAACCGTTCTATGAATTCCCTGCGCATTCCTTTGGTGCTGGCCGCCTTGCTGGCCGGCCCTTCGCTCCCCACGCTGGCCCAGGTGTATACGCCCCCCGACGCCGACGAGCACCCGCACCCGCATCCGCACCCCGCACCGTTGCGGGGCCCAGAGGTCACACCTAACCCCGCCGCTCAACTGCCGCTAGCCACGATTTCACACACGCTGTACACTTCCAAATCGGAGCTGTACGCGGAGTCTAAACCGCTGATTGCGGGCCGTCCAATTCGCTTTACGGCTCACCTGACTACGCTCGGTGCCTCGTTCCGGCCCTACCTGGCCGGGCAGGTTACGGCGCGCCTGCAAGTGGGCGGCCAGACCCTCACGGCTTCGGTGGCCAAGCCCGAAGCGCCCGGTATTTTCCGGTTGCAGCTGCCGCCCGCGCCGGCCGGGACGGGCATGCTCGTCATTGACATCGTTACCCCGGAATTCACCGACCAGTTCACGATTCCGGGCGTGGTGGTGTACACCGACGAGGCCGCGGCCCGCCAACTGCCCCGCGACGAGCGGCCCGGCGACATCTCCTACATCAAGGAGAAATCCTGGCTGCTGCCCGACTTTGCCACCCAGCCGCTGGGCCGGGGCACCGTGACGAAGGGCGCGACGAATCTGACTAACGTGCTGGTGCTGCCCCTGACGGCCTTCGTAAACATCGGCGGACGGCCGCACGTGTACGTGCAGCGCACGGGTGAGCGATTTGAACTGCGGCCGGTGCAAACCGGCCCCGGCGACGGCCGGCAGGTGCAGCTACTCAGCGGCGTGCAGGAAGGCGAGCGGGTCATTATTGGGGGCGCGCGCGAAATCCTGGGGGCCACCGTGCCCGCCGAGCACGGTCATTCACATTAGCTGGCCGGGCGGCTGTACGCTGTTATCTACTTCACCTCCTATGGCTTTTTGATGAACCTGAGCACTGTTTTCGCGCCCTTCACCAGCCTGCGCAACCCCGTCTTTGCCCGCCTCTACGCGGCCCAGACCGCCAGCCTGCTCGGTGACGCGCTGACCTGGGTGGGGCTGGCTCTGCTGGCCTTCGAGTTAGGCGGGGCCGAGTCGGCGGGCATCCTGGCCTTTGCCCTCACTTTGCGCGTAACGGCTTTCGTGGTGCTCTCGCCGCTGGCCGGTCTGTTGGCCGACCGGCTCAACCGGAAGTTCATCCTGGTAACGGCCGACGTGACGTGTATGGGTGTCATTTCCCTGCTGCCCTTCGTGACGGAAGTGTGGCAGGTGTACGCCCTGATGCTGCTGGTCAACGCCTTCACGGCCTTTTTCACGCCCACGTTTCAGGCCACCGTGCCGGCCGTTACCACCCCCGAGGAGCTGCCCCAGGCTATTAGTCTTTCGGGGGCCACCTACGAGTTGCTGGGCGTACTCGGGCCGGGGCTGGCTGGCGCGGTGGCCGTGGTGCTGGGTACGCGCAACATCTTTTTTCTCGATGCGGCGACCTTTCTCGTGTCGGGCATCCTTATTCTGACTTTGCCCGGCCGGTTACGCGGTGAAGCCGAGGTAAAGGCCGACACGCGCATCACCGTACCCAACCTGCTGGTGGGCACCCGCCGCCTTTGGGGGCGCGGCCCCATGCGCTATGCCCTGCTGCTGGAGCTGGTAGCGGCCGTGAGCGGGGCGCTGATTCTGGTGAATACCGTGGGCCGGGTGAAGGGGCAGCTGGGGCTGGGCAACGCCGAGTATGGCTGGGTGATGTCGGCCTTTGGCATTGGGGCCACGGCCGCGGCGCTGCTGGCTGGGGGGTTGGCTCAACGAATCGCCCAGACCTCCTTCGTGCTGGTGGGGGCACTGGTTACGACCGTGGCCGTACTGCCGGCCAACCAGGCGGGGCTGGGGGGCCTGCTGTTCCTGTGGCTACTGGCCGGCGCGGGCCAGAACTGGGTGAACCTGTCCACCCAAACCATCATTGCCGGGCAAACTCCATTGGAATTTCAGGGCCGGGTCTATGGAGCCCACTTCGCCTGGAGCCACTTGTGGTGGGCCTTCGCCTACCCGCTGGCCGGGTTCCTGGGTACTCACTACGGCACCGGCTCGTTTCTGTGGGGCGGGCTGGTGGCGCTTGCCCTGTTGGTTGGCACCTGGCTGCTGAGCCCTAAAAGAGCGGAACTGGCCGCCGAGCAGAAGTCCACACCGACTTGACGGCGGTAGATAGACGGCTCCCTCTGGTAAACCACCAGTAGCAACTTGTCACTAGGTGCCTACTATAGCGCGAAACAAGTTTATAAAACTCACCAAGCTAATGAGTTTCGTAACCGTCTAAAGTTGAGTCTGTTTTCCCGGCAAAGCGCCACGCCGACCTTACCCCATTTCAAGAAGCCAAAACCGCCATTATTCCGTGGCTGGTCTGAGAACGAGGGCTGTGTAATATAAAAAAGAGACTAAACCGAAACCAACAAGGGATTGAGACTACAGCCCCAATCCCTTGTTTATTATTGGCTTAGCTGCAAACCCTTAAGCAGCCAGGTACTCCTTCGTGACCTGAACCTTGGCGTAGAAAGAGGACATCGCGGCTAAAAATGCCGTCTGCACGTCAGCGGCTTTCACCTGCGCACCATTTACTTCCAGGTCTCTGGTGGCACAGGCATCCCCGATGACAGTGCATTCAAAGCCCAGGTCGCGAGCCGCGCGGGTAGTGGCATCAATGCACATATGCGTCATCATGCCCGTAATCACTAAGTCCTTCACTCCGAGCCCTTGCAGGTGCTCCAGCAGGTCCGTCTCCCGGAAGCTGTTCGGGTAGTATTTCTGCACCGTCTTTTCGCCGGCTTCCGGTTTCACATTCGCGTGAATCTCGGCCCCTTCGGCTCCGGGCAGGAAGAACGTCGCACCGGGACCTATTCCCAGGTGGTGCACGTGGACGATGGGCAGGTTTTGTTCGCGGAATTTCGCCAGCATCAGCTTGACGTTTTCGCTGGCTTGCAAGGCGCCCACGAGCTCCATGGCACCATTTTCAAAATAGTCATTTTGAACGTCGACAATAATCAGGGCTTTGCTCATTTTATGCGGTTTTAGTAGGGTGAACGTATGGGGTGAAGTTATCGGAAGGCGAAAGCCTGCTAAGGATTAAATGACGGCGAAGTCCGGCCATTTTGTTAACCCAGCCGCTGAACCAAAGCTGGATAAAAGGGGGGGGGGGGTGAATAGACTTGTTCCTAAATAGGGTTTGTTGTTTTCTGCGTCAGATGCCAGTTCCACATACCGCAGGCAATACCCATTATCCGGTCGTTAAACGAGGTGGATTTGTTGCGATACGTTTGAGCGACGCAGCCCAAGCGTTTGGCCCCACTGATAGCGTGTTCGACCTTGACACGGCGGCGCGCGTGGCCGCAGTTGGCGGCGCGTTGCGCGTCGGTCAGCGCCGCGTCGGGGCTTCCGGTGTGGCAAACTCGCGGCCGGCAGGTCGTAATCGGTCACCAGCCCCAGATAGCCCAAATCAGCTAGCAACTCAAAAAGGTCGAGCAGCCCCAGGTTTACATCGAATTCATTTTTAAGCAGGTGATAGTCATGGCTGGACCCGCTCGTGGTGGGTCCCAGGTAGTGAATATAGCGGCTGGGGTCGGCGATGAGCGTGTTTTTACGCGTCAGTCTTTTTTTTGCCCGAATAGTCGGCCTTCTGGTCTACCGTGGCCTGCGGTCGGTGCAGGGGGCGTTCAGTGGCATCGAGCAACAGCACGGGCACGTCGGCAAAGACGGCTTGCATCTGCGCCAGCGAGTCAATGGCACGGGCCGGCAGCACGTTTAGGGTGCGCAGGGTCCGTTCCAGGGCCCTGGCCAGGTGGTGAGCATGTTCACAGGCTTTGGAGCGGGGCAAGCCAAACGTGGCGGCCAGCACATCGAAGGTGGGATACGTTTTCAGGTAGTAAAGAATGAACAAAAGCTTCTGCTGCGAACTAGCTAACACGCCTTTACGCCCGCCACCCGCCTTGCGCTGGCGCGGACGTTGCACGGAAAAACGCGCATCTGCTTCTTGCTGGCAGCCGTTGGTAAAGGGCTCGGCCAAGGCGCAAAAAGTGGCCATGTCCAGCCCCGTCAACGCCCGCATCTGGCGGTCGTCAACTATCGTATTCACGTCAAGCATTCTCAAAAATACTATTTGGGAACAAGTCTAATGGCTAAACGTTAGTTATGGACTTAATGGTCCAGAATTAGGTAAAAAAATGTGAACAGATCCACGCTACCCGTCCAGGTGGGATAGTAGCAGCTGCAGGGAATCGTCAAGTTGCTGCGGGCTATAGCCCGCCCGGGCCATGACCTGCAGCCCCGGGAAAGCCAGCACCAGCAGTTTTGCCAAGTCCCGGGCCGGCCGGGGGCTGGTCAGCGCGCCCGCTTGCTGCCCCCGCTCAATGGTGCGCGTTAAGAGGTCCTCCATCAACTGCAGGTCCTGTACCACACGTTGGCGCACCTCCGGGTCGTGCGGGGCCAACTCGACGGCCTGGTTGATGCTCATGCAGCCATACGCGGGCTCGGCATCGTTCACGCTGGCGAAAAGCTGGTGAAAAAACGCGTCGATGGCCGGGCGGACGGGTCCCTGTTCCAGCACGTGGTGCGCCGCGCTGGCCCGGTCCTGCCGGTAGGTGTCAAAGGCGGCAATAAACAGCTCGCGCTTACTCCCAAACGTCGCATAAAGGCTACTCTTACTCAATCCCGTTGCCGTTAACAATTCGGCCAAGGAAGTGGCCTCATAGCCCTTGCGCCAGAATACGCCTAAGGCCTGATGAAGTGCTTCGGTGGTATCAAATTCCTGGGGACGCGGCATTAAATTAAAGGGTGAGAGGCGCAAGCTACGATTCAGAACCGTTCGGTCCAAACCAAAGTTCCTGAACTCAGAAAACGTTCGGGTAAGTCGGGGGGCTCGGCACGTTTGCCTCAGCCAGCACTGGGAATTAATAAACAGGTATGCCATCTTGACTCGGTAGCGCGGGTTTCTACCTTTTGTGCCTACTTGCTCGCTAGAGCCTGTTATGCACTGGTGCGTCAAAACGCGGCCCTTTCCGGCTTATTTGGGCAGAAAAGCGTCGTTGTAGGCTCTTCAAGGCCATTGCTTGTGCGGCAGCAGCGACTTTCCGCTTGTACAACCGCCGAAAAAGTCGCTTTTCAACACACCAGTGCATAACAGGCTCTAGATAATTATCCCTTTTAATATCTAATTGCCTCATATAAGTTCAGTAGTTATATATAGGCCTTTGCTGCTATATTTCTTCTTAGCCAGAAGGGAAAAGCACGAAATTATGTATATACATCGTTCCGCGCCCTAGTGTCAGTTATATCAAAACGAGCAACCTGGAGGTGTTGGAGCTAAACCGGACAATTGTTCGATCTTTAACTACGGTCTGGGTACATGTTCCCTCGTAACTGATACACTTGACAATAGCCGCTTTTAAAACTAAAAAAAAAGCGAACCCTATTCAGTTATTATTTATTTGTTTTATTAACAATTAGAGGCGCCTCAACTACTTGGTTTTCAATGTTTTGTGAGACTCAAACGGGCACGAAGTACCTCTGAGATAGGTACGAAGTACCTTTGAGATAGGCACGAAGTACCTTTGAGATAGGCACGAAGTACCTCTGAGATAGGCACGAAGTACCTCTGAGATAATAATAAAAAATATCTCTTTTACTATCTCAAAAATATCATACATTAGCGTCAGCTAAACTAGCTTGCTATGTCTGATAAACACTTACCCGGTACCACCTTTGATAAGCGGCGTGGCAAATGGAAGGGACAGTACCGTAAAAACGGTAAGACTAAGAGCCTCGGATACTTCGAGTCCCAACTTGAGGCCTATGAGGCCGTGCTCAAGGCTAAGGCTGAGTCACAGATTTCTACCGAGGATAGTGAGATACTTTTAGAGGTACTTCCCTCCTATCTCAGTAAATCTGCTTCCCTGCGCCACACAACTGATACTATTGCTCAAAGTAATGTGCTCATAGATAGCCCGTGGGCGATGACACTAATGGAGGCACGTCTCTTTGTGCTCATGTTACGTGGACTACGCCGTGATGACCCCGGTACTAATCGTATCGTGGTGCCGTTGGCCGATCTTGTTGGGGAACAACCCATCGGCGGTAGGGGCTACAAACTGTTGCATGCAGCTTTGGATGGGTTAGATGCTATTCGTATCGATTTGCCAATGCCTAACCGCCAGCAAGATTACCATAAGGTACCCTTAGCACATTCCTTACAGTTGGATAGCGGCGCAGGTACGGTATCGGGATACTTCTCGGCTGATGTAATGCCTTATCTGACCAGCTTAGTGGATAATTTTACATTGGGTCAAGTGGCTGACTTGCTCAGTATCCGTAGCGTGAATACGCATCGTTACTACTGGCTTATGCAGATGTGGAAATTTAAGAGTCCACATACAGTAGCAGTAGAAGAGTTGCGTCGGCTGACAACAGGTGATTCCGCCTATCCACAATACTCCGAGTACCGCAAAAATGTACTTAAGCCCTCATTAGCTGAACTTAATGAGCTGAATTTCGAAATATCCGTCGTGGAGAATAAGGTCGGCCGCAGCGTAGATTCCGTAGAGTTTCATATAAGCTATGTTGCTGCTAAGCTACAGTCGCGCCAGTTGCAATTGCCACTTGGGGAGCCAACTCAGTTGCTTGAACAACCCTTAATCGTTCCTCAACATGAGCGTGTGGCCCAGCGACTTCGCAAGCTCAAACTCACAGAAGCTCAGATCAAGCAGGTTATTCAAGTGTTGCCTACCGAAGCCGAACAGCATAAATTATTGAAAGCTACTCATCCATTGCTGGTGGAATACGAAACTAAGAGTAAGCCTTTCGATAATATTGGAGGTACAGCTATTAATCTACTCAAAACAACATTTCCGAACTATTATAAAGCAGTGAAGTAAATTTCCCAAACATCAATTTGGACCTAGGTGAAATAGGTGCCAAAAGCATAAAATAGTTTATTTTTGCTTCAAAAAACGGCATTTTTATACTATTATTAACTGATTATGCCTTAAGTTTCTTATTCTTCAACAGCAGCTTTTGATACAGTTCTTGCGGAAGGTTGCGATTAGCATTTTCCAGCTTATCAAGCATCTCAGCAACCGCTTGCTCAATCTGTCGGCGGACCACGAAGCCAGGCTCCCAGTATTCTGCCTGTTTCAGGCGCAGATAAGTACTCCGGCGCAGATAGGTGCTGAACTGCACCCATTCCTGCTCGGGGTCTACAGCCGGTATAGTTGGCTGAGTAACTGCGGTGGCGGCTGAAGTTTCAGTTTTTACCCGAGCCGTTGATGACAGCTCATCCATTCCGTAGAGCGAATTTGTATCCAGCACCGGGCGTGCTGTTTTGGCTGTGAAGTCACGTTTTGAAGAGATACTCATAGTCGGGCTAGAATTTCATTGGTGAGAGCGGCATAATCAAGGGCCCCATTGCTTCCGGGTGCATAGGCCAGAATCGGCTCATGCATCGCCTGAGCTTCACCCAGCTTGGTGTTTTGTCGGATGCTGACATCCATCACCAACGGGGCAAGCTGCTCGTCCTGGTTTATCAGCTCAACATACTGATGGTGCATAGACGATCTGTAGGTGGGAGAATACTTGGTGAAGAAAAGCCCCCCCACTTTAAGCCTCTGGTTATAGTGTTTGCGCACCCGTACGCAGGCCTGTAGCAACGATGTCAGGCCGTTGTAGCCAAAGTACTCTGGCTGCATGGGAATGAAGACGGCATCCGCGGCAATTAAAGCGGAATAGGTAATGCCTCCCAGCGAGGGAGGCGTGTCAATCAGACAATAGTCGAATTGGTCTTCAACCGTTTCCAGCGCCTCACGCAACACGAACTCCAGACCGGAACTACCGGCCATCAATTTCTCCACCATCTGCAGCCTTGGGGAAGCAGCGACTAACTGTATCCCCTCCCCTACTTTCTCCATCAGTTCAGTGATGGAAATTTTGCCATCGCTTTCCAGCAGCTCTCCCAGGTGCCTTTCGCTCGCACGGTCAAAAGACATAGAAAGGTTGGTCTGCGAATCGCTGTCGATCAGTAGAACGCGGGAACCTCTGCTGGCTAGTATTTGGGCCACGTTCAGAGTGGAGGTGGTCTTACCCACGCCACCCTTATGATTGGCGAAACATATTGTCTTCATCAGTTGCGCTTGAGTTAGTCAAGGCAATAATAGACATAAATAACGGCACATACTATAGACACACAGCATATATAGCACACAATAGGCATACTATATTTAATACATACGTTGTATGTATTAAATATAGTATGCCTATTGATCAGCACTTCAATAGGGCACTTTATCAACCAAACAGGGGGGGGGGGGCAAAATCAGCAGATTGTATTTAATGTATGTATTGTATATAACAGGTGTTCTACACGTTTTAAGCTCATTAAATTTAAAGCGTGTCGTACACCTGTTGTATGTTAAGCATCTATTGAATACAAGCTACCCGCGAGATTTACCCCGCCTATGCGCTTAACCCACACGCAACCTATTGGAGCATTTTTATAGCAGCCATAGGCAAGTCCAATTCTAGGCAGTAACCCGGAGCATGACCCCGCGCTCGGGGTCGTGCTCCGGGTTACGAATAAGGACCCGACACCAACTCAGGCGATACACTGCCAAGGAGTAGTGCGCAGCCTTGGGGCACCACTCCTTGGTCGGCTGGGCATTCCATGAGCACCCCGAAAATGGCGTGCGCCCGAGGCGGACCCTGAGTAAGCGTTAGCTCTGCCAGGCGGTGCCGGGTTGCCGAGTTTGGGGGAGAAATGATTTCGTACTGCACCAGGAGTGGAGCTGTTGCCAGGAATCCAGCCCAGGTTCCGTAGTACCCGTAGCCACTGCAGCAGCGGTACGTCGCTGGCCCGCTTCGGCCTCGGACGCAAGCTCCAAGCCACGTACTGGGACCGGGCACGCCACATCTTTGGGATAATCCCTGTCATCTCAGCCGTACCTGCGTTGATTAACCTCCTGGCTATGTTGCTTCGAGCATGGTCAACAACACGAGTTCGTGGTGCTAGCTGATTTTTACTGTTTTCTCATCCGGGCCATAAAGACGCTTAGCTACCAGCTTTTAGAAGCTTAGTATAAAAACGAGTGGTTAGTAGTAATAAATTCTTCTTATAACGTTTTATAAACGCTCGTTTGTAAAACGTTATAAAGCGTATTTTTGCGGGGGCTTTCTACTCATTGCTCTCTTTATCCATGAAGCATTATATTCCCTACTACCGGGTATCTACCCTC
Source organism: Hymenobacter lapidiphilus (assembly GCF_013377885.1). Taxonomy (GTDB): domain Bacteria; phylum Bacteroidota; class Bacteroidia; order Cytophagales; family Hymenobacteraceae; genus Hymenobacter; species Hymenobacter lapidiphilus. The sequence continues at coordinate 84,093 of NZ_JABKAU010000019.1, forward strand.
AAACAAGGTCAGTCCGGGCTCGGCCTCGATGCCCAGCGCGCTGCCGTGTTGGCCTTTGCCGGGGCAGTGGGGCAGGGGAAGCTGGGACCAGAGTTTGTGGAGGTGGAAAGCGGTAAACGTAATCATCGGCCCCAGCTGGCGGCCGCCATGGCCGAGGCCCGCCGGGTAGGAGCCACGCTGCTCATCGCCAAGCTCGACCGGCTCTCTCGCAACGCCGGTTTCATTTTCGCGCTGCGCGACTCGGGCGTCGATTTTGTCTGCTGCGATATGCCCGATGCCAATACGCTTACTGTTGGCTTGTTTGCCGTCATCGCCCAGCACGAGCGCGAAACCATCAGCAAGCGCACCCGCGATGCGCTGATGGCTAAAAAGGCCCGGGGCTTCCAATTAGGTACGCCCACCAACCTCACCTCTGAAGCCATAGTTAAGGGCCGCGAAATGCGGCAGGCCAACGCCCACACCCACCAAGGTAACCGGCAGGCATCCCGGCTGGCTGCTTTGCTGCAGGGGCAGGGGCACACGCTCCAGCAGATTGCCCACGAATTGAATGAGTCAGGCTACCGCACCAGAAGGGGAGGGGAGTTCTTTCCTATGACCGTTCAGCGACTACTTAAGCGCATAGAATTGCCAGCACGAGCGGTAGTGCCAGCAAGAGGACAGCCGTAGCCATTACCAGTTCCTATACTCCTCATACCCTACCCACGCGTGAGGATTTGCTGGCCCCAACCGCGCGCTGGCAATGGGCCAGCAGGTGTAAGTGACGCGCCAGGAACAAGCGCCGCAGTTCTGCTGTTTTTGTAGATCAATCAATTAACGCTATGCCTACCCCCCTCAACAACACCCCGCGCCCGGCCAAGCAGCCGGTGGCGTATTCCATCCTGGACCTGGCCACCGTGTCGCAGGGTGAAACAATAAAGCAGACCCTGAATAACTCGCTGGCCCTGGCCCAAGCCGCCGAACTTGCCGGCTACACCCGCTACTGGCTGGCCGAGCACCACAACGCCGACAGCATCGCCAGCAACGCGCCACCCCTGCTCATCGGGTACGTGGCCGATAACACCACCACCATCCGGGTGGGCTCCGGGGGCATGATGTTGCCCAACCATTCACCCATGATTGTGGCCGAGCAGTTTGGCACTCTAGGTCAGCTCTACCCCGGCCGCATCGACCTGGGCCTGGGCCGCGCACCGGGCACTGACGGGCAGACCGCGCAGGCCATCCGGTCTGATTTTATGCAGGCTGCCCACAGCTTCCCACAGGAAATCAGCAAAATCCAGACGTACTTCTCGCTCGCCAACCGGCAGGCCACTGTGCGCGCCCCGGTGGCCGAGGGCACCGACGTGCCCCTCTATATTCTGGGGTCAAGCACTGACAGCGCCCACCTGGCCGCCAAGCTGGGACTACCCTACGCCTTTGCCAGCCACTTCGCCTCCACGCACCTGCACCAAGCGCTTAAAATCTACCGCGACGAGTTCAGGCCTTCGCAGGCCCTGGCGCAGCCTTACATTATCGTGGCCATCAACGCCTACCTGGCCGACACCGACGAGCAAGCCGAGCAGCTCTTCACGAGCCTGATCAGGATGTTTGTTGGCGTATTGACCGGTGCACGGCAGCCCGTGCAGCCCCCCACGCCCATGACCGACGAGTTGGAAGGCATGTGGCAGCACCCTGCCGTACAGCAAATGCTGAAGTACTCGTTTGTGGGCAGCAAGCAAACCGTTAAAAATCAGTTGCAAGCATTTCTGACTGATACCCAAGCCGACGAGCTTATCGTGGCCTCTGCCATGTACTCCGTGGCCGACCGTATTAAATCGGCGCAGCTCTTCGGGGACGTGCTGCAGGAGCTGAACGCGCAGGTAATGACGCGAGCAGAAGTGCGCTTGTAGCGGGGCGGCTATTTGCCAAGATGTCTCGTCGCCAAATAGGCTGACCATCGGTCCGCCATATATGGCTGTGTCTTGTCCTGAAATTCAAACACCCCTTTAAGTGAATGATCAATAGCAATCCGGCACGAAGCAGCCAGGTGACTTCTCATACCTGAGTAAACAGGATTTAGGGGCAGTGGGGAAGTACAGAAAGCCGCACCTGTGTTCCGGAATCGTTGCTTATGGTAGTGCTACTTGCACCCACCACCTCAGAATCAGTGCAGGTGCGCTCGTCCGCGCCGGCTTGTACTTTGCTGGGGCGGGAGCTCCTACCCCGCAGTAGTCCGCATACAGCTCACTGTTGAGCTGTATGCGGACTACAAAGCCCGGCCTACATCGCCTTATACTCCCCCCAGCTCTTAATCTTCAAGTCCTTCATCTCCAGCGTGCAGAAGGCCTTGATGAACGCCTTGGCCAACCGCGCGTTCGTCAGCAAGGGCACACCGGAATCCACGGCGGTGCGGCGGATTTTGTAGTCGTTGTCCAGCTCGCCTTTTGACAGGTTTTTGGGGATGTTAATGACCAGGTCGATTTTCTTCTCCTTGATATACGTCAGCACGTTGGGCTCCTGCGCGTCGCTGGGCCAGAAGAGGAGGCTGCTGGGTACGTTGTTTTCGGCGAAGAAGCGGTGGGTGCCTTGGGTGGCATAAATCTGGTAGCCGCGCTTCACCAGTAGCTGGGTGGCGGAGAGCAGCGCCACTTTCGACGTGATGGGGCCGCCGGAAATGAGCACCGTTTTCTCCGGGATTTTGTAGCCCACGCTCAACATCGATTTCAGCAGGGCCTCCTCGGCGGTGTCGCCCAGGCAGCCCACTTCGCCGGTGCTCACCATGTCGACGCGCATCACCGGGTCGGCGCCGGGCAGGCGGGTAAAGGAGAACTGCGGGGCCTTCACGCCCACAAAGGGCAGGTCGTAGACCCGCTCGCTCTCGTCGCGTGCTACTTTCTTGCCCAGCAGCACCTGGGTGGCCTTTTTGATGAGGTTGTTGCCCGAT
>NZ_JABKAU010000002.1 GCF_013377885.1 Hymenobacter lapidiphilus
TTATACCCCGCCATAGTCGATACATAAACATACAGAGCCAAGCCGGTTCCAACACAACAGCCGCTTCTCAGGTTACTTAAGGAGTACCAGCTTTCGGCACGCCCGTTAAGCCCCACCCGCTTCCATTCGCCCCGAAACCCCGAACTTGCCCGCATGTCTATTGCCGAAAACCTCCACCGCATCGAAGCAACCCTGGCCGGCACCAACGCCCGGCTGGTAGCCGTTACCAAAACCCACCCCGTAGAGTTGCTGCAGGAGGCCTACGATGCTGGCGGGCGGCTGTTTGGTGAGAACCGGGCCCAGGAAATGGCCGAAAAGCAACCTCAGTTACCCACCGACGTGCAGTGGCACCTCATCGGGCAGCTGCAGACCAACAAGGTCAAGTACATTGCCAGCTTCGTGCATACCATTGAGAGCGTGGATAGCCTGAAGCTGCTACTCGAAATGGAGAAGCAGGCCGCCAAGCACGATCGGGTAATCGAGGGGCTGCTCCAGTTCCATATTGCCGACGAAGATACCAAAACCGGCCTTACGCTGCCCGAGGCCGAAGAAATCCTGCGCTCCGAGGAGTACCGCGCCCTGCGCCACGTGCGCCTGACCGGCGTAATGGGCATTGCCACCAACACCGACGACGAGGACCAGGTACGCCGCGAGTTCAGGCAACTGCGCGGTTACTTCGACAAGCTCAAAAGCCTGTATTTCGCCGACGAGCCCACCTTTAAAGAGGTGTCGATGGGCATGAGCGCCGACTATCCGCTGGCCGTGCGAGAAGGCAGCACCCTGATTCGGGTGGGCAGCGCTATTTTTGGGCGCCGGTAGGAATACCAGGACACGTCATGCTGAGCAAAGGCGCAGCCGCAGTCGAAGCATCTCTACTGCAGCAGTAACCCTGTCGTTGATTTTACCATTGCGGTAGCGATGCTTCGACTACGGCTGCGCCTTGCTCAGCATGACGAGGTTTTATTGCCCGTTCATCACTCACCAAAAACTAACTCCTATGACTGCTAAACTCATCCTTCAACTGGCGGCGCTGCTGGGCGCCTTGAGCGTGGGCATCGGGGCGTTTGCGGCGCACGGGCTGCGGAAGATGCTGGAGGCATCCGGACGCTTCGAAACCTTTGAAACGGCCGTGCGCTACCAGTTTTTCCATACGCTGGCGTTGTTGGGCATTGGGTTGCTACTGCTGATGCGGCCCGAGTTGAAGAGCCTGGGTACTGTGGCCTGGCTGTGGCTGGGCGGCATCCTCATCTTCAGCGGCTCGCTCTACGTGCTGTGCCTGACGGGCATCACCAAGCTCGGCGCTGTTACGCCCATCGGCGGCGTGCTGTTCATTGCCGGCTGGATTATGCTATTGCTGGCGGCCCGGCAACTCTAGGCTTTCTTGTAATCTGACAGCTGCTGGCTTTTGGTCTGACAGTTATTAATGGCCACAAAAAAGGCGCTTACCTTAGAGGGAAGCGCCTTTTTTTATTTGCAGGAATTCGTCTTACGACTTCTTCTTGGCCTTGATTTTATTGTCGTCCATCTTCAATTTCTGTTTACCGTCGGGCGCACTCTGGTCTACCATCGACTCGGCGTTGGCGGGGGCGGCCTGCATGGCGGCTCCTTCTTCCTTCACGTCGCCTACAAGAGCCACCATGGCGTTGCCGCCTACCGAGTTCGACTCGACGGTGAGCACTTTGTTCTGCATACCGTACTTGCCGGCCGTGTTGAACTTGGCTACCACCGTGCCCGACTTACCGGGCATGATGGGCTCGCGCGTCCATTCGGGCGTGGTGCAGCCGCAGGTAACGCCGATGTTGGAGATGACCAGCGGCTGGGTGCCCACGTTCTTGAACTTGAAGGTGTGGTCGACGATAGCGCCGGTTTTTACTGCTCCAAACTCAAACTTGCTTTCCTCAAACTGGATTTGCGCACCAGCCACTTTCGCCTGGGCATTGGCCGGCTTCACGGATTGCGCCTGAGCGCTCAGACCCATCACCGACAGCGACAGAGCCAGAAAAAGAACATTTTTCATAAGACAGATGAGTAAATGACAGTTGAAAGTACAGAAAATTCTACTGAGGCGTGCTTACCAAGTTTCAGGCCACTCTTGCTGCTGCCTAACGTAGCCGGCAGCCAGTGAAGTTCACCGGACAACACCAGTGCTATTAGTCCTCGGCGGGGTCGCCGAGCAGCTTCTGGTTGAAATTGAGCAGGAACAGCTTTTCTGAGGAGCGGGTGACGGCCGTGTAGAGCCAGCGGGCAAACTCGGAGTTCACCATGTCCTCCTTCAGGTAGCCGTGGTCGACGAAAACGGCCTGCCACTGCCCGCCCTGGGCCTTGTGGCAGGTGAGGGCGTAAGCGAACTTCACTTGCAGCGCGTTCAGGAACGGGTCTTTGCGCAGGGCGGCACTTTTCTCTTTCTTGGTAGTGAGATGGTTGTAATCTTCGCTGACAGCCTCGTAGAGGGCCTTGTTACGGTCGGCGGGCAGGCCGGGGCTTTCGGTGTGCAGTGTGTCGAGCAGCAGCTTTACTTCCAGGTCGGGCTCGTCGGGATAGTCTACGAGGCGCACGCGAGCATCGGCGAAGCGAAAGCCGAACTCCTCGGTGAGCCGGATGATTTTGACCACCTGCACGAAGTCGCCGTTGGCCAAAAAGCCGATATCGGAGTCGCGTGGGAGCCAGTAGTAGTTGTTGCGCACCACCATCAGGTAGTCGCCCGACTCAATCTCGTCTTCGGCCTCGAACAGGATGCGGCGGATGTACTGGTTGTACTGGTTGGCGTTTTTATTGGAGCGGCAGATGATGGTGCTGTTCTCGTAGCCAAAGTGCTTGTATGCCCAGCGCAGGCCGTCTTCAAGCTTGTCGGTACCCATCGAAAAGATGTCGGGGTAGCCTTTGGTAAAGAACTGAATGTTGGGCTCGGCCTGCCGTAGCTCCTCGCGCAGCACGGTGGCGTTCATCAGGATGCCCGACTTCTCGGCCTGGCGCATCACCTGGCGCAGCTCCACCGAACCTACTTCAGCCCGGAACCGGTCGCGCAACAGGTCGGGGTCGAGGGCAGGGCTGAGCAGCTGGCCCACCGGCGGCAGCTGGGCCGTGTCGCCGATGAGCAGCAGGCGGTTCGATGTTTTTTCGAACACGTAGCTCATCAAATCGTCGAGCAGGCCAGTCGAGCCAAAGGCCTTCTCGTCAGAAATCATCGAGGCCTCATCGACGATGAAAAGGGTATCCTGGGCGCGGTTGGGCTGGCGCTGAAACGTGAGGCCCTGGGCCGGCTGGCCGCTGGTTTGGCGGTATATTTTCTTGTGAATGGTGCTGGCGGCCACGCCCGAGTAGGTACCCATGACCTTAGCAGCGCGGCCGGTGGGGGCCATCAGCACGTATTTGCGGCCCATCTGGTGCAGCCACTGCACGAGGGCGCTTACCACGGTGGTTTTGCCGGTGCCCGCGTAGCCCCGCAGCACAAACGCCTTGCGGCCCGGCAAATCATCCTTCAAAAACCCATCGAGCTGCTGAAACAGGGCAGATTGATCCTGCGTGGGCTCGAAGGGAAAATAGTCGCGGACGGACGGGGTTCTGACAGTTAACATAGGTGCAGCAAAGATACCTTATAACAGCACTACGTAGAGGCGGGGCTTGTCCCCGCCCGCCACTCGCACCATTTCAACGGTAATCGTTCAACGGAGGGCGGGGACAAGCCCCGCCCCTACGTCGTGCTGGATGCCTGCGCCAGAAAACATTATTGGGGTTCGATGACCGCCATGGTCGCGGTGGCTTTGGCAATTAGCTTATCGTCGCACCATACTTCCGACTCGCAGAAGTGCAGGCGGCGGCCGGCTTTCAGCACCCAGCCCACGGCCCGCAGGCGCTGGCCCACGCCGGGGTGCAGGTAGCTGGTTTTAAGCTCCACTGTCACTACGCCTGTGCCTTCGGGTACCAGCGTAACGGCCGCGAAACCGGCCACTAGGTCGGCCATGGTGGCTACCAGGCCGCCGTGAGCGAAGCCGGTGTGCTGCTGGTGCTGTTTTTCGAGCACCAGTTCGGCTTCGATTCGGCCGGGCTCTATGAGGGTGAGGTCGGCGCCGATGTGGTGCATGAAGTGCTGGCGGACCAGCTTACGACGGATGCGGGCTTGCAGGGCTTCGAGGGGCTCGGGAGATTCGGGGAATGTCATGGGGGCAAAGTTGGGACTTTCGTTGCGCTTGAAACGCATTATATGGAGCAGCGGGCAAACGAAATATCGGGCTGCCACATGCGTTACGGCTGCATACCGTAGCTTTGTGCGCTCATGGATGCTCTATCTACAACTCCGCCCACCGAACTGTTGGAAGCCTACGCCGGCCGGGCCCGGGTGCGGGTGTGCGGCCTGCTTGTGCGCGAGGGTGCCCTGCTGCTCACGGCTCACCGCGGCCTGCTCTCCGATGGGCTGCCATTCTGGTCGCCGCCGGGCGGGGGCTGGCAGTTTGGCGAAACCCTGCGGCAATGCCTGCAGCGCGAATTTGAGGAGGAAACCGGCCTGAGCGTAGCTACAGGGCGCTTCCTGCACCTGCACGAATACCAAGGGCCGGGTCTGCAGGCGCTGGAGTTGTTTTTTGAGGTGCTGCCGCTCGACGCCGCCGCCTTGCCCCGCCTCGGCCGCGACCCCGAGCACGGCCCCGACGAACAGCTACTGACACAGTTGGAGTTTGTGAGCCCCCGGCAGCTGGGGCAATTGCTGCCCCGGCAGGTGCATCCGGTGCTGCGCGACCTCATCAGCTCCGACGACGTGTTCATCCCGCAAATCCGGTTTCAGTGAGAGCAAATAATTCTGGGGTTAAAGCATGTTTGGGAGCTTTGGTGCTGACGGTAATAGCTTGCCACAGCGAACCGCCCCGGCTACTTACCACCGGTGACGAATTGCACTCCTTGGTTCTCTATAAAAACCAGCGTTTCACCATCATTCCATTCGGAGTCGAGCGGTTTAGCGGCACTTTTCAACTGCGCGCTGACACTATCCGGCTCGTTTACGATGCTGAGGAGCGATTTGCTGATGGTCAATCCGCTAACCAAGTTTTAGTTCGTCAGCTCTCCATCGACCGTGAGCAACAACAGGTTCGCAGCGTAGGCTCCTATAATTTCTGTGCTTATGCAGATTCAAGTGAACTGGCTCGGCTTGGTCCGTAGAACGAACCAGTCCGATTTGCTTGGGTCGTGTACCTTTGGGTTGCTTTCTGCTTTCTCCCCTATTGCTGCCCATGTCACTTTCTGCTCCCGCTTCTCTGGCCCCGGCGGCCCTGCACCGCCTGCGCGACGAAACGCTGGACCCCGAGCAGCTGTCTGCTTACAACCTGTATATCACGGCGGGGCCGGCCGGCCTGCGCCTGGGCGTGGCCGATGCGCGACGCAATAAATTTCTGGTGCTGGAAGAGTATGCCGCTCCCGAGGCCGGCCTTAGCTATGCGCAGCAGCTGGAGACGCTGGCCGCCGAGCACGACCTGCTGGGCCGTAGCGGCTGGCACCGGGTGCGGCTGGCCGTGCATAACCGGGCCTTCACACTACTGCCCGCTGCCCTTTTCCGCCCCGGCGACGAAGCCACCTACCTAGGCCTGCATCATGCCCTTAGCCCCGAGCACGAGTCGGTACACGCCTACGCCCATGGCGGGCTGGACATCGTGAGCGTGTTTGCGGCCGACCGGGAGCTAACCGACTGGTTCGGGCGGGCCTACCCCGCCGGCCGGCTTGTGCATCGCACCAGCGCCCTGCTGCAGGGCGTTGTGCAGCAGAGCGAGGCCAGCGGGGCCAGTCGCATCTACCTCAGCATTGGCCCCGGTCAGCTTACGGTGCTCGTGATGCAGGGCAAGCAGCCGCGGCTCTGCAATGTGTATCCCTTCAGCACGCCCGAAGACCTGATTTACTACATTATTCTGGTGATGCAGGAGCTGCAGCTCGACCCCGACCAGGACCCGGTGGTTATCTGGGGCGACCTGATGCACGATTCGGAGCTGTTCACCATTCTGCGCAAGTACATCCGCCACCTGCGCTTCGGCAACCGCCCCTTCGACCTGGCCTATAGCTACCGCCTCAACGACCTGTTCGAATACCGCTACTTCGAACTGTTTGCTTTACACCTCTGCGAGTAGCTGAATTAGCGGGCGGTGAAATGGTGCGTTCAACGCATTATCTGCACTTGTGGCTCTTTCTTCCTTTCTGAACATCAACTCCTCATCCCATGCGCATCGCCCTGTTTCCCGGCTCCTTCGACCCGTTTACCAACGGCCACCTCGATGTGGTGCGGCGGGGTACGGCGCTATTTGATGAGGTCATCATTGCCATCGGCAACAATAGCAGCAAGCAGCGCTACCTGCCCGTAGACCAGATGATTGGGATGATTGAGGATGTTTTTCGCGACGAGCCTCGGGTATCGGTGCGAGAGTACCAGGGTCTGACGGCCGATTTCGCCCGCGAGGTAGACGCCCGGTTTTTACTGCGTGGCCTGCGCAATACCACCGACTTCGAATACGAGAACACCATTGCCCAGGCCAACCGCCACCTCAACCCGGCCCTCGAAACGGTGTTCCTCATCACCTCGCCTACCCTGGCCGCCATCAGCAGTACCATCATCCGCGAAATACACCGTTTCGGTGGCAACGTCGACGATTTCGTACCCTTCTCCCTCCCGAAGCCTAAGGCCTAGCTCCGTGTAACAGCCAACAGAAAAGCCGCCGGTTCCCTCCTTTTCAGGAGAAATCCGGCGGCTTTTCTGTTGGCTGTTAGTGTTTGGGCTATTCGTTAGCGCCGGGCTACTACGCGCATGCCAATGAGTTCGGCATTATTGCTTGGGCTCATAACGGGCAACACCAGGTAGTCGGCCGAAGTAAGGCTCAGGTTGGCTTCGCGCATAAGCAGCTCTTCGTCGCTGCCGAGCAGTACAATGTCGCGCACTTTGCGGTTGCTGGCATCGAAGGTTACGACTAGGGTCGTGCCGTTGCGCTCAAACGTATTGATCCAGTCCTGGCCCCGCGTCGCTTTCATCTGGGCAGCCGTGGGCTCCAGGCCTATTTCCTGCTCGCGGGTTTCCTTGGGCGCACCCAGCGTGCGGCGCAACTGGTCGATGTTGCGCCCCATCAGCGCCGGTACATCAACGGAAGCGCTACGGCCGCTTTCGGGGCTACCAGTAGCGGGCGCGCTTTTTTCTCCCGCTATCTGCGAGCCGCTGCAGGCAGTGGTGAGGGCAGCCAGAAGAACCAGGGCAAAGTATAGATTCGGACGCATGGGGAACAGGTTTAAGGCGGGGGTTAAGCTGTTTTTTCAGGGCTGGGCGACGTCTGGCCGGCCGTTTTGCTCAGGTAGTGCCGCACCACCAACGCAATGCTGGCATACGAGTCGTCGAGCACGGCCAGGGCTTCTTGGGGCGTCATCCAGCGCACTTCCTCAATGTACTCCTCAGCTTGGGGCTTCATGAGCGTATCATCGAGGCAGGGCATTGTATACCAGTTCGTTTTTTTGAGAATTTTGTTGCCGTTGTAGGCGTAGGAGTGCCAGGTGCTGGGCAGCTTTTCGCCCAGCTCGATTTTCACATTGCACTCCTCCTCCACTTCGCGCACCGCCCCCAGAGCCGGGTCTTCGTCTCGCTTGAGCTTGCCCTTGGGCAGGTCCCACTTACCGAGACGGAAAATCATGAGCACCATTCCATCCTTCTCCACCAGGCCGCCGGCCGCTTTCACAATGCGGAACTGGTCTTTGAGGTGCAGAATGAGGCGCTTTTTTTTGCGGGCCAGCAGCGTGAGCGAGGTCAGCTTCTTGAGCTTCTTTACCTCCATCAGCCGCAGCAGCCGGTCAACGAACCCATCGGTCACGTCGCGCACCAGTACGTCGCCAATCAGGTCCTTCGACGAAAATTCGTCTTCCGGATTCAGAATCAGGTCGTACTTGTGCTTGTAAATCTTTTCGCTGTTTTTTTTAATTATCAGCGGAATGTCGTTGATGAAAACGTTCATCTCGGCGGGGTGAGCAGGAGGCGTGTGAAAACGAATGCGTCTGGCTGCAAAGCACAGCATATTTCTCCGGAAACGAAAAGGCCCCCGGGCCGGGCAAGATACGCGAAGCAGCCGGTTGGGTTGGGATGCCAGGAAACTCAGGAAGGAAAGGGCTGGGGCGCAGATGATTCAGGTGCCGAATAGTGCCCGGTGCGTAGCCAGCGCTATTGCCCGGCAAATAGCCCGTTTTACTATCCCGGCTTTTCGCCTTTTCTTCGCTCCATGAAAAAAATAGGCCTGCTCTCCGATACGCACAGCTACCTCGACGACCGGATTTTGCACCATTTACGCGGCTGCGACGAAATCTGGCATGCCGGCGACTTCGGTACAGCGGCCGTGGTGGAGCAGCTGGAGCAGCTGGCGCCGTTACGGGGCGTGTATGGCAACATCGACGGCCGCGACGTGCGCCTGAGCCAGCCATTGGTGCAAAGCTTCGAGCTGGAGGGCCTGCGGGTGCTCATGACGCACATTGGCGGTTACCCCGGCCACTACAGCCCCGCCGGCCGCACCCTGGTAGATCAGCATCGGCCGGGTTTGTTCATCAGCGGCCACTCGCACATTCTCAAAGTAATGCCCGATAAGGCCCGCCAGCTACTACACCTGAACCCCGGCGCGGCCGGCCGCCACGGATTTCATAAAGTGCGCACGCTGCTGCTTTTCGAGGTAGCGGGCGGCAAGGTGCAGCAGCTGCAGGCCGTAGAACTGGGGCCGCGCGGCGTGGGCGAATGAATAGCCCACGCGCTGCTGCACGCTATTTCAACAACCCAAAAAGTGCCTCCTCTGCTGTAGAGAAGGCACTTTGTAAAGGCTGGCTAGCAAACCCACCGACACCGGGATACGGGCAGCCAGAGGCGGCGCGATTTAGGCGGCGGCTTCGGTTTTGGCTTCGCTCTTGCCGAAGCGCGACTTCAGCTCGTCGAGGTCCACGTTCTTCAGAACGGGGGTCAGGAGGAGTTGCTTGATGATGCGCTGCTTGTTGTTGGCGCGGGCAATGTTCTTGCGGTGCTTCCGCTTCAGACGGGTAACGCTCATTTTTTCCGGGTCGGTTAAGTCTTTCGGTAATTGAGGGGCAAAAGTAAGGACTAAATTTGACACCCGAAAACCTTTCTCTGATTTTACCTTTTCTACCTTCCATGACCCACCCCACCGTTGACCTGCGCTCCGATACCGTTACCCGCCCCACGCCCGCCATGCTGGAGGCCATGTTCCAGGCCCCCGTCGGCGACGATGTATACGGCGAAGACCCCACCGTGCGGGCCCTGGAGGCCGAAACGGCCACCCGCTTCGGCCTCGAAGCCGGCCTGTTCTGCCCCTCGGGCACCATGACCAACCAAGTGGCCATCAAGGCCCATACCGAGCCGATGAGCGAGGTTATCTGCGAGCAGACGTCGCACATCTATTTGTGGGAAGTCGGCGGCATTGCCTTCCATTCGGGCGCTTCGGTGGCCCTGCTACCCGGCGACCGGGGCCGCCTGACGGCCGCGCAGGTGGAAGCTGCCATCCGCCCCGAAAATGTGCACTACCCGATTACCCGCCTGATTTCGCTTGAAAACACCCATAACCGCGGCGGCGGCAGCTGCTACGCGCTGCCCGAGCTGGCAGCGCTGGCCGAAGTGGCCCAGCGCCACCGCCTGCCCCTGCACCTCGACGGGGCACGAGTGTTCAATGCCTTAGTAGCCACCGGCCAGGACAGCCGCGAATACGGCCGCCTGTTTGACACCATTTCGGTGTGCCTGAGCAAGGGCCTGGGCGCGCCGGTGGGCTCGGTGCTACTAGGTTCTGCGGCCTACATTGAGAAGTGCAAACGCATTCGCAAGGTGATGGGCGGCGGTATGCGGCAGGCGGGCTACCTGGCCGCCGCCGGTTTATATGCCCTCGAGCACAACGTAGCCCGCCTAGCCGACGACCACCGCCGCGCCCGACAGCTGGCCGAGGCGCTGGCCGCCCGCCCTTACGTAACCGAGGTGCTGCCCGTCGAAACCAACCTCGTCATCTTCCGCCTTACCGACACTATGCCCGCCGAGCATTTTCTGGCGTACCTGGAGCAGCACGGCATCCGGGCTTCCTCTTTCGGCCCCCAGCTGATCCGTTTCGTAACCCACCTCGACATCGACGACGCCATGCTGGCCCGGGTGGAAACGGCACTGGCTGAGTTGGAGTAGTTGGTAGTTTCGTTCTGAATTCCCGTCATTTACTGCCTTGCTCTCCCTCTTTCATCTGCATGGAATTATATAATACCCTTACGCTGCTGCTGGTAATAGCCGCCGCTTTTGGCTACGTCAACCACCGGTTTCTGCGCCTGCCCGCCACTATTGGCCTCATGATTCTGGCCCTGATTTCCTCGCTTATTGCCATCGGGCTGGGGCGCTTGGGAGTGCATTGGGTGCTTACGGCCAGCGAGCTGGTACGCGGCATCGACTTTCATGATGTGCTCATGGATGTGATGCTGAGCTTCCTGCTTTTTGCCGGCGCTCTGCACGTCGATGTACGCACCTTAGGGGCGGAGCGTGGGGCGGTGGGCACCATGGCGGTAGTGGGCACGCTGCTCTCAACGCTGCTCGTGGCTACCGGCATGTACTACCTGCTGCCCCTGATGGGCTTCCGGATAGACTACATCTACTGCCTGCTGTTCGGGGCCCTTATTTCGCCCACCGACCCTATTGCTGTGATGGGCATTCTCAAGCAAGCGCGCATCAGCAAAAATCTGGAAATCAAGATTGTAGGCGAATCACTTTTCAACGACGGCATTGCGGTAGTGGTGTTCATCAGTCTCTTCCAGATTGCCCTGCACGGTACCGATAAGGCCTCGGCCTCGTTTATCGGCGAGTTGTTTCTGCGCGAGGCGGCGGGCGGCATTATTCTGGGCGTGGTGCTGGGCTACGCCGCGTACTGGGCCCTGCGCACCATCGACAACTACAAGGTAGAAGTGCTCATTACGCTGGCCCTGGTGATGGGGGGTACCGCCCTGGCTTCGGCCTGGCACACCTCGGGGCCGCTGGCCATTGTGGTGGCGGGCCTGATTGTGGGCGACAAGGGCCGCTCCAAGGGCATGTCGGACCTGACGCGCGAGTACCTCGACAAGTTCTGGGAGATGCTCGACGAAATCCTCAACGCCGTTCTGTTCGTGCTCATCGGCCTCGAAATGCTGATCCTCGACATCAGCAAGGCGGTGCTCCTGGTGGGCTTGGCTGCCATTGTGCTCACGCTGCTGGCCCGCGTCATTTCGGTATCCCTGCCGCTCAGCTTTCTGCGCAAGCGCACCGATTTCGACCTCAATACGCTGAAGGTATTGAGCTGGGGCGGCCTGCGGGGCGGTATTTCGGTGGCCCTGGCCCTGTCGCTGCCCGATACCATGCCGCGCGACCTGATTGTGGGCACTACCTACGTGGTGGTGGTGTTCAGCATCATCGTGCAGGGCCTCACCATTGGGCCGCTGGTGAAGAAACTGGGACTCAGCACGACATCTGAACCGGGTATGCATTAAGGTTTGAGCTGTTTGCTTACGGCTTTCGTTCAACAGAAAAAGCTAACAGCTTACCAATGAACCTATTCGTTATCGGCGACGTGCACGGGTGTTACCACACGTTTCGGGCGGTGTTGCGGCACTGGCAGCCGAAGCAGGAGCTGCTGGTGCAGGTAGGCGACCTGATAGACCGGGGCCACGGCGTACCCGAGTGCGTGGCACTGGCCCGCGAGCTGGAAGCCGCTCACCCCGACCGCACGGTGTTTCTGCTGGGCAACCATGAGCACTGCATGCTGCGCCACTACGGCCCACACGGTCCGTACCGGCCATGGCTAAGCTGGGGAGGCCAGACCACCGTAGACCAATACCGGGGCCGGCCCGCCATGCTGCGTGAGCACCTGACCTGGCTGCACGAGCGGCCCCTATTCTGGACCAACGATCAGATTGTAGTGAGCCACGCCGGCTTTGCCGCTACGCCTACGCCTCTGGAGCCCAACGACCCCGACGGCGTACTGTGGCGGCGCGGGCCACTGCTGGCCCTGAAGAACCGCCGCCAAGTGGTGGGCCACACCCCTACCCCAGACGGTGAAATCCTGCTCGACTCACTTACTGACGCCTTGTATGTTGATACCGGAGCCTACCTGAACCGGGGGCTGACGGGTGTGCGCCTCTCCCCTGCCGGCGAGGTGCTGGCCGAATTCCAAGTGCCCACCTCGCCGCTCGATATTGATCTGGATTAGCCGCTTACCTCCCGCCTCATGCCCACCTCCGCTTCCGAAGCCGCCGTGCAGCACCTGCGCACCGCCGACCCGGTACTGGCCCTACTACTTGATGCCGGCCGGCCCATTGCTCCCGCCGCCCACGAAGACCTGTACCTGGGCCTGCTACGGGCCATCGTGAGCCAGCAGATTTCTACCAAAGCGGCAGCGGCCATCTGGCGCAAGTTCCAGGGGTTCTTTGGCCCCGAAGGCTACCCCGAGCCGGCGGCGCTACTGGCATTTTCCGACGAGGAGTTGCGCACGGCCGGCCTCTCGCGTCAGAAAGCCGGCTACCTGCGCGCCATTGCCGATTTTGCCCTGCGCGATGAACTCGACCACGCCCACCTCAGCCAGCTCAACGAGGAGGAACTGACCCAGCACCTCACCCAGATAAAAGGCGTAGGCCGCTGGACGGCCCAGATGTTGTGCATGTTTGCACTGGATATGCCCGACGTATTCCCGGAGGGCGACCTGGGCATCCAGAACGCCATGCGCCGCCACTACGGCCTCGAAGAAACCGGCCGCGCCCTGCTGCGCCGGATGACCGAGCTGGCCGAGCCCTGGCGCCCTTACCGCACCCTGGCCAGCAAGTACCTGTGGCAGTCGTTGGGGTGAGGTGATGAAACAGCCTGAAAAAGCAGAGAGCCCCTGGTGCCCGTAAGGACTTCAGGGGCTCTCTGCTTAACTAAATTGTCTAACTCACTCGCCATTCCGGCGGGCGTCGCGGATGCCGAGGGCAATGGCGATGAATGTAGAAATGAAGGGCACGAAGAAGCCGAACAGCAGCCAGGGCCAGAACCGCCGTCCATACATGTGGGCAATGTAAACGGTAATCACCGCCGAAATCAGGCAGACGGGCAGGGCAAACAGCAGATTCTCAACAACTCCCATAAGGAAACGACGCGGTGGCTACAGATTATTGATACTCAACCGGAATCTGAGTCAGCTGTTCGGTTAGCTGCCAGTTGGCGGGCTGCAGGTTGGGATAGAACCAGTTGGCTCCGGCGGCCAGCCACTGGCCCCGCCATTGCCGGGCGGCGTCGGGCGTGGCATCGTGGTAACCGAACTCGGCCCCGCAACAGCCGCACAGGGTATGGTCGGGTGTGCGGCCCGCGGGGCCCCAGGGCGACTCATCGTAATCGAGGCCGCAGACGCGGCAAAACCACAGCGGCATAGTGCGAAACGGCTACGCCTTCTTCAGAAACTCGGTTTTGAGCACCATCGTGCTGCCACCGGCCCGGCCTTCTACTTCGGCGGGGCTGTTGGTGAGGCGGATGTTTTTGACCACCGTGCCGCGCTTGAGCGTGAGCGAGGAACCCTTCACTTTGAGGTCCTTGATCAGCGTCACCGAGTCGCCCTCGTCGAGCAGGTTGCCGTTGCTGTCCTTAACGTCCATAAGGGAAGGGATTGTGGCGTGAAAAATAGACCGTCATGCTGAGCGTAGTCGAAGCATCTCTACCGCTTCGTTGCACTAATAATCCAACGAAGCGGTAGAGATGCTTCGACTACGCTCAGCATGACGGTCTTAAAGAATTCAACTACACGTTGAAGCGGAAGTGCATAATGTCGCCGTCCTGCACCACATACTCCTTGCCTTCGACGGCCATTTTGCCGGCTTCCTTGATTTTGGCTTCGGTTTTATACTGCTGGTAGTCGGGCAGTTTAATTACCTCGGCACGGATGAAGCCTTTTTCGAAATCGGAGTGGATAACGCCGGCGGCGGCGGGGGCTTTGTCGCCGCGGTGCACCGTCCAGGCGCGTACTTCCTGCACGCCGGCCGTGAAGTAGGTAATCAGGTTGAGCAGCGAGTAGGAGGCGCGGATGAGGCGGTTGAGGCCCGACTCGGTGAGGCCGTACTCGCCCAGGAACATCTCCTTTTCCTCGGGGTCCTCCATCTCGGCAATCTGCGATTCGATAGCGGCCGATACCAGCACTACTTCGGCGCCCTCCTGGGCCACGTGGGCCTGCAGGGCCGCCACGTGGGCGTTGCCGTTCTGGATGCTGCCCTCGTCCACGTTGGCCACATAAATTACGGGCTTGATGGTGAGCAACTGCAAATCGGCTACTGCCTCCAGCTCTTCGGGCGTGGCCGAGAGGGCGCGGGCGTTCTGGCCGGCCTCCAGGGCATCCTTGAACTTCTGCAGTACCACCACTTCCTTCTTAGCCGCCGCGTCGCCGCTTTTAGCCGAGCGTTCCGATTTGGCCAGCTTCTTATCTACGCTCTCCAGATCCTTGATCTGCAGCTCGGTATCAATCACATCTTTGTCGAACACCGGATCGACACCACCGGCCACATGCACGATGTTCTCATCATCGAAGCAGCGCACCACGTGGATGATGGCATCGACCTCGCGGATGTTGGCCAAGAACTTATTGCCCAGGCCCTCGCCCTTGGAGGCACCCTTCACGAGGCCGGCAATATCGACGAACTCGATAATGGTGGGCAGTACGCGCTTGGGGTTTACCAGCTCCTCCAGAATCCGCAGCCGCTCGTCGGGCACCGTAATCACGCCCACGTTGGGCTCGATGGTGCAGAACGGGTAGTTGGCCGATTCGGCTTTGGCGTTGGAAAGGGCGTTGAAAAGCGTGGATTTGCCAACATTCGGCAGGCCGACGATACCGCAGCGGAGACCCATGTTCTGGAATTAAAATGGAGAAGTTGAAGAGTACGAATTGCTCAGGCAGGCTGCCCCGCAATTCAGGGGGCAAAGGTACGGGGCTTTTCCAAGGAAAGCACAGACCAGCCCAAACGAGCCGGGTATAAACCAGCAGCGCGTGCCGCGGCCGAAGCCAGGCACGCGCTGCAATGAGCGGGCAATAGGTAAAGTTTGTTTCGGTAGGCGCCGGGCAATAGTGGAGGTTAGTAAGTAGCGTCGGGGCCGTTGTAGCTGTTGCCGTCGCGGTTCTCGCGCTCCTCATAGGCGGGGCGCGGGCGGTCGAGCTCGGCTACTTCCTCGGCTGTCAGCAGCTCTTCGCGTACGTAGTCTACCGCGTCCTGCAGGGCATCCACAAACTTAAGGAAGTCCTCCTTGTACAGGAAAATCTTGTGCTTTTCGTAAGAAAACGTATCGTCGTCGCGCAGGCGGCGCTTGCTCTCCGTGATGGTTAGATAATAGTCCTGCCCGCGCGTGGCCTTCACGTCGAAAAAGTACGTGCGCTTTCCGGCTTTAATGCGTTGGGAGTAAATTTCTTCCTGTTCGTAGCGGTCTTCCACTGTCCTTTCCGTTAAAATTTGGTTTTTTCAAGATGATCAAAGTCGAACGCAAAATACGGAGTTGCCACAAGATTAGGAAGTTCCGGGGCCTTATTTTTCCTATTATAACACAGCAGCGGTAAAAATCATCTATTAATTGATTTCTACCAGGATTGTTAACAGCCACCACCAACCCAGTAGCTGCACGAAAACAAGATTATAACGGGTATTTCATCTGCGTTTCGTGCTACACGGCGTCGTGTACCACACGGCAATGCCCCGGGTTGCGCCCGATTCGGCCGTATCTTGCTTTGCATCCTGCTCTACTCCTGCCCGCTATGGCCCAACCGCTCGATTTAGCCGCCGTCCGCTCCTTCACCAACCTCGAGTTTCTGGCCCGCCAGCTGGTTGAAGGCTTTATTACCGGCCTGCACCAGTCGCCTTACCACGGCTTCTCGGTCGAGTTTTCGGAGCACCGCCTGTACAACCCCGGCGAAAGCACCCGCCACCTCGACTGGAAAGTGTTTGCCCGCACCGATAAGCTGTTTGTGAAGCGCTACGAGGAGGAAACCAACCTGCGCTGCCACCTACTGCTCGATGTGAGCCCGAGCATGTACTACCCCGCTCCCGGCCACGACAAGCTGCACTTCGCGGTACTGTGTGCGGCGGCCATCACCACGCTACTACAAAAGCAGCGCGATGCGGTGGGCCTCGTCACGTTTGCCGATACCGTGGAGCTGCAGACGCCAGTGCGCTCGACCAGCACCCACCGCCACACGCTGCTGCTCACGCTGCAACAGCTGCTGGAGCGCCCCGCCTCCCCCGGCCGGGCCCGCACCAACGTGGCGGGCGTCATCCATACCATCGCCCAGCAAATTCCGAAACGCTCGTTGGTGGTACTGTTTTCCGACATGCTGGGCCGCGCCCCCGACGAGCAGGACGAGATGCTGGCCGCCCTGCAGCACCTGCGCCACCAGCACCACGAGGTGCTGCTGTTCCATGTAATGGACCGCTCCACCGAGGCCGATTTCAGCTTCCAGGACCGTCCCTACCTGTTCGAGGACCTCGAAACCGGCCAGACCCTGAAGCTGCAGCCCAACCAGGTACGCGAGCAGTACCAAGCCGCCATGCGCCGCTACGAGCAGGAGCTGGCCCTTCGCTGTGGCCAGTACAAAATCGACTTCGTGCCGGTCGATGTCCGCGAGCCGTTCAACAAAGTGCTGTACGCCTACCTGATCAAGCGCGGCAAGGTTCGGGGGTAAAGCCAGCCCCATCTATCATTCCCCCTTCCTAACAAGGTAGATTGGCCTGAAATGGTACATATTACAAAAGCCCTCCCAACCGTGTGGTCAGAAGGGCTTTCGAATACATACAATCTGCTGTTACGCAATCATTCGACAAGCCAATAATAGCGGTCAAAACCGTTCACTAACCCGTCAGTAAGGACTAAGTCCAAGGAAAATCCCCGGATTGAGCAGAAAAGGAGGGCTGTTTTTAGTTTT
Organism: Hymenobacter lapidiphilus; assembly: GCF_013377885.1. Taxonomy (GTDB): domain Bacteria; phylum Bacteroidota; class Bacteroidia; order Cytophagales; family Hymenobacteraceae; genus Hymenobacter; species Hymenobacter lapidiphilus. The sequence continues at coordinate 16,917 of NZ_JABKAU010000002.1, forward strand.
TCTTGTTGGCATTGAAACGCTTGTGCTGATCCTGGGCCAACAAGTCAAGTTCCTTGGCGAGAATGTTATAGCGAGAAATGTCAAGCAACTTGAGCCGGGCCAGCAGGCGGTCCGTTTCGTCGAAGTTATTGAGCCATAAATTGGCCTCGGCAGCATTATAAAGCGTCGCAGCAGTTACCTTTTCGTCGATGCGGGCCTTTTTGTCTTTAGGATTCGATTCGGCCAGCGCCTTGGTCCATAGGGCTACAGCCTCATTGATCTGCAAGCTGGCTTCGGGAGTACGGGCAGGGTCGGCAAGTAGTTTGTAGCCTATCAGCGCCTTTTCATATGCCTGCGGGAATTCATCGTAATTTATTTTTTTGTCCGATACCACCCAGATAGATGAGTTGCGAGTGATAGACCGCTGCCCTAATGCACTATCCAAGTAATCGGTAGCGAGCTTCATGTTGGTTTTCATCGCGTTTTCGTCCAGCTGGCGCATATAAGCCCCCTGGTTATTGCGCCAAAACTTGTTGAGGCCTTCTTCGGTGGCAAATGCCTCCGTCTTACCAACAGTGTAAGTGTTGGTTGCTTCTATCATCTCGTCAAGCAATACTTTGCCGTCCTTCGTAGTCACTTTCACCGATACGGGCGACTTGTACGACACTTCATATGCGTGCTTTATCCCGTCGCCAGTAGAAGCCCCCCCAATGGCCAGGGACGTGCCTTTCACCTGGACCGGAGTAATAGGTCCTTGGGTGAAGCCATCCAGGCTTACAACGACACGCAAGTCCCCGTCGCTCTGAACGCGCTTCATGCCACTCAGGCTCACGTAAGTAGCTGCCAATGTAGGGGCATCATATACTTGGGCAGTGTAGTCGGCAGTCGGAATTACTGCCTCACCAGGCTTACGCTCATCGAGTAGCAAGCGGTTTATTGCCTTATCCTTCAACGACTGCGCTTTGTACTCCTGCTTGTCTTTTTCGGCCTTGGCCTTGGCTTCAGTAACTGCCGAAACGTGATTGGCCTGCTGCTGCTGTACCGATTCTACGTAGCGTAATAGTACTTCGGGGGTGTAGGAACTGGTACCGGCAGGCACTGGTACTAATGGCAAACGCACATAATCGAAAGCTATTTTTTGAGCATCAATGCTCTGGGCATTGGCCGTAACGATGAAAAACAGGCTAACTCCTAAAAGTGGTAAAAAACGACGCATACGCGAACAATGAAAGTGAAACAAATATGAAAATTTAAACCAGGCTCTATCGGGGGCCGTAATTTACTACCTATTTGATTAACAGATGACTTTCTGGTCAAAAAATTTGACCATATAGTTCTTGTACCAGCGACAAGCCCTAGCCTTTATCAAACTGGCAGTATGAGCTAAGTCCAAATACAAAAAAGCGCTGGCCGGCCGGCCAGCGCTTTTTTGTATTTGAAGTGCTTCTGTATAAGGATAAGAAATACTTAGCGCCGGCCCAGCTCGCGCAGGTGGGCTACGTGCGAGGCTACGGCGTAGCGCATCTTGGGATACTCGTTGTATTCCACGTTGAACTCCAGGCACATCTGGCGGATGATTTTGTTAAGCGCCGGGTAATGCACGTGGGAGATGTTGGGGAACAGATGGTGCTCGACCTGGAAGTTGAGCCCGCCTACCAGCCAGCTGATAAGCTTGCTGTCGGTGGCAAAGTTGGCGGTGGTACGAATCTGGTGGATGGCCCACTCATCCTCGATTTTGCGGGTGGTTTCGTGGGGCACAACAAAGGAGGTGTGCTCGACGGTGTGCGCCAGCTGAAACACGATGCTGAGCGTGAAGCCAGCCACCGCCGCGAACAGCAGGAAGCCCACCAGCCAGCTCACAAAGCCAACTGTCCAGATAGGCAGAACCACGAACAGAATCAGGTGCAGCGCTTTAAAGCCCCAGAAAACACCCTCATCGGAAGCCGTCATTTTCTTGATATCGATGTCGCCGATTTTGCCTTTGAAATACTTCTGGTAATCCATGAAGAAAATCCAGGCGATGAACAGCAGGGCGTAAAAGAACCAGAAGTACAGGTGCTGGAAACGGTGCAGCAACCGGCGCGGCTGCTCGGGGCTCAGGCGCAGCCAGGGCTGGGCGTCGAGGTCGTCATCCACGCCTTCCACGTTGGTATACATGTGGTGAATGAGGTTGTGCTTGTTGTGCCACATGAAGGAGTTGCCGCCCAGCACGTTGAGCGTGAAAGACGCAAACTGGTTCATCCACTTGCGCCGGCTGAACGAGCCGTGGGCGCCGTCGTGCATGACGTTGAAGCCGATGGCCGCGCCCAGCAGGCCCAGCACAACGGCCTCGACCATGCCCAGCAGCGCCGGCGGCGTCCAGAATACGAGGTGCAGGTAGACGCCAACGAAAGCGCCGGTGAGTAGCAGAGCCTTGAAAAACAGAGCTTTGCCGCCGGTGGTACTCTTGCCGGCATCGGCAAAGTAAGCGGCCGTACGCCGCTTCAGCTCCTGATGAAAGGAGCGGGAAGCCGCAAATTTGGGGGCATGCATGGGGTGGGGTACTAAAGAGAAAACGAGGGACTTGCCTATTGCCCGGCCAGTTGGCGTGGCGCAGATAGGATCGGGTTGGGTGGTGCCACAACTGGGGCTACAACCTGTATACAAAGATACAGCCAACCGGCAGCCTTGTTCTGGTTCCTGCCACAAAGCCCGGTATTTTACACAACGCCCGATTTCGGATCAGGTACAACGATTCGCTTCTCTCCTCAACTGGAAAGGAAATCAAAATGTAGCTACGAAGACCGGTGTAGGGGCGGGGCTTGTCCCCGCCCGCCGTGAATGATTCAACCCGGACCGTTCGACGGCGGGCGGGGACAAGCCCCGCCCCTACATCGTTCTTCGCAGCTTGGGATACCTCCAATGAGACACCGGTTCATTAACACTTAGAGCACTTATCAAGTCACTGTACGGTCTGTAGAGATGCGACCCAGGCTCCTATAGGAACGTAAAAATCCGCGGCACTCCGAACTAGGCTCATCCGGCGTAGGGGCCGGGTTTTGCTTGGTTCGGAGTGCCGCGGAATTGCAGGCAGCTTACCGGAAATTACGTCTAGCGGGTGGCCAGGGCGGGGTTGCTGCCTACCGGCAGGCCCGGCTTTAGCAGGCCATCCATGGCCGAAAACGGCACGAACACGCTGATTTGCCCATACACGTACGCGGCAATTTCGTAGGGCAAGTACACAAAAACCGCCCCGCCACTGGTCAGGTACACGTTGCGCGTAACAGGCAGCGTTTTCACCAGCAGCGTTTTTGACAGTGGAGCAGCGGCATCTACGCCCAGGGTGGGGCGCACGTACTGGCCCAGCAGTTTCTCCAGCTTGGGCTTGGCACTGGCCAGGAAGATATCATCGTAGCGCAGCGACTTGCCGGTTCGGGTATCGAAGCTTTGCACGTAGGTGCCGTAGAGGCCATGCGCGCCACCCGAATAGTCGTAGCCGAAGAAGCCCGTGCTTAGCAGGTCGCCTTCGTTCCAGAGCACATAAGTGTTCACTTCCTGCTCGTAGGCCAGGCTTTCAGACGGGCGGTACTCTCCGCTTTTGTCTTTGGCGGCGGCGGCCAGCAGCGGGCCAGCATCGGCACGGTAATCCTTCGTAAAGGCGCGCAGCTGCTCGCGCCAGATGGAGTCGAGGGCCGGGACGGGCGCCGTATCGACGGTGTCGCCGTGCAGGCCGCGGCCGATGTTGGCGGCCAGCACCTCCTGGTTGGGGGCCATGAAGGGCACCAGGGCATGCATCACCCGACGGCCGCTGATGCTGTCTTCCGGATGGTCGGGGCGCGGCACTACATCGGCCACAAAATTGCGGGCTGCAAAGCGCACGCCGGTGCCCGGCCGCAGCCGCCGCAACCGCGTAGGCTGGCCGTTGTAGGTGCCCGTAAGTTGGTTGGCATCTTCTTTCAGAAGCCACTGAGGAGCTATTTCCAAAGGCTCGTCCTCGTCGTCGGCATCACCGCTGGCGACGGCCGCAGCCAGCCCTTTGCTCAGGTCGCGCAGGTTGAGGCTGTCGCCCTTGCTGCCGGTGTCGCCGCCCAACTCATACGGCCGGCCGGAGGCATCGGCATAGAACCCCACGATGCGCGCCATCCTGATGTTGCCGGATTCGGCGCTCAGGCGCTGCAGGTGCAGGGTTACGCTGTCGGTGGTGCCGGGCAGCAGGCCACGGTACTGCCGGTACCAGGAGCCGGCATCGTCGGTGGGCTCAGGTAAAACGGCAGTATCGGTAGCCGCCCCCGATTGCTCGGTACCGGAGTTACAGGCGCTCAGCAGCAACAGGCCGAGGGCCAGCGGAGCAGGCAGCTGCCGGAGCAGCGAAGCGGGGCGGAAGCGGGAGAGTAGGTTCATAGCCCCCAAAGAAAGCATATAGACGGCACTCATCCGGCGGCGTGTATTTTCTTGGCTTTGTTTCATCGGTCCGGCTGCCCCCTGCGTATGTACGAACACGAATCTGGCTGAAATTCTCGGCCTCTTTTTCCCTCTCCATATACTTTCCTATGAATCATATCATTGCGGGTCAGGATACCCACGGAAACGACATTAACCTCGACTACATCGACCATGGCGACGGCAAGCCCGTAGTGCTCATTCATGGCTGGCCGGCCACATACAAAATGTGGGAGTACCAGCTCACGGCTCTGGTCGAGCATGGCTTCCGGGTGGTGGCCTACACGCGCCGCGGCTTCGGCAACTCTAGCAAACCGTTCGAGGGCCACGACTACGATACCTACGCCGACGACCTGAAGGCCGTGCTCGACCAGCTCGACCTGCAGGATGTGACGCTGGTAGGCTTTTCGATGGGCGGTGGCGAAGTAGCCCGCTACATGAGCCGCCACAGCGGAGCCCGCGTCAGCCGGGTGGCTTTCATATCAGCCGTTACGCCCTTCCTGCTCAAAACTGCCGATAACCCCGAAGGCGTAGACCGTCAGGTGTTCGATGAAATGATAGAGGGGGTTAAAAAGGACCGCTTCGATTTCCTGCAGGGCTTCGGCAAGAAGTTTTATGGCGTAGGGATGCTTAGCAACCCTGTAAGCGAAGCCGCCCTCGACTGGACTCAGCGCATGTGCGAAGTTGCCGATCCACGGGCTACGTTGCTAAGCGCGCGGGCGTGGTCGGAAACTGATTTTCGCCAGGATCTGGCCGCTATTGAGGTACCCACGCTGGTCATCCATGGCGGCGACGATGCGCTGGTACCAGCTAAGGTGAGTGGTGAGCGGATGACTCATTTTGTACCGCACGCCGAGTTTATTGAGTACGCCGGGGCCCCACACGGGCTATTTATACCCGAAAAGGAACGCTTCAATCGTGACCTGATAACCTTTGTACACGGCGGCGACGTGCAGAAAACGGCCGATAGGTATTAAGTGGAATAAGTATCTACATAATAATGCCCCAGCAGAGTATATATAGCTCCGCTGGGGCATTACTATGTAGATGCAACTGAAATCCTCTTGTACTGAACTACTGCTTTTCGAACGTGAGCGTAAGGAATCCTCGCATTATGTTTTCCACATCCAGTACGTAAGCATATTTGCCAGGCTGTAACGGCAATTCACCTACATAATCAATCGGCTGGAAAACGAACTCCTGACCATCGATCAATACCTTCACATAAGCATATCTGTAAGCAGTTGTGTAGGCAGCATAGGAAGTTTCTTTCCCAGTGCCCAAAGCACCGTAGTTATTCTCGTCGTCGGGTGCCCTCACCTGAACGCTTTGAAATTGGTAGCTACTGGCATTTTTCACACGAATAAAAACTTCGCCAGCGGCCGGTTCTTTTTTGCAGGAGACATGCAACAGACTTCCTAAACACAAAAGCAAAAGTAGAACTAGCTGTTTCATTGTGGGCAATGAATAATGGTTTTACCCGTAGAGGAGCACATGCAATGCCCCAACGTTGCATTGGCCAATAGTATAAAAGGGCGGGGCTTACAACGAATAATAAACCCGGCAGCCTCGCGGCTGGCCGGGTTTATTGCAGGTACGGATGCCAGTTTTGGTCGAGGGTACCGGCGCTGAGCTTGAGGAAGCCGGTGAGGGTAGGCTTTTTGGGCTGCTGCCGGATGGTAAGGCCCGCTTCCTGGGGGGTGTGGTGGCCCTTGGCATGGTTGCAGCGCGAACAGGCCGTGAGCAGATTGCTCCAGCTGGAGTCGCCGCCCCTGCTTCGGGGTATTACGTGGTCGAGGGTCAGGTTTTTGGTAGAGCCGCAGTACTGGCACTCGAAATTATCGCGCTTCATTACGTTGTGGCGGCTTAAGGCAATGCCTTTGTAGGGCACGCGCACATAGCGCTGCAGCCGGATGATGCTGGGCTTGGGGTACGCACGGCTCACGGTACGCAGCACGCCATGCTCCGACTTAGCGATAAGCTCAGCCTTTTCAAGATAAAGCAGCACGAAAGCTTTCTGGACGCTACACAGCGTAATGGCCGTGTAGTCGCCGTTTAATACAAGCACCTTATGGTCCATACAGCGCGAAGAAAAAGAACCTACCCTGGCTGAAAGCTAGAGGATTCTAAGCGCATTAACAATAGGAAACCTGTTCTGGTTGCGGGTAAACGGGTGGAACTATCATTCAGAGCAAAGCGAAGAATCTCGCAAGCAATGGCAACTTCCTTTGGCAGGAATACTATTGCTCGCGAGATTCTTCGCTCCGCTCTGAATGACCGCCATTACACCGTTCTTTGTCCCTCTTACTCGCTCAAAATGCGCTTAATCAGGCGCAGCTTGTGGCTGTAGCGCTGCTGGTCGCGGCGGAAGATACCGTTGTGGTCGAGCGGGTCGATACGGACTTCGCCGCTGGCGTGCAATATCTGCTGGTCGTCGAGCAGCAGCCCCACGTGTACGATGCGGCCCTCGGCGTTGTCGAAAAACGCCAAGTCGCCGGGGCGGGTCTGGGCCACGAAGTGTACCGGCTGACCGGCTTCAATCTGCTGGTGGGCATCGCGCGGGAGTTGTACCCCAACCAAGCCGTAGAGTTGCTGTACGAGGCCCGAGCAGTCGATACCGAACAGGGTTTTGCCGCCCCATAAGTAGGGTGCTTTCAGATACTGCAGGGCCATTTTCTGCAGCAGCTTCAGGCGCACATCGGCGGGGCCCTGGGGGCCGTGGCCGTTGCGCGGGTTGGTGGCCGAGCCGTTGTAGAAGTAAGGCTGGTCGCCGAGGTGCAGCGTCATGCCATCAAAAAACGGCAGGCGGGTGCCCAGCGTAACGGGCATTTTGGTGCTGTCGTCGCTCACCATCTGCACCACATCGAGGGTGCGGGGGTGGTCTTCGGCCTGCCAGCGCCGGAAGTAGTCGGCCGACACGGGGCGGTGCTGCTTGGCGTCCATCCAGCCCACGTACTGATCGGCGGCCAGGCGCACCTGCAGCCAGTTGCCCTGCACGAGCAGCACCGAGTAGCACTCGCCGAAAATGAGTTGGGTAACAATTTCGGCCTTATCGGTGGCCTCGGCCCGCACCGGCACGGCGCTCAGGGTGCAAATTCCGTGTTCCACAATGGTTTATTAAAAGTCCCGGGCGCGGTCCATCTCGCGCTTCTGGTCTTTGGCTTTCAGGTCGTCGCGCTTGTCATAGAGCTTCTTGCCCTTGGCCAACGCAATTTCGAGCTTGGCAAAACCCCGGTCGCTCACGAACAGGCGCACGGGAATGATGGTGAGGCCCTGCTCCTGGTTTTTACCAGTCAGCTGCTTCAGTTCGCGCTTATTGAGCAGCAGCTTGCGGGGCCGGGTGGGCTCGTGGTTGTTGTAGGTGCCTTCGGTGTACTGGGCAATGGTGATGTTGTGGGCCCACAGGCTACCATCGGGGTGAAACACGCAGAAGCCGTCGGCCAGCTGTACGCTGCCCACACGGATGCTCTTGATTTCAGTGCCCTTCAGCACGATGCCGGCGGTGTAATTGACCAGAAAGGCATACTCGAACCGGGCGCGGCGGTTCTGGATGTTGATGTGCTTGGGTTTGTCGTCTTTGGCTTGGGCCATAGGATAAAAAGCTGGCAGCGGCCTGCCCCGAAAATGGCTCCGGAGCCTTGCCGCCGCGCAAGGAACGTAAAAAAGGCTTAACGGCGGGCTGCCGCCGGGGGTTGGAAGATGCGCGCCGCCCGATACCCGGCGCGGTCTTAGGGTTGCGCGGGCTGCCGCTCATACAGCGCCCGCCACTGGTCCTGGTACACGCGCTGATACTGCCCGATGCGGGCCGGGGCAGTGGGCGGAATGTGGTAAACGTCGTTGCTGGTGTTGTAGTCGGGAATGATATACTGCACCGAATCGGTGGCGGCGCGGGCGAAAACCGAGTCGAGCGGTGTGGCCGGGGCAGTCAGGAAAGTGAGGCCACGGATCTGGTAATTGTCAATCTGCCCGAAAATGAAGTTGAGCGGCGCAATGACTTTGGCACCGCGTATGGGCATCTGGGCAGCTAGCCGGGCATTGAGGGCCATGATATCGGGGCTACGCTGGTTGAGCTGGCGCACGTACAGGAGTTGGGCCAGCGTGCCCACCGGGTACAGCACTACCAGCACCAGCAGCACCCGCCGCGCCCCCGGCTTCCACTGCCCGGCCGACAGGGCAATTTCAACCACCAATACCACCAGAAAGGGCACAAACAGCAGGTAGTAATAGGCCGTGGGGCTTTTGGTGAGCAACCAGAACAGCCCCAGCAGCAGCAGGATGTAGCGCAAAACCGGTTTTGGTAGCGGCGCCTCGCCTACAGTGGTGCGGCGGCTCCACCAAGCCAGGGCCAGGGCCACCAATGCCACCACCGAAAGTGCAATTTCGCCGGCGCTGTGAAAGAAAATGCTGTGGTACCGGGCCATTACCCGCAGCTTATCACTCAAGTGCAGGTTGGGAGCCACCACGGGGTAGTTCACGAACTGATCGGCTAGCACGGGCAGCTCGCCGACCAAGGCGGCATCGAGCGCAAACAGCGCCAGCACCGCCGCTGCGGGCACCGAGAAGCTGAACAGCGCCCGCCAGTCGGCCCGGTACCAGATCAGCCACAGGGCCCCGGCCGCCATATACAAAGTGCCGTTCGGATGCACCAGCCCGGCCAGCCCGGCCAGCGCCCCGGCAGCCACCAGCCGGCCCAGACGGCCGTTGGCTTGATGCAGCACCAGGTACGAAGCGAAGCCGCAGAACGCCACCGTCGTTTCGGGCCGGCCCGCGAAGCCGAATAGCATCACCGAGCCGCAGCCCACGTACAGCAGTGCCGCCAGCCAGCGCGCCTCGGAGGGCGCGGCCCTGAAGTAGCGCAGCAGCAGCCCCAGCGTGGCAGCGGCCGAAATCAGGGCCACCGACTTCACGGCCACCAGGCTTTCGCCCAGCACCGCCAGCTCGGCCGCCATCAAGTAGATATAGCCTTTGTGAAAGATGTAAAGTCGGTTTTCCCAGCCCCCAAACCCCCGGAACAGCTCCGAGTGCACATACCCGTCGCGCAGCAACCAAAAAGCCTCCTCCGCCGACCAGGCATCATCAAAATGCGCGTAGCGCCCCACCAACGAAGCCGCAAACAGTGCCAGTACAACCAGTAGGGCTACATAGTAGAAGCGCGGAGGCAGCAAACGAATGGACGGCGAAGAAAAGAGCATAAGAGGATTTTCGGCAGGCAAACATACGCGCCTTACCGTTGAAGCCGTTGAAGCTGTTTACAAAGTAAAAATAACGTCGTGCTGAGCGCAGTCGAAGCATCTCTACCGCCAAAGTAGACATATGCCACTGCGGTAGAGATGCTTCGACAGGCTCAGCATGACGTTCTGATTGATTCCGGGGACTTTGTAAACGGCTTCATTACGAGGGCCAGTGAACCACTTCCTTATCGGCCTATCCCCGCAGCTCCCGAAAACGGGCCTGCAGCCTCACGCTACTGACAATGCGCTGGCCGGTGCGGCCGGTAGCTACCAGCCGTGCGCCCACCAGTGCCTCCACCCGGCACAGCAGCTCGGCACCGCGCAGCTCCTCAAAAACCGCCCGAAACTCCACCGTTTCCCCTTCGAAAGCCGGGCCGCGGTGCTCCACCGTCAGCAGCGTCCCAATGCCCTCCTCCCCCACTTCCAGCATCTGCTCCACAAACTGACGGCTGGTCCACTCCAGCGCCTGCCCCAGCGCAAACGTGCTGAGCACTGGATGAATCAGCCGGCCATTGAGCACCGCGAAGTCGGCGGCCGTTACGGTCAGCTGGTACGTTTGCTCATCGCCAGGCCGGAAAGGATTGGTCATTGGGAAGGATTAGGGATTAGGGATTAGAAAAGAACGTCATGCTGAGCGGAGCCGAAGCATCTCTACCACAATGCTAACCCAACGTCAGGATTACCATTGCGGTAGAGATGCTTCGGCTCCGCTCAGCATGACGTTCTTTCTGTTCTAGGAACTGGCAATTGAAAGCTACACCAGTTTCAGGCGCGGGTCGGAGCTTACTAGCTGGGTGGCAAAGTCGCCGGCTTCGTACTGGAACTGGGCGGTGCGGGCAATCATGGCGGCGTTGTCGGTGCAGTACTGGAACGCGGGGATGAACACCTGCCAGTTCTGGGCAACGGCTTCGTCCTGCAGGGCTTGGCGCAGGCCGCTGTTGGCGGCCACGCCGCCGGCCAGGGCAATCTGGGTTAGCTGCTGGTCGGCGGCGGCGCGGCGCAGCTGGCGAAGCAGCGTCTGGATGATGGTGTGCTGGATGCTGGCGCAGAGGTCGGCCAGGTTTTGCTGCACGAAGTCAGGGTTTTTGGCAGTCTCCTTCTTCAGGAAGTAGAGCACTGCGGTTTTCAGGCCGCTGAAGCTGAAATCGTAGCCCGGCATGGTGCCCACCGGGAACGGAAAGCGCAGCGGGTCGCCCTGGCGGGCCAGCTTGTCGAGGTGAGGGCCGCCGGGATAGGGCAGGCCCAGCAGCTTGGCCGTTTTGTCGAAGGCCTCGCCGGCGGCATCGTCGATAGTCTGGCCGATGATTTCCATAGACAGCGGCCCGCGCACTACCACCAGCTGGGTGTGGCCGCCACTCACGGTAAGGCACAGAAACGGAAACTCGGGCCGGGGCTCCTCAATAAAATGCGCCAGAATGTGGGCCCGCATGTGGTTGACGGCAATCAGCGGTTTGCCCAAAGCCAGGGCCAGCGTTTTGGCGAACATACCACCCACCAGCAACGAGCCCAGCAGCCCCGGCCCCTGCGTGAAGGCCACCGCGTCGAGGTCGGATTTGGTAATGCCGGCCTGCTTGAGAGCGGCATCTACCACCGGCACCAGGTGCTGCTGGTGGGCGCGCGAGGCCAACTCGGGCACTACACCGCCGTACTGCACATGCACCTGCTGAGTAGCCACCACGTTGGAGCGCATCTCGCCATCAACGAGTACGGCCGCCGAGGTATCGTCGCAGGAAGATTCGATAGCGAGAATAGTGGGCATTTTTAAAGAAGTTAGAAGCTAGGAGCTAGAATTCAGAAGCAAAACTACAACGAAGCAGCACGACGTAGGGGCGGGGCTTGTCCCCGCCCGCCATTGAACGGCTACCGTTGCAACGGCGTGAACGGCGGGCGGGGGCAAGCCCCGCCCCTACGTCGTTGCTGTAAGCCCGTTCTATCCCCATCTATTATAATGCCTGACTCCTAGCTTCCCCAGAAGCTCCTAACTTTGTCTCGTGCCCCGGTTTCTCTCCATTATACTGAAAGTGCTGTTTGGCCTGCTGCTGCTGCTGGTGCTGGCCGTAGTGGGTGCGCTGGTGGCCCTGCGGGTGCCGAGCGTGCAAACCAACCTGGCCCAGCGGGCGGCGCTGATGCTCAGCGAAAAGCTCGGCCAGAAAGTGCTGGTGAACCGCGTGGATGTACGCCCCTTTTCGCGGGTGCTGCTCGAAGGCGTGCGGGTGCTCGATAAGCGTGGCAATGAGCTGTTCAACATCGGCCGGGCTGATGCCGACATCAAGCTCTTCAGCATCTTCAAACCCAACCAATTGCACGTGGGAAGGCTCACGCTGGAGGAGCCGCGCTTTCATCTGGTTACCTACAAAAACAACCCCGACTCGACCACGCTCGACCAGTTCATCAGCTCCATGAAGCGGCTGCTGGGCCCTTCGGATACTACGAAAGTCAGCAAGCCCTTCGATTTCCAGATTGAGGCCCTGAGCTTGCGCAACGGGCAGTTTGTGCTCAACCGGCAGGACGTGCCGCGCATTCCGGAGTACGGCCGCACGATGGATTACGCCCACATGCAGCTCGACAGCATCTACGTCGATGCCGACCAGCTCTGGCTGCGGGGCGACTCCATCCACGCCAACATTACGGGCCTGCGCACCGTGGACACGCCCTCGGGCACCCGCCTGCGCGAGCTGACGGCGAACATGACCTACGCCGATAAATTCTGGGAATTCGACAAGCTGATGCTGCGCGTGGGAGAGAGCAAAATCCACGATTACCTGCGCTTCGAGTTCAACCGCTTTCTCAATTTCACCAGCTTCAACGACTCGGTGAAGGTAATTGCCCGGCTGGAGCCCAGCCGCCTGTATTCCGACGACATTGCCAAGTTTGCGCCCCAGCCCAGCGTGCGCGACCTGAATGAAACCATCCTTATTTCGGGCCAGGCGAAGGGCTACGTGCGCAACTTCACCACCAAAAACCTCGACATCAGCTACGGCAAGGGTACGCGGGTGCGCGGCGACATCAACGTGGAAGGGCTGCCCAACTTCAAGGAAAGCTTTATTGTGATGCGGCTGCAGCCCTCGGTGCTGCGCGGCACCGACTTGCGGCGCTACATTCCGGCCAAGAGCTGGCCCTACGTGCAGCGGCTAGGCACAGTAAAGCTGAACGGGCAGTTTCTGGGTTTCTACAACGACTTCGTGGCCAATGGCTCGTTCCAGACGGCTCTGGGCTCGGTTACCTCCGACGTCAACCTTAAGCTGAAAGACGACCCGCGCTACTCAACCTACGAGGGCAAGCTGCGCACCAGCGGCTTTCAGCTGGGCAAGCTGCTGGGCGATGAGAGCTTCGTGCGCGACGTGGCGTTTAACGGCCGGGTAGAAGGCGTGGGCTTCGAGGCCAGCAGCTTACGCCTCACGGCCAACGCCAACGTGCAGAGCATCTGGCTTAACGGCTACCGCTACCGCAACATCGTCACCAACGGCGTGTATAGCCGCCGTTCGTTCACGGGTAAAATTGCCGCCAACGACCCCAACCTCAAGTTCGACGCCAACGGCACCATTAACCTACGGCCCCGCGAGCAGGCGTTTGACTTGCGGGCCCGAGTGCAGAAGGCCGATTTGCGCGCTCTGGGCCTCACCAACGAAAGCGTAACGGTAGCCACCACCGCCGACGTGAAATTCCAGGGCCTGCGCCTCGATGCGCTGCTGGGCTACGCCCGCCTGCGCAACTCGCGCGTAGGCTACGCCGGCCGCACCGTAAACATCGACACGCTTGATATAGTAAGCCAGCTGGAAGCCGGGCAGCGCCAGGTGCGGGTGCGCTCGGAAGTGCTTAACCTGAGCCTGGCCGGCGACTTTACGCCCAGCACCGTTATCCGCGACGTGAAAACGCTGGTGCAGGAGTACAAGCTCAACTTCGAGAGCAACGACGACGCCATTGCCGCCTATTACCGCCGCAAGCGCCAGCAGCCGCTGCCCAACTACCAGATCGGCCTCAACTTGTACCTGAAGCGGTTTAACCCGGTACTACACCTGTTTGTACCGCAGCTCAGCATTGCCGACTCTACCCGTTTCGATGGCTCGTTCCGCAACGGGCAGACCTCCATTTTCCAGTTGGGCGGCCGGATGGCCCGCGTGCAGTACGACAGCGTGCGGCTGTTCAATACCGATGTGGACCTGACGACTTCCAAACTACCCTACCAGCCCGAAATCCTGGCCCAGGCCAGCGTCACGTCGGAGCGGCAGCGGCTGCCGGGACTGGGCGAAACCGAGAACTTCTACGTGGAAGGCGTGTGGGACCAAGAGAAAATCAACTTCTCGACCGCCCTGGCCCAGACCGGCACCACCAATAAGGCCCAGATAAACGGGGCGCTGGTGTTTCTGGAAGATGCCGTGAAAATCATCTTCCGGCAGTCGGGCGTTAACCTGCTAGGCAAGAACTGGACGATTGCGCCCGATAACTCGCTGGTAATTTCGGGCGGCGGGCGCGAGCTGGACTTCCAGAACGTGACGCTCAGCAACGGCGAGCAAAGCGTGAGTGCGCAGGGCTTTATATCGCAGAATCCTGCCAAACCGCTGGCTCTCACGGTCAGCAACTTCGAGCTGGCCACGCTCAACGGCCTCACCGGCACCCAGAAATTTGGGGGCCGGGTGAATGCGCTGGGCACCGTTAGCGGCGTGTTCGGCCCGCTGGTCATCAACTCGACGCTGAAAGTGGACTCGCTGACCCTGGATAACGTGCTGATTGGTGACGTGGAAGGCCGCGGCGACTGGGACAACGCCCTCGCCCGGCTCAACGTGAACCTCGATGTGGCCCGCGACGCCCGCCGGGTGCTGGCCGTAACCGGCTACATCGCGCCCGGCTCCGACACCCAGCAGCTTAACCTGAGCGGGGTGCTGGAGCAGACGCCCATCAAGCTGGCTGAGCCCTTTCTCAACACGCTGTTTAAGGATGTGAGCGGTACCGGCGTGGGTACGCTGCGCGTGAACGGGCTATTTGCGGCCCCCGTGCTCACCGGCAACATCGACGTGACGGACGGGCAAATGACGTTCATCTACCTGGGCACTACCTACCGATTTGCCGACCGCATCCGGTTTTTAGAGGACCGGATTGCGCTCCAGAACATTACGCTGCGCGACCCGCAGGGCAATTCGGGCGTCATCAACGGCAACATTTACCAGCGGGGCTTCCAGAACATGCGGCTGGACCTGAGCGCCTCGTTCCGCAAGCTGCAGGTGCTCAACACCACCCGCCGCGACAACGAGCTGTACTTCGGGCAGGCGTACGCCACGGGCACGGCCGTGGTGCGCGGGCCGGCCAACAACCTGTTCATCAACGTAACGGCCCGTAGCGAGGCCGGCACGCGCATGTCGCTGCCGTTTGACAATGCCGCCAAGGCCGAGCAGGCCAGCTACATCAAGTTCGTCAACCGCAACCTCTCCGACTCGGCCCGGGCGGTGCTGGCCGCCCAGAACCCCAAGGGTGTCACCACCGGCAAAGCCGATTTGTCGGGCCTGCGGCTGAATATGAACCTCGACATTACGCCCGATGCCTACGTGGAGCTGCTGCTGGACGAAAGCACCGGCGACATTATTCGGGGCACAGCCACCGGCCAGCTGCGGCTCAACATCGATACCCGCGGCGACTTCAACATGTACGGGCAGGTGGAAATCGTGCGTGGGGCCTACAATTTCACGCTACAGGGCCTGGTAAACAAGGAGTTTGTGGTGCGGCCCGGCGGTACCATTGCCTGGAACGGCGACCCGCTGGCCGGCGAGCTGAATGTAACCGCCACGTACACTCAGCGCACCAGCCTAGCCCCCGTGCTCTACCAAACCGGCAACACGGCGCCCAACACCTCGCTCGTACCCGTTACGGCCGTGATGAACCTGACCGGCCCGATTCTGCAACCCATTATCAAGCTCAACCTCGAATTCAACGATATTCCTTCGTCGTTGGAAGGCGACCTGGCTCCTTTCCTGTCGGCTATCCGCAACGACGAGCAGGAGCTGAACCGGCAGGTGTTCAGTCTGGTGGTGTTCCGGCAGCTTACGCCGCCCGGCTCGCTGGCCGTTACCCGCCTCGACGGCGGCAACAACGCGCTGGGCAACAGTCTGGGCCAGATTCTGAGCACCCAGCTTGGCCTGCTGACCTCGCAGATTGACCCCAACCTGGAAATCAGCTTCAACATCAATGGCCTTTCAGCCGACGACCTGGCGGCCCTGCAGCTACGGCTGAGCTACTCCTTCCTCAACGGCCGCCTGCGCATCACCCGCGACGGCAGTTTCGGCAGCAACAGCAACGCGGGCACCAGCGCGGGCGGGGTGCCGGTGGGCACAGGTCAGAACTCGGTTATCGGTGATTTGAGCCTGGAATACTACCTGCGCCCCGACGGAAAATTCCGGGCCAAGCTGCGCTACGAAACCACCCCGCGCGACTTTACCGGCTTGGGCCAAAACGTGAACCAGGCCCGCGCCGGCATCTCGCTGCTGCACACCGAGCAGTTCGACACCTTCCGCGAGCTGTTTGCCCGCAAGCGCCTGAGCCGCCGCGACCGGGACGCCCGCAAAGCCCGCGAGCTACAGGTAGACAACGACCAGCGCACGGAGATATGAGGGGTAAGAAATAGAACGTCATTCAGAGCGAAGCGAGGAATCTCGCTCCTATTCGTTGGGTAGCTCTCATTCAACGACTGCACGCGAGATTCTTCACTTCGCTCTGAATGACGTTCTTTGTTGCTGCTCATCCCCCACCGTTAGCATATCAACTCATTCACCGCATGAAGCAGCCCACCCGCAAAAAGAAGCTCGGTAGTTATCCGCACCTGATGGTGGTGTTCAGCATTACGCTGGCCCTGTTGGTGGTGGGCCTGTTCGGGCTGCTACTGATTCATGCCCACAAGGTGTCGACGCTGGTGAAGGAAAACCTGGAGATGCAGGTGTACCTGCAGCGCGACTTGCCCGAAACCCAGCTGCTGCAGCTGCAGCAGGATCTGGCCCGCAAGCCCTTCGTGGCCCGCAAAGACAACGAGCCCCAGGTGCGCTTTCTGTCCAAGGAAGAAGGGGCCCGCCAGCTCATCGACCAGACCGGCGAGGATTTCCAGCAGTTTCTGGGCGACAATCCCCTGCGCGACGCCTACTTACTCAAGCTGAACGCCGACTACGCCGACGCTAAGAACCTCGCCCGCATCAAGCAGGAGCTGGGCCAGATGCCGGGCGTGTTCGAGGTAGATTACGTGGAGAGCCTGATTACGTCGGTGAACGAGAACCTGCGCAACGTGAGCTTGGTGCTTATTGGCTTCGCGGCCATCCTCACGTTTGTGGTGGTGGTGCTCATCAACAATACCATCAAGCTGGCCCTATTTTCCCAGCGTTTCCTCATTCGGAGTATGCAGCTGGTGGGCGCTACGCCGGGCTTTATTCAGTGGCCATTTTTGCGGCGGGCGGTGTGGCAAGGGCTGGTGAGCGGCATTCTGGCCAGCTTGCTACTGGCGGCGCTACTGCAGTACGCCTACCTGCAGCTTAGCGAGCTGCGCCTGCTCGAAGACAACCGCCTGTTCGCGGCGCTGGGTATTTTTCTGGTGGCACTGGGCATGGGCATCGGCTTCCTAAGCTCCTGGCGCGCCGTGCGCAAGTATGCCGGCATGTCGCTCGACGAGTTGTATTAGGAGATTTGGAAGGGTCCGGGGAATAGTGGTAGAAGTAGTAGTGAAGCAACGTGTCATGCTGAGCGAAGCGGAGCGTAGTCGAAGTATCTCTACCGCAGTGGTAATCTTATCGGCTTCGACGAAGCAGTAGAGATGCTTCGACTACGCTCCGCTTCGCTCAGCATGACACGTTGCTTTGGCTCAACCTTCCACCGCCACCCTACCCCACTTCGTTCTCCCAAATCCCTCATTGGTTGAATTTCGGCGGCGGCTTGCCGCAACTCCGCTACCTTTGCCCTCATGGAATCGACTACTCCCCGCTTTGCCTTCGGGCCGCGTAACTACCGCCTCATGTTTATTGGGCTGGCCGTGCTGGCGGCCGGCTTCATTACCATGACCCTCGATTCGGAAGAGTACGGCTTGGGGTTTCTGGGCATTACGCTGGGCCCGATTCTGCTGGCCGTGGGCTTCCTGATCGAGTTCTGGGCCATTATGGCCCGGCCCGGCGCCACCGCCCCGGTAGCCCGCGACGAAGCCACGGTAACCACCGTGCCCTCGCAGCCCGTGCCACCGGCCACAACTGCTCCAGCAACTCCTACTGCCCCTACCTATAAGCGGTAGTCGGCAAGGGCAACCCACTGTCATCCTGAGCTGCGCGCACCATCTCCACCGAAGCTACAGGCTGGCTTCTGTCCGGATGCTTCGCGCGGCTCAGGATGACAGGTGTTTTTTGCCCCGCACCCCTGTTCCCCGCACCTTACGTTACCCATCTCCCTGTAATGACCTACTGGCAAGCCCTTATTCTGGCCATCGTGGAAGGCCTGACCGAATTTCTGCCGGTTTCCAGCACCGGGCACATGATTATTGCCTCGGCCCTGATGGGCATTCCGGCCACCCCTTTCACCAAGCTCTACCTGGTTGTTATTCAGCTCGGGGCCATCCTGTCGGTGCTGGTGGTGTACTGGCGGCGGTTTTTCCAGAGTTTCGACTTCTACCTCAAGCTGCTGGTGGCCTTTCTGCCGGTCGTGGTGGTGGGCCTCACGCTCAAGAAATACATTGATATTCTGCTCGAATCGGTGACGACGGTAGGCCTGATGCTGCTGATGGGCGGCGTAGTGCTGATGTTCGTGGACAAATGGTTTCCGCAGGAAAGCATTGAGGCGGGCGGCAGCCCGGTTACTACGCCCGGCTTCCGGCAGGCCTTCGTAATTGGCATATTCCAGTGCCTGGCCGTGGTACCGGGCGTCAGCCGCTCGGCGGCCACCATCATTGGTGGCCTCACCCAGAAACTCACCCGCAAAGCCGCCGCCGAATTCGCCTTTTTCCTGGCCATGCCCACCATGGCCGCCGCCGCCGCCAAAGACCTGCTCGACTTTTACCAGGACGGCGGCCACCTCACCGGCGCCGATGTCAAGCTGATTCTGTTCGGCAACGTAATAGCCTTCGTAGTGGCGCTGCTGGCTATCCGCATCTTCATCGGTTTTGTTACCAAGTTTGGGTTTCGGGCCTTCGGCATCTACCGCATCATTGTGGGCGGCATTCTGTTGCTGATGATTGGCCTGGGCGTTGATTTACAACTAGTATGAGCGAGAAAACAGTAGCCGATTTTGATTTCGAAACCGGCGAAGTCCTGCTCGTCGACAAGCCGCTTACCTGGTCGTCGTTTGATGTGGTGCGCAAGGTGAAGAACACGCTACGCATCCGTAAAATCGGCCACGCCGGCACCCTCGACCCGCTGGCCACCGGCCTGCTGATTTTGTGTACCGGCAAGAAAACCAAGCAGATCGACCTCATTCAGGCCCAGCAGAAAGAGTACACCGGCACGTTCCGCCTGGGCCAGACGACGCCCAGCTTCGACCTGGAAACGCCCGTCGACCAGGAGCGGCCCTACGACCACCTCACGGAAGCTGACATCCGGGCCACCGTGACACAGTTCATAGGCGAAATTACCCAGACGCCCCCCGTATTTTCGGCCGTAAAGGTGAACGGCGAGCGGGCCTACGAGGTGGCACGCCGCGGCGAGGAGGCCGTTATCAAGAGCAAGCAGGTAACCGTTGCCGGCTTCGGGCTGACTCGGATTGCGCTGCCTGAAATAGACTTCCGCATCAGCTGTTCCAAGGGCACCTACATCCGTAGCCTGGCCCGCGACCTGGGCGAGGCGCTGCATTGCGGGGCTCACCTCACGAAGCTCGTGCGCACCCGCATCGGCGAGTACCGGCTGGAAGATGCCCTCACCATGCCGCAGCTGGAGGCCCTGCGCCCGCCCCGCCCCGAAGGCGAGGCCGACCGCCCCGCCCGCCCGCCCCGGCGCGAACGACAGCCGCGTACTGAACGCCGCGTCGGCTTGGAGTATTTTCAGAACAACCACGCAACTCCACCCAACTCCCCACCTAATTCGGGTGAGGCGGCAGCAGCCACCCCACCTGCCGACAACAAGGAGCAAGCTGGCTGATTTCGGCCAGTCCGCGAAAATCAGCGTAAGCAATAAACTCAGCGCGAACCAGTGATTTAATGGAGGTTATTCACGATCCGGCCCAATTTCCTTATCTCGGCAACGCCGTGGTTACCAGTGGCACGTTCGATGGCGTCCACGTAGGCCATCAGCAGATTCTGGCGCGGCTGTGCGAGGTGGCGCGGGCCAGCGGCGGGCCGGCCGTGGTAATTACCTACTGGCCCCACCCGCGCCTAGTGCTGGCCCCGCCCCCCTCCCACCCCGAGCCCCTCGACCTATACCTGCTTAATACCCTCGACGAGCGGGCCGCCCGGCTGGCTGAGTTTGGGGTCGATTACCTGCTCATCATCCCATTCACCAAGGAGTTTTCGGCCTGGTCGTCGGAGGAGTTTATTCAGCGTATTCTGCTCGATACGGTAGGCACCAGCAAGCTGGTTATCGGCTACGACCACCGCTTCGGGCGCAACCGCGAGGGTGGTTTTGAGTACCTGCGCGAGCACTCGGGCCGCTATGGCATGAGTGTAGAGGAAATTCCGCGCGAAGATGTGGACGCTGTGGGCGTGAGCAGCACCCGCATCCGCCGGGCCCTGGAGGCCGGCGACGTAGACACCGCCAACCGCTACCTGGGCTACCAGTATCCCTTCACGGGCACCGTAGTGAAAGGCCGGCAGCTGGGCCGCACCATCGGCTGGCCCACCGCCAACCTAGCCTGCTCCGAAGACCTGAAATTGGTGCCCGCCCGCGGCGTGTACGCCGTGCGCGCCACCACCGCGGCCGGCGAAACCTGGCCCGCCATGCTCAACATCGGCGTGCGCCCCACCGTAGCCGGCAACCTGGCCCAGACCGTGGAGGCGCACCTGTTAGGCTTTGAAGGCGACCTGTACGACCAGCCCCTGACGGTAGAATTCGTGGCCCGCCTGCGCGATGAGCAGAAGTTCGACGGCCTCGATGCGCTCAAGGCCCAGCTGGGCCGGGATGCTGAGGCGGCGCGGGCAGCGCTTTAAGCATTTCCTACAGAGGTGCGCGGAGAGTGTGTGGAGTCTTTTTAGAGTGGCTCTGCGGTCCTCCGCGTAAACCTTCGCCCACCTCTGCGGGAAATGTTACCTTGCCAGTTCTAACTCCCACCCAGTATGATAAATAAGACAGTAAGTGGCTCCCAAGCGGCCCTGGAGGGCCTTACCGATGGCATGACGCTCATGCTCGGCGGTTTCGGCCTGTGCGGCATTCCGGAGAATTCCATCCAGGAAATCCTGCGCCGGGGCGTGAAGAACCTCACCTGCATCAGCAACAACGCCGGCGTCGATGACTTCGGCATCGGGCTGCTGCTCCAGACCCGGCAGGTGCGCAAAATGATTTCGAGCTACGTGGGCGAAAACGCCGAATTCGAGCGCCAACTGCTGGCCGGCGAGCTGGAAGTCGAGCTGATTCCGCAGGGCACGCTGGCCGAGCGCTGCCGCGCCGGTGGCGCGGGCATCCCGGCCTTTTATACGCCCGCCGGCTACGGCACGGAGGTGGGTGAAGGCAAGGAAAGCCGCGAGTTCAATGGCAAAATGTACCTGCTCGAACACGCCCTGCACGCCGATTTCGCCTTCGTAAAAGCCTGGCGCGGCGACACGGCCGGCAACCTCATCTTCAAGGGTACTGCCCGCAACTTCAACCCCATGATGGCTACAGCCGGCAAAATAACGGTGGCCGAGGTAGAGGAGTTGGTGCCCGCCGGCGAGCTGGACCCCAACCACATTCACACTCCCGGCATCTTCGTGCAGCGCATTTTCGAGGGGAAAGATTACGAGAAGCGCATCGAACAAAGAACAGTTCGCCAGTCGTAATTAACCCAAAACGTCATGCTGAGCGAAGTCGAAGCATCTCTACCGCCAAAGTATGTAATTACTACTGCGGTAGAGATGCTTCGACTTCGCTCAGCATGACAACCTTAACTCCCAAAGACATGCTCGACAAACACGGTATTGCCCGGCGCATTGCGCAGGAAGTAGAAAACAACTCGTACGTCAACCTCGGCATCGGTATTCCAACGCTGGTGGCCAACTATATCCCGGAAGGCATCAACGTGGAGCTACAGAGCGAAAACGGCCTGCTGGGCATGGGCCCCTTCCCGACTGAGGATGAAGTGGACGCCGACCTCATCAATGCCGGCAAGCAGACGGTAACCACGTTGCCCGGCTCCAGCCTGTTCAGCTCGGCCGACTCGTTCGGTATGATCCGGGGCGAGCACGTGGACCTGACGATTCTGGGGGCCATGGAGGTTTCGGAAAACGGCGACATTGCCAACTGGAAGATTCCGGGCAAGATGGTGAAGGGCATGGGCGGCGCCATGGACTTGGTGGCCTCGGCCAAGAACATCATCGTGGCCATGCAACACACCTCACGCGATGGCGCCAGCAAGCTGCTGCCGGCCTGCACGCTGCCCATCACAGGCCTTGGCTGCGTGAAGAAAATAGTAACCGAGCTGGCCGTCCTCGACGTGACGCCCGACGGCTTCGTACTCCGCGAGCGGGCACCTGGTGTGAGCGTAGAGCAAATTCAGGCCGCCACCGCTGGCAAACTGGTTGTTCCCGAAGGCGGAGTGCCGGAAATGGTTATTTGAGTTGAGTTGCAGAGGTCGGTGTAGGGGCGGGGCTTGACCCCGCCCCGCCGTTGAACGATTACCGTTAGAGCGGTGCGAATGGCGGGCGGGGACAAGCCCCGCTCCTACACCGCCCTCCACAACCAAAAATTACCCCCGTAGCATAGCCTGGGCCAGTATGTGGCGGACGGCTTCGAGGGTAAAGTGAGAAAAGCACTTCTGGAAGTGGGCCAGGGCGTCGTTGGCCGGCAGGGAGCCGGCTTTTACGGCGGCCGCCAAGTGGCCCGCCAACTCGTCGGGGTGGCTGGTGAGGGCGGGGAATTCGTGCTGCGTTTTGTAGCGGTGCAGCACCTGTATGCGCAGTTCGGTGGTGGCACCGGGCACTTGCCGCGTAAGGCGCTCCATCAATAACTGCACTTCATCCATGAACAGCAGGCGCGCCAGGCCGGGCGGACAGGGCACCACCTGGCCGGGGACGGCGGTGAGCAGCACGGCCGCGGCGCTTTCGGGGGCCCAGCCGAGCAGCAGGGGCGGCGCGCACAGCCAGGCCGTGGCCGGAAACCGCTGCGGGTCTTCGAGCACGGCGGCCAGGGTTTGCAAACGGCGTTCCGGCAGCGACGACATACGGCAAAGGTACGCACGGTGAAATGGGCAGTTGTTGAGGACGCGACAGGTGCCGATGATGCGGCAGTTATTCGCCAATTACTCCTTTTACCAACCCGTCCAGCCCGGGGGCCGTACCTTTGTCTATCATCTTCTGTAATCAGCAACTGAGTATATGGCCGCGAGTTCACACGGAAAAACCGGCGGTAAGGCCGCCAAAAAGAATACGTTACCCGGAATGCCGGCTCAGCCCGAGCCGAATACGCCTACGCCCGAACCTTCCCACAAACTGGTGTTGCGCACCCTGCGCCGCAACGACTTCAAGGAGGTAAAAACCATCATGGACAAGGTGTACTCCAACATGGAGGGCTCCTGGGCCAATGACGAGTACAACGCCCTGATCAAGAAATTCCCCGAGGGTCAGATCTGCATCGAGGACAACGGCAAGATTGTGGCCGCTGCGCTGGCTATTATCGTGGAGTACAGCAAGTTCGGCGACAAACATACCTACGCCAAAATCACCGGCAACGGCAAATTCGACACCCATGATGCCGACGGCGACACGCTGTACGGTGTTGATGTATTCGTGGACCCTGAGTACCGCTCGCTACGCCTGGGCCGCCGCCTCTACGACGCCCGTAAGGAGCTGTGCGAGAACCTGAACCTGCGGGCCATGGTGGCCGGCGGCCGCATTCCGGGCTACAGCAACTACTCGGGCGAGATGACGCCTGCCAAGTACGTGGAAATGGTGCGCAACAAGGAGCTAACCGACCCCATCCTCACGTTTCAGCTGGCCAACGACTTCTACGTCCGCAAAATTATCCGCGGCTATTTGCCCTACGATTCCGAGAGCAAGGCCTACGCCACGCTGCTGGAGTGGATTAACGTGTACCACGAGGAGGAAACCGAAAAGCTCATCGGCAACCAGAAGTCCAATGTGCGCATTGGCATTGTGCAGTGGCAGATGCGTGCCACCCGCGACTTAGAGGACTTCTTCCAGCAGATGGAGTTCTTCGTCGACACCGTTTCGGGCTATAAGTCCGACTGCGTGCTGTTCCCGGAGTTCTTCAACGCCCCCATGATGGCCCTCACCAACGAGGAGTCGCCTTCGGTGGCTATCCGCTCGATGTCGGCCTTCACCGAGCCCATCAAAATCAAGATGATGGAGCTGGCCGTGAGCTACAACATCAATATCATTGCCGGCTCGATGCCGCTGTACGAGGACGGCAAGCTGCACAACGTGAGCTACCTGTGCCGCCGCGACGGTACCGTGGACGAGCAGTACAAGCTGCACGTAACGCCCGACGAGGCGAGCTACTGGGGCATGCGCGGCGGCAGCCAGCTGCGCTGCTTCGACACCGACTTCGGCAAAATCGGCATCCTCATCTGCTACGATGTGGAGTTCCCCGAGTTGAGCCGCATGCTGAGCGACGAGGGCATGAAAATCCTGTTCGTACCCTTCTGGACCGACACCAAGAACGCCTACCAGCGCGTGCGGCTCTGTGCCCAGGCCCGGGCCATCGAAAACGAGTGCTACGTGGCCATTACCGGCTCGGTGGGCAACCTGCCCCGCGTCGAGAACATGGACATTCAGTACTCGCAGAGCGCCGTGTTCAGCCCCTCCGACTTCGCCTTCCCCCACGACTCCATCGTGGCCGAAGCGACGCCCAACACCGAGATGACGCTCATTGCCGACCTCAACCTGGACCTGCTGAAGGACCTGAATACCAGTGGGGCCGTGCGCAACCTGCGCGACCGGCGCAAGGATTTGTACTCGGTGAGCTGGGTGAAGAAAAACGAGCGCGACGATGAACTTCTGAGCCAGGGCGAAGAGCGCGCCCCCAAAACGTCGCCCCGCCACCCGCCCATCACGGTGGCGTAGGTCTGCTACAGTTGAGCTTCGCGCTCAGTTGTAGTATCTCCCAATCAGGCCAAAAGCCGCCCGCCTTCAAGTGGCAGGCGGCTTTTCGCTTTATCGATCTTTGGGAATGAATATAATTCGGGCTATTACTATCTGAAAAGGCCTTGAATGCCTTTTTTGGGTTAAAGCCGAATTAAATATGAAGCTATGCTAACCCGAGTGTATGATTCCCCCCGTAAGTAGGGCAAGCACGGGCTACTCCGCGCTTTTTAATCCTACCTCATTTACCAAAATTTACCCGCGTATGCCCTCTTTCTCTACTCTCCGGCCAAAGGCCCGGCGCAATGGCTTGTTGCTGGCCACCCTGGGCCTGCTGGCCGCCGGTTCGGTTTCAGCCCAAACCAATACCACCACTGCCTTCGGTCTCTCGCTGACAACCAGCCTGACCACCAACCTGGTAACGTTTGATATTACGGCACCGGGCGTTTTCCTGACCAACCTCCCGGTTACAGGCATTACGGCCGGCCAGACGCTGGTAGGTATCGACTTTCGCCCCAATACCGGCGAGTTGTTCGGTTTAGGTTATAATGCTACCGGCACTCAGGCGCAGGTGTATAATATCAGCCGCACCACGGCCTTGGCCACGGCTGCCGGGCCTGCCATCACCATTAACTTGGGCACCGACCTCAACCGCATCGGTTTCGATTTCAACCCAACCGTTGACCGCATCCGGGTAACGGCCGGCAACCGGGCCGATTTCCGCCTCAACCCCAACAATGGCGCACTGGCCGCCACCGACGGCACGCTGACCTACGCCCCCACCGACCCGAACGCGGCCCAGATACCCGTGGTCGGCTCGTCGGCCTATACCAACAGCTTCATCGGTACCACGGCCACCACGCTCTACAACCTCGATGAAGCCAATAGCCGCCTCGTTCGCCAGGACCCGCCCAACGATGGCACCCTGCTGACGGTAGGCCCGTTGGGCATCACGACAAGCGGTGCTACCACTGTGTCGGACATCGATATCTACCTGAACCCCATCACCGGCGTTCAGACGACTTACCTCACGGTAGCGGAAATCAATGTGGCAACCCTCTCGGCGACCACCAAACTGTACACCGTGAACCTGACGACCGGTGCAGCAACGCTTGTCAACAACGTGGGCACCGGCTCGCTGGTGGCCGTTACCGATATTGCCCTGCAGATTGTGCGGCCTGCTACCCTCGCGGCCGTAACCGGCAACTTGGCCTACGCGCTGGCCGGCGGTAACTTGCTCTCTTTTGATACCGACCTGCCCGGCGTCATCCGCACATCGGTGGGTATTACGGGCGTGGCTACCGGCCAGACCCTGGTGGGCATGGACGTGCGGCCGCTCAACAACGCCCTGTACGCACTGGGCTATAATGCCACCACTCAAACCGGCCAGCTTTACACCATCAACGCCGCTACCGGCGTGGCTACCAATATCAGCGGCACCACCAACCTGGCCCTGCCGCTGGGTACGGGCAGCGTGGCCTTCGACTTCAACCCCACCGTCGACCGGATTCGGGTGGAGGGCGTGAACCGGGCTAACTTCCGCCTCAACCCCAACGACGGCACCGCCGCTCCTATCGTGGATGGCACCCTGGCCTACGCAACGGGCGACGCCAACGCCGCCGCTACCCCAGCCATTGGCTCGGTAGCCTACACCAATAGCTACAGCGGCCCGGGCAACCCTACTGGCTCCACTGCCCGCACCACCCAGCTGTTTGCCTACGATGAGGCGCTGAACATTTTGGCCAACCAGAACCCCGCCAACGCCGGCACGCTGGCTACTGTGGGCGCCTCAGGCGTAACCGTGGTAGCCGGTCCGAACGTGGACATGGACATTTACAGCACCGCTGAAGGCACCAACACGGCCTATTTGGTGGCTACCACCGGCACGTCGGCCAGCTCCAGCCTCTACAACCTGAACCTGACAACCGGCACCGCCTCCGGCCCCCGCCAGATTGGTCTGGGCCTAACGGTGCGCGACCTAGCCATTGCGGCTGGTGCGGGCGTTACAACCGGCATCCGCAGCCAGGCCGTAGCCACGGGCTTCGTGCTGTTCCCGAACCCAGTGGCCGACCGAGCCGAAATCAGCTTCCGCCTGCCCCGTGCCGGGGCCGCTGAGCTGGTACTGACCGATGCACTGGGCCGCACCGTAGAGCGCCAGAGCCTGGGCAACCGCTCGGCCGGTGCACACTTGCTCAACTGGAAGCCAGCCAGCCACCGTGCCGGCATCTACATGCTCCGTCTGCTCGTCGATGGCCAGTCGGCCGGCGTACAGCGCATCGTACTTGGCCAATAGGTTGATGATGGCGTGAGCTGCTGCTGTACCGGTTTCGCCCTGCCGTAGCAGCTCACCCAGAGGCAATTCTTACTAGGGGGTGTTTACAGTTAGAGCCAGGTTAAGGCAGCAATTAGGCAGCAGATGGCGAAATAATTAGCGGCGCGTTTGTCAAAGCGGGTGGCTATGGCTCGAAAGCGTTTTAATCCGTTGATGGCACGTTCAATCTGGTTTCGTTCTTTGTAAATTTCAGCATCATGTTCGACCGGAACGGTCCGGTTTTTCTTGCCTGGAATCACGGCCTGGGCTCCGGCTTGCCCAATTTGGTCGCGCACGTAGTTGGCATCGTACGCCCGGTCGGCCAAGACAGCTTGCCCGGCCCGCAAGTGGCCCACGAGCAAGCCTTGGGCTTGCGGGCAGTCCCCGGCTTGCCCGCCGGTCAGGGCTAGGGCGCAAATCCGGCCCTGCGCGTCGCAACTCAGGTGGAGCTTGGTCGTGAAACCACCCCGGCTGCGGCCGAGTGCCTGGCCAACGGGGCTGTCTTTTTTTTGGCCCCGGCGGCTACTTGGTGCGCCCGCACGGCCGTCGAATCGACCATGAGCCGGTGCAAGCCCGTTGCGTTTTGCACCTGGGCCAGCACCCGGGGCCACACGCCGGCCTGGCGCCAGCGCCGAAACCGGGCGTACACCGTATGCCAGGGGCCGAACCGTTCCACCGGTAAATCGCGCCACGACACGCCGCAGCGGGCCCGCCAGAGCACGGCTTCCACGAACAAGCGCGTGTCTTTGGCCGTCGTACCCGGCGAACTTTCCTGGCCGGGCAGCAGCGGCGAAAGCCGCGCCCACTGCGCATCGGTCAACATGCTGCGGTCTTTATTCATGCGCAAAGGTCAACCTTAACTGTAAACACTCCCTAACACAAAGCCCCTGACGTTCACACGTCAGGGGCTTTGTGTTTGATGGGCAGTTATCCTGCTTTTCTACTTCTGCCATCAGAGTAGGCCGTGCAACGGCAGTTCGCTCCATTACCGGCTCACTCATTGGCCGCGCTGTTATCCGTGCGGGCTTTCCTGGGCGGCGAAGTAGGCGTGGTCGCGGAGTACGGTGCGGATGAAGGGCTCGTCGGCCAGGTCGGTGTGGATGGTGGTAACGGTTTTGACTTTGCCGGCCAGCTCGTTGAGCAGCGTGTAGTCGCCCTGCGAGCCGGCCTGGCGAAACAGCTGGCGGATGAGACTCGCGTCGTGGTCGGAGAGGTGGCGGGCCTGCTGGAACACGGGCTGGTAGCCCGCTGGCACTAGGGTTTCGGCCGTGAGGGCCTGCACGCTGGGGCCGCGGGGGCGCAGGCTTACAACGGTGGTGCCGGCGGCCATATCGCCCAGGCGCTGGCCGCGGCCGTTGAACAGCGTAGCCACCAGCGCCACCGAACCCGCCGTCAGCCCGATTTCAAACAGCCCGATAAGCCAGCGCAGCAGGTAGTCGCCGGTGCCGGGGCGGGTACCGTCGAGGCGGGTTACTTTGATTTTGCGGGCTTGCTTGCCAAGGGTCTGGCCATTGAAAAATATTTCACACAGCGGATGGTACACCAGCAGCGGCGTGTAAATCAGCCCGTAAGCCACAATCTGCTGCGCGTCGGACGAATCGGTGAGCTGCTTGATGAGAAAGGTGACAACTGTAGCCCACAGTATCATCACCAGCGCGTCGAGCACTTGGGCCAGTACCCGGTCGCCTACACTGGCGGCTTCGTATTCGAGCACCACGTTCTGGGTGGTCTGGATGCGGATCGTACTCATAAAAAAAGTGTAGAAAAAGAGCCGCAACGGCCCACAGGAATCGTGTATATTTAGCCCGGCGGACCGGGTCTGCTATTCAATACAAGCAGTAAAAGCGATGCGCGAAACGGTTTTTCTGCGGCTCAACGAATCCCGCTGGCATGGCTACGAAGCCCAGCCGCCCACCGGCCCCGACGAGCTGGCCCGACGCTACGTAGAGCTGACCGACGACTTGGCCTACGCCCGGACCTTTTACCCCGATTCGGCCACCACAGCTTATCTGAACGCGCTGACGGGCAAGCTACACCAGTCGCTTTATAAAAACAAAAAGCAGGAGCACGGCCGTTTCGCCGATTTCTGGCTCCGCGAGCTGCCTTTCATCGTTATTCGCCACCACCGGATACTGCTCACCACGCTGGCTTTTTTCCTACTCGCCTGCTTTATCGGGGCGCTATCGGCGGCCTACGACGATACGTTTGTGCGCCTGGTGCTCGGCGACGACTACGTGAACCGGACGCTGGCCAACATCGAGAAAGGCGACCCGATGGCTGTTTATAAGGGCACCGACGAGAGCCTGATGTTTCTGCAAATCACGCTCAACAACGTGCGGGTGGCGCTGTATGCCTTTGCCGGCGGGATTACGGCGGGGCTGTTTACCGTGTTTGTGCTATTCCGCAACGGCCTGATGCTGGGCGCGTTCCAGTTATTCTTCTACCAGAAAAGCCTGCTGCTGCCCTCGGTGCTCACCATCTGGATTCATGGCACGCTCGAAATTTCGGCCATTGTGCTGGCCGGCGGGGCGGGAGCCATCATGGCCCAGAGCCTGCTGTTTCCCGGCACCTACTCGCGGCTCGACTCGCTGCGCCGCGGTGCCCGCGACGGTATGAAGCTGGTGCTGGCGCTTGTGCCGGTGTTCATCGTGGCTGGTTTCCTCGAAGGCTTCGTGACGCGCCACACCGAAATGCCGCTCTACGCCAGCCTAAGCATTATCGGCACCTCAGCGGCCCTCATTCTGGGCTACTTCGTGGCCTACCCGTGGTGGCTGGCACGGCGGGCTACTTAGCTGTTAGCTGTTAGCTGTTAGCTGAAAATACCCAATCATCTGAACGTCATTCATTCCTGAACAAAAAAGCTGACAGCTAGCAGCTGTCAGCTAAAAGCTCAAAAAACCATGCGCCACCTTGCCTTTAACCGGCCCACCGATTTTCTGCGCCGCCGCGACTTCAGCCAGAAAATGGAGGCCACGTTCGACTTCATCCGGGCCCACGCCACGCCGCTGGTACGGGTGCTGGTAGTGCTGGTGCTGCCGCTGGCGCTGCTTACCGGCATTGGCACGAGCCTGCTGCAGGGCCAGATGCTGGGCACTATCAGCACGCTTAAAGCTCAGGCTGGCGGCTCCTCCGCGGACAATACCATGAGCAGTACGATGATGACCGGTATATTCACCTCCCCTACGCTGTGGCTGACGATGCTGGCGGGCATCCTGCTGTTTGCACTGTTACATCTGGTGGTGCTCGGCTACGTAGTGCTGCAGGCCGAGCGCACCACCGACGAGCCAGTAACGGCCGGCGAAGTCTGGCAGCTGGTGAAGGCCCGGTTTCTGGGAATGGTAGGCACCTTAGTCGGGCTGGTTGCGCTGTTTATGGTAGGTTCTTTTGCTATCGGCGGTGTGCTGATGGCGACGGGCAGCCTGCTCTCCTCGGCTCCCTGGATTATTTTCCCGCTGATTCTGCTGCTCTACGTGGCTATGTTTTACGCTATTGCGCCGCTGAGCCTGTACTTTATGGTGTGGCTGCGCGAAGGGCGGGGTTTCTTCGGTAGTCTCACCCGGAGCTTCCGGCTGGCCTGGGGCAAGTGGTGGTCGACGTTCGGGCTGATTATGGTGATTACCCTGATTATGTACCTGATTCTCATGCTGTCGATGGTCGTACTGTCGGCGTTTGGGCTACCCTTTGCCGGGCTGATGAGCGGTGAGCTGGAAACGGGCTCCACGCGGGTGCTGCTGATTGTGTATTCGGCCCTGCAAAGCCTGATTACGCTGATTTACTACCCGTTTATTTTGGTTGCCATCAGCTTTCAGTACTTCAACCTTGTCGAGCGCCTCGATGGTACCGGCACCCGGCTAATGGTGGAAGCCATCGGCGAGCCCGTACTCGCAACCGCCGTGCCTCAGGCGCTGCGGCCCGATGACGAGGGCGAATACTAGCCTTACCTCACCGTACTGCCGGCTTCGCTCTCCGGCTCCGGCCACTTCCGCAAAGGGTTTGGCCAACGCAGGACCTTTCTTTTATATGCCCCAGCTTAGCTTCCTGCGCCGCTTCTGCCCCGCCCTGCTTCCAGGGCTGCTGGGCCTGGCACTGCTGCTGGCCCCGGCCGGCAGCCGCGCCCAGGCGCCGCGCCGCCCGCCAGCCCTGCCACCCGCGCCCGCCGATTCGCTGGGCGCCACTGCCGCTGCGCGCTACGTGCGCCTGCGGGCCGATGCCGCGCCAGCCGGCGTGCTACGTCGGCCCGCAGCCGGCCGGCTGGCCGAGTTGCGCAGTCAGGCCGAGTTTCAGTATGCCGAGCCGGAGCCCGACCGGAGCGCCGAGAGCGTATGGTCGCGGTTCTGGCGGGAATTCTGGCGCTGGATAAGCGGGCTGTTTTCGGGAAAAACCTACGAAACCCGGGGCCGCTACGTGGTGTACGCGCTGTTTGCGGCGGCTTTCGGCTACGCGTTGGTACGGCTGCTGCAACTGGACCTGACGGGACTGCTGGGCCGGCGTAGCCGGTCGCTGCCCCTCCCCTACGAGGCCCTGACCGAGGACATTCGGGGCATTGACTTCGGGGCCGAGCTGGCGCGGGCTGAGCAGGCCGGCAACTACCGCCTGGCCCTGCGCCTGGGCTACCTGCACACGTTGCGCCACCTCACCGACCAAGCCCTCATTCAATGGCAACCCGATAAAACCAA
Source organism: Hymenobacter lapidiphilus (assembly GCF_013377885.1). Taxonomy (GTDB): domain Bacteria; phylum Bacteroidota; class Bacteroidia; order Cytophagales; family Hymenobacteraceae; genus Hymenobacter; species Hymenobacter lapidiphilus. The sequence goes on from NZ_JABKAU010000002.1 coordinate 48,702, forward strand.
CCACGACTACCTGCGCGAGCTGGCCGGCACGCGACAGGCCGCTGGTTTCCGTACCCTCACCCGGCAGTTCGAATACGTCTGGTACGGCGAGCTGCCCCTCTCGCCCCGCCAGTATCCGGAGCTGCGCGAGCAGCAGCAGAGCTTCCAGAAAGAGCTGTTAGCTGTTCGCCGCTAGCTGTCTGCTTTCGGTATGCCTGGTCCTTTTTCAGCCCAAAGCACCCTGTTTTTTATGCCTGAACTGCTAACCTCTGTCAGACAATAGCTCAAAAGAATGACTCGTTTTCGTGCTTTACTGCTGGGGTTGGTAGCGCTGTTCGCGGCGTTTGTGGCGGTGGAGTATTTCCGGCCCCAACCCACCAACTGGACGCCCACTTTCATCAACCGCGACAAAATCCCCTACGGCACCTACGCGCTCTACGACCAACTGCCGGCCCTGTTTCCGGGCCAGCCCATTAGCACCGTGCGCCTGCCCATCGCCAACCAGCTGCTGCCCGGTTTGGGCGCCGATGTGAACACCGACACCACCGCGGGCAGCAACTTGCCCGCCCTGCGCCCCGGCCGGGCCAGCTACCTGTTCATCAACGACGGCTTCATCTGCTCGCCGCTCGACCGGGATGCGCTGCTGCGCTACGTGGCCCGGGGCAGCCACGTACTCATTACGGGCGAGAACATCAGCCGCCTGCTGCTCGATTCGCTGCACCTGGAGCTGCGCCCGGTGCTGGAGCTGGATAGCCTACTGCTGCTCCGACGGATGCGGCTTGGTGGGCTGCCGGCCGGCAACGGGGCGCGAGCCCGCACCACCACCCTCACACTGGTAAACCCACCGGCCGGAGCCGCCAAAAGCTACCCGTTTCCGGCCGCTGAGGTAGCGTATTTTTTCCGGGCTACGGCGGGCAGCCGGGCTACAGTGCTGGCCCACGATGCCAGCCGCCGGCCGGTACTGGTGCGTGTGCCGGTGGGCCGGGGTGAAATCCTGCTGAGCGCTACGCCGGCTGCCTTCAGCAACCTGCGGCTGCTGCAGCCGGCTACGGCGGGCTTCGCCTTCGCGGCACTATCGTGGCTGCCAGCGAACCAGCCGGTTTTTTGGGATGAATACCTGAAGCAGGGGCCGCTGGGCGAGCAGTCGCTGCTGCGGGTGCTGGGGGCGCACGAGGCGCTGCGCTGGGCTTTGTGGGTTGGGCTGGCGGGCATGGTGCTGTTCGCGCTGTTTGAGGCCCGGCGGCGGCAACGCATCATTCCCATCATCAGGCCGCTACCCAATACCACGCTGTTGTTCACGAGCACCGTGGCCAGCCTCTACCGGCAGGGCAGCAACCACGCGCTGATTGCCGAGAAGAAAATCGGGCTGTTCCAGGACTTCCTGCGCACCCGCTACCACGAACCCGGCCTCGACCTGACTGACGAACCGACCCGCGAGCGGCTGGCCCAGAAAGCCGGCGTACCGCGCCTGGAGCTGGATGAGCTGGTGCGCCGCATGAACCGCACCCTCACCGCGCGCCAGGTTTCGGATGAGGAACTGCTGGCGCTGAATCAAGCCATCAGCCGCTTCCGCGAGCGAGCCGCTTGAAATTGCACTATCTGCTTAAATTGACTTTTTCTCATTTATGATTATTCCAATAACACCATATCAAGTATTGTAGTCGATTATTACTTAAAACATTCCGATAACCATATTTAGACTTTACAGCCCTTACTACGAAAACAACGCACCAATATGGAGAATAATTTGAACATGGATTCCGCCGAGCAATTGCCTTCCCCCACGCCCGCTTCCAGTGAGTCAGCGGCTGAAAGCGACGCGGCTACCGGCGCAACGGCCGACGCTGGGAATCCGGCCGCCCTCACTTCGCGCACCGACCTGAGCGCGTTGAGCCGCCACGCCGACGCTATTCGGGGCGAGCTGAGCAAGGTGATTGTGGGGCAGCGCGACCTGGCCGAGCTGCTGCTCACGGCTCTGCTCGCCGACGGCCATGTGCTGCTCGAAGGCGTGCCGGGCGTGGCCAAAACGCTTACCGCCAAACTGCTCGCCCGTACCCTCAGCGTCCCGTTCAGCCGCCTGCAGTTCACACCCGACCTGATGCCCTCCGATGTGTTAGGCACGTCCGTTTTCCGGCCCCAGAAGGGCGAGTTCGAGTTCCGGCCCGGCCCTATTTTCGCCAGTGTGGTGCTGATTGACGAAATCAACCGGGCTCCGGCCAAAACGCAGTCGGCGCTTTTTGAGGTGATGGAGGAGCGGCAGATAACCCAGGACGGTGTCCGTTACCCGCTGCCCGCGCCCTTCGTAGTGCTGGCCACCCAGAACCCCATCGAGCAGGAAGGCACCTACCGCCTGCCCGAAGCCCAGCTCGACCGGTTCCTGTTCAAGCTAAGCGTGGGCTACCCGACGATGGAAGAAGAAGTGCAGATTCTACAGGGCCACCACGCCGGTTTCGGGGGCACCCCGCTGGAGGCGGTACAGCCCGTAGTATCGGCCGACGATTTGCGGGAACTGCGCGAGCAGGTACGCCGGCAGCACGTGGAGCCCAAGCTGCTGGAATACATTGCCCGCCTCGTGGGCCAGACCCGCGCCCACAAGGGCCTATACCTGGGCGCTTCGCCCCGCGCCTCGCTGGCCCTGCTCAACGGCGCTAAAGCCCTGGCTGCCCTCCGCGGCCGCGACTTCATCACGCCCGAAGACATCCAGTACCTGGCCCCGGTGGTGCTGCGCCACCGCATCCAGCTCACGCCCGAGCGCGAGATGGAAGGCGGCACCCCGGACGACGTGGTAAAGCAGATTTTGCAGCAGATTGAGGTTCCTCGTTAAGCACGCTAAGTATAATGACACCTCTTTTCTCAATACAGAGGGGATACTAGCTTCCAGCTCTAGCCTTACTTTATGCAGCTTCTGCGCAGCTTTTTTCTAACCCGTCGGTTTTTCCTGGCCCTTACGGCGCTGGTGGTGGGGCTGACTGTGGCCTTTTTCCTACCGGGCTGGCTGGTGCCGCTGCAGCTGGCGCTGGGGTTGCTGGCGTTGCTGACGCTGCTGGACGCGGCCCTGCTGTATGGCACCGGCGGGGGCGTGTTTGGGCGGCGGGTGCTGGGCGATAAGCTGGCCAACGGCTCCGACAACGATGTGGCCATTTACCTCGAAAGCCGGTACCGTTTTCCCATCAGTACGGAGACGATTGACGAGGTGCCACACCAGTTTCAGCGCCGCGACGTGCTGTTTCGGGCGCTGGTGCAGCCCGGCGAAACCAGCGTGATTCGCTACCAGCTGCGGCCCACCAAGCGGGGCGAGTATGAGTTTGGGGCCCTGAACGTATACGTGGCCTCGCCGCTGGGGCTGGTGCGGCGGCGGTTCCGATTTGATGAGAATCGAATGGTGCCGGTGTATCCGTCGTTTTTGCAGATGCGGCAGTACGAGCTGCTGGCCGCCAGCAACCGCCTCACGGAGGTGGGCGTGAAGCGCATCCGGCGGGTGGGCCAGAGCCTGGAATTCGACCAGATCCGGCCCTACGTGCCCGGCGACGACCCGCGCCGCATCAACTGGAAGGCCACGGCCCGCCGCGCCACCACGCCCGAAGCCACCGACGCGCTGGCCGTGAACCATTACCAGGACGAGCGCGCCCAGCAGGTGTACTGCCTCATTGATAAGGGTCGGGTAATGCGTATGCCGTTTGAGGGCCTGAGCTTGCTCGACTACGCCATCAACGCCACGCTGGTCGTCAGCAACATTGCCCTGCGCAAGCACGATAAGGCCGGGCTCATCACGTTCTCGCACCAGCCCGGCGCCATGGTGCCCGCCGACCGCCGCAGCGGCCAGCTGCGGCAGCTGCTGGAGGTGCTGTACCGCCAGAAAACCAAATACCTCGAAACCGACTACGAGCGCCTTTACCTCACGGTGCGCCACCAGATCCGCCAGCGCAGCCTGCTGATTCTGTTCACCAACTTCGAGACATTGTATGGCATGCAGCGCCAGCTACCCTATCTGCGCCGGCTGGCCAAAAGCCATCTGCTGCTGGTCGTGTTCTTTGAAAATACCGAGTTGAGCGCCTACCTGAACGCGCCCGCCACTACCACCCAGGAGGTGTACAACCAAACGGTAGCCGAGAAATTCGCCCAGGAGAAGCGCCAGATTGTGCGCGAGCTGAACCAGTACGGCATCCACTCCCTGCTCACCGCCCCCCAGAACCTTACGGCCAACACCATCAACAAGTACCTGGAATTCAAAGCGCGGGGGCTCATTTGAGAAGATTAGGGAAGAACGTCATTCAGAGTGCAGCGAAGAATCTCGCGTGCGGTCGTTGAGATACATTTGAACGTCAGCACGCGAGATTCTTCGCTGCGCTCTGAATGACGCGCCTCCGCAATAACCAGCAGCCGGCAACTGACGGTTGATAGCCTAACTTCGCGGAACCACCTGCCCGCTTAGTTTGCCCATGCGTCAATTTCTGCTGCTGCTTGTTTTTCTGCTGGCCCATCCGGGGTTCAGCCAGCCCCCTACCGATACCCGTAACCTACTACCGGTGCCCACGTCGGTACGCTGGGGCAAGGCCACATTGGGCTGGAAAACGATGCTCCGCCCCCAGTTCCAGGGACCGGCTGATACACTTACGGCGGCCGCCGTTACCCGTACCCTCGGGCGGCTCCATCGGCAGGCTCCGGCTACGGGCTCTCCCGCTGCAACGCTGCCGCTGTTCATCCGGTACGGCAAGGTGGGCCAGCCCGAGCTGTTTGATGAGGAACGCTACAGCCTGCGCGTAACGCCCAGCGGCGTTACCATCGACGCACCAACCACGCTGGGCGTACTGCACGCGCTGGCTACGCTGGAGCAGCTGCCCCAGCCCGACGGCCGCCACTTGGTACTGCCCGAAGTTGATATTCAGGACCAGCCACGCTTTGCCTGGCGGGGGCTGCTGATTGATGTGGCTAGGCACTTTATGCCCGTGGCCGTCATCAAGCGCAACCTCGACGCCATGGCGGCCACCAAGCTCAACGTGCTGCACTGGCACCTCTCCGACGACCAGGGCTTCCGGGTGGAAAGCAAAACCCTGCCCCGCCTGCACGAGGTAAGCGGGCAATATTACACCCAAGCCCAGGTACGAGAGGTGCTGCGCTACGCCGCGGCCCGTGGCATCCGGGTGCTACCCGAGTTCGACGTGCCCGGCCACACCATCGCTTGGCAGTCCGCCTACCCACAATTGGCCTCCGGCGATACGCTTTACAAAACTGTGTACCAGAGCTGGCGCCTCGCCAACGTCGCCTTCGACCCCACCAAGGAAACCACCTACCAGCTGCTCGACACGTTGTTTGGCGAGATGACGGCCCTGTTTCCCGACCCCTACTTCCACATTGGGGGCGATGAGAATGACGGGCGGCAGTGGCGGGGCAACCCGCGCATTATGGCCTTCGCCAAGGCCAAAAAGATGCTGAAATCCGACGGCAAAACCCTCGACAAGCACGCGCTGCAGACCTACTTCAACCGCCGGGTGCTCACCATGCTCACCAAGTACAACAAGCAGATGGTAGGCTGGGACGAAATCCTGGTCCCCGGCCTACCCAAAAACGCCGTAATCCAGAGCTGGCGGGGCAAAAATGGCCTCTACGACGCGGCAAAAGCCGGTAACCGCGCCATCCTGTCCAACGGCTACTACCTCGACCTGAACCTGTCGGCCGCCAACGCCTACGGCACCGACCCGCTGCCCGTCGATAACCCGCTCAGCGTGGCCCAGCAGCAGCTTATTTTGGGCGGCGAAGCGGCCATGTGGAGCGAGTTTGCCGACAGCGTTATTGTCGATTCGCGCATCTGGCCCCGGGCCGCCGCCGTGGCCGAACGGCTGTGGTCGGCCCGCGAGGTAACCAATATGGCCGATATGTACCGACGCCTAGCCGCCGTTTCGCAGCAGCTGGAGGGGCTGGGTCTGCAGCACCGCAGTGCCCCCGAACTGCTGCTGCGCCAGCTGGCCGGACCCGCCGACGTGGGCCCGCTCCGTACGCTGGCCCAAGTGCTGGAGCCGGTGAAGGAGTACAAGCGCCACTTCCAGGGTTTCACCTACACCCCCAGCACGCCGCTCAACCGCCTCGTCGATGCCGCACCGGCCGAATCAGACGTGGCCCGTGATTTTAACTGCCGGGTCGATTCGCTGATGGAAGCGACCGGGGCGCTTGCTGACCGCGGGTCAGTCTTTAGGATGATGCCCGGCCGCCGCAACGCCCTGGCCATGCGCCAGCAGCTGCAAACCTGGCAGGCCAACCACTCCCGCCTCATTCCGCTGCTGGCCGCCTCCCCCACCCTCACCGAGTACGCCCCTCTGTCGGCCGCGCTAAGTGCCGCCGCCGCCCTGGGCCTGGAGCGGCTGGCGCTGCTGGAGAAGCAGCAGAAGCCGGATGCCGAGTGGCAGGCCGCCGCCCTAAAGCAGCTCGACGCGCTAAGCAAACCAGCCGGACAAACCGAGCTGGTGCTACTGCCGGTTATCAGGCGGCTGGTGGAGCTGAAGTACTGACGTTGTGTATTGAGCGTTTCAGGTATTTTTAGCTCGTTACCCGGGACGGGCAATTTTACCGTCAGCGGCCCGCGCAACGGGTGTCTGGCTCCTCTTTCCGCTGTTTCAAGGAATTGAAAATCGACAGTCTTGCTCGTCGTTGCCTTACTTGCTAAATACCTACTCCATTTTTTTGCCGTGATAAAAGCTAGCTCGTCCTGGATAGGAATGCTAACGGCCGGGATACTGGCCCTGGGCGCTTGTACGGGTCCGAGCCAAGTAGGCCCGGCCGCAAATGGTGTAGGCTGGTGGCTGACTATGCCCGACCAGTCGCAGCTGCTGGCCCGCCAACCGGAAGGCCTGGTTTTCAGTTCAGCTACGCCCACCGGCTTGGTTATAGAAGTCGATGACCAGCAGCGCTTCCAAACAATGGAAGGGTTTGGCTATTGCCTGACGGGGGGCAGCGCCGAGCTGTTGCACGCCCTGAGCGCCCCGGCCCGCGCCAAGCTGCTTAACGAGTTATTTGGGCGGGGGCCCGGCAGTATCGGGGTGAGCTACCTGCGCCTGAGCATCGGGGCCTCTGACCTCGACGCGGCCGTGTTCAGCTATAACGACCGGCCCGCTGGCCAGACCGACCCCGCGCTGGTTCATTTCAGCCTGGCCCCCGATGAGCGCCACCTGATTCCGATACTCAAGGAAATTCTGGCCATCAACCCCCAGCTGAGCCTGATGGCCTCGCCCTGGAGTCCCCCCGCCTGGATGAAGGACAATGGTGCCAGCAAAGGCGGTTCGCTAAAGCCCGAGTTTTATCCGGCCTACGCCCAATACTTTGTCAGGTATTTGCAGGAGATGCAGGCGCGCGGTATTCGCATTGGGGCGGTTACGGTGCAGAATGAGCCCCTACACCCCGGCAACAATCCCAGCCTGCTGATGCTGGCCGAGCAGCAAGCCGAATTCATTGGTCGGCACCTGGGGCCCGCGCTGGAGCAAGCGGGGCTGAATACCCGTATCATCTGCTACGACCACAACGCCGACAAGCCCGAATACCCGCTCACGGTGCTGGGCAACGCCACCGCCAACCCCTACGTGGCCGGCTCGGCTTTCCACCTCTACGCCGGGACCATCGATGCCCTGAGCAAGGTCCACGACGCTTATCCCAACAAAGACGTGTACTTCACCGAGCAGTGGACGGGCTCGAAATCTGCCTTCGCCGACAATTTGGGCTGGCACGTGAAGAACCTCGAAATAGGGGCCCCGCGCAACTGGGCGCGCGTGGTCCTGGAGTGGAATCTGGCTGCCGACCCCGAGCAAAATCCGCACACCCCCGGCGGCTGCACCGAATGCCTGGGGGCTGTTACGCTGGCCCCCCACGACGAGGTGACGCGTAACGTGGCCTACTACACGGTGGCCCACGCCAGTAAGTTCGTGCCCGCCGGCTCGATACGGATAGCCTCCAGCAGCGCCGACCAATTGCCCAACGTGGCCTTTCTGACGCCCGGTGGCGGCCACGTGCTGCTGGTACAAAATGACCAGCCCTCGGTTCGCACTTTCGCTATCCGGCAGGGCGGCCGGACTGCTCTGGCCACGCTCCCCGCCGGTGCCATGGCCACTTATGTGTGGTAGATATTTCCTGCTAAAACAACACCGCCACCTGCATGCGGCCGGTATGGATGGCACTCAGGCCCTGAGGCTTGCGGCCGTCGTAGGCCAGCGTGATGTTGAGGCCGTTGCTCAGGCGTTGCTCCAGGTTCAGGTTCCAGGTGAAGTTGGTGCCGGGGCGCAGGGCATTGAGGATTTCCAGGCCCACGAGGCTCAGCTGGTTGCCCGTGAAGCCCACGCCTACATAGCGCCCGGTGGCCGACACGGTCCGCTTGCCCACCTGACTGATGCGGGTTTCCAGGCCGGCCTCGTGGAAGGTGCCCTTTGTGCCTACATCGGAGCCGGCCAGGTTGCGCTTGGTGCTGAACAGGTAGGTAGTGGTGAAGCGCCAGACGGTGGAGGGCTGGTAGCTGACTTCGGGCGCTACCTCGTACTGCTCAACCCGGAAATTACGGTTTTCGAGGTAACTCGATAAGTTTTCGCGGATGCTGCGGGTACCGTTGAGCCGGCCCGTAAACGACTGGGCCAGCGTGCGGCGCAGCAGCAGGTTCTGGCTGGCCAGGTTGCGGGTGTCGAAACCCTGGGTTAGCAACACCTTCTGCTGGGTTTGCTGAATGGTGAACTCGGCCCCGAAAATGGGGTTGGAGCGGTTGAAGTAGAGCGTGTTGCGTAGCAGCTTGTTCAGGCTTAGCAGCAGCGAATCGGCCGTTTGGAAGGCGAAGGGGTTGAGGCGGGAGTTGAGGGTGTTTTCGGTGCTTTTGCGGTCGAGCGTAACGGTAGACAGTGTGCTGAAACGGCTGACTAACCCGCGCCAGCCGGCCGCATCGCGCCACTCGCGCGGAGCCGAGAGCGTGAGGCGGTAGCTGAAGCGGTTGGTGAAGGCGGGCAGGTAGTCGTCGGTGGGCAGAAACACCTTGATGTAGGTGCGAAACTGCGCATCAGGCGTCTGGGCCTCGAAAAACTCGTTTTTCTGCTGGAGTCCGTCTTTGTTCAGGTCGTTCCAGAAGTGGGTGCCCTGGCCGTTGGGCACGGACAGGTAGGCGAAGTCGCGGCGCAATTCGCGGCCGGTGGCCACGGCGTAGCTCAGCTCCGAGCGCACAGTGTTCTGCCAGAAGCTGGCGTTCCAGTCGAGCTTGCCCAGCACGGTCCGGTCGCGCACGAAGCCGGGCGCCGGGGCACCGGGTTGGGTCTGGCCTATGGTGTCGCGGGCGCTCAGGTCGCGGTAGGTGGCCAGAATATTGAGGTCCTGGGTGGCGCTCAGGCGCGAGTTGAGCGTGCCCTGCCAGGTGTGGGCCCGGCCCCGTTCGCGCAGCTCGGTTCGTTCGGCGTTGGGCGTTTGGTCGCGGCGGAAGCTGTAATCGGCCCGAAACTTAATGCGGGCCGTGTCACGGCTCTGCACGAACAGGGCGTGCTCATCGTAGTAGTTGGCCGAGGTCAGCGAGTCGCCCGTCGAACCGGCCACGCGGTTTTTATCGAAGCGGTAGGCGTAGCCGGGCTCCAGGGCCCCGCCCACGTAGCGGGCGGCCGCCTCGCCCCGGGCCCAGCGCGAAGCACGCCGGCCGGCTTCCGAGTTCAACAGAAACAGGTTGCCCCGCAGCTGCACCCGGCCGAGTTGGTGGGCGGCATCGAGCCAGTGCTGCACCCCACTTACCTCGCCGGCCCGGTAGCGGCGGCTCAGGCGGTAGCCCAAGGCATTGTTGGCATCTTTTATCAGCCCTACGCCGGCGTTGAAGATGTTCTCCTCGCGGGGCGTTTGGTTGTTGCTGATGAGCGTGTTGTCGGTGCTCCAGTTGCGGTCGAACTCAATATCGCGGTACCGGTCGATGGGCGTGAACCGGCGGCTGGTGTACTCGTAATCGACATTGCTGCGCAGTCGGTACCCCGCCAGGCCGGGCAGATTCACCGGCCGGTTCTGTACCACGTAGCCCACCCGCATGGCTTGGCCGGTGGCACCATCAGACGCAAAGCGGTTCAGCTCCAGCTCCGAAGAAGCCAAATCGACGAACACGGTGGCCGTCGAGTCGAGGGCGTAGCTGGTGCCCACCGTAATCAGCTGCTTTTTGAGCGGCGTGGGCAGCACCCGCACCGGCTCATAGCTGCCGCGGTTCGTACCCACGAACGTGTACACGCGGCCGTTGGCGTTGGCCTCGCCGGGCGTGGTGCCTAGGTTGTAGCTGCCCCGGCCTGGCCCCAGGTTGGTAAACTGCACGTTGTACACCAGCGCCAGCGTATCGAGCGGCGGGTACACAAACGCGCGGGTGGGCAGGCCGGTGGCGGGGTCGGGCAGCGTTTCGCGGCGGTACTGAATCTGGCGCCGGTCGTAGGACACGAGCGTGTCGCCGGGGGCCGTTACGCGGCTTACGTTGCCGCTGCGGCGCAGCAGGGCCTTCTGGCCGTCGTTTAGCGTCAGGTTGGGCGAGTTGTCGGGGTTGTCGGCTTCGCGGTAGAAGTTGGCGTGCACCTGCAGGCGGCCCAGCTGCTGGTAGTGACTGGCCTGCACCAGCGAGCGGGCGTAGTTGAAGTCGGAATACTCGTAATCGACCTTGATGCGGGTGTTGCTGGTGATGAGGTGGCGGGGCGAAAACGTCAGCTCGGCCTGGTTGTAGTCGATGATGTAGTCGGCATCGAAACCGCGCACCAGCAGCCGGCCATCAAGGTACACGCGCTCGGAGTTGGCCAGCACGATGATGAACTGCTCGCCGTTGGGCCCACGCAGCCGGTACGGGCCCTGCACGTTCTCTAGGGGCGCAATGTCAATGCTGGCAAACTTGCCCTTGGCCCCGCCCGCCGCCACCGAGGTCGTGGCAAACGCCTCGCCCTTGGCCACCGACAGCAGTGGCTGCCGCGCCCCGGCCGCCCGGCGCGTGGTCACACTCTGGCTCTGGCTGGCCGCGTTGGGCCCGAGGCCGTTGGGCGTCAGGGCCCCGTCCCGCGGCGCGTAGGGGTCGGTGGTACCAGCCGGATTGACGCCGGGCTGCTGCTGACCCGAGCCGGCGGCCGGGGCCACGGTGGTCGGGCTGGTAATAAAGGTGCCGGTGCTGCCGCCGGCCGCGTTGGGATACTGGAACAGCTGCTGGTTGCTGATGCCCGCCCCCGCCCCGCCGCCGAAACCGCCGGCCGGCAGCTGGCCAAAGTTCACCTCACCGGCTCCGCCCTGGATATTTTTGTAGTAGCGCAGAAAGTAGTCGGGCTTGTTGCGTAGCACCACGTCGCCGGCCGTCAGGCTCCAGCGCGGATTAGTGAGGGTGATGTAGATACGGTCGAACTCCTGGAGCTGCTGAGTGTTTCCCTCGGGCTGAAAAGGCACGTTCTGGTCGGATATGGCCGCCGTCAGGTCGATGTTGTCCGTCAGCTTGCCTTCGAGCTGCAGGTTGAGCGAGGAGTTGACGAACACGTTTTGGGCGTTGCCAAACGACACGCCCCGCGACAGATTACCGGTTTTGTTGATGCCCGGCGTGCTCAGGATCTGCTCCTTCACCGAGAAATCCTGTGCGCCGAATGCGGGCCGCTGCCATATTTCCAGCGTATCGAGCAGGCTGCGGGGCCGCCGGAAGCGGGGTTCGGCCAGCCGTAGCGGCAGCACCCGGTAGCATACCCGCACCGAATCGGGCCCGGCGGGCGGCAGCACAATATCGGGCTGGCCGGGCTCGGGGCTGGGAAAGCGCGAAGTGGGCCGCACGTAGCGGTAGCGGTCGGTAGCAGGGTCGTAGGCCACCGAGCGGCCGTTCAGGCTCACGGAGGCTGGCACCACCGTCAGCGTATCGGGCAAGCTGAACAGCGTGGTATCCCCTTTCGCTGCCAGCCGCACCCACACGCAACGCCGGGTGCTGGGCGGCGCATCGGCGGCGGCGGGCACCGCCGGGCGCTGCTGGGCCAGCGCGGCGGCCGGCAACAGCAGCCACAGCAGTGCCAGCAGCAACCTCCACAGGCGGCCGGTGGCGTGAGTACATGCTAATGAAGGATTAAAAGTCATCCATTCCAGCGGAATTTCCTGCGCAGCTACTACTTAATAAACGCCGAGTTGAAGCGCAACGTCTGCCGATCCGGATAAAATCCGTAGCTGCTGCCGATTTGCTCCCAACAGCCGCGCGTATCGGCGGCGCCAACACTGTTTTTCACTTTCCGCATCCCCTACCCTGCCAGCGGCAGCTCTATGTAGAAGCGGGTGCCTACGCCTTCCTCGGTTTCAAACCAGATATGGCCGCCGGCACTCTCGATGCCGCGCCGCACGACGGCCAGCCCGATACCCGAGCCGGTTTCCTTGGTGGTGAAGTTGGGCACAAACATCTGAGACTGCACTTCGGCCGGAATGCCGGTACCGTTGTCGGCAATGCAGATGCGTACCCGCCCCTGGCCCGGCTCGTCGCCCAGAGGCTCCAGAATGGCCACGACCTCGGGGGTGCGGTCTTCCGGCACCGCCTGCAACGCGTTTATAATTAAATTATTAAACGTGCGCACCAGCAGGCTTTCGTCGGCAAATACCACGTACTGGTCGGGGGCCGTATCGGGTGGCAGCGTCAGGCGGATACCGCCCCCACCAGGCCGGCTTTGGTGCAGATGCACGCAGCGGCGCAGAATAGGCACCACATCGAGCCGCTCGGGGCGCATGGCGGGCAGGTTGGTGAAATTGCTGAATGAGGTGGCAATGTCGGTCAGCACGTCAATCTGGGTGATGAGCGTTTGCGACACTTTGGTAAGCAGTTCCTCCAGATTGGGGCGCCGGTCCTGAATGGCGCGCTGCAAAAACTGCAGGCTTAGCTTCATGGGCGTGAGCGGGTTCTTGATTTCGTGGGCCACCTGCCGGGCCATTTCGCGCCAAGCAGCCTCCTTCTCCTGAATAGCCAGCTCCTCCTTGCTCTCGTCCAGCTTCAGTAGCATCTGGTTGTATTCGCGCACCAACAGCCCTATCTCGTCATCCGACTCGTAGGCCAGCATCTCGTTCTGGCCCGTGAGGGTGGTCTGGCGCAGCTTTTCGGTGAGCAGCTTCAGCGGCTCCGTCAGCAGGCGCGAAGCCAGGAAAGCCAGCCCAAGAAACAGGATAAACATGAGCGTGAAGATGTTGAGCACGGTGCTCACCAGCTCCGTCAGCTTGTTATCGAGGTCCTTCTCCGAATCGAAGAATGGGATACCCACGTAGCCGAGTACCGGGCCGGGGCGGCCATCCTGCACCACACTGGAGCGTAGCGGCAGGTATAGCGCATTGAACGAGAGGGTACCGGCCTGCTCCGTGAGCAGGGCCCGGGGCTGCCCATCTTCACTGAGCTCCGTGATGGCCCGCGGGTTCATGAGGCTGCTTAGCAGGCTGGCCTCAAAAATGAGCGGCTGGCTGCTCACGAGCAGCTCGCCGCGGGCATCGTACAGGTTGAGGTCGGTTTCGGTGAGCGACGCTACGTTTTCGGCCAGCTCCACGAGGTCGGCCCGGTTGGCATCTTCGGCCAGCAACGCCCGGTTTTTCAGTAGGTTTTCCTGCACAGCCTGACCCCGGCGCAGGTACGAGCGCAGCAAATCGCGCTTGTAAGAGCTGGTTACCTGCCCGGCAATGGCGGCACTCACCACCACCAGTGGCACCAATACGCCCAGGTTAAGAAACACCTGAATTTTGGTACTGAAATTGGTGCGCAGCATGGAGCGGTAACGCCCACGGGCCAGCACTAACGCCCCCATCAGCAGCAGCCAGCAGAAGCTGTAAAGCAGAAACAGAAACGAGAAATTAGCCAGCCAGCCCGTAAACGAGTACGTGGCCGTCGTCACCACCACCAGCCGGTCGGACTTACCTGGCCCGCGTACGGCCAGGTGGTGGTAGCCGTTCAGCACGAGCCCCGTGGAGTACAGCCGCGGATCATCAAAGAGGCGGGGCAGCAACTCGTTGATGTAGTCGAAGTCGCCTTCGCTGTACACCAGCTGGTTTTTCTCGAAGCCCGCGTAGCTCAGGTCGGTACCCAGCTGGGGTTGAAAGAACTTCTGATCGACCAGCAGCTCGGGCACTACGCTGTTGGTGGTCAGTTTTTTCAGCGTCAGCTCCAGCGCAATGGTGCTGCTGCCTTGTTCGGGCTCGGGGGCGGGCACGGCAATAAAGGCCACATAGCGCCGCGAATCAAAGGCGCGGTTGCCGTCGCGCACCAGGTAAATGTTGGGGTAGTCGGTGGGGCTGGCGTTGCGCAGCAGATATTCGCGGGTCGTTTGTAGGTTGCCCCCGATAGCCACGCCCCGTCCCTCGGGCCGGAACAGCAATACCCGAACTTCGTATTTGTCAAAGTAGTCGCGCAGGTAGTACTTTACTACCTTCTGCTTGATCAGGTCGAGGTTGATAAAGGGACTGGCCAGCATCGTGCGCAGCACCGGGTCGCGGGCCATTTCGCCACCGCGCTCCACCAGCAGGTACTCACCCTGCAAATCATTATCGGTTAGCAGGTTGGAGGCCAGGCTTTGCTTATTGAGCGTGAGCTGGCGGTTGAAGTGCTCATAGAGAGCCAATGCACCCACGGCCGAGCTGAGGCCCAGCAGCACAAACACAAACAGGTATAACTGGTACGGCAGCGCGGCGGCGGCTGGTACCAGCCCCGTAAGCCGCAATCCCAGAAAAAAGGCGAGTGTGAACCCTAGCAGCGTACTATGCACCAGCTGCAGGCCCAAGCCAGCCGCCAGAAACACCACGGCCGAGAGCAGCAGCAGCCCCGCTCCCAGATAGCGCGTGGAAGGCCGGACCACCCGCACAAACACCTGCGCCAACAGATAAAAGCCTACCACGTAGCTGCCGGCATGCAGCACAATAGCCAAGCCCAGCAACACCTTGAACGGGCTTACCTGAATGTCCTGGGTGATATCGAGCAGCAACTGCGAGTTGCTGAAGCTGCTGCTGTAGAAATCGTAGAGCAGCTCCAGCAGCCCATAGAAGCCCAGCACCACGCCGGCACCCAACGCCATGCGCATCTGCCAGCTTTGCAGCCGTTCAATCCGGAGCGGCAACCCGTAGCGCCGAAACAGACGCAAGCCGTACCAGGCGGCTGCGGCCAGCAATAAAGCGTTCAGCAGCAGGTCGCCCAGCGAAGGCGAAAGCCAGGAGGCGGCATACACCCGCGGGTCGAAGAGCCGGAACTCCAGCAACGAAAACGGCAGACTCAGCTGCAGCATCACGGCCCGAAGGGCCAGCAGCGGCAACAGTACCAGCAGCACTCCGGCCAGCGCCTGGCCCTGGGCAAACCGGCGGCGGGCCCACAGCAGCCAGGCCGCCACGTAGGCTCCCACGCCCAGCAACAGCAGCGCCAGTGGCAGGTATTTGCCCGTAATGGCATCGGCCTGCAGGCTTTCCACCGAAAACAGGTAGTTGCCCTCGTTCGACACTACCCGAGGCCGGCCCGTGTCGGTCTTCTCCACCAACAACCGCACGCTCAGGCCCTGGAAAACGCCCTGGCCGTTGCCGTCGCGCAGGTAGCGGTTGCTGATGCCGTAGCTGATTTCGAGCGGAATGTACGTTAGCAGCACGTAAGGCCCCTCGGCGTGGCGCAGCACCAGAAACTTACCGAAACGGGTTTCCAGCAGCCGCTCGTGGTAGCGTTGGGTGGCCTGCTCCACATCGGGGCGCACCGCATGATCAGACCAGTACAGCAGCTGCTCGTTGCGGAACACGAACGTCGGGTAGGTCGTGTGGCTCGTCAGGCTGCGGAAATCCACCCGGCCCGTAGCCAGCCGCTGCAGCACATCCGTCGACTCCCGCTCGCCCGTCATCTCGGCTTCCATCAGCACCTCCTGTAGCCGGGTAGCCGAAGCCTGCAGTACCAGCTTGGGGTCCTGGCCGTAGCGGTTGCTCGCGTACGCCCCCACAAAGCACAGCGTTGCCAGCAGCAGCAGCCAGCGCGGAAGATTACGACGAAGTTTCAAACAGATACCACAAGTAAGGCAGGGCTGTAAACCTACAACCTTGGGGCCAAAAAAAACGCCCCCCGAAGGTGGCGTATATTCTCACAGCTTTACCGGAAGTGGCTACGCCTCTAGCGAGCCTGGCCGGCTTCAGCATACTGCGGGTTATAGTTCACACCACCAAACAGATAGAGCATCAGTGTGCGGGAGTAGCGCAGGTTGAAAGGCGTCATCAGCACGGCTACTATTGCTACGGCCATTATGTACACCCACGTATCGGGGTCGCCGAGCAAGTAGTACACCAGCGCGCCAATCACGAGCATCATACCCGTCGAGAAGCCAAAGCTGATGTACATAGCACCCCAGTAAAAGCCCGGCTCGGGCTCGTAGGCCTGGCTGCACACCGGGCATTGGGCAGGCATTTCGGTGAAACGGGCCAGGTTGAGAGCCGAATGTGTGAACAACGGGCCACGGCGGCAACGCGGGCAGCGCTGCTGCACCATACCCGCCAGCACCGAGTCGGCTGCTGCAGGATACGCCTTAGAGGCCATCCTGGGCAGCTTTCTTTTTCTTCTGCTGATTTGTGTGGCGATACCAGAAAAAGCCCACGCTGCCAATCAGCAAATACGGAATGGCCATCAGGTACACAATGCCCTTGTTGAGGCCCGTGGTATCGTAGCTATCCTTGTCTTTGCCACCCGCTACCAACTGGGTTTTGCATAGTGTGCACTGGGCCTGGGCGGGTGCTGGTACCAGCACACTCAGCAGCAAGGTTACCAGCAGGGCCAGCAGACCCGTTACAGCAAATTTCTTCATGGCGTTGAGATGATAAACGTGTCTTTGTATAACCCTGAAACCGGCCCCGAAGGTTCGGCCACAGCTCTTTCTAGGAGGTGTAGTAGGGCGAAATCATGAAATACACGATAACCCCGGTTACCGATACATACAGCCACACCGGATACGTCCAGCGGGCAATACGGCGGTGCTTCTGGAACTGCTCGGTAAGGGCGAAATAGAGCGTGAACAATACTAGCCCCACCGTGGCGGCGGCCAGTACTATGTGCGTGAGCAGAATGAAGTAGTACACGCCCCGAATCAGCCCCTGGCCCCCGAACGTAGTACTGGTAACCTGCGAGTGGTAGGCCACATACGACACCAGAAACAATGAGCCCAGTAAAAAGGCCAGTCCCATCATGGCGCGGTGCCGGGCCACCTGCTTGTTGCGGATAAAGTAGTAGCCCAACATCAGGCATACCGCCGTCAGCGAATTGAGCCCGGCATTTACGGCAGGCAGAACCTTCACATCGAGCCCCGGGATGACGAATACGCCGGGAAAGAAGTACAGTACGGCTACTGCGAGAGGCACAACAGCACCGAGCACGGCGGCCAGCACTTTGTACTTGGCGGCACCGGTAGCAGGGTTGGCAAGCGGGTTAGGGGTTGTCATAGATGTACAGCAACACGCTGATTTCAGTGATAAGCCGGTTCATATCTCGCTCGCTGGTACCGTTGTAGCGGCCACGCACGTAACCGTCGCGGTCTACGAGCAACACAACGAGCGGATCTGGGCCGGCACTAGCGGTGGTGGCGGAAGGCAGAAGCTGTAGCTCCTGCTTTAATAACCGGTTCACCGTGCTTTCGTTTCCGGTCAGAAAAAACCATTTGCCGGCAATAGCGCCTGCCTGCTCGGCGTAGCGTGCGGCGGCGGCCATCGAGTCGGGGCTGGTGAGCACCGAAGCCAGCCGCACGCGGGGTTCCTGCCGGTATTTCTCCTGTAGCCGCACCAATTGAGCCGTCTGGCGCTGGCAGTCGGTCGGGCAGCCGGGGGGCATTGCGCTCAGTATGTACAGGCCTTGGGCCTTCAGCTCGGCACCGGTTACCTCGCGCCCGCCGGCACCTTCGCGCAGCTGGAACGACCCGAGTTGGTGGTAAACAGTATCGCGCTGCCACTTTCCGGCCACCAGCGTCGAGTCAACGCGTTCGGGCAGATAAAAGGGCAGCGCGTAACGGTTGGTACCGAAGCCTTTCAGAAACAGAAAAGCCAGGACCGGAACCAGCAACATCAGGCCCAACAGTAATACTTGTTGGGGCCGCATAGGCTAGAAAATAGCTTCGTGAATGGCGTTACCCTCGGTAATGAGTGCCACCAGCAGCCAGATCAACAAGCCCATCGGAATCAGAATCGTCCAGATGAGGCCTTTGGTCTCATGCTTCAAGTGCATGAACTCGGCCACGATGAAGAAGGCTTTGAAGATGGTGAGGATGATGAAAATCGAGTTGCGCAACGTGCTCGAAGGCATAACGAAGGCAATAGCAAATTCCAGCGCTGTAATGGCCGTAATAATCCAGAAGGTTTTCCAGATCCAGGCCGTGTTGGGCTTCGGAATCTCGCCGGGATGGACCGGCATTTGCGTGGTGTGATTAGCCATGAGCGTAGATAGGGAAACACAGCTGCCGACTGGCCGCCCCAATGGGTGCCCGCCGGAAGCAGAGCCAGGAAAATTAAACCAGGTAGAAGAAGGTGAATACAAACACCCACACCAAGTCAACGAAGTGCCAGTAGAGGCCGATTTTCTCCACCATCTCGTAGTGGCCACGCTTCTCGAACGTACCGTTGGTGGTGGCGATGAAGCAGTAGATCAGCAGGCAGATACCCGAGAATACGTGCGTACCGTGGAAACCGGTGATGAAGAAGAACAGGTCGGCAAAGAGCACCGGACCGTACTGGTTGACGGCCAGGTTGGCTCCGAAAAACCGGGTACCGTCGTTCATTAGCGTGCCCTCGTCGGTGCCGGTGATGAAGTGACTCCACTCCCAGGCCTGGCAGCTTACGAAAATAACTCCGAACAGAATTGTCCACAGCAGCCATTTCTGCACATCCTTCTTATCGAAACGCTGGCCAGCCTCTACGGCCAGCACCATCGTTACCGACGAGAAGATAAGAATCATCGTCATCAGGGCCACAAAGGCCAGTGGCAGGTCGAAACCGTGCAGACCCGGGAAGGCGTTGAATACTTTTTCCGGAATGGGCCAGTAAGCCGTGGAGAACTCGAAAGCCTCAGGCGTGCCGGTGTAAGGCTGGTACCGGTGGCGGATAAGGCCGTAGGTGGTCAGGAAGGCAGCGAACGTGAAGGCGTCCGACAGCAGGAAGAACCACATCATCAGCTTGCCGTAGCTGGCATTGAAGGGCTCATTGCCGCCGTCCCAGGTGCCAGTGCGTGGCTTGTCCAGGGCGGAATCGGAAATTGCCTGCGTCGTCGGGGAAATGGTGGACATAGCGTGCGGGGGAGTTTACAACAATCTAGTTGTTCAAAAGTAAGAACAAATACAGGTACAACCAAAGTACGCCCAGGAAGTGCCAGTAGATGGTAACGTTGCCAATGGAGAGCATCTCGCGGGAATGCACCTGATACTTAAAGCTTTTCCGCACGACAACCAGCAGAAAGATGAGGCCTGTAATGAGGTGAAAACCGTGAACTCCGGTTAATACATACAGAAATGAGCCGGAAGGGTTGGAATCGGTGCCCGCAAAAAAGATACGGCCATCAACCAGTTGCCCCCAGAGCATCCACTGGCCTACCAGAAACGCCATACCCAGCCCGAAGGTGAGCAGCAGCGCCAGCCGCACTTGTTTCAGGTCGTCGCGGCGTGCGGCCACCCAGGCCCACTGCACCGTAGCCGAGCTCAGCAGCAGCACCACGGTAGTATACAGAAAACCAGGAGGCAGGTTGAATTCCAGCCAGTTGCCCTCATTGCGGCGCACAATATAGGCACTGGTGTAAGCAGCAAAAATCATGAAAATGCTGACCATCATCAGCATGAGCAGAAACCGGGTCGGATGTATTCCGGTGGCCGGCTCCTTGGTATTCAGGGCTTCGTTAGCAAGCATATGGTTGAATGTGAGATTATGAGAGGTAAGAAGTGAGACAGGCATCGGGAGATGGATCTTGGAGAACCCGGGGACGACGTCTGTTTATTTTTAACACTGAACAAGAGCCTTTTGTCTCACTGTTTAGGTCTCAAATCTCACTTCTAGAGAAAGAGCTATATTTTATCCAGCACCAACGCAATCTGCACGATGGGCAGATATAGAAAGGAACCGAACATGATACTCATGGCCGCTTTTTTGCTGACGGTCCGCATCAGGTAAAACGTCTGCATCAGAAACAGCACCCCGCACACGGCTGCCACCATCGGGTACACAGTCCCGGTCATCCCGAAGTAGAAGGGCAGCAGGCTGAGCGGAATCAGCACCATGGTGTAGGTCATTATCTGGAAGGCGGTGCGCAAATCCTTTTTGCCGGGCGAAGGAAGCATCTTGAATCCGGCCTTCTTGTAATCGTCGTCGAGCACCCAGGCAATGGCCCAGAAGTGCGGGAACTGCCACATAAACTGGATACCGAACAGAATCCAGCCTTGCAGGCCCAGAAAACCAGTAGCGGCCACCCAGCCAATAAGCGGCGGCAACCCGCCCGGAATGGCCCCAACAGCCACGCAGATTGGCGAGATGGTTTTGAGCGGCGTGTACACGAACCCGTACAGGATAAGGGAGAGCAGCGCCAGTGCCGCCGACAGCGGATTGAACACCAGCGCCAGCAGCGTCAGCCCGGCTCCGCCCAGCACGAGCGTGAATCCCCAGGCTTCCAGCGGGCTGAGAATACCCAGTGGCAGTGGCCGTTGCGCCGTGCGCTTCATCTGCCGGTCGAGGTCGATTTCGAAAATCTGGTTGATTGTATTAGCCGCTCCCGTAACGGCCAGCCCACCTACCATTACCAGTAGTGCCCGTCCCCAATGCAGTTCGTTGGCCCCCAGCAAATAACCAATGGCGCTGGAGAAAGCCACCGTGAGGGCCAGCCGGAACTTAATCAACTGGAAGTACGCCTTAGCCTTACTCATTAACGGGAGAAAAACGGTGTATATGGCGGAAAACCGCCCCCTAATGGGGGTGCAAAGCTACGCAACAACGGCCGGAGTAGCCACCTGCAACGGTATCTTAGTAGCCTGGCTGTAGGCAATCATAGCCTGAAACTGTGCCCCGAAAAGCATAGTGGCAAGTGTTAGGTGCACGGGCTGCGCAAATGCCGGGAAGGCGAAGTGAGCCAGCGTAATGCCCGCCACGATTTCGGATACTACGAGTACGGCAATGGCTGTCGCCAGCCGGTGCAGCCCGCGTGAAGGCAGCTTGTACAGCATGTACACCAGATAGGCGTTCAGCAGCACGATGAGAATAGAAAACGACCGATGCACTTTGAAGGTGGTTCCGAGCTGATCTACCCAACCGGCCCGGCCCAGGTAATGGCTAGCCGAAGCCAGCAGATCAACTTCCTCGCGTACCTGAGTGCCCAGCACAATCTGGCCGAAGGTGAAGAGCACGGACACGGCCAGCGCTGCTTTCAGACCCGGCAGGACCATCAGAACCTCCTGGGTACCTCCTGCCAGCCGTTGCGAACGGATAACGGCGTACAGTAGTAGCCCCACAATCACGAGGGCGAGTCCCATATGCACCGTTACCATAATAGGTAGCAGGTTGGTCGACACGACCAACGAGCCCAGCCAGCCCTGCACACCGGTTAGTAGAAATGAGGCCAATGCCAACCAGAACACCGGTCGGTCGCGACGCCAATACGGCAGCGCAAACAGCACCGTAGCGAATACAAACACCCCGATCAGTACTCCAATCAAGCGATTTATGTATTCAATCCAGGTTTTCACCGGATTGAAGTCCGTTTCGATGTACTGCGAAGGATGGTCGAAAATGTCGCCCGCCACTTGATGAAAGCCCATGCCCTCCAGCCGGGCCGCCAGTTTCTTGTTCTTCGCCACGCGCTGGGCCGTGTAAATTTCCTTGTAATCGGCGGGTAGCTGACTGATATGCGTAGGCGGCACCCAAGTACCAAAACACTTAGGCCAGTCGGGGCAGCCCATGCCTGAACCGGTGCTACGTACAATGCCACCCACCAGGAACAGCAGATAAACGGATGCCACCGTCAGGATGCCGACGAACCGGAAGCGGCGCACAAAAGCAGGAATTACCATTAGTTGAAAAACTGGTGGCTGTTAACTGTCGATCAGCGAAAAAAGCGACTTGAAAAGAAACCCCAAGGCTTGACAGGAGAGCTATACCTCTGCCCCCTTGCTTACCTTATAATAACCGTTTAAGGAGCTAATTGCTTCTCCGCAGAGACTATAATTATCCTTAATGATGAGAATATAGGCCGAGGAGTATCACGCAAAAAAACAGGCCGCCGTTGGTACGGCGGCCTGTTCTCAAATGCATGCACCAACTGGCGCTTACTCCATCTCCTTCTCGTAGGGCAGATTTGATGATTGCGTCTGCGAGTAAGGTACAGTCTGAGGAATAAAATCCTCTTCAGCACCAGGCTTGCTGTAATCATAGGGCCAGCGATGCACAGCGGGAATATCGCCAGGCCAGTTGCCGTGACCGGGAATAACCGGCGTCGTCCACTCCAGCGTCGTCGAGTTCCAAGGGTTCTCGGTGGCACGACGGCCGCGCCAGATGCTGTAGAAGAAGTTGAAGATAAAGATGAACTGACCCAGGAAGGCAATAATAGCCGCCACCGAGATAAACTTGTTCAGGTCAGCAAACTGGCTGAACGTGTCGAAGCCAGTCCAGGCGTAGTAACGACGGGGGAAGCCGGCAATACCTACATAGTGCATTGGCAGGAATACCAGATACACACCGGCAAAGGTCAGCCAGAAGTGCAGGTAGCCAAGTTTCTCGTCCATCATGCGGCCGAACATCTTGGGGAACCAGTGGTAAACACCAGCCCACAGACCGAAGAAGGCCGACGAACCCATTACGAGGTGAAAGTGAGCTACTACGAAGTACGTGTTGTGCAACTGAATATCAAGAGCAGCATTACCGAGAACGATACCCGTAAGACCACCAGCAATGAACAACGACACAAAACCGATAGAGAACAGCATAGCCGTAGTGAAGCGGATGTTACCGCGCCACAGCGTAGCCAGCCAGTTGAACACCTTAACAGCCGAAGGCACTGCAATAATCAGTGTCAGGAACATGAATACCGATCCGAGGAAAGGGTTCATGCCTGTCACGAACATATGGTGGGCCCACACGATGAAAGAGAGCAATGAAATGCCAAGCAACGAGCCAATCATGGCGCGGTAGCCAAAGACAGGCTTACGGGCGTTGGTTGCCAGAATTTCCGACACCATACCCATAGCAGGCATAATCACGATGTACACCTCGGGGTGACCCAGGAACCAGAACAAGTGCTGGAACAGAATAGGCGAACCACCGGTGTTAGGCAGGGCCTGACCAGCAATGTAGATATCAGACAGGAAGAACGAAGTACCGAACGAGCGGTCAAAAATCAGCAGCAATGCGGCCGAGAACAAAACCGGGAACGAGAGCAGACCCAGAATGGCCGTCAGGAAGAAAGCCCAGATGGTGAGCGGGAGCTTGCTCATGCTCATGCCCTGCGTACGCAGGTTGATGACGGTAGTGATGTAGTTTACACCACCCAACAGCTGCGAAATAATAAACAGCGCCATTGATACCAGCCAGAGCGTCTGGCCCGCACCCGAACCGGCAATAGCCTGAGGCAGCGCCGAGAGTGGCGGATAAATTGTCCAGCCTGCTGCAGCCGGCCCGGTTTCAATAAAGAGCGAAGCGAACATAACCACGCTGGATCCAAAGAAGAACCAGTAAGAGAGCATGTTCATGAAGCCCGATGCCATATCGCGGGCACCAATCTGCAGCGGAATCAGAAAGTTGGAGAACGTACCGGATAGGCCGGCAGTCAGTACGAAGAAC
Organism: Hymenobacter lapidiphilus; assembly: GCF_013377885.1. GTDB lineage: Bacteria > Bacteroidota > Bacteroidia > Cytophagales > Hymenobacteraceae > Hymenobacter > Hymenobacter lapidiphilus. The sequence continues at coordinate 72,420 of NZ_JABKAU010000002.1, forward strand.
ACCATGATAGTGCCGTGCATCGTTACCAAAGCCAGGTAGAACTCAGGGTTCAATTTGCCGGCCTCAATCCACTTGCCTAGTAACGGCTTAAGCCATTCCAGCGTAGCCTCAGGCCAGCCCAGCTGCAAGCGGAACAGGCTGGAGAGAGCACCACCAATAATTGCCCAGAAGATACCCGTAATCAGGAACTGCTTAGCAATGTATTTATGGTCAGTGCTGAAAACGTATTTCGACAGGAATCCCTGCTCATGATGCTCGTCGTGGTGCGCGTGGTCGTGGCCCGGTTCGGTGGCCCCGATGCCACCCTGCACCTGCTCTTGCGTTGGAAAGTTAGCTGCCATAGGTAAAACGTGCAGTAAGAATGTTTAAAGCGAAGCCTTAGCAGCCGTAGGCGTTACCACCGCAGCGGCAGCCGGGGTAGCCGGTGCTTTATCAACCAATTTGTCCGACTTCTGTTTGAAGCTGGCTAATACTTCCGGGTTTTGTTCCGAGAACGACTTCTGCTTGGTAAACCAAGCTACATAATCGTCCGGCTCATCCACGATGATGCTCATTTTCATGGCAAAATGGCCACGGCCGCAAATCTGATTGCAAGCTAACTCATAGGTGAAATTCGGGTTGCCCGTTTGGGCCCGCATCTCATCAGTAGTTTTAGTAGGCGTAAACCAGAACTTGGTCGGCATACCTGGTACAGCGTACATCTGCACCCGGAAGTTGGGCATATAAACCGAGTGCAACACATCGCGCGAACGAATACGCAGCAACACTGGGTGACCTTTAGGAACGTGGATTTCTCCGGCCGTAAAATCGTCAACCCCATTCTGGTCGCTCAGATCGAATCCGAACTCATTTACCGCGTCGATCAGCCGGTAATTGACCACACCCAGCTTCTGGTCACGACCGGGGTAACGCACCAGCCAGTTGAACTGCTTGCCCATTATCTCCAGCACAACCGCGTCTTTAGGAGCGGGACCGGTGATACGGGTCCACTCCTTCCAGCCAGCAAATACCAGAGCGGCCATTACAATAGCTGGAATCAACGTCCAGATAACCTCGATCTTGTTGTTATGAGGGAAGAAGAAAGCCCGGCGGTTATCCTTATGCTGGTACCGGTATGAGTACCAGAACAGCAACACCTGCGTCAGCACAAAGGCTACACCCAGAACGGCCATCGACCCCCAAAACATTTTATCGGTGGCTAAACCGTGTACGGAAGCAATCGGCGGATTCATTCTGTCGAAGTTCTCAACGAATGACCAGGCGAACCAAGCGCCACCACCTATCAGGAACACCATAAAGAGAATGGCATTCACGCGGTTGCTTACGCCCACCTCCCGATTGGAGCTGCCCGAGAATATTGAAGTCAGTATCTGGAGGCGAAACAACAGGCCGAATACGACCAGTAACAGCGCCAAAACCAGAACAATGCTCAGAGTAGTCATTTGCAAGGGTAGAAGTGAGAGTTGAGAGGCTAAAGGCAAGTCCCTGCTACCAGAACAGGATGGCCTTTCTACTACTCAATACTCATGTCTGAGATTAAGTAGTGTGATGAACGCTTTCGTCGAGGAAGGGATGATGAATCGGGGTCAGGGAAGCCTGAGCCAGACGTTTAGTCATCAAAATCAGGAAGCTACCGAGGAAAATCAGTGCGATTCCAATCTCAATAATAAACCCGTTTTCCCCCTTCATTGTTCCGGGCATGAACATCAAATAGAAGTCAGACCAATGGCCAATTAGAATGGCGATGCTCACGATTTTGAGCATGATCATCTGACGCTTGGCATCGCGGGTCATCAGCACCAAGAAGGGGAAGACGAAGTTGATAGCCAAGTTGGAATAGAACAGCCAGGTATACTGGCCGTTAAAGCCGCCCAGACGCTGGTTGAAGTACACTGACTCCTCGGGCATGTTGGCGTACCAGATGAGCATGAACTGCGAAAACCACAGGTAGGTCCAGAAGATGCTGAAGCCAAACATAAACTTACCCAAGTCGTGTAGGTGGCCGTCTTTCAGCAGGGGCAAGTAGCCGGCCTGCTTGAGTAGGATGGCACACAGCGTAACAGCTGCAATACCCGATACCCACCATGAGGCGAATACATACCAGCCAAACATGGTAGAGAACCAGTGCACGTCAACCGACATTACCCAGTCCCAAGCCGACATCGACGATGTAACGGCGTAGAATACAAGGAACAGGGCCGAGACATTGATGCTCTTATGGAAGTAAGCAGTACCGCCGTTCAGGTCTTCGGACAACGACAAATCGCGCAGACGCTTGGTGAAGTAAATCCACAGGCCCAGGTAAACGACCATCCGGATAACATAGAACGGTATGTTCAGGAAGCCCGACTTACCAGCAATGATGGCATCGTAGTTAGCGTTGCCTTTGTCCATGATACCGGGTACGGTCCAGTGGAATAGGTCGTAGTTGATGAAGTTGAGGCCGAATACGACCAGCATAATCACCAGACCGGGCACCAACCAGGCGCTGAGTGCCTCATTGATACGCTTTACCACAACCGACCAGCCCGCGTAAGCCACGTACTGAATAGCCATGAACACGGTACCAATGGCCGACACGCCCGTGAAGAACACGTTGTTGTGCCACAGGCTCACGATGATACGCTTGAGCCAGGGTGCGCTGCTGTGATGCTCACCACCACCGTGGCCGGCAGCTACTGCCCCATGGGCCGCCGTGGCTCCATGAGCAGCGGCAGCTCCTTCGGCAGCCTCATGGCCACCGCCACCAAACAGCGAGACAATAACGCCCACTATCAGCAGAACCACACCGGCTATGATAATGAGGATGAAATTCTTACGAGTTCCCGAGGTTACCTCCAGGTATTCCGCCGTAACGCTTTCCTGATGTGTCAGAGTTGCCATAGCAGGGGATTAAATAGCTTCGCCGTTGCGTGCCGGGTCGCCCGCTCCGGGGTTCTTCGACATCTCGTTCGAGCCAGCTTTTGTGGGGTTCGTTTTCATCTGGCCTGACGTCATAATCGAGTCGGCCGTGGGTACGTTAGCATTAGGGCTGCCAACTTTTACCATATCAGCCAGCCCATCTGGGCCTTTGCCAAGCTGCAGAGCCCGCACATACATGGCTATTTTCCACCGCTCTTCAGGGTTCACCTGCGAGCCGTGTGGCATCATGCGGTTACGTCCCCACTGAATTACGTGGTAGATGTGACCGTCATTCTGGTTCTTGTATGCGCCTGCCGAGTAATTGGGCACCCCTTTGAACTTGATACCTACCGGTCCCTGTCCATCGCCCTGCTCACCATGGCAATGCTGGCAGTTACGCGAGTATAGCACCTTGCCTTCTTCCAAGTGAGTTTTGGTGTAGGCATACGGGTTGTTCAACGTAGTCTCTGCCGTTTCTACATCGTCTTTGGCGATGTGCGTGTAGTAGGCCAGCTTGCCGCGTGGAATAGTACCCACAGCCGGCGTACGCTCGTTAATACCCATAGGATTAACGCGGTTGGCACCCACTTGGCTCAGCGGCTCGTACGGAATAGAGGTGTACATCTCAGGGGCGTACTCCAGGCCCGGATCGTTGGCCTGATTACAGCCCGTAGTCAGCGCCGCAGCCAGCAGCACCGCCGACGCCTGTAGCGATATTTTCAGCGAGTGCATCATTAGAACTTGGACATTTCTTTTTGATTAACCTCCGATGCCCCATTCTCGCGCAGGATCTGCGTGAGCTTGTTCATATCGGTGTTCTCATTCACTTCAATGGCCATCACGAACTTGTCGTCGGTCGAACGCACATCCAGTACCGGAGTGCGCCAGCGCGGGTAGAGCTTGCTGATGGCGTAGAAGGTAATCACCATTCCGTGGCAGCAGAAAAGCACGGTCAATTCGAATGTTACCGGAATAAAGGCTGGTAACGCGATATGCGGCTTGCCACCGATAATCATCGGCCAGTCGAAACCCAACATATAGATCTGCATCCATAGTGCGAACGACAGGCCAGTGAGACCGAAGAAGAACGCGGCAATGGGCAGGCGCGACCGTTCGATACCAAGAGCGTCGTCGATGCCGTGGATGGGGAACGGGGTGAAGACTTCGTAGATTTTAACGCCGGCTTCCCGAACGTTTTCCACGGCGTGCAGCAGCACGTCCTCGTCTTCGAAAATACCGAGGGCGAAGCGCTTAGTCATGCTTATCGTAGTTTACCGGGGCCGAGGCAGGCACTCCGTGGGTGGTAACGGGTTGAGGGGCGTGGTGCGGATCGCGGCCGGTGTAGGTCGGGCCATTATCCACCGTGTACTTGAGCACCGACTTTACTTCGGCCATGTTAATGACCGGGAAGAACTTGGCGAACAGCAGGAACAGCGTAAAGAACAGACCAATTGTACCCACGTAGATACCTACGTCGATAATAGTTGGCGAGAACATAGCCCACGAGGAAGGCAGGTAGTCGCGGTGCAGTGAGGTTACGATAATCACGAAACGCTCGAACCACATACCGATGTTCACAATAATCGAGAGGATGAACGTGAGCGGGATGCTGTAGCGCACTTTACGGAACCACACCAGCTGGGGCGTAATCACGTTGCAGGTCATCATGGCCGCGTAAGCCCACCAGTAAGGGCCGGTAGCCCGGTTGATGAAGGCATATGATTCGTACTCCACCTGCGAGTACCAGGCAATGAAGAACTCCGTGATATACGCCACACCTACGATCGAGCCGGTTACCATCATGATTTTGTTCATGAGGGCGATGTGCTCAATGGTGATGTAGTCTTCCAGCTTAAACACAACCCGGGTAATAAGCATCAGCGTCAGTACCATGGCGAAACCCGAGAAGATAGCACCAGCCACGAAGTAGGGCGGGAAGATGGTGGTGTGCCAGCCCGGTACAACCGAGGTAGCAAAGTCCATCGATACGATGGTGTGTACCGAGAGTACCAGCGGGGTCGAAACACCGGCCAGAATCAGCGAAACGGTTTCGTAGCGGCTCCAGTGCTTGGCCGAACCTTTCCAGCCCATGCTCAGCAGCGAGTAGGCTACTTTAGCAATCGGACCCTTGGCCCGGTCGCGGATGGTAGCAAAGTCAGGAACCAGACCGGTGTACCAGAACACCAGCGATACGGTGAAGTAGGTCGAGATGGCGAATACGTCCCAGAGAAGGGGCGAGTTGAAGTTCACCCACAGCGAACCAAACGTGTTCTGCAGCGGGAATACCCAGTAGGCCAGCCACGGACGGCCCATGTGCAGTACCGGGAACATGGCCGCGCAGATTACGGCGAAGATGGTCATGGCCTCGGCGGCACGGTTGATGGACGTCCGCCACTTCTGACGGAACAGCAGCAGTACAGCCGAAATCAGAGTACCGGCGTGGCCGATGCCTACCCACCACACGAAGTTGGTGATATCCCAGGCCCAGCCGATAGTTTTGTTCAGACCCCACTCACCGATACCATACCAAAGGGTGCGGTAAACAGAGTAGAAGAATACGCCGAGGAGCAGAAGGGCGACGCTCAGGGCGGCCATCCACCGAATATTCGGGGCGGCTTCTACCTGGCGACACACGTCCTGGGTGACGTCGTGGTACGTTTTCCCCCCGGTTACGAGCGGCTCCCGTACAGGTGATACGTGCTGCATAGTGGTTGAATTTGGTTGTTGGGGCTTCAGGAATTCGGGGACTTGGCTTCGTGGCGAATGAACTGGCGCTATAAAACCAACTCCCTAAATCCCCAACAAGCTAAGCACCGATAGTTTAAACGTTGAAATCGAGTTGATCCGTGTTACGGATTTTGGTCAGGTAGGTGATGTTGGGCTGCACGTTGATGGAGTCCAGGGCGTGGAAAGCCCGCTCCCCATCTTCGCGGCGCAACAGCTGCGACAGGCGCGACTCGGGGTCACGCATATCGCCGAATACGATGGCTTGGGTAGGGCACGACTGAGCACAGGCCGAAACAACTTCCCCATCCCGGGGGCGACGCTTCTCCTTCTTAGCCTCCAGCTTACCAAGCTGAATCCGCTGCACGCACATGGAGCACTTCTCCATCACGCCGCGGGCGCGCACCGTTACATCGGGGTTGAGTACCATGCGACCCAGGTCGGTGAACATGTGGCCGTTTACAGCTTCGAACTTCTCGTTGCTGTAGTACGAGAACCAGTTGAAGCGACGCACCTTGTACGGGCAGTTGTTGGCGCAGTAGCGGGTACCTACGCAACGGTTGTAGGTCATCTGGTTGAGACCTTCCGAACTGTGGGTAGTAGCCAGTACCGGGCAAACCGTTTCGCAGGGAGCGTGATTGCAGTGCTGGCACATGAGGGGCTGGAACACCACCGACGGGTTGGCCGACGGATCTTCCATAGCCGCGTAGGTGTCGAGCTTGCCCTTCTCGTCAAACTGCTCTTTATTAGCGTCGGAGCTGTAGTAGCGGTCGATGCGCATCCAGTGCATCTCGCGGCGGTTGATAACCTCCTGCTTGCCTACTACGGCCACGTTGTTCTCGGCCTGACACCCAACTACGCACGCACCGCAACCGATGCACGAGTTAAGGTCGATGGCCATCCCCCAGTGGTGGTTCTTGTACTCGTAGTCCTGCCACAGCGACACTTTACGAGGAGCCTCCAGTCCGTCGGGGGTCGAAATTCTGATGTAGTTGGTTACCTCTTTGGGGTTCTTCTGGTACTCCTTCAGCGACGCCACCTGCACCACTTCTTCGCGGTCCATGATGGTGTGGTGGGTCTGGGTCTGAGCAATCGGCGACTGGGTGCCGGTAGCCTCAATCTGCACCGAGGTGGTGTAGTTGATAGTGCCGTTACGCATCGTCAGCAGCGGCAGCACGTTAGCACCAACCTGGTCGGCAACTTTACCGGCAGCCTCGCGGCCGTAGCCGATGGCAATACCGATAGTGCCGGTAGCTTGGCCGGGCTGAATCAGGATGGGTAGCTGAATACTCTTGCCGTTGGCCGTTACCTTCACTACATCACCCTGCTCCCACTTCTGCTCCACGGCATAAGCGCGGGGAACAGTTACGTAGTTACCCCAGGTAGCCTTCGAAATCGGGTCGGGCAACTCCTGCAGCCAAGGGTTGTTGGCTTGGGCGCCGTTACCAAGGCCTACTTTCTCGTAAACAGCCAGCTCAATGCCAGCGCCCTTGTTGGCACGAATCGCGCTCATGGCGCTATTCGTATCCATTGCGGGCTCCAACTGGGCAACCGGAGCGGGCAGAGCCGAGCCGCGGGCTACGCCATCGTGCACAACTTTATCCCAAGCTTTCACGAAGCCCGCGCTGCCTAATACGCCCTGCCACTGCTGGCGGAGGTAGTTGTAGTAAGTGGTCGGGTTACCGGCCCAAGTCAGGAGCGAATCCTGCGCCTGACGGGTGGCAAACAGTGGCGTAATGACGGGCTGGGCCAAGCTCAGGTAGCCGCGCTTGGGCTCATAGTCATTCCACGATTCCAGGAAATGGTGGTCGGGAGCGGCGTAAAGGCACAGCTTGCCGGTTTCGTCGAGCCGGTCGTTAAGCGAAATGCTGGTTTTTACTTTGCCAGCCTGCAGTGCTTTGCCCAGTTCGGCACCCATTGGGTGGTCGTACACGGGGTTGGCATTGTAGAAAATCACTGCGCCAATCTGACCGGCGATGATGTCCTTGATCAGACGGGCCATGCGGGCGTCGTCGCCCTGGCGTACGTAGGAAGGGTTAGCTGTATCGACAGCGGCTGAGCCGAGGTTCTGGTTGATAGCGGCTACCAGCGTCTGGATGCCGGGGTCGTTGATGCCCGATACGACAAGGCCGCGCGAACCGGCGCGACGCAGGGCGGCCGCCGCCTCGGCGAGCTTCTTGGAGGCTGGGGCAACGCCCCCTCCCACTACGGCATTATACAGGTCGGCTGTGGCCGCACCCATGGCCGAAGGCTTCAGCGACTCGCGAACATCGGCGTTGGAGCCGGTAAGCGAGAGGTTGGTTTCAAACTGGTAGTGCTTCGACATGGCACGCCGCTCGCTCGATACCTTGCGGTTCTCCACGTACTGGCGGGCAAACTCCACGGGCGAAATCCAGGTACCCAGGAAGTCGGCGTCAAGGCTCACAATAACGTCGGCCTTGCTGAAATCATAGGCCGGCAGTACGCCGCCATTAGCCCGGAGAAGTGCCGACGACGAGTTCACGTCGTACATCACATGCTCGCCCCCACCGAAGCGGGCGGTAAACTCGTTGATTACTTTTTTGGTCGAGGGGCTGATGATAGTCGGCGACACGATGGCCACGCGGCCCGCACCGGCCAATGCGGCCCGTACTTCTTGGTCGAGCTGATCGGTAGCAATGCGCTGGCCCTTTTTGGTAAAGAACTGCAGCCGGGCATTATCATACAGGCTCAGGACAGCTGCCTGGCCACGAGCCGACAAGCCGCCACCCGTGATGGGCGACTCGGGGTTGCCCTCCAGCTTGATCGGCCGACCCTCACGGCATTTCACGAGCACGGCATTATAATCCTGGCCGTTGAAGAACGTGGAGGCGTAGAAGTTGGCAATGGTAGGATCTACTTCCTCGGGCTTGTTGAGGTAAGGAATAGCCTTACGGACGGGCGCTTCGCAGCTGGCCAGCGTCGCGGCGGCCAATCCGAAGCCCATCAGCTTCAGAAAGTCGCGGCGCGGGGCAACTGTCGCATCCGTCGAACCGTGGCCTTCCTTCACCGGCATGAAGTCGGCAAACTCGGTCATGGCGTTCTTGATGAACTCCGGCGAGTTTTCCAGTTCCTCAATTCCCTTCCAGTACTTGGGCGACTCTTGCATTTGTTGGGGGCTTGGGTTCCTGCGCACTGGGGGTCTTATGTTCGACGCCCTGCGGTCCGCAAGAGGGTGCTTGTCTTGACTTGGGAAGTTGTGTGTTGATCTTATTGCGCTGAAGGCTGACAAGAGCAATTTTGATTGCTCTCCAGGCTTACCGCACTAAGCGCTTAGTAGTGGCACTTCGAGCACTCGGTGCCGCCATTCGACGATACCGTGAAGGGAACTGCGCCGTTCTTGGAGTCGTGCAGCTTCACGAGGTTGTCGTAGTAGCCGTTGCCCTTGGTGTTGAGCGGCGTTTCGCGGTGGCAGTTGATGCACCAGCCCATTGTGAGGGCCGAGTACTGGTAAACCACTTCCATGTTCTCGATAGGACCGTGGCAGGTTACGCACTCCAGACCGGCCACTTGGGTATGCTGGGAGTGGTTGAAATAGGCCAGATCCGGGATGTTGTGTACCCGCACCCACTGGATAGGCTGTTTGCGCTCGATGGCACGGTAAATCTTCTTGATTTCCGGCGACTCCGTCTTGATCTGCGAGTGGCAGTTCATACAGATGTTAGGCGACGGAATGTTGGCAGATTTGCCCTTGTACACCGAAGTGTGGCAGTAAGCGCAGTTGATCTGGTTTTCGCCGGCGTGCAGCTTGTGCGAAAAAGCAATAGGCTGGGTAGGCTGGTAGCCTTGGCTCAGGCCTACGCCCATGGCACCCTGAATAGTTTCGTAGAGCACAGCCAGCACAAACACGGTGCCCACGATACCGCGTACAGCCGTCGACTTGTAGATACGGCTGTAGTCGAAACGCTCCTCAATCTGCTCCCGGTCGCGGCCATCGAGGTCCTTGCGGCCGCGCAGCACGTCCTTCATGATGTTGGCAATAATAACCAGCGTTACCACCAGTACAATCAGCACCACTACCAGCACAATCAGCAGGATGTTCATGGAGCTGCTGGCCTCACCGTTTGCAGCAGCTGTACCATCCACTGCGGCAGCATCACCCGACTGGGCAGTCAGGCCAGTGGCTGCGCCCGTAGGCTTACCCTCTTCCGAAGTAATGTAGGCAACGATAGACGTGATTTCGGCATCCGAGAGCTGGAAGCTCGGCATCTGCTGCTTCTGGTACTGATTGTAGATTTTCACGGCGTACTCGTCGCCGGAAGCTACCACCTTGCTGGAGTTCTTGATCCAAGGAATGATCCACGACATGGGCCGACGCTTGGTGATGCCGGCCATGGCTGGTCCCACTACCACTTCGTTGATGGCGTGGCACTGGGCGCAATTGCCTTTGAACAGCGCATCACCGGCGGCAATGGCGGCCGGGTCGGCGGTGGTGGTACCGGCAGCGGCGGCCGGCGCAGCGGCGGCTACGGTGCCGGGCGTTACGCCAATGTCGCTGGGGTTGTTAGAAGTCGCCACCTCTGCCCCATCCGACTGGACTCCTTGGGCCATGGCATAACCAAAGCTGACAAAGAACAGAAGCAGAGCAAGAAAGAGGCGGGGAAGGGAACGTAGTCGGATGCTATCCATCGCACAGATTAGCTAAAAAAAAGAAACGCGGGGGTGCTTCAAGGCCACAAATGTAACTTGGGAAAGCCAGAGAACAAACCAACGGGGGCTATTTTTCGCCCTCCGCGGCAAGCTTAGACTTATTCTAAGCTCTATTATTTTGTTGCTTTCTAGCAACCCAGTACCTGCCTGAACACCTCAATTCGGGCCCGGCCGCCGCACAAGGGCTGCAACCTATTCGGCTCGGCAAAAAAACCCTCGTTACAAGGATAAGGTTTGAGGCTGGACAGTCAAAAAGCTGAGAGGCAAAACTTTCCCTGTAATCTACTTGAATATAGCTGGTTATTGCGGCTAAAAAGCATACCTTTGCCCCTCATTTATTTTTTCACATCATATTCCACCCCGTCGTAATGGCAGTAAGAAATTACGAGACGGTCTTCATTCTGACTCCCGTGTTGAACGAGAGCCAAGTGCAAGAGACGGTCGAGAAGTTCTCGCAGGTGCTTAAGGAAAATAGCGCCGACATCATCAACCTTGAATCGTGGGGCCTTAAAAAGCTGGCCTACCCGATCGAGAAAAAAAACACCGGGTATTATTTCCTCGTGGAGTTCACCGGCGAAGGCAACATCGTAGATGTGCTGGAGCTGGCCTTCCGTCGTGATGAGCGCGTCATCCGTTTCCTGACTACCGTACTGGATAAGTACGCCCTGGAATACGCTGGCCGTCGTCGCAAAGGCGAAATGAATCAACCCAAACCTAAAACGTCCGAAGCAGTTGGCTAAGCAACGTAAAATGAGTCTCGCCAACGAGCGTCTGCACAAGCAGGACGCCCGTAAGAAGTACTGCCGCTTTCAGAAAGCCGGTATCAAGTACGTCGACTACAAAGACCCGAACTTCCTGCTGAAGTTCGTCAACGAGCAGGGCCGTATTCTGCCCCGTCGTATTACCGGCACCAGCCTCAAGTTCCAGCGTAAAGTAGCCCAGGCAGTAGCCAAGGCGCGCCACCTGGCCCTGATGCCCTACGTAACCGACTCGTTGAAATAAGTTGTTGGTATTTAGTTGTCGGTTGTCAGTTGTTAGCTGAAGCAGACCTTTTGAATCTAACAACTGACAACTAACAACTAGCAACTCAAAAAAGACATGGAAGTATTTCTGAAAGACGACGTTAAGGGCCTCGGCTACAAGAACGACCTCGTGACGGTAAAGCCCGGCTACGGCCGCAATTACCTGATGCCCCAGGGCCTGGCCGTACTGGCCGACAAAACCAACAAGAAAATCGTTGCCGAGAACGTCCGTCAGGCCGCTCACAAGGCCGACAAGGTGAAGGGCGATGCCCAGGGCCTGGCCGACCAGATCGGTGACATGGTACTCGACATCCCGGCTAAGGTGGGTGAAAGCGGCAAAATTTTCGGCCGCGTAACCACACTGCAGCTCTCCGACGCCCTCAAGGCGAAGGGCATCGAGGTAGACCGCAAGCGTCTCTCGTTCGATACCGACCCCACGTCGGTAGGCGAGTACACTGCTTCGGCCGACCTGCACCGCGAGGTGAAGCACAAGATTCGTTTCAACGTAGTGGCCGAGTAGGCTGCCACAGAAACGCCATTGAGGCAAACAAAACGCCCGGTTGCTTTAGCAGCCGGGCGTTTTGTTTATTGGCCACGGCATAAACTGCCCTACTTATTACGACCTTTGTTCGTATACCCGTCTGGCTGGCTTCTTTTTTGAAGTTTGTGCCGGTCTTCTCTCCCATCTTAAAGGCAGCAACTGAGCCGCGTTTCCACATAGGCAATGCGCCCCGCTGACCGGTCCGTTTGGCCGGAAGCGGGCGGTTGAGTAGGTTGCCTGCCCGTTGGCCCGTTCGGGGTCTAATTCAGCCCAATGTTTCGTACTGAAATCCCGCTTACGCCCCTCCCCCACCAGTTGCCGCCCTCGGCCCGGGTGCTCACGCTGGGCTCCTGCTTTTCGGATGCTATCGGCGCGCGCCTGACCGAGTTCAAGGTCGCGACGCTGGTTAACCCGTTTGGCACTGTGTTCAACCCCATCTCGGCCTGCAAGCTGCTACGCGCGGCGGCCGGCGAGGATGTTGACTGGCAACAGCACTTGGTAGAGGCCCGTGGCCGCTGGCAGAGCTACGACCTGCACGCCGAAATTGGGGCCGACTCGCCGGTGGAGCTGTTGCAGCATATCAACGAGCTAACCCGCGAGGTAGGGGTGTTCCTGGCCACGGCCGATGTGGTGGTACTCACGCTGGGCTCGGCCTTTGCTTACCGCCTGCGTGAAACCGACGAGCTGGTGAGCAACTGCCATAAGGTTGCGGCCGACCAGTTCGACAAGGAGCTGCTGACGGCCGATGAAATTATTGCAGCCGTTGCCGAAACCCACGCGTATCTGCGCCGGGTAAATCCTAAGCTGCGTTTTGTACTGACAGTGAGCCCTGTGCGCCATCTTAAGGATACGCTGGTGCTGAACTCGGCCAGCAAGGCGATGCTGCGCGTGGCCTGCCATTACCTGAGCGAGCTGCTGCCCGATGTTACCTACTTCCCGGCCTACGAGCTGCTGGTAGACGACCTGCGCGACTACCGCTTTTACGCCACCGATATGCTACACCTCTCGGAGTCGGCCGAGAACTACGTGTGGGACAAGTTTACGCGCACCTACTTCGACGCGGCTTTCGGGCGCTTTAAGAAGGAGTGGGAAGGCATCCGGCAGAACCTGGGCCACCGGCCCCTGCACCCGGCTGCCCCCGAGCACCGCGCCTTCCTGGAAAGTACGCTCGAACGCCTGCGCAAGCTCAGCACCACAGCCGATGTGCGCATGGAGCTGCTGCATGTGGAGCGCGAACTGGCCAACCTGCCCGAGCCCAAGGCTCCGGCACCTATAGAGGAGGAGGTATACGATGATGGCGAGGAGCGCATCGACATCGGCTCGTTCGATGACCAGGCCGCGACCCCGAAAGTACAGCCCGTTGCCGCTGCGCCGGTAGTAGCTGCCGCCATTGAGCCAGCTACTAAGCCGGAAGCCGGCAAGAAGCAACCTGCGAAGAAGGAAATCAACCGGGCGGTGTTTGCCAAGACCCGGCTTACATCCCAGGCCAGCCTCATCCGGCCCGGTTCCGGCTTACTGGTAGAGGATGCCGAAGAGACGGAAGCCGAAGAAACCGATACGACTGACACAACTGAATCCGCTGATTCGACTGTGTCGGCTGAATCGGCTTACGACCACGCCTACTCGCCCACCAGCACCGACCTGACAGATGAGGTCGAAACTGATGAGGACGACGAAACTGACGAAGCCGATGAATCGGGTGAGCCAGAGACGCCTGAGGAAGCGGCCCGCCGTAAAAAGCGCCGTTCGCGGGGTGGAGCCAAGCGCACCAAGCGCAAGCACGCCCGCTTGGCCGCTGAGCAGGGCCACACCGAAGGGCAGCCCGAGGGCAGCGCTGTAGCCACTGCGCCCGCGCCACTGCCCGATGCGCCATTGCCCCGTACTTCGGCCAATACTGTTCAGCCTGATGACCAGGAGGAACCGGCATCGGAAGTGGTGTACGTGACGGAAGCACAGTTGCGCCAACCCCGCCCGCAGCCCACGCCCTCTGCTGACAGCCCAATCGAGCCAGCCAGCACCGACGACACCGAGCCGGCCACACCGGAAGCAGACGAAACAACGCCCGAAGCCCGTCGTAGCCGGAATAACCGTCGGGGCAACAAGCGCGAGCAGGCCCCACGTTATGGTGGCCGCCCCGGCCGCCAGCCGCTTTACGCCATCGATGCCGAAGGCCCTGCACCTATTGCTGCTGATACGGCTCCCGCGGCAACGACTACGCCCACGGAGAGCAACACCACTGAGCCGGTGATGCCGAGCCCGGCCGTACCAGCATCTGCTGAGGTAAGCGAGAAGCCAGCCGCAAAGAAGCGCACCCCAAGGCCGAAAGCGCCCCGGCAGCCGGCAGTTGCATCAGCTACTCCAGCCGAACCGGCACCCGTTGAAGCTGCGCCAGCAGCAGCGACTCCGGTAGCCACACCCGCTCCTGCCGCTCCAGTAACACCAGAGCCTGCCGCTGCTAAACCGGCGGCCCGGCCTGCTCGCCGCAAGCCCGCTGCGCAGCCTAAAGCGACTACCGCCGCTGTAGCAACCGAAGCTGCGCCACCGAAAGCTGCTGCCCAGCCAGCACCGGAAGCTGCCAAGGCTCCGGTCCGAAAGCGAGCTGCTGCCAAACCGAAAGTTGCGGCAACACCTCAGGCTGCTGCTACCACTGAACCTGCCCTGCCAAAGCCAGCCGCCCCTGCCAAGCCTAAAGCACCAGCCAAAGCGAAGCCGAAGGCGACCAGCGAGGCACCCCCCAAAAAAACTCCTAAAGCCGCAGCCAAGCCCAAAGCAGCGGCCGAGAAGGCTGTAGCTGATCCGAAGCTTACTGCTGCCAAGACGGCTCCGGCCAAAGCCCGAACAGCCGCCAAACCAGCCAAGAAGTCTGGGCCCAAAAAGCCAGAAGCGCAGTAAACACAAAACCCAGCCCCACCGGCTGGGTTTTGTGTTTATAGGGAATTTGCACTACTTCACAGACAGTCAGTTTTCACTGCAACTGCGCAGCTTGCAATAGCAGCTACCAGGCCCGAACTGTCGTCTGCACACAAAATCGGCTGGCAATTCGGGCAAGCTCCTGCCTCATTGCATCAAGCGCCCAACATGATGGTAGCAACGGGTGGAATTTGCGCTAACAGCTTCCGCGGGGCCGGCCGGTGCTGTATCTTTACTACCTGTTCCGCCACCGCGGGCTGCTGCCGGCCAGCCGGTATTTATGTTTCTGTTTTTGCCTTCTGTTGAGTCTTTCGTTTGATTTTGTACAGCCCGCGCCGGAACCGGCGGCCGACCGCGTCACGCTGTTCGCCGACGTTATTCTGCCCCTGCCGCTGCCCCGCCTCTACACCTACCGCGTACCGTTCGAGCTGAGCGACCAGGTGGTAATTGGCGGGCGCGTGCTGGTACAATTCGGGGCCAAACGGACGCTTAGCTGCATTGTGGCGGCCGTGCACCAGACGCCGCCCGCCGCGTACCAGGCCAAGTACATCCTCGAATTTATCGACGATGCGCCCGTGGTGACCCAGCCCCAGCTAAAGCTGTTCGGCTGGATTGCCGAGTACTACCTCTGCACGCTGGGCGAGGTGATAAATGCAGCGTTGCCCTCGGCCCTCAAGCTCAGTTCCGAAAGCCGGGTGCAGCTGCACCCGGCCTACGAGCCGGACAATCACCCCTACCCACTCGGCGAGCAGGAGCAGAAGGTGGTGGACGCGCTGAGCACCGGCGAGGAAGTAGGCAAGTCGCTGACGTTTACTGAGGTGGGCGAGGTGCTGGGCATTGCCTCCTTCCACAAGTACATCAAGTCGTTGATGCAGAAGGATGTGGTGTTCCTGTTCGAGCACCTCAAGGACAAATTTTCGCCCAAAGTGGTGAAGAAGGTGCGGCTGGCGCACCGCTACGTAGCCGAGGCGGCCTTGGAGGAGCTGTTCGGGCAGCTGGCCAGCAAGGCCAAGCAGCTCGATGTGGTGATGCGCTACCTGCAGCGGGTACCCGTGTATCAAAGTGAGCACGCCAACCACCGGGGCCTCGAAAAAGCGGCCCTTACGTCGGCTCCGCACCTGTCGCCCTCGGCGGTGAACACGCTTATCAAAAACGGCATTCTGGAGCAGTTCGACCAGATTGTATCGCGCTTTCCGTTGGATGAGGATGATGCCCAGGCCAACATGCACTTCACGCTGAGCGAGACGCAGGTGGAAGCCCGCGACGCGGTGATGCGCGAGTTTCAAACCAAAGACATTGTGCTGCTGCACGGCGTAACGGGCGCGGGCAAAACCGAAATCTACATCGACCTGATAAAGCAGGCGCTGGATGGTGGCGGGCAGGTGCTGTACCTGCTGCCCGAAATTGCCCTTACGGCCCAGATTGTCACCCGGCTCATGCGGGTGTTCGGCTCGCGGCTGGGCGTGTACCACTCCAAGTTCTCCGACAACGAGCGGGTAGAAGTGTGGAACGGGGTGCTCTCGGGCCGGTTTCAGGTAGTGGTAGGCGTACGCTCGGCCGTGTTTCTGCCCTTTGATAATCTCTCGCTCACGATTGTGGACGAGGAGCATGAGTCGAGCTATAAGCAGTACGACCCGGCCCCGCGCTACAACGCCCGTGAGGTGGCCCTGATGATGGCCCACTTCCAGGGCAGCAAAACGCTACTCGGTTCGGCCACGCCGGCCGTGGAAACTTACTACCAGGCCCGCGCCGGGCGGTACGGGCTGGTGAGCCTGACCAAGCGCTTCGGCGAGGCGGGCCTGCCCGAAATCGTACTCGTAGATACCCGAAAGAGTCGGGAGCAGAAGACCATGCTCAACCACTTCACGCCCGAGTTGATGGCGGAAATGGAGAGCAAGCTGGCCCAGCAGGAGCAGGTGATTCTGTTCCAGAACCGCCGCGGCTACGCCCCGTTCATCAACTGCCTCGACTGTGGCTGGATACCCAAATGCACCAACTGCGCCGTGAGCCTCAGCTACCACAAGCAGGCCCACGAGCTGCGCTGCCACTACTGCGGCCATCACGACCGGATGCCTACCCAGTGCCCCGCCTGTGGTTCGCGCAACGTGAAAACCGTAGGCTTCGGCACCGAAAAAATCGAGGATGACTTGAAGGTGATGCTGCCCCAGGCCAACGTGCAGCGCATGGACCTGGACACGACCCGCGCCAAGAATTCGTATCAGCAGATTATTTCCGACTTCGAGCAGCAGAAAACCAACGTGCTGGTGGGCACTCAGATGGTGACCAAGGGCCTCGACTTTGCCAACGTGAGCCTGGTGGGCATCATCAACGCCGACTCCATCATTCACTACCCCGACTTCCGGGCCCACGAGCGGGCCTTCCAGATGTTTGTGCAGGTGAGCGGGCGGGCGGGCCGCAAGGGCAAGAAGGGCCGCGTGATTATCCAAACGGCCGACCCCGAGCAGGTCATCTTCGACAAGGTGATGCGCAACGACTACCTGGAGTTCTACGAGTACGAAATAACCCAGCGCCGGGAGCACGGCTACCCGCCGTTTATGCGCATCATCCGCCTCACGGTGAAGCACGTGGATGTAACGGTGGGCGAGCGGGCGGCGCTGCTGCTGACCCAGGAGCTGGTAAACCGGCTGGGCCGCGAGGCCGTGCTGGGGCCCGAGGCGCCCTATATCTTCCGCATCCGCAACTTCTACCTCCAGGAAATCACCATCAAGCTCAGCCGCGAGCACACCGTGCTCAAAGCCGCCAAAGCCGACGTGATAGCCGCCATGGACATAGTGCGCGACCAGAAGGAGTTCAAGCAGGTGCGCCTGGCTGCCGACGTAGACCCGATGTAGGCGAATTGCAATGGCGGTGTTGCGCTACACGTGCAACTCATTGGGAGCCCACCAGCAACAAGGTAAATCCTGCTAGTAAAAGCAGGGCGGACAGCCACCAGAATAAAGCAGCCAAACCTAGTAATAGGCCTATCCCAAAAGTAACTCCAGCGCCTAAGAGAAGTTGCTTGCCTAATTTCTTACCTGAAGGCTTATCAATTTCATTTTTGATAGATAACACCGCTTCTGGGGTGGTATTCATTTCTCGCGCTTCCCTCTGTAAACGTCGCCGGCCCTTAGGTCCTTGAACAAACAGCAGTGCAACCCCTAGACCAAACAGAATAAATCCCGTCAAAACCCCGATTCCTTGGGCCAACCCTCCCCAAGAGGTTGGTGTAGGGTCTGTAGAGCCACTAACTATTGCAACACCCAATCCATAAGCCGCCATCACCGCACCGCCTACATTCACAACCGTTGTTAGCGGGTCGGCTGGGATGGTAGGAGTTGGTCGCAACAGGCGTTC
This sequence comes from Hymenobacter lapidiphilus, assembly GCF_013377885.1. GTDB lineage: Bacteria > Bacteroidota > Bacteroidia > Cytophagales > Hymenobacteraceae > Hymenobacter > Hymenobacter lapidiphilus. The sequence goes on from NZ_JABKAU010000002.1 coordinate 90,540, forward strand.
TAGAGCCGTATCGGGTAGGGCCACCAGTAACGTGGGCGGAGCGACTACCCAGCCATCCCGCACCTGTACTACTGGTTGAGGTGTTAGACCAGCAATCAGGTCGGGAGATCCTTGGGGCAAGGCAGCGGATGGCACCGGCTCGGTAGCGTACTTATTTAACAACGGCGGCACATCGGCAGGTTGCGGGCGAACTGCACCGTACTCACTGACTCGCGGGAGGGTTGGCGAGAAACGGGCGCTTTGGCAGCAGGCCAGCAAAGTGCATGTTAATATAGCGGTCAGTAATGTGCTTCTCACCATAAAAATTGAGCGTAGATGTTGGCTGTATGAGAGGGACGAAGGAGCTACTATGGCCCTTATGTAATGGATGATGAAAAGTACTGCAATGCGTGGTAGTATCTAATCCTTTTTCAGCTGAATCAGATTTCACAAAAGCACTCCGGATGCCTTATAAAGCCGCTCACGGCACTCCGGGCCACGCTCAAATCAGACTTCACGAAAAACGCCCCGGCTGCCAACTGGCAACCGGGGCGTTCTATAGCAATGTACGCTTTGTCTAGATTTCGTCGAGCAGGTACAGAATAACCAGTACTACACCGATGATGAAGATAATGGAGCCAAGGATGCTGAAAATGGCACCGATAGTACCCCCTAGTACGCCAAGTAAGCCTACCAGCAAGCCCACCAGCATCAGAATAAGACCCTGACGCAACTTGCCTTCAAGGCGGTTGGTAGCAGCCGTTTCCGACGACTTCTTCACGATGCCGGCTTTGGCCGCCAGCTTATCAGCTTGCTTGGTGATTTTATTCACCAACGCTTTCTGCATGAAGTTAAGCTTGGCGGCTTTGGTACCCTTGGCCGGAGCGGCAGCCGTTACGGGAGCAGCCTTGGCAACTGGTGCAGCTGTGGCTACAGCGGCGGGGGCAGCTACGGGAGCTACAACAGCCTCGGGCATTGCCACTGCCTCAGCAGCAACCTGCGGCGCTACAGCAACCTCGGGGGCTGGGGTTGGCTTGATGATGGTAGACCGCTGGGTGCCGTGGTAAGCCGAGCCCGTTTTGGGCAGCATAGCATACTCGGCGCGGTTGCAGCTCGTTAGAGCAATACCAACGGCCGCTACAGCGGTGAGTTTGCGCAACAGACTGGACAAGTGTTTCATAATAAAAGAAAGAAAAGTGGAAAATGTGAGAGCGTTTTGTACGAGCTAAATTAGAAAATAAGCATACATAAACAGAAAAATCATCCAATTATGCGCCGGCGTGCGGAGACTCTGGCCAAGTGGCCAAGTGCTTACTGCCGCCCGCACCCGCTAACTCAAGCCATACCGAACCGTTCCACCGACCTTTCTGTTAGCAGCAAGTCCGATATTTGCCTTCCGCTTATGGTCAACCAAATGAGATTATTCCTGCCCATCAGTGCGCTGGGAATCCTGCTGCTAGGCATCGGGGCCTGTACCCAGTCGCTGAGCGAGGGAACGGCCGCCCAGCTCATTGAGCAGCGCCGCGCCAACATTGCTCCCGATACCAGCGGCTACGAGCGGCGTGCCCCGCAGGATATCAATGGTATCGGCAAATACTACATGGGCCGCCAGATTGCCCACGTAATGGGCCACGAGGGTGCCTCCTGGCTCGACCGCTCCAACCGCGCCCGCGAGGAAGACACCGACCAGCTGTTGCGGGCGCTCAAGCTAAAGCCCTCCGATGTGGTGGCCGACATTGGTGCTGGCACGGGCTATTTCACCTTTAAAATGAGCGCGCTGGTACCTCAGGGGAAAGTGCTGGCAGTCGATATTCAGCCCGAAATGCTGGCCAGCCTGCGCGCAACCACGGCAAAGCTGGGAGCCAACAACGTGATTCCGGTGCGTGGCACCACCCAAAACCCCAACCTACCCGCTGGCCAGGTCGATTTGGTGCTGTTGGTAGATGCCTACCACGAGTTCGACCACCCGCGCGAAATGGCCCGTGCCATCCGTCAGGCACTCTCGCCCACCGGCCGGCTGGCGCTGGTCGAGTACCGGGCCGAAGACCCCAACGTACCCATCAAGCGCATCCACAAAATGAGCGTGGCGCAGGCCCGCCGCGAAATGGCCGCCGTAGGCCTGCGCCTCACCGACTCGGTGGAAACCCTGCCCCAGCAGCATCTGCTATTTTTCCAGAAATAAGCTTTTTTCTTAGCTATTAGCTGACAGCTGTTGGCTGTTAGCTCCCGTTCTTTGCGCTGCCGTTTGCTTTTGCTGATTAGATTTCGGCAAAAGCAAACGGCTTTATCATACTCGCTCAAAAGCTAACAGCTGTCAGCTAATAGCTATCAGCTCAAAAAAAATGTCTGACCCGCGCCGGCTTTCCATTCACGATTTCACCTATCAGCTTCCGCCCGAGCGCATTGCGCCCGAGCCCTTGGCCAACCGCGACCAGTCGCGGCTGCTGGTTTATCAGCAGGGGTTGTTGGGCGACCGGACGTTCTGCGACTTGCCCGCACTGCTACCGCCCGATAGCCTGCTGGTGTTCAACGATACGAAGGTGGTGCGGGCGCGGCTGTTTGCCCGGCGGCCGACAGGCGGCATGGTGGAGCTGTTTTGCCTGGAGCCGGTAGCGCCGCACCGCGCTATTGAGTTGGCCATGCAACAAACCGGCTCCTGCGTGTGGAAATGCCTGGTGGGCAACGGCCGCCGCTGGAAAGAAGGCCCCGTAACGTTGGAGTTCGAAGCCCACGGCCAGCCGGCCACCCTCCGGGCCGAGCGCACCGAGCAGCACGACGGCTACGCCCTGATTGCTTTCAGCTGGGAACCGGCCGAGCTACCGTTTGCCGAGGTGCTGCGTGCCGCCGGCCACCTGCCCCTGCCGCCCTACCTCAACCGCCCCGATACGGACGTGGATGCCGTGCGCTACCAGACGGTGTACGCCGCCCACGAGGGCGCCGTGGCCGCTCCTACGGCCGGGCTGCACTTTTCGGATGCCGTGCTGGCCGAGCTGGCCGAGCGCCGCACTGCCGCCGCCCGGGTAACGCTGCATGTGGGCGCGGGCACGTTTCAGCCAGTGAAGGCCGACCAGATGGCCGACCACCCCATGCACGGCGAGCCGTTCAGTGTAACGGCCGACACGCTGCGGCGGCTGCTGGCGCACCTGGCAGCCGGCCACCCCATCATTCCGGTGGGCACTACCAGCCTGCGCACGCTCGAAAGCCTGTACTGGCTTGGGGCGGCGCTGGTGCAGCAGCCGGCCCGGCTGCCTACCTGGCACGTTAGTCAGTGGCAGCCCTATGAGCCCGACACCGAGGTATCGACCCAACAGGCACTGGAGGCGCTGTTGGCCCAACTGGAGCTCACCGGCTCCGATACGCTGCACGCCACCACCCAACTGCTGATTGCGCCCGGCTACCGTTTTCGAATGGTGCGCGGCCTCATCACCAACTTTCATCAGCCCGAAAGCACGCTGCTGCTGCTAGTAGCCGCCCTGCTGGGGCCCGACTGGCGGCGCGTGTACGAGCACGCCCTGGCCAACGACTACCGCTTCCTCAGCTACGGCGACTCGTCGTTGCTGCTGCCCTGAGCGGCAGGCGAAGCCACCAGCAGAAGGAAAGGGAGAGCAGAACCACGCGCCCGACCTTACCCGGAAGGACAGCTTAGGAGGTTCCAGCTCATGATGGTAGCCAGGCGAACTTTACTGTTGCAGAAACCTGTTTACCGTCTTATGCGGCTCATTTCCCGCTGTCTTCGGCATTTCGCCGTATAAGGCCCCAAGTTCTTTTTTCCACTTGCTTTCCATCATGAAAAAGATATTTCTAACAGCTGCTGCCCTGGTTTTCACTACGGCCGCTGCTTTTGCTCAAAGCACCCCAGCCACCATTACCCCCGCTCCTACTGCCGATGACCGGACCAAAGCAGGCGAAGTAATCCAGGATGCCAAGCAGGGCACTGTGGAGGCTGCCCAAGCGACGGGCAACGCAGTAGAAACCGGCGCCCGCGCAACCGGCAACGCAGTAGAAACCGGTGCCAAGGCAACCGGCAACTTCGCCGAAAAAGCCGCCAATAAAGCCGCCCGTGCCGCCAAGAAAGCCGCCCGCGCCACCAAGAAGGGCGCTAAGGCCGTTAAGAACAAAGCCGTAGACGTGGTTGACTAAACGCACTTCGTTTCTTGTATAAAAAAAGAGCTTGCCTTCGGGCAAGCTCTTTTTTTATGACTGCAACCAGCTGTAATCGGTCATTATAGAATAAATATGGCGTTGCCGAACAGCAGCTTGCCGCCCTGCCAGAAGGCCCGGAACAGCGGATTGTCGGCCAGGTACACGATTTGGCCGCGGCCCAGGTCCTGGGTACCCAGTACGAAGCTGTCGGTGAGGCCGGCGCGGGTTTTGCGGCCGGCGAAACCCGAGGCGTAGCTGTTCTTTTTGAGGACACCCACGTTCCAGCCACCTTCGGGCAGGAATTTGTAGTTGGGTGCTTCACGGAGCAGAGCGAAGTAGGTGTTCCCGTAACCAAAGGCCAGCGGGTGGGTGTTGTCGAGTTGCACCCGAAACACACTGCCTTGCACCCGGTCGGCAATACCGTCGCGCTCGGCGTCGGCGTAGCGGCGCAGGGCGGCGTAGGGCGCTTTTTTGTTGATGGCCGTCGAGTCGGTGGGTTTGGCTTTGAGCAGCAGGTCTTTCTGGCCAGCCAGGAAACGCGAGGCTCCTTCGAGGGCAATGAGGCGGCCACCCCCGCGCACCCAGGTTTTCACGGCGGCCAGGGCTTTTTCGTTCATGATGTCGTCGTAGCGGCCATCGGGCAGTATCAGCACATCGAACTTGCTAAGCGGTACGCTGCCGAAATAGTCGGTGCCAAGCACTGTGATGGGGTAGCCCACCTGCTGCTCAAAAAAGTGCCATACTTCGCCAAACGCCGTGGCATCGACGCCCGGGCCGGCCAGCACGGCCACGTTGGGCATAGCCAGCGGCCGCACCGAGCGCGAGCCCAGGTCGCCACCGCTGGTAGAAAGGCCCGACTGCACGGCCTGCACCAGCACGCCCGCCGAATCGGCCTGGGCACGTACCAGTTGGTCGAACCGTGCCCCGAGCCGCTCGTTGCCGGTGCGCGCAATAATGAGCGTGCCGCGGCTATACTTCTGGCCTTCGGTTTCGAAGGGCTCCTCGGCCACCCGCAGCTTCACGCCCTGCTGCAGCAACCGGCTCAGGAAGCGCACATCCTGCAGGTTATTCCAGCGGGCCAGGTAGGCGTAGGGGGCGTCGGTAGTTGTTGGTTGCTGGTTGTTAGTTGTCAGCTTGTTCTGGCTATTCGCACTGACAACTGACGACTGACCACTAGCAACTGAATTCACTGCCAGCTGCCCCTTCAGCGCGTAGCCATTCAGGCCAAAGGCGTAGGGCAGCGACCAGGCAGTAAGGTCATACGTGAGCGAGTCTTCGAGTTGGGCCTGGGGCTCGAACAGCACTTTTACCAGCGTCGATTTGGGCTGATACATGCTGATAACTACGTCCCGGGGCTCGATCTGCACGGTTTCGGTTTTGCCGGTGGCGTAGCTATAGCCGGCCTGGCGGGTACGTTTGGTTGCGAAGCCGTAGCTGATCTGCTGGCGGTCGAGGTATTGCGTGAGGGCGCGCACCTGGCCGGGGTCGGAGGAGCCGGCCAGCACGTACGACTTGTACTCGCCCTTGGGCCGCGTGCGGGCGTCGTCGTAGAACTTGCGGAACTCGCGGGTCAGGTCCTGGTGGCGCTCGGCGGCGGCCTGCAGCGTGGCCAGGCTGGTGGCGTGGTGGTGCTCGATGCGCTGGCTCAGGGTGAGCGTGTCGCCGTCGGTTTTGGCGTAGGCCACGCCGGCCACGCCGCCACCGCCCTGCTCGTAGGTTACGCCAATAGCGCCGTTGAAGCTCGGCCAAGTGTCGCCGTAGAAAGGCGCGAACAAGTCGTAGGTTTCGCGGGTGAAGTAGAGCCAGTTGTTCTTATCAAAAACTTTCCGGTTGTAGTCGCCGATGATGTCCTGGAACTGCCGCTGCCAGGCCGTGAGGTCGGCGTGGAAGGGCTTGGCGGCAGGCGAGAAGTAGTAGGGGTTGTTGGGCCCCATCTCGTGAAAATCGGCGTGCACCTGGGGCAGCCACTGGTTGTACACGGCAATGCGCTGGCGGCTCTCCTGCTGGGTCTGCCAGGCCCAGTCGCGGTTCAAATCGAAGTAGTAGTGGTTGTAGCGGCCGCCGGGCCAGGGCTCCCGGTGCTCCCAGCTCAGGGGTGAGGCGTTGGTTTGCTTGTTGGCGACACGGTTGTACCACTGCGCATACCGGTCGCGCCCGTCGGGGTTCACGCAGGGGTCCACTATTACCACCAGGTTCTGCAAGTAGCTCTGCACAGTGGTATTGGCGGGGTTGGCCAGGTCGTAGAGCACCTGCATCACGGCCTCCGACGACACCGCCTCGTTGCCGTGCACGTTGTAGCTCAGCCACACCACGGCCGGCGTAGCGCCCTTCACGGCCCCGGTTTCGAGGCCAGCCAGCCGCAGGTTGTCGCGCCGGATATCGTCGAGGCGGGCCAGGTTGGCGGCTGAGGCAATGTACACCAGCTCCAGCGGGCGGTTTTCGTAGGTGGTGCCGTAGCGCTCCAGCTTCATCCGGTCGGGGCTGTGGGCCGCAATGTGGGCCACGTAGCGTAGCAGCTCGGCATGGGGCGTGAAGCGGGCCCCCAACTCGTAGCCCAGAAATTGGGCGGGCGTCTGCAGCGGGCCATCGGCCGGGCCGGCCAGCGGGTTGGGGAAGGGCGCTGAGGCCGGCGCCTGGGCCAAGGCGCCAAAGCACGTTAGCAGCCCCACTAGCAGCAGGCTCAGGGCCTGTAGCGTAATTTTTTTCATCATGCAGCGGAAGTAAAATCGGAGAGCAGTGAAACTCTGGCTCAAAGAAAGCATATTTGAGCAGGCCTTGCTTAGCTAATAGCGAAAATACGCGCTGTAGCGCGAAGCTCCAGCTTCGCGTTTCGTTGAGCCAAATCAGCCCAACGTCAGCAACGACACGCGAAGCTGGAGCTTCGTGATACACCTTCGTCAACCAAAAATATGCCCCACTCCTACTTCCGCCCGGCCCTGCTGGCGGCCCTGTTCTCGGCCGGCTGCTTCGCGGCCCAGGCCCAGCAGCCCGTTTCGTACCCGCTACCTTCTGAAGCCGACCGGCAGCAAATGGCCCAGGTGTTGTCCGATACGCTCTACATTCAGCAGCACTACACCAAAACGGAGCACCGCATTGCCATGCGCGACGGCGTGAAGCTGTATACCGTGGTGTACGCGCCCAACGACGCCGACAAGGTGCGCTACCCGGTTATGCTCAGCCGCACTCCCTACGCCGTGGGGCCCTACGAGGCGGGCAAGTACAAAAAGAGCCTCGGCCCCAGCTCTACGATGATGCGGGAGGGCTACATTTTCGCCTACCAGGACGTGCGCGGCCGCTATATGTCGGAGGGCGAATTCGTGAATATGCGGCCCGCCAAAGACGCGCCCAAGGGCAAGAACGACATCGACGAAGGCACCGACACCTTTGACACCATTGAGTGGCTGGTGAAGAAGGGCCCGAAAAATAACGGCCGCGTGGGGCAGTGGGGCATCAGCTACCCCGGTTTCTACACCGCCACCGGCCTGCTCAGCCGCCACCCGGCCCTCAAGGCCTCCTCGCCCCAGGCCCCCATTGCCGACTGGTTCTGGGACGATTTCCATCACAACGGCGCGTTCTTCCTGCCCCACGCCTTCAACTTCCTGGCCTCGTTCGGGCTGCCCCGGCCCGTGCCCACGCCTACCGGCAATCCCGGCTTTAAGCATGGCACACCCGATGGCTACGACTTCTTTATGAAGATGGGCCCGCTTAAGAACGCCGATGCCCGCTACTACAAAGGGCAGGTAGCGTTCTGGAACGAGATGATGGCCCATCCCAATTACGACGCGTTCTGGCAGGCCCGCAACCTGCGGCCTCACCTCAAAAACCTGAACAAGCAGACGGCCGTGCTCACCGTGGGTGGCTTTAACGATGCCGAGGATTTGTTCGGAGCGCTCAAAATCTACGAGAGCATAGAAAAGCAGAACCCCGGCATGCAGAACGGCCTCGTGATGGGCCCCTGGGTGCACGGCGGCTGGGCCCGCGGCACCGGCGAGGTAGTGGGCAACGTTGCCTACGGCGAGTCGCCCTCGCTTTACTATCAGAAGGAGATTGAAGCCCCGTTTTTCAAATCGTATTTGAAAGACAACAAGCGGCCTAATGTGCCCGAGGCTACTGTGTTTGAGGGCGGCACCAACAAGTGGCGCACTTTTGATGCCTGGCCGCCCAGGCAGTCCCAGGAGCGCACGATGTATTTTCAGGCCGATGGTAAAATTGGGTTCGAAGCCCCAACCGGCGGCCAAGCCGAGTTCGACCAGTACATCAGCGACCCGGCCAAGCCGGTGCCCTCCAACGAAAACATGGCCACGGGCATGACCCGCGAGTACATGACCGACGACCAGCGTTTTGCCAGCCGCCGCCCCGACGTGCTCACCTACCAGACCGACGTACTGACCGAGGATATGACGCTGGCCGGCCCTATTGAGGCACTATTGCAGGTGGCTACCACTGGCACCGACGCCGACTGGGTGGTGAAAATTATTGACGTTTACCCCAACGATACACCTGACAACCCACGCCTGAACCCGAGCGTGAAGCTGGGCGGCTACCAGCAGATGGTGCGCTCGGAGGTGATGCGCGGCCGGTTCCGCAATAGCTTTAGCCAGCCCGAAGCCTTCGTGCCGAACCAGGTAACGGCCGTGCCCTTCACCGTGCAGGACCTGTGCCACACCTTCCGCAAGGGCCACCGCCTGATGGTGCAGGTGCAAAGCAGCTGGTTCCCGATGGTCGACCGCAACCCCCAGACCTTCGTGCCCAACATTTTTGAAGCCGACGAAAAGGACTTCCAGACGGCAAACCACCGCCTCTACCACTCCCCTGCCAAGGCCTCACAACTGAAGATACGCGTGCTTTAACGAGAAAAACAGGACGTCATTCTGAGCGAAGCCGGAGGCGAAGTCGAAGAATCTCTACCGCAGTGCAAACCTCTTTATTGGGTTTACTGATGTAGTAGAGATTCTTCGACTTCGCCTCCGGCTTCGCTCAGAATGACGTTTTTTTGGCTATTGATTTACAACCGGCCGATGTTACCGTAGTCGGGCTCGGGAATCTGGTGGCGCAGGTCGTGCTTCACTTTTTCTACCACGCCGCGGCCGAAGAGGCTGATGCCGGCATTGAGCACGAGCAGGGCCGCCGTACCGGCCGAAACCCATTCGGCGGTCGATTCGCGGCGGCGTTTTTTATCGGCGGCCCATTGCACCAGACAGGTACCCAGGCCGATAGCTAGGAGGCCGGCCGGAGCGAAGGCCAGCCATTTTTCTTTGTGCGTCATGATGGAGCTACAGATGCGGAGTTGGACGGAACGAGCGGGAATCTGCTAAGATAACCAGCCGGCCGGCTTTTTGGCTACTGCCGCTCCTGTAATCGTACCTTCGCGGCCCAAGGTTCCCGTTTTCAAGCCAGATTCTCCGGATTACTCCGGCGCCACTCCTGCTGCCGATGCCCAACTCTCCCTACCAGCGCCTGCTCGACTTAGCCTTCGCCGAGCCCGCCGCCGCCGCCCGCTACCTCACGCCCGCCACCCGCGAGGCCTACCACATTTTCGGGCAGGCCGCCCCCGCTGATATTGCCTACCGCTTCGAGCGGGTGCGGCTGGGCGTGGCCCTGGCCCTGCTGCGCCTGCTGGCCGAATTAGGCGACATGGAGGAGGCCCGCCAGGTACTCGATGTGCTGAAAAACGCACTACAAGCCCCATCCGTAGCCGGCATCGACAAGGCCATGCAGAAGGGCGCTACTACGTTCGACCGCCTCTACGCCAACCTTTATGTGAACGAAGACGGCGAGCAGGTGCTGCACCTGTTCGAGCGCGCCCTCGACGCCGATACCCAACGCCTGATGGACGACGTTATTAGCGAGGCGCTGCGGCTGGTTCCGACCCTGGATTTCAGCCACGACGAAGAGGACGACGACTAGGTGTTTATCTTTCAAAAAAGTTGCCTGGTGCTTTTAGGGTCCAGTTCTGCTGGGCATTGCCCTGAGCACCATTCAGGTTACTAAGTGTTATTTTTCAATCAAAAAAAGCCGTTCCGGATATTCGGAACGGCTTTTTTTGATTGAAAAATAACACTTGCTACTCGTAGCCAGGGTTTTGCACCAGGTTGGGATTGGCGTTGATTTCGCGCAGTGGAATTGGAAGCACCAGCCGATTGGAGTTGAAAGGCAGCACTTCGGTAGAAGCGTTGGGCGGCATAGTACTGCTTTGGGTGCGCTTAAGATCATGGAGGCTAAATCCTTCAAAAAGCAACTCCAGCCTGCGCTCCTTTAGAATGGCGGCCAGTGTGAGGTTTGCCAGGGCCGGCAGGGCCACCCGCGCCCGGATGCGGTTGATATCAGCCAGTGGCGCGGCACCCACGCTGCTACCGGCCCGGAAGTTAGCTTCGGCGCGCGTCAGGTACATTTCAGCCAGCCGAATCAGCTTGATGTTCCCATATAGCACATTATACTTGGTGCTATACACCACGCCGCTGATGGTTTGGAATAGCTCGGCCCGTGCGTCGCCCTCTTCAAACTGGTCCAGTAGCTGGTCCTGCACTTCGATATCGGCCCGGCGGTCGGCCGAGTAAAAGGTATTCAACTCGTTGCGCCCGCTTTGGGCCGTTACCTGAATAGCGAACAGGTCTTCGGTCGTGTTCCCCAGCAGGTCGTTGTTGGAGGTGAACTCATCGGCATAATCGGGCACCAGGGCCCCGCCGGGTACTTGCAGAGCGCGGTTGGCAGCGGCGGCGGCGGCGGGGTAGTTGCCCTGCTGCAGATACACGCGGGCCAGCAGGCCGGCGGCGGCGTACTTGTTAGCGAAGAAGCCATTACTGGCCGGCAGCAGGGTCTCCGCCGACGTCAGGTCGGTAATTACCTGAGCATACACTTCGGCCACCGTGTTGCGGCTCACTTGGTTGGCCGGCGCAATAATGCTGGTAGGCATGAGCACGAGCGGAACACCAAGGTTGCTCTGGGGGTTGCCATCGTTCCAGGCCTTGGCGTACAGGCGCACCAAGTCGAAGTACACCAGCGAGCGAATAAATCTGGCCTCCCCTTCCACCCGCGCCTTCTTGGCCGGCGTATCGAGCCGGTCGATGGCACTAAGCACATTATTTACCCGGTTAATGGCATTGTACGATACCAACCAGGTACTTTCGGTGAAACCATTATCGCGCAGCACCACCTTGCGCTGGTACTGGTTGGGCGGAATGAAGGTACCTACGAAGTCGATGTCGCCGGAATTGGCCAGCAAGTCGCTCGTCAGCTGAAAGTAGCCCCCGTAGGCCTCGATGTTCTGAATTCCGGTGTAGCTGCCCACCATGGCCGCCTCCACGTCGTTGGACGTGCTCAGGGCCACGGCGGCGTTTATGTTATCGACCGGCTCCACGTTGAGCTTGTCGTTGCAGCCGCCCACCAGCAGGCCTAGGCCGAGAAATGCGGCGGTAGCCGCCTGATACAGTATCTTTTTCATGAGTTCAGCGGTTTAGGATGTCCGGTTGCCGGGGCTAGAAGCCCAGCGTGACGCCGAAAGTATAGGTGCGGGGCTGCGGGGCAGTGTAGAAATCGATGCCCTGGTTGATGTTGCCCTGCGTACTGGTACCGTTACCTGTGGGGTTGGAGTTACCCGCCAAGTAATCGGTGCTTACTTCCGGATCCCAGCCTTTGTATTTGGTGAAGGTGAGCAGATTGAGGCCCTGCGCAAACACCCGCACCGACTGCAGCCGCACCCGTTGCGCCAGCGTTACGGGTAGCGTGTAGCCCAGCGTAGCGGTCCGCAGACGCCCGTAGTCGCCGTCGCGCACGAACCTCGACGACAGCGCAATACCATTGCCGCCGAACAGTTCGGCCCGCGGTACGTCGGTGATATCGCCCACCTGCCGCCAGCGCCGGAGCTGGTCGCGGGTCTGGTTATCGGGGCCGTTATTGAAGCCCACCGAGTAGAACTGCGCCCCGGAGTCGAAAATCTTGTTGCCAAACACGCCTACAACCACCACATTCAAATCAAACCCTTTGAAGGTGAATGTATTGGTGATACCGCCCGTCCAGGTTGGGTTGGGGTCGCCCAGCGGCACTAGCCCGGCCTCGTTGCTGTCATCCGTCGTGTTCCGGTCGTTGTTGCCGTTGGCGTCGGGAGTGTTTAGGTAGTAAAGCGCATTGCCAGTGGCCGGATCTACCCCGGCGTACTCCGGTCCTACAAACACACCCAGCGGCTGGCCTTCTTGCGCCCGGTTAAGGTTGGAGCCCAGAATAGGCGGCCCGTCGAGGTTGGTGACGCGGTTGCGGTTGCGGGCCGCGTTGAAGCTGGTTGTCCAGGTGAAGGGACCTTCGATGTTACGAGTGGTCAGGGACAACTCGATGCCCCGGTTTTCCATGTCGCCCACGTTCCGGAACACGGAGGCGAAGCCCGAGGTACCGGGTACCGGCTGCGAGAGCACCAAGTCACTGGTTTTTTTCAGGTATGCGCCCACCTCACCGCTGAAGCGTCCATCCAGAAAGCCAAACTCAATGCCGGCATCCGCCTGGGTAGTCGACTCCCAGGTGAGGTCGGGACTGGCCAGTTGCAACGGCCGCTGGCCCGGAATGCCCACGTAGCCCGAAGTGCCCGAATACAGAGGCAAGGCCGCGAAGTTGGGAATACCCTGGTTGCCAGTGCGGCCCAGGCTACCCCGGATTTTAAGTAGGCTCAGCGCCGCGTTATCCTGCAGAAACGATTCTTCCGAAACCAACCAGCCCACCGATGCAGCCGGGAAGAAGCCATAGCGGTTGTTGACACCAAAACGGGAGGAGCCGTCGAGGCGGGCGCTCAGGCCCAGCAGATACTTGCCCGCATAATTGTAGTTGGCGCGCCCAAAGTAAGATACTAACGTACTCGCGGTTTCGCCCGACGAGCCAGCCGTTATCTGAGCTGCACTGACCAGCGTTTTATAAGCATCGGAGGCAAACTGCGACCCTTCAACGCTGTTAGTTTTAATCTGCGTTTCCTCATACGAAGTGCCCACCGTTAGGTCGAGGGTATGCACCTCGTTCAGCACTTTGTTATAGCCCAGGTAGTTGTTCACCACCATCCGGGCGCTGTTGGTCGTCGCGTTGAAGCCGAAGCCGTTGGTAGGGCCGGTGTTACGCGAAGTAACGCGGCCCAAGAACTGGTTTTCGCTCTGGTTGATGATATCGGTACCCAGCTGCGAGTTGAACACCAGCCCCGGTAGCAACTGGTACTGCGCATACACGTTGCCCAGAATCCGGTAGGAGGTGGTAATATAGTCGCCGTTCTGGACGCTGATGAGCGGATTGTAGTAGAATGGGAACGTGGTGTTCGGCTCGCCGGTGGCCGGGTCGAGCAGACCACTCATAAGGCCTGAGCGCGGGTCAATGAAGGGCGTAATCGGGGCCAGGGCCACGATTTGCATGGGTGAGCTGAAGGCATTATCGTTAGGCAGCCGCTCATTTACCGAGCGCGAGAGGCCGATGTTGAGGCCCATTTTCAGCCGGTCGGTGGCTTGGTTGTCGAGGTTAAAGCGGGTATTGATGCGCTGGTAGCGGTTGTCGACCAAAATACCATTGTTGTCGCTGTACTGGCCTGAGAAAAAGAACTTGGTTTTTTCGTTGCCTCCGCTCAAACTCAGGTCGTACTGGCTGAACGGAGCCTTCTGGAAAGCGCGGTCCTGCCAGTTGGTGTCCACGCCATTGGTAGCATAATCGGGCTGGGCTGCATAGCGGGTGAGGCGGGCATTAATGGATGCTTGCGAGAAGCCACCATTCAGACCGGCTTCCGTCAGCAGCTCAATGTATTCTGTGGCATTGAGGAACTCGCGCTTGTTGGTAGGCGTGCTCCAGCCGGTCTGGTAGCCGAGCGTGAAGCGCGTACCACCCTGCTGGCCCCGCTTGGTCGTAACAATTACTACCCCATTAGTGCCCCGCGAGCCGTAAATAGCCGTTGCCGCCGCATCTTTCAACACGCTAATGCTGGCAATGTCGTTAGGGTTGATGTCGGCAATCGGGTTGGTGGTGGCCGAAGTCGATGAGAGGTTATCCGATACTACCGGAATACCGTCGACCACATACAGCGGCTGGTTGTCGCCGCTGATGGACGATACGCCCCGCACTCGCACCCGTATGCCCTGGCCCAGCTTACCGCTGCCGCTTTCCACAAAAACACCTGCGGCCTTGCCCTGCAGGGCCTGCTCGAACGAGGGCAGCGGCGCATTGGCCACATCTTTGCCACTCAGCTGCACGACCGAACCCGTCAGGTCGCGCTTCGACTGCGTGCCGTAGCCTACTACTACGGCCTCGCTCAGCTCGGTGGCATTGCTGACCAGCGCAATGCTGAGGCTGCTGCGCTCCCCCACGCTTGCGGTTTGGGTGACAAAACCGATGGAGCTGATAGTGAGGGTAGCGCCGGGGCTCACGCTGAGTGTGAAGCTACCGTCGGAGCTGGTGCTGGTGCCGTTGGTAGTGCCGCGTTCCAGCACCGTCACGCCGGGCAGTCCCGAGCCGCCCCCGTCCGTTACGCGCCCACTAACGGCGCGGGTTTGCCCAACAGCCGTGCCGGCAGTTAGCAACATTCCTCCCATCAGAGGAAACAAGTAGTTTTTTCTCATGCGTGGGACCTCTCAGAGAGGCAGCTAAAGTGAAGCAGCCACTGCATCGGGGCGGGGCCGGGGCACGAAGCTGGGCGCTGCTACCGAGACCAGAATCCAACCACTGTACCGGTCTGGATTCCGAGAGGACTGCAAGGTATCTGCAATAAGCAATATATTTTATCGGAAATGCAACTGTTCTAGTTTCAACTACTCGTATTTATGGCCAAACGCCGCCCGCTACCTACCTTTACTACCATTGCCCGCCAGCTTGTGCGGGCTGTCATTCTTGCCTATTACTTAATGCCCGATATTCAGTTTATCACAGACGCATCGGCCGTGGCCGAAGCGGCCCGCAACCTGCACCAAAGCACCCGCATCGCCCTCGACCTGGAGTTCGATGATATGCGCTACCGCTACGGCCGCCACCTGGCCCTGATTCAGGTGTTCGATGGCCAGACCGTTTACCTGATTGACCCGCTGGAGCTGGAGAACGAGGCCGAAGACCTGGAACCGCTCTGGCAGGTGCTGCGCGACCCGGCCATTACCACCATATTCCACAGCTGCAAATCCGATATTCTGCTGCTCGATGAGCTCTACGGCGTACACGTGCGCAACATCGTGGATACCAGCGTGCAGCACACGCTGCTGGCCGAAGCCGACAACAACATCTCGCTGGGTCGCCTTATTCAGGAGGAACTGGGCCTGGAAGTAGACAAGGGCGAGCAGAAGTCGAACTGGCTGAAGCGCCCGCTCACCGAGGCCCAGAAGCAGTATGCAGCCAACGACGTGCTGTACCTGTTCGAGCTGACCGACCGGCTCAGCGCTAAACTGGCCGCGTTGGGCCGCACCGCCTGGGCCGAGCAGGAAAACGAGGCCCTCGAAGCAGTGCGCTACACCCGCGACGAGCGGCCCTACATGCGCCTAGCCGGCAAATACCGGATTCAGCCCGTCGAGCTACCCATGTTCCGCGACCTGTTTATGCTGCGCGATGAGGTGGCCCGCCACATCGACCGGCCCTCTTATATGATTGCCAGCAACGACCGGCTGGCCGAGCTCACGCGCCTGCCCGTTACGAGCACAGGCCATCTGCGCAACGCCAACGGCCTGCACCCCGAGCTCAAGCGCGGCACCTTTGCCGACCGCCTCGTGGCCCTAAGCCAAGAAGACCGGGCGCCCGAGCCGCCGCTGCCCGCCGACCGCCGCGGCTTCCCGTCGCGGCGCCGCCTGAGCGGGGCCAAAGCCGCCGAAGCCGATGCCCGCGAAGCCCTGCTGACTACGCTCAAAACCCACCTCGCCGCCGACCACAGTGCCATCATGGCCAACCTCGTGCTCAGCAACCGCCTCATCAACGACATCATCGAGCAGGGCGCCGACCAGGTTTTGCGCCCCTGGCAGCACCAGTTGCTCACCGAAACTGCCCAAAAGCACAGTCTGGACTTTTCGAAAGTAGCCGGGCCGTTTGAGAAGTAAGATGTAGGGGCGGGGCTTGTCCCCGCCCGCCGCTCGCGCCGCTGCAACGGTAATCGTCCAGCGGCGCGGATGGCGGGCGGGGACAAGCTCCGCCCCTACATCGTGCCTACTTCAGCTTCTCGTTGTTCTTGTGCCGCGTGGCGTCGCGCTGAGTTTTCTTGGCCAGGTTGCGGTTCAGGGCGTCGGTGAGGTCGATGCCGGTTTGGTTAGCTAGGCAGATGACCACGAACAGCACATCGGCCAACTCGTCAGCCAGCACTTTGTCCTTGTCAGATTCCTTGAACGACTGCTCGCCATACTGCCGGGCGATAATGCGGGCCACCTCGCCCACTTCCTCCGTGAGCATGGCCATGTTGGTTAGCTCATTGAAGTACCGGACGCCGGTGGTCTTGATCCACGCATCTACAGTTTGCTGAGCTTCTTCGATAGTCATGAATCAGAAGTTTGAGGGGTGATGATGAGGAAGTTCGCAGGTGCTAACTGTCGAGTACAATGGTTACCGGGCCGTCGTTGAGCAGCTCTACCTGCATATCGGCCCCAAACTCGCCGGTGGACACGGGCCGGCCAAGCAGTCGGGCTACTGTCTGCACGAACTGCTCGTAGAGCGGCACGGCCAGCAGCGGCGGCGCGGCCCCAACATAGCTGGGTCGGTTGCCCTTGCGGGTGTCGGCCAGCAGCGTAAACTGGCTCACGACCAGCACTTGGCCACCCACATCCTGCACCGAGCGGTTCATCTTGCCTTCGTCGTCGGCGAAGATGCGTAGCTGCACCATTTTGCGGGCCAGCCGGTCGAGAATGGCGGCATCGTCATCGGGCGCGAAGCCGGCCAGCACCAGTAAGCCGGGGCCAATCTGGCCGGTAACGCGGCCCTCCACGGTAACCCGGGCATGGCGGACGCGCTGGAGAACAAGACGCATGGGCGGTGAGATGATGAGTTTTACGTGCTGCCAGTGCTTGGCAGGCAGTTTTCAGGTCAACAAAGAACGTCATTCAGAGCGAAGCGAAGAATCTCGCGTGAGTCGTTGCACAACTGCGCAGTGACTTCACGCGAGATTCTTCGCTTCGCTCTGAATGACGTTCTTTGCTGGCTCGGTTTTTCCTGCTTTAACCAGCGCCCGTTGAACAGCTCACTCCCCCTCTCGCGGCCACAATCGTACTACCTCGGCCTCGCACTGCTGCTGCTGGTGCCGGTGCGCCTGTACGGCCTCACCGAGGGCGCGCTGCCCGACTTCGACTCGGTGCGCAACTGGCAGATTGTGCAGGAAGTGGCCGCCGGCAACCTGCGCCACCTGTTCCGGCACGCCAGCCCGCTATTCATGCTGCTTTATGCGCCGGTGGCCTGGCTCACGTCCGATTATCGGGTGTTTCTGGTGCTCAACGCGCTGCTGGCCCTGGTGGCCGTGGGGCTGCTGGCGGCCTTTATAGCCCGCGAAACCCGGCTGCCGGGCTGGCAAACCGGGCTGCTCACGCTGCTCATGGGCACGGCCACTTTCCTCACCTACGGCGGCCGCGACTTTACCATGAGCGCCGGCAGCCTGCTGTGTTTCGCCGGACTGCTGGCCGCTTATTACCAACGGCTCCGGCAGCCTAGCTCAACCACCGTCTATCGGGCCGCTATCTGGCTGCTGCTGGGCCTGAGTTTCAACTATAAATTCCTGCTGACGCTCCCCATTCTGACCGTGCTGGAGTGGTGGCAGGCCGATGGGCTGCTGCTGCGGCGGGGCCACTGGTGGCGTGTGGGCCTGCTGCTGGCCGCCCCTTTCGTGGTGCTGAGCACTGTGGGCTGGCTGGCGGGCCTGCGCTGGTACGCCTGGTTGGGCGTGTATTACAACGTGCTGTTTCCGGGGGCCGCCAACGCTGCCGGCCGCATCGCTACGCTGCACCTCGATTTGCTGTACTACCTGCGCTTTATGCTCGATTTTGAATCGTGGCTGGTGTGGGTGGGGCTGCTGGGGCCGCTGGCATTGCTGGGGCAGCAATGGCGCGCCGGCCGCCTCGGGCGGGGTCAGCCGCTACCGCTGGAACTGTACGTGGCCATCTGGGGCTGGTGCCTGCTGGCAGGCATGTCGTTGCTGCTGAAAGCGCCGCGGGGGCTGCTGTGGGCCTACGGGCTGTGGTACGCGCTGGGGCTGCTGATGCTGGCACGGCCGTGGCGCGGCCGGCGGATTCCGGCTCCGGCGCTGTTAATGTTGGTACTTCTGGTGCTAGCTGGCAACCTCTACCGGCTTCAGCGCGAAGTGTACGCCTACGTCCGGCCCACCAGTTACCCGGCCGTAGCCGCGTGGCTGGCGGCCCACGGCGGCGGCCCCGTGGCCAGCACGGTAGGCTTGGCGTTGGCACCCTTTCATCCTGATACAGTGCGCTCAATAGTGAGCGAGCAGGCCCTGACCACCCTGAGCCACCGGGGCTACCGTTACGTGGTGCTCGACGCCTATTGGCGCGTGACCAACGTGCAACAGTTCGACTCGCTGCGCCGCCAGCCGCCGCT
This sequence comes from Hymenobacter lapidiphilus, assembly GCF_013377885.1. GTDB lineage: Bacteria > Bacteroidota > Bacteroidia > Cytophagales > Hymenobacteraceae > Hymenobacter > Hymenobacter lapidiphilus. The sequence continues at coordinate 109,170 of NZ_JABKAU010000002.1, forward strand.
AGCCGCCTGGCCCGAACCTAGTCTCACTTCTCCTTTACTCTTTCTGGAGCACTCCGAGTTCACCGGCCTCAGCTACCAGCAAACCCTACACCTCCAGCAGCAAGCCCGCCAGGATACGGCGCAGCTACGGGTGTATGAGATAAGTGAATACGTGCAGTTACAGCACGACGTAGGGGCGGGGCTTGCCCCCGCCCGCCGTTGAACGATAGTCGTCAAGCAGAATCATTGAAACGGTGCGAACGGCGGGCGGGGGCAAGCCCCGCCCCTACGTCGTGCTGTAACATTCACCTCGCACTTCCTCAGCGTTTCACCCCCAGACTATCGAGGCGGCGCTGGTAGCGGCGGGCATTCTGTAGGTGTTCGGCGTAGGTTTCGGCGAAATCGGAGAAGCCGCTGCCGTCGGGGCGGGCGCAGAAGAACACGAACTTGTGGCGGGTGGGGCGCAGCACGGCATCAAGGCTTTGGCGGTTGGCCGACGTGATGGGGCCGGGCGGCAGGCCCTTGTACCGGTAGGTGTTGTAGGGCGAATCCACCAGTTTGTCCTTGTTGAGCACCCGCTTCACCCCGAAGTTGCCGATGGCCCAGAGCAGCGTGGGGTCGGCTTGCAGGCGCATGTTGGTGCGCAGGCGGTTGAGGTAGGCCCCGGCAATAATGGGTTTATCGAGCGGCTGGGCAGTTTCGCGCTGCACGATGCTGGCCAGCACGTGCACCTGGGTAAGCGAAAGGCCCAGCGAATCGGCTTGGCGGCGGCGCTCGGACGTCCAGAACCGGGCGTGGGTGGCGGCCGCCGAGTCGAGCAGCTGCGGGGCCGAGGAGTTCCAGAGCAGGCGGTAGGGCCCCGGCAGAAACAGCGTGAGTATCGTGGTGGTATCGAGGTGGTAGCGGCGTTGCAGGTGAGCATTGTCGTTCAGCAGGCGGCGCAGGCTTACCGAGTCGGCCTCGAAGGCGCGGGCCAGCTGCCGGGCCAGCTGGGGCTTGTACTTAAAGGCGTTCAGCGTGAAAGCCACCGTGTCCTGCTCGCCGCGGGCCAGCATTTCTACCAGCGCCCGGTTGCCCAGGCCGGGCCGCAGCTGGTAGCGGCCCGGCTGCACGCGCTGCGGATAGTTGTACCAGCGCGCCACCTGGTCGAAGGTCTGGTCATTCTTCAGCAGCTCGTGGTAGCGCAACGAATCGAGCACCGCCTCATAGTCGGCCCCGGTACCGATATACAGGTAGGCCGACCCGAACGCCGATTCGCGCACGTTGGGCCGCTGCAGCAGCCACCAGGCGGCACCCAGCCCCACTAGAATCAGGGTGCTGAAGGCCAGCAGGAAAATGAGCCAGAATCTGCGCAAAGTGAAGTCGTGAGGGTGAAGCAGTGACGGGTCGCCGGGGGCAGCCTGCCCTGCAAAGAAACAGGATTTGCAACGGCCCGCTTCGGCCCACCGCCAATAACAAGGTTCTGCCCCAGCGGTCAGCAGAAGGACCTCGCTGAACAGGGTTTAGAGCCGTGACCCTTCGCGGCTCTAAACCCTGTAAACGGGCTCGAAAACCTGCTCAGCTGAGCAGCGAATACGCTACGCCTCGTTTACCAGCGCCGCAATGGCGTCCTGTAACTCCTGCTGGCGCTGGCGGCGCTCCACTTCGAGCGGGGCGGCGGCGCGCACTTCACAGTCGGGGATGGTGCACCGCTCGCAGGTTTCGTTGACCTCCTTACGAATGATGGCGGGGTCGGCGGCGAAGCGGATTTTCTGGCTTAGCGTATCGTCGCAGAGCAGACCCACCGTCACGCTCACGGCGGGCTCGATGGCCGTACCGGCCCGGGCCAGTGTCAGGCACAGGTATTCGTCGCCGTTGGGGTAAAGCGAGCGTTGAGCGCCGAGCGTGTAGGCCGGCGCGCCAGTAGCCAGCGGCTGCTGGCGCAACTCGGCCAGCAGCCGCACCGAAATCCAGCGGCGGCAGTAGTGCTCGTGCAGCTCGTTGCCGTGGGGGTTGTGCAGGCGCGAAAGGTGCAGCTCCTTGGTCAGGCGGTAGTCGGCTGAGGCATTGGCCTGGTCGAAGCGCAGAAAAAACAGGCTCTGCAGCCCAAAATGGCGGGGCAGCAGGTTGGTGATGCGCTGCATGAACATCTCCGGCGACACATCGTAGCGCGTGAGCAAGGCCAGCAGATCGGCCGGCTCCCAGGTTTTTGCCGCAAACAGGGCCGTCAGGTCGCGCACCAGCGTTTCCTCATCCATCAGCAGGGCCCCGGCAAAGTACGAGGCCTTGAAGTTGTTGAGCACCTCATCGAACGAGCGCACCGGAAACGAGGCATTCACGTAGGGCCGGTCTTTCAGATTGAGGTAGTTGAAGGCCACCTCACGGCCCAGCACGAAGCCCTCCTGGGCCCCACTCAGGCCCTGGCGCAGCAACAGCCGCCGCGACTTGGGCTGAAACACCGACCGCAACCGCCCCAGGTGCGCGTACTCGACCAGCCCATCCCGGTCGAGGGTGTAGCCATACTGCGCGGTGAGCACCCGCTCCAACTGGGTCCGGTCGGGTGACGACGTAGCAGCGGCCACGCCATGCTCCACCACGAAGGTGCGCGCGTCCTGCTCCAGCTCCTCAAAATAGTTGTCGTGCATCTCCTGATAAGAGCGCAATGCGGCCAGAAAGAAGTTTTCCTGGCGCATCTCATAGTTGCGCGCAATTTCGAAGAGCGTGCTGATGAAGGCGTTCATCTTGGCCGGCGCGTTGGCAATCAACTCCACAATGCGCAACGGGTCGAGGCCGAACATTTCCAGCGGAAACTCCTTGAGCAAATCCGACTGTAGCAGCTCGGAAATGGGTTCCAGGCGCCGGCTCAGCGTCAGCGACACCAGCTGGTCGTAGCTCACGCCCAGCACCTTGCTCAGGCTCAGAATTTTATCGGCCTTGGGGTATTTTTTGCCCTTTTCTATCTCGTTGAGGTAGGACACCGACACGTCGCAGGCGCGGGCCATTTCGGCGGGCGTGAGGCCCCGCTCCTGCCGCAGCTCGCGCAACTTCAGCCCAAATATCAAGCGAACAACCTGGCCGTGGCTCAGCATATAGGAACTGGTAAGATGGGATGGAGCGGAAAGACCGGGCTTTGTGCCAGCCAGGAAATAGCGGATGTAAGGGGCAATTCGCTGATTGCCCTGATCCGGCCGGCACTGATTTACATGTTTTTTTTACGCCGTAAGCCCGTAAATCTACGATTTTGCTAACCCGATTAAAAATTAGCGAATATTCGCTTGTTTGATAAAATTCGCTTTTATACATTTGATGCACTGCCCCCGGGCAGCTTTCCCATCGTTTACTTCAACCCCGCTGCGTATGTCGCCTTTCGCCGAGCCCCAGATTCTGGCCCCCACCTACCGCACTCCCGAGCGGGTGCAGGTAACGGGCGAATACTCGCCCGCCTATGCCGAAATCCTGACGCCCTCGGCGTTGGCTTTTGTGGCCGAGCTGCACCGCCGCTTCGAGGCCACGCGCCGCGGGCTGCTGCAGCGGCGCACCGAACGGCAGCAGCGGCTGGCGGCCGGCGAGGCCTTCGATTTTCTGCCCGAAACCAGGCAGCTGCGCGAAAAGCCCTGGACCGTGGCCCCGCTGCCCGACGACCTGCTCGACCGGCGGGTGGAAATAACGGGCCCCACAGAGCGCAAAATGATTATCAACGCCCTGAATTCGGGCGCCAAGGTGTTCATGGCCGACCTCGAAGACTCGACTTCGCCCACCTGGGCCAACGTGGTGGAGGGCCAGCGCAACCTGCGCGACGCCGTGCGCCGCACCATTTCCATCAGCACGCCCCAGAAAGAGTACAAGCTGAACGAGAAAACCGCCGTGCTCATGGTGCGCCCCCGCGGCTGGCACCTGCTCGAAAAACACCTGCTCGTGGATGGCGAGCCGGTGAGTGCTTCGCTGTTCGATTTCGGCCTCTACTTCTTCCACAACGCCCACGAGCTCTGCGCCCGCGGCACGGCGCCCTACTTCTACCTGCCTAAAATAGAGAGCCACCTCGAAGCCCGCCTCTGGAACGACGTGTTTGGCTTCGCGCAACGGTCGCTGAAAATGCCCAAGTGCGTTATCAAGGCCACGGTGCTGATTGAGACGCTACCGGCCGCTTTCGAGCTGAACGAGATTCTGTGGGAACTGCGCGAGCACTCGGCCGGCCTCAACTGCGGCCGCTGGGACTACATTTTCAGCTACATCAAGCGGCTGGGGCTGGGGGCCGAATTCCGGCTGCCCGACCGTGCCGCCGTAACCATGACGGTGCCGTTTATGAGCGCCTACTCGCAGCTGGTCGTGCAGACCTGCCACCGCCGCGGCGTGCACGCCATGGGCGGTATGGCAGCCCAGATTCCCATCAAAAACGACCCCGAAGCCAACGAACGGGCCCTCGAAAAAGTCCGCCAGGATAAGGTGCGCGAGGCCCGCGCCGGCCACGACGGTACCTGGGTGGCGCATCCCGGCCTGGTGCCGGTGGCGCTGGAGGTCTTCAACGAGCTGATGCCCCAGCCCAACCAAATCGACAATAAGCGCGACGATGTGCAGGTGACGGCCCAGGATTTAGTGCAGGCGCCGACGGGCGACATCACCGAAGCCGGCCTGCGCCTCAACCTCGATGTGGCCGTGCGCTACCTCGAATCGTGGCTGCGAGGCAACGGCTGCGTCCCGATTCACAACCTGATGGAAGACGCCGCTACCGCCGAAATTTCCAGGGCCCAGGTGTGGCAGTGGCTGCACACGCCCGGCACCCAGCTGGCCGACGGCCGCCCGCTGACCGTAGCACTGTACCGTGAGCTGCTCCCGGCCCAGCTCGAAGCCATCCGCCAGGAAATCGGCGACGAGGTATATGCACAAGGCAAGTACCTCGAAGCCGCCCGCCTCTTCGACCGGCTGGTGATGAGCGAGCAGTTCATCGAGTTCCTGACCCTACCGGCCTACGAGCAGCTGGCGTAGTCAGAACGCTGTAGGGGCGGGGCTTGTCCCAGCCCGCCGTTGAACGGTTCCCGTTGAACAAGTACCGTTGCAGCGGCGCGAACGGCGGGCGGGGACAAGCCCCGCCCCTACACCGTTTTAATATTCTCTTCAAATTTTCCGGGTTTCCTCCACCGGGTCAAAGCACTGGTTTTGCCCCGCCAGGCCTCGCTTTGCCCATACTTTTCTCCTCCTCAACCCCCTACCGCCATGAACAAGCAGCAACGCATTACCGCCATTGAACAGGATTGGGCCACGAATTCCCGCTGGAAAGGCATCGTTCGGCCTTACACGGCTGAGGACGTGCTGAAGCTCCGTGGCTCCGTGACCATCGAATACTCGCTGGCCCGCAACGGGGCCGAGCGGCTGTGGCAGCTGCTGCACTCCGAGCAATATGTGGCGGGGTTGGGGGCCCTCACCGGCAACCAGGCCGTGCAGGAAGTGCAGGCCGGCCTCAACGCCATCTACCTCTCGGGCTGGCAGGTGGCGGCCGATGCCAACAACTCGGGCCAGATGTATCCCGATCAGAGCCTATATCCCGCCGACTCGGTGCCGGCCGTGGTGCGCCGCATCAACAACGCCCTGCTCCGCGCCGACCAGATTCAGAGTGTATCGGGCGAGGGCGACGTGCATTGGCTGGTGCCCATTGTGGCCGATGCCGAGGCGGGTTTTGGGGGCAACCTGAACGCGTTTGAACTGATGAAGATGATGATTGAGGCTGGGGCAGCAGGCGTGCATTTCGAAGACCAGCTGTCGTCGGCCAAGAAGTGCGGCCACCTCGGTGGCAAGGTGCTCGTGCCCACCCAGGAAGCCATTAACAAGCTCGTAGCCGCCCGCCTGGCCGCCGATGTGATGGGCGTGCCCACGCTGGTAGTGGCCCGCACCGATGCCGACGCCGCCGACCTGCTCACCTCCGACATCGACCCACGCGACCAGCCCTTTGTGCTGGAGGAAGCCGAGCGTACCTCGGAGGGCTTTTTCCGGGTACGTTGTGGGCTGGAGGCTGGCATTGCCCGCGGCCTAGCCTACGCCCCTTACGCCGACCTTATCTGGATGGAGACCTCGCACCCCGACCTGGAGCAGGCCCGCCAGTTTGCCGAAGCCATCCACGCCCAGTTCCCGGGTAAGCTGCTGGCCTACAACTGCTCGCCTTCGTTCAACTGGGCCGCCAAGCTCAGCGTGCCCGAAATGGAAATCTACCGCGAAGAGCTGGCCGCCATGGGCTACAAGTTCCAGTTCATCACGCTGGCCGGTTTCCACGCGCTCAATACCAGCATGTTCGAGTTGGCCACCGCCTACCGCGAGCGGGGCATGGCCGGCTACTCGGAGCTGCAGGAGCGCGAGTTTGCGCTCCAGAAAAAGGGGTTCAAGGCCGTCAAGCACCAGACGTTCGTGGGCACCGGCTACTTCGACGCCGTGCAGAACGTGGTAACGGCCGGCCGCTCCAGCACCGGCGCCCTGGTCGGCAGCACCGAAGAAGCCCAATTCAATAATCACTGATTGATCATGGATTAGCGCGGACTCTTTCGGATTTCACGGATTTTGTAGTCGATTAAGAAAGGCCACCTCAGGTTGAGGTGGCCTTTCCATTTTCAGCAAAAGAGCAGTTGTGGACTATCAGTGATGCGCCCCGACTACAAAATCCATGAAATCCGAAAAAATCCGTGCTAATCCGTGATCTGGATGCGGCCGTTTTTGAATACCGGCACCAGATCGTACTCATCCTGGCGGATGCAGAAGGCCATGTCCTGGTGGGCTTCGAGGTGGTTGAGGCGACGGACATGGGCCGAGCGGAGCAGGTAGCCGCCCAGGTCAGGCTCGGCGGCAGCCCACAGGTCGAGGGCGGCTAGGGTAGCATCGGAGGCGGTGGTATCGAAATCGGCTTGCAGGCGGGCAGCCAGGGCCCCGCCAAACAGCGTGTCTTCGAGGCAGAAATGGCCCTTCCAGCCGGCGCACACCACTACCACATCCTTGTTCAGGAGGCGCAGATGGTTGGCTACGGCCCCCAGGTTGAGGAAGGCCCCGACTACGATTTCATCGGCGGCAGCCGAGAGGTGCAGGGCGTGGGTGCCGTTGGTGGTGGTGAGGGCCACGGTACGGCCTTGCACGGCCACTTGGCCATCGAGGTAGCCGAAGGGCGAGTTGCCCAAGTCCACGCCTTCGGCCTGGCGGCCGTCGCGCTCGGCAGCCGTCAGGTAGCCCTGGGCGGCCATTGCCCGGCACTCGTCCAACTCGCTAAAAGGCACAAGGTGCGCTACGCCCGCGGCCAGCGCCGTTACAATGCTGGAGGTGGCCCGCAACACATCAACCACCACCGCCACCTTGCCTTTCAGGTTATAGAGCGGCAGTAGTTCAGGGGAGAAACAGATGTCGAGAGTAGGCATTGAACGTGTGAAAAGGGAACGTCATGCTGAGCGAAGTCGAAGCATCTCTACCGCAATAGCATATGATTACTGTTGCGGTAGAGATGCTTCGACTTCGCTCAGCATGACGTTCTACTCCGAATGAATTCTTAAACTTCCTCCGTGCCGGGTACGAAGGGCAGCTTGATCACCGTGGCGGGCAGGTTCTTGCCGCGTACCTGCACGAAAATAGAGGTGCCGGGGGCCGCCAAAGCGGTTTGCACGTAACCCAGACCCACGCCCTTGCTCAGGCTCGGCGACTGGGTACCGCTGGTTACCTCGCCAATGGTTTCGCCGGCTTCGTTTACCAGCGGGTAGTGGCTGCGCGGGATGCCGGGGCCGTCCATCAGGAAGCCGACCAGCTTGCGCTCCATGCCGGCAGCCTTCTCGGCCTTCAGGTTTTCGGAGTTAGTGAACTCCTTGGTGAACTTGGTAATCCAACCCAGACCGGCTTCCAGGGGCGAGGTTTCGTCGGTGATGTCGTTGCCGTAGAGGCAGTAGCCCATTTCGAGGCGCAGCGTGTCGCGGGCACCCAGGCCGATGGGCTTGAGCCCGTGAGGCTGGCCGGCTTCCATCACGGCATCCCAAACCTGCTTGGCGTGCTCGTTGGGCACGTACAGCTCGAAGCCGCCCGCGCCGGTGTAGCCGGTGGCCGAGATGATGACGTTGGGCGCGCCGGCAAACGTGCCCTGCACGAAAGAGTAGTACGGAATGGCGCTCAGGTCGGTATCGGTGAGGCCCTGCAGGGCGGCAATGGCCTTGGGGCCCTGCACCGCAAACAAGCTCATCTCCTCCGACACGTTCTGCATATCGGCACCCTCGGTGTTGAACTGCTGAATCCAGTTCCAGTCCTTCTCGATGTTGGAGGCGTTTACGACGAGCAGGTAGTCCTCTTCGGCCAGCATATACACCAGCAGGTCGTCTACCACGCCGCCGGTCTGGTTGGGCAGGCAGCTGTACTGGGCCTTGCCGGGCACAAGCTTGCTGGCGTCGTTGCTGGTTACGCGCTGAATGAGGGCCAGGGCCTGGGGGCCGCGCACCCGGAACTCGCCCATATGCGACACGTCGAACATGCCCACGGCCCGGCGCACAGTGTGGTGCTCGTCGAGGTCGGAGGAATAGCGCACGGGCATGTTGTAGCCGGCGAAGGGCACCATTTTGGCCCCGAGCTGCTGGTGAACGTCGTTGAGCGGAACGGTTTTGAGCGTGTCGGACATGAAAGTGAGGTGGGATGGTGAAACGAACCGGCCGGAAGGGGCAGAATGGGGTCATCCGGCGGTGGTGCGAAAGTAGCCAATTATGGCCGGCTGGTCCGCCGCGGGTTGGCTATCTTTGGCTCAGCGCCGCTCCGGCTGTTGTTCTGCCACACCGGTATTCGACCGGTTTGCCTCTACTTTTTCTCTATGACCGACGACCTGAAACAAGAATTCGATGCGGCCCGCATCAAGCACCTGCTCTTCAAGTCGAAGCTGCGCTCCTTTCTTTATGGCAGCGACACGGCCCAGGGACCCATCCGCGACCCGGAGCAATGTGCCATGGGTCAATGGATAACCCAGCGCGCCCTGCCTGCGTACGGCCATCTGCCCGAAACCCACGAGCTCGACCGTCTGCACCGGCTCATCCATCTGGAAGGAAGCCGCCTGATGGACCTGCGCCTGGCCGGCCAGTCCGACGCGGCCACGACCGGACTAGGCCATATCAACAAGCTCGCCGATGATATTGTGGCGTTGCTGCACATCATAGAAACCCGGGCGCGGGCGGCATAAGCCGCCGGCCACCTGTCTTCGCTCTCTCCCCCACCCCATGAACCTTAAGCTCCGGCTCTCCACCAAGCTCTTTGCAGGGTTTCTGACTATTTCGGCGCTTTTCGCGGCCGTGGTATTTCTCAATTACCAACTCTCGCGGGCCGTGCTGCGCAATTCGCAGCGGGTGGCCAATTCGCAGCGAATCACCAATGAGGCTACCTCACTGCTGCGCAACATCATCGACATGGAGGCTGGCTTTCGGGGCTACCTGCTGCTCAACAACGAAGTGCTGCTGACGCCTTACTACGAGGGCGAAAGAAAGCTGCTGGGCCGTTTTGGCAGCCTGCGCGACGAAATGCCGGTGGCCGGGCAGCAGTTCCGGCGGCTGCAGCAGGTGCAGCGGCTGTTCGAGCAGTGGAATTCCTATTCACACCTGCTCATTGGTGAGAAGCGCGAAGCTCTGCGCAGTGACCCTACCCAGATTGGCATCAGCGGCCTTGAGCACGCCAATCTGGCTTCCGACCTTACAGGCAAAGTGCTCATGGATCAGGTTCGGGTGGTGTTTGCTGAGTTCGACCAGTCGGAGGCCTTATCGCGCCGCCAGCAGCGCCTGCGCCTGCAGGCCAGCATCCGCGAAACCCGCATCCTGTCGGTGGGTGTTACGCTCTTTACTATTGCCTTGGGGCTGCTGTATGCGGCGTATCTGGTGCGGCAGCTTTCGCGGCGCATCGGCGGCATGGTAGGCCAGGCCCAACGCATTGCCGGCGGCGACTATGCCACCCATATTCCGGACACCGAGCAGGACGAGCTGACCAAGCTGGCCACGTCGCTCAACACCATGACCGACACCATCAATACCACCATCCGGCAGCTGGAGCGCCGCAACCAGGAACTCGACCAGTTTGCCTACGTGGTATCGCACGATTTGAAAGCGCCGTTGCGGGGCATCGAAACGGCTTCGCGCTGGATTGAAGAGGACCTGGGCCAGGATGTACCAGACCACATTCGCGAGTTTCTGGTGCTGATGCGCACACGGGTGCGGCGCATGGAACACCTGATTACCGGCATTCTTGACCTGGCCCGGGTAGGGCGCACGCCCCAGGCCGATGAGGCCGTGTTTGTGCGCCAGCTGCTGCGCGAAATCATTGATTCACTGGAGCTACCGGCCGGGTTCGAGGTGGAACTGCCCTTTTATCTGCCCACGCTGCACACCAACCAGATCCAGCTAGAGCAGGTATTCACCAACCTCATCAGCAACGCCGCCAAGTACCACCACGACCCGGCCCATGGCCACGTGGCCATCGGTTGCGTCGAAATGCCCGATTTTTACACCTTCTCGGTAACCGACAACGGGCCAGGCATTGCCCCCGAGTACCACGAGCGAATCTTTATCATCTTCCAGACCCTGACCGAGCGAGACACGCTGGAAAGCACCGGCGTAGGTCTGGCCATCGTCAAGAAAATTGTGGAGCGGCGAGGCGGCACCATCCGCGTGGAGTCGGCCGAAGGGGCCGGAGCCAGCTTCATTTTCACCTGGCCCAAGCGGGTGCTTACCCGCCCAATGCCCCCTTCGGAGCCAGTTGTCCGTATAGCCAAGTAATTCACTGCCTTTATCTGCTCTGCCTGCCCATGCCCCTCTCCTCCCAGCAACCTGCCATTCTGCTTGTCGAAGACGACCAGCTCGATATCATGAACGTACAGCGCGAGTTGCGCAAAAACAACGTGAACGTGCCGCTGCATGTGGCCCGCAACGGCCGCGAGGCCCTGGATTTGCTGCGCGGTGAAGGCGGCCAGACCCGTATTCCGCTCCCCCACGTGGTTATGCTCGATCTGAACATGCCCCGCATGAACGGGCTGGAGCTGCTCGAAATTCTGCGCGCCGACCCCGAATTCCAGCACCTAAACGTATTCATCACCACCACCTCCGATCTGGAAACCGACCGTCTTAAAGCCCAGCAGCTGGCTGTAAGCGGCTACATCATCAAGCCCCTGAGCTTCGATACGTTCGGCGAAGGCGGTACCACAGTCGATGGATTCAGCCTGTTTCTGGATCTGCTGAAGCTTAAGAGCTAACAGCCAAAGTCATCAAAAAGCGGCAAAGCGGCCATCAGATACGTCTGGTAGCCGCTTTGCCGCTTTTTAGTGGATACCACTTATACTAGCCGTTGCTTTACAGGAGCCGGAACCCCATGCGGTGGTGTTCGGTGGGGCCGTGTGCCCGAATGGCAGCACGGTGCGCGGCCGTAGGATAGCCGGCGTTCTGCTCCCAGCCATAGGCCGGATAGGCAGCCGCCAGCTCCCGCATCCGGTCGTCGCGGAAGGTTTTAGCCAGCACCGAGGCCGCCGCAATTTGGCGGTAGAGGCCGTCGCCGCCCACTATGCAGGTGTGGGGCAGCGTAGGGTGCGGCCGGAATCGGTTGCCATCGACGAGCAGGTGGGTAGGCGTGGGCCGCAGCTGGTTGGTGGCCCGGTGCATGGCCAGGTAGCTGGCCTGCGCAATATTGAGCGCAGTTATTTCGGCCACCGAGGCTTCGGCCACGGCCCAGGCTACAGCTTCGCGGCAGATTTCGGAGCGTACCAGCTCGCGGCGCCGGGCCGTCAGCTGCTTGGAGTCGTTGAGGTATTCTGACCTAAAATCGGGTGGCAGCAGCACGGCGGCCGCAAAAACGGGCCCGGCCAGGCAGCCGCGCCCGGCTTCATCAAGTCCCGCTTCGAGCGGCTCGCCGGTATAGGAAACCAATAGCATTTGCGGAGCAGGGCGCTTCATGAGCAGGGCGTAAAACTATTCCAGCTGTTAGGCTGCCAAAGAAAGGCCTCACTCAGCTGAAACAGCCACAAAGATGGTTGTTTCAGCCGGGTGAGGCCTTTGCCGGTTATGCTAGCCGGATATTCTGGACTTGGGTCGTTGTTAGTGCGTGCCGGCGTTCGAACCTTCGCGACCGGGATTCTGCTCGCCACGGCGGGTGCCCTGGCTGTCGCGGGGGCCGTTGTCGATGTTAGACTCCTCGTCTTCGGTCATGTACACGTTGGTCGTGGGGCCGAGGCCGTCGTTCTTCTCCGCCAGTGCCGACTCAGCTTCGGCATGCTTGAGGTTGAAGAGCGGGTCGCCTTCCTTCAACGACTTATCAGTTGGCTTGTTTTCGGGCTGCTTGTTGGGTTGGTTGGCCATTATGGGAATGGTGCCGGGCGGAATGTGAACGGCCGGCAGTAGTAGCCTACGCACCACTTTGGCGGGAGGTTGGCCCCGGTTGCGCGCCGAAGTCCCAATCGACCCACCTTGGACCAGAAAAAAGAGCAATAAAAAAGCCGCTACCCTAGGTAGCGGCCTTTTCGGTCATACTGGCTGGCAGCGGTTCATTCATCCACCCTACTAATTGCTGCCATGATGCCAATACTACGCGGTAAGAGCCTTCCTTTCCATAAACCTTACCAGCGCTGAATAATTAGTAGGTCAAAAGTATACGAACGGCGTGGGCCGAATGGATTTTTTGGCCCAACGGAAAGTTTCACCCGCTCAATGGATCTTTTTACCCGGTGGGCTGTAGGTGCGGTACGCACCTTTTTCTGCCGTCGTATCTTTACCCCCTTTCTGCTCCCTCACTTTTCCTCTATGGCCAACCCTGCCGCTGATTTCGACGAGACGCACAACCCCTGGCAGACGCAGGCCTCCGAAGTAAAGTACCAGAACCCCTGGATCCGGGTGCGTGAGGATCAGGTGATTACACCTGGCGGCACGGCCGGCATCTACGGCGTCGTGACGATGAAGAACAAGGCCCTGGGTATTGTGCCGGTCGATGCCGAGGGCAACACCTGGTTGGTAGGCCAGTACCGCTACCCCTTAAGCGAGTACAGCTGGGAAATTCCGATGGGTGGCGGGCCGGTGGAACTCGACATACTCGAATCGGCCCGGCGCGAGCTACGCGAGGAAACCGGCCTGCTCGCCCACCGCTGGACCAACATCATGCGCCTGCACACCTCCAACTCGGTAACCGATGAGGAAGGCTTTGTTTTTCTGGCCCAAGAGCTGGAGCAGGGCGACACCGAGCCCGAAGAAACCGAGGACCTGCGCCTCTGGAAACTCCCGCTGGCCGAAGCCGTGCAGCTGGTTATGGACGGCCGCATAACCGACGCCGTAAGCGTGGCCGGCCTGCTGAAAGCCGGCCGCCTGCTAGGCATGTAGGCGTGGCCATTCCGGCAGCGCCTACACGTCATTCCTAGCGACGTGAAGAATGACGGGCATTCTTTACCCAGCTATCCACCTTACTTTCGCGGCTATGATGCACCTGCTTCGTTACATCGGCCAGCGCCTGTACACCAGCTGGGCGACCTTCTGGTTTGCGGTTCCGTTTTTGGTTACCTACCCGGTGCAGTGGGGCCTGAGCCACTGGCCGGCGGGCTGGCCTTACCTGCGGGCGCTCAACAAAGCTTGGTCGCGGTTCTTCATTATGATGTGGGGCGTACCGGTGGAGACCATACGGGCCACCGAAACAGTGCCGCCGGGCCAGCCCTGCCTGTATTTGGCCAACCACAGTTCCCTCATTGATATTCCGCTGCTGTTTCGGACCCTGTCGGACGGCCCGAACGTGCTGGGCAAAAGCTCGCTGGCTAAAATCCCGCTTTGGGGGCCAATTTTCGGACGCGCCTACATTACCGTCGACCGCAACAGTGCCGTGAGCCGGGGCCGGGCCATCGTGCGGGCCCGCCAGGAGCTGGCAGCCGGCCGCTCGGTTATCATCTTCCCCGAAGGCCAGATTTCGAGCCAGCCCGGCCAGCAGCTGGAGCCTTTCAAGGAGGGTGCTTTTCAGCTGGCCATTGCCACGGGCGTGCCCATCGTGCCCATCACCATGCCGCTCAACCACCACTTTCTGCCCGATGTAGGCGGGCTGCGGGTGCGCTGGGCCCGGCTGGCCATCGTGATGCATGCGCCCATCAGCACGGCTGGTCTTACCGCCGCTGATGTGCCCGCCCTGCAGCAGCGCGTATTCGAGGTTATCACCAGCGGCCTACGGCCCGAAGCCGGCGGCATTCCCGGCCCAGGTAGCTGGCGCCCCCAAGCGGCCCGGGCCGAAGCGGCTCCTGCTGCTACTACTACCCGGCCCGAACCGGTTGGCTGAGCAGGGCACAACCGGCCGAAGGGCCGTATCTTGCGGCTATCAACTGCTTTTTTCACCTCTGAACTCCCCGCTCCCATGAGCACCGACCTGGCTACTCTGCGCGGCCTGGCCCACTTGGCCCGCCTCGAATTCGACTCCACCAACGAGCAGCAGGTGCTCGGCGACCTGAACAAGATCCTGGACTGGGTGGACCAGCTCCGCCAACTCGACACCACCGATGTGGAGCCACTGGTACACCTGAGCCAGGAAATAAACGTGCTGCGCCCTGACGAGGCACAAAACACCGTCGGCCACGCCGCCGGCCTAAGCAACGCCCCGCGCAAAGACTCCGACTACTTCCGGGTGCCAAAGGTGCTGGAGTAGGTTATGCACGCGATAAAGTTGTCATGCTGAGCGAAGCCGAAGCATCTCTACCGCAATAGTAATCCTGACGTTGGGTTAGCATTGCGGTAGAGATGCTTCGGCTTCGCTCAGCATGACTCGTTCTGGTAAACCCCTTATTCCCGCCCCGCTTGACTTCGCCCGTTCCTTCCCCGAGCACCCGCCGCTGGCCCTGGCCGTTACTGCTGCTGGCTTTGTGCGCCGCGTTGGCCGTTGGGCTGGCCAGCTGGCACTACTTCACGGCCGAGAATACCGTGCAGCCCCTGCAGCCCGTAACCCAGCTGACGCCGGTACCCACCACCGTGGCCGAGGTGGCCGTGGGGCTGGCCCGGCTGCCGGTGCAGGCCAACGGCTACCTCGTTACCCAGACCTACGACGTGGCCGGTCCGTTTCTGCGGCCCGGGGCGGCGCTGGGGCTGGTGGCGTTGCTGGGCGTGGCGCTGGCCTATTTTCTGGCGGCCGTCAGCCCCCTGAGCCGGCTCTACTTTGTGGCGGCAATGGCTCTGGTCATCTTCCTGCTCATGTCGCTGAACGCCGACCTACTGGATGTGTTTGAAACCGGCCGGCAGTATGTGCTGGTCCTGAGCCTGGTGCTGCTGGTGGGGCCGGCGTACTACTTCCATGCCTTCCGGCCCGAAACCCCTTTTAATACGCGCCTGGGCACGTTTGCTGCCTTAGTGGCGGGCCTGGGGCTATTGGTGTTTCTGCAAAACCCCAACCCCGCCGACTACACCGCGCTGCATCTGAGCGCCTATTTCACCCAGGCCGGAGCGGTGGCCTTTGCGCTGCTGGTGCTCTGGGTGGCCTTCGAGAATGTGCATGGCTTACTGTGGGTGAACACACAGGCCGCGACGCCTGCCGGCCGCTACGGGCTGTGGGCGTTCCTGCTGGCGGGTGGCTTGTACTTAACTATCCTGCTGCTTTATTACCTCAACCAGAACCAGTTGCTGGTGCTACCCGGCATCCAACTCGACCCCTATCTGCTGCTGCTGCCAGCCGTGGCCGTGGCCTGGCTGGGCCAAAGCCGCCGGGCCGCCACGCTGCCGGCCGGGGTGCCGCCGGGCGCTGCAGCCACCCTGCTGCTGGTGCTGGTGCTGCTGGCTGCCGGCACGCTCGGCTACGCCCTGGCCACCGCCAACGACCCGCTGCTGCAGGCCGGCCGCGACTTTACGGCCCTGGCCCTGCTGGGCGTGGGCGGGGCTTTCTTGCTCTATGTGCTATTGAATTTCGGGCCGCTACTGCGCCAGAAGAAGGCGGTTTACCGCGTGGTGTTTCAGCCCCAGCGGTTTCCGTTTTATGCCATGTACGCGCTGGGCATAGTGGCCGTGGTGGGCGTGAGCATGCGCAACAACTTTTTCGTGCTCGACCAGGTGCAGGCCGGCACCTACAATAACCTGGGTGATTTGGCCCGGCTGGAAAGCGAGCTGACACCCGATGATATGTCGCGGGCGCTGCTGGCGGAGCGCTACTACGCCGAAAGCGACGTGCTCGACCAGCACAACCACAAGGCCAGCCTGGGCCGGGCGGCGCTCTACCGCTTCCGCCTACAGCGCCAGAACGAAATCAACATCCTGCGCCGGGCGTTGGAGCGGCGGCCTTCGCCCCGCATCTCGTTGCGCCTGGCTGCCCTCTACAACGAACAGCAGGACTTTTTCGACCGGCTGGCCGTGCTGCAGGAAGGGCTACAAGCCAACCCCACCAACGCGGCCCTCAACGCCGACCTGGCTCAACTGTACTCCCGCTCCGCCCTATCCGACTCGGTAGCGCACTACCGCGCCCGCGCTGCTGCCGCCACCGGCTCCGATGACGCCATGCTGGCCGCCAACGAGCTGGCCTACCGCATCCGGCAGCAGGATTGGGCCGGTGCCGCCGCGCTGGTACAGGAAACCCGCTCCTCTGACCCTGACAATGCCGCCCTGCAGGCTAATGCCCTGCTGCTGGCCCGGCTCACCGGTAAGCCTGCCGCGGCCCCCACGCCCCTGCCCGACACTACCCGAACGCTCAACGAAGTCCGCTTCGCCCGGCTTTACCACGATGCCCTGGGCCGCGCTACCCGCCACGACACCACCTTGCTGGCGCTGCTGCCCGCCCTGGCCGCCAACCCCGCCAACGCCCCGTTTCTTGACCAGCTAACACTGCTCCGGGCCTTTACGCACCACTACGGCGGGCAGCCAGTGGCTGCCCAGCAGGCCCTGCTGCCACTGGCCAGCGGCTCAGGAGCCGGCTCGGCTTACTATCAGCAGTTGCAGGGGCTGTGGCTGCTCGACCAGGGCCTGCCCGCCCCGGCCGCCAGCCGTCTTCAGGAAGCCCGCGAAAACAGTCCCACCCTGCCGACGCTGCCCCTGGCCTACGCCCTGGCCCTGAGCGGTCAGCCCGATTCGGCCCGGCAGATAGGAGCCCGTACGCCGGCTGGCGCGCCTACCCGGCTGTTACGAGCGGCGTTGCAGCCCGAATTGCGCGAAACCTACAGTCTGGCGTCCGATTCAGTGAAAACCCAATACCTGGTGCTGCGCGGCGACGAACTGTCGGCATCAGCCCTATTGCCGGCGGCAACTTCCGTAACGGCGGGCCCGCTGCAGGCCACCGCGCTGCTAGCCCAGTTGCCTCGTGCACTGGAAGCCGGCCAGCTCGATGCCGTGCGCAACACGCTGGCGCAGGGCGCGCCGCCCATTGGGGCCGCGGGTGCTTCGCCCTGGAACGTGTTGCGGGGTGAGCTGTACGTGCGCGGGCAGCAGTGGCCCCAACTGCGCGAGCTAGTACAGAAAGGCACATTTACCGGGTTCGATACGTATCAGCGGCTGTATTTTCGGGCGGCGCTGGCCGAGGCCGACAAGCAGCCCGCCGAAGCCGGCCGCCTCTACGCCCAACTGGTGCAGCAGGCCCCTTTTGCCGAAAACGGGCTGGTCGCTGCCGCTGCTTTCCATGCCCGCCGCAACGAGTTTCCAGCGGCCTACGACGTACTGCTGCGTGGGGTGGAGTACAACCCCGAATCGGTGGCGCTGCTGAAAGCCTACGTGCTGGCGGCCGTGCCGGTGGGCCTGATGGAGTACGCCCAGGGCCCCCTCTACCGGCTCGGCACGTTGCTTTCGGCGGCGGATTATGGTACCTTTCGCAAGGAGTACGACGCGGCCCTGGCGGCCCGTAAGGCCTCCTGGAATTAACCCTTAGCGCCCCTTTCTATGCAGCCTCCTATTATCCAGACCGATGATATTTCCAAGGTGTACCGCATGGGAGCCGAGGAGATTCACGCGCTGCAATCGGTATCCATTACCATTCAGCGGGGCGAGTACGTAGCCTTCATGGGTCCGTCGGGCTCGGGCAAGTCTACGCTCATGAACATCATTGGCTGCCTCGATACGCCTTCGGGCGGCAGCTACGTGCTAAATGGGCACGATGTGAGCAACATGAGCGACAACCAACTGGCCGACGTGCGCAACCGCGAAATCGGTTTCGTGTTCCAGAGCTTCAACCTGCTGCCCCGCGCTACTTCCCTCGATAACGTGGCCCTGCCCCTCATTTATGCCGGCTATGGCAAAAGCGAGCGGCACGAAATGGCGCGCGAGGCCCTGCGCAGCGTGGGCCTGGCCGACCGCGCCATGCACAAGCCCAACGAGCTGTCGGGCGGCCAGCGCCAGCGCGTGGCTATTGCCCGCGCCCTGGTCAACAACCCCAGCATCATCCTGGCCGACGAACCCACCGGTGCCCTCGACACCCGCACCAGCCACGAAATCATGGAGCTGTTCGAGGCGCTCTACTCCCGTGGCAACACCATCATCATGGTAACCCACGAAGAGGACATTGCCATGCACGCCCACCGCATTGTGCGCCTGCGCGACGGCCTCGTGGAAACCGACGAGGTAAACGAAAACGTGGTAAGCGGCCAACTGGCGAAGGGGTAAGGGAGGTTTTTGTTGGTAAAATAGAACGTCATTCAGAGCGAAGCGAAGAATCTTGCGTGCTGATGTTGTTAATAGCCATCCGACGTCAGCACGCAAGATTCTTCGCTTCGCTCTGAATGACGTTCCACTTTACTATTTACCCCCTCCTCAACCCATGAAAATCTATACCAAAACCGGCGACAAGGGCCTTACCTCGCTTATTGGCGGCACGCGCGTGCCCAAATCCAGCTTACGCATCGAGTGCTACGGTACCGTGGATGAGCTGAATTCCTATATCGGCCTGGTGCGCGACCAGCCCGTGAACGAGGCCCGGCGCACGCTGCTCAAGGAAATTCAGGACCGCCTGTTTACGGTGGGTGCCTCGCTGGCTTCCGACCCCGAGAAGTCGAAGATGAAGATTCCGGACCTGCACGCCGAAGATGTGGAGCTATTGGAGCAGGAGATGGACCGCATGAACGAAACGCTGCCCGAGTTGCGCGTGTTTGTGTTGCCCGGGGGCCATCAGTCGGTATCGTTTGCCCACCTGGCCCGCTGCGTATGCCGCCGGGCCGAGCGGCTGGTCATTCACCTGAACGAGGACGAGTTCGTGGCCGAACTGGTGATTATGTACCTCAACCGGCTTTCCGACTACCTGTTCGTACTCAGCCGCCAGATGGCCCACGAGCTGAATGCCGAGGAAGTGAAGTGGGAGCCGCGCATGTAGTACAACTGGCTAACAGGCGTTAGGCAGCTTACGCAGAAATTTTGCATCTTTAAACTCAGCCAGCTAGTACAACTGGGCTGCTGTAGGCTGATAAACCACTGGCCACCAAACTTTCCGCGGTCCGGCCGGCAATTCATTTCCGGTGGGTACCGGGCCAAATCAGGTGCCGCCGTGGGTCCTGAGGCGGCGGCCGGCCAATTCATTCTCTCTTTCTACTCCACCATCCCACCCCATGCTCGATACGCTCACTATTTCTACCCAGCGCACCAGCGCCCCGCGTCTGCCCGGTATCGATTTCGCTCAGCTTGATTTCGGCAAAACCTTTGCCGACCACATGCTGGTAGTTGATTACCACGACGGGCAGTGGCAGGAGCCGCACATTGTGCCTTATGGCGATATGAGCGTAAGTCCGGCCAACTCGGCCATTCACTACGGCCAGTCGATTTTTGAGGGCATGAAGGCCTATAAGAACCACGACGGCGAGGTAGCCCTGTTCCGCCCGCTCGACAACTTCCACCGCTTCAACGCCTCGGCCCGGCGCATGTGCATGCCCGAGCTACCCGAAGAGGTCTTCATGCAGGGCCTGTTGCAACTCATTCGCCTCGACAGCGGCTGGGTACCCACCGACGCGGGTAGCGCCCTCTACATCCGGCCATTCATGTTCGCCACCGATGCCATGCTGGGCGTGCGGCCCTCCGAATCGTACCGCTTCATGGTTATCACCTGCCCGGTAGGTCTGTATTACGCCAAGCCGCTGCGGGTACGCTTCGAGGAAACCTACGTGCGCTCGGCCGAAGGCGGCGCGGGTGCGGCCAAAAACGCCGGCAACTACGGCGCCGCCATGTACCCCACCAAACTGGGCCAGCAGGAAGGCTACAACCAGCTCATCTGGACCGATGCCTCCGAGCACAAATATGTGGAGGAGTCGGGCACGATGAACGCGCTGTTCATCATCGACGGCCACTTGGTTACGCCTGCCCTGAGCAGTTCCATCCTCGACGGCATCACCCGCCGCAGCGTGCTGCAGCTGGCCCGCGACTGGGGTATGCCGGTAGAGGAGCGCAAGGTGTCAGCCATCGAAATCCTAGATGCTCAGCGCAATGGCACGCTTCAGGAAGCCTTTGGCGTAGGCACCGCCGCCACCATTGCCACCATTGCCGTTATCGGCTACCAGGGCCACGACTACGAGCTACCCACGCCTCCGGCCGATGCTTTCTCGCGGCGCGCCACTGCTGCGCTGGCCGCCATTCGGAATGGCGAGGCGCCCGATACGCATGGCTGGATGGTACGCGTATAGCCCCAGGCTACTTTTTTCGTAGCTCTCCGCCGCGGGAGCTACTCCGGCATAGAGCCGGTCTCCGGCTTTTGGGCGGGGACCGGCTCTGTTGCGTCCGGCGATAGTATTTTCCCGACCTTTACCCTTTGCCCAGCCTCTGTGCCGGCTCTTTTCTTATTTTAGTATCCACACTTTTTTTCCTATGACCCACGACCAGGTGAAGGAATTGAAGGGCCGCGCCGAGGCCCTGAGGAGGTATCTTTGACTACGATGCCCGCAAAGAACAGGTAGAAGAAATTGAGGGCCAGACCACGGCCGCCGGCTTCTGGGACGATTCTAAGCAGGCCGAAGCCACCATGCGCGAGCTGAAGGGCATCAAGGTCTGGACCGACGACTACGAAACCGTTGAAAAGCAGGTCGACGATGTGGAGGTGCTCTATGAGTTCCACCGCGAAGGCGACGTGCCCGAGGCCGAGATGCAGCGCGAATTCTCCGCCGCCGAGCAGTCCGTGGAGCGCCTGGAATTCAAGCGCATGCTCTCCGACGAGGAAGACCAGCTTTCGGCTGTCATAGACATCAACCCTGGTGCCGGCGGTACCGAAAGCCAGGACTGGGCCGAGATGCTCATGCGCATGTACATCATGTGGGGCGAAAAGCAGGGCTTCACGGTACGCCAGCTCAGCTACCAGCCCGGCGAAGGGGCCGGCATCAAGTCGGCTTCACTCGAAATCGATGGCCAGTTTGCCTATGGCTACCTGAAAAGCGAAATCGGGGTACACCGGCTTGTGCGCATGTCGCCTTTCGACAGCAGCGGCCGCCGCCACACCTCTTTCGCCTCGGTATTCGCCTACCCCGTGATTGACGATACCATTAATATCGAAATCAACCCGGCCGACATCAGTTGGGACACCTTCCGGGCGGGCGGGGCCGGCGGCCAGAACGTGAACAAGGTGGAAACCGCCGTGCGCCTCACGCACGCGCCCTCCGGTATCATCATTGCGGTGCAGATTGAGCGTAGCCAGCTCATGAACAAGGAGCACGCGTTACGCATGCTCAAGTCGCGCCTCTACCAGATTGAGATGGACAAGCGCAACGCCGCCCGCGACGTGGTAGAAGCTGGCAAAAAGCGTATCGACTTCGGCTCCCAGATTCGTAACTACGTGCTTCACCCCTACAAGCTCATCAAGGACCTGCGCACCGGCATCGAACGCACCGACGTGCAGAACGTGCTTGATGGCGACCTGGAGGAGTACATCAAGGGCTATCTGATGCAGAGTTAGCAATAGATATGTTCATTCTAACTGTACACGGCTCACGCTTAACAGTCATAGTGAAGTCATTCTGCCGCCAACTGCATTGATTATAAACAAAAAGGCCACCCAGATTGGGTGGCCTTTTTGTTTGATCATACTCCAATTCAGGGAGTAGGATTGGCAGCATCAAATGCTTTTTCAGCAGCTGGTCTCTCCAGGTTTGGGAACAACTTGAAGGGAGTGGTGGAGAAAGGAAGCGTTTGGTTAGGAGCTACCTGCGTACGCAGACGGTCCAGACGGCGCAGATCGACGAGACGGTGGCCTTCATAAAAGAGCGAGTAGCGACGCTGACGCAATATCTCGTTGATATATGCCTCCAGATTGGGAAGTTGAGCAGCCGTGAGGGCTGGTAACCCACCAGCACGGGTGCGGATAACATTGATATCGGCCAACGCACCTGCTAAGTCACCGGTATTGGCACGTGCTTCTGCTGCAATCAGAAGCAACTCCTCATTACGAATAATGTCAAGGGGCGAATTCTGAGTGGGAAATACACGGGCTTCATATACGCCGGTGATACCGCCTACTGTAAGTGGCGTGGTGCGTATTGGAGCCTTGGCCAGACGCAGGTCGCCAGTTTCAGCTTCAGTCACAAAGTTGGTCGGTACCGATACCAGAGCTGAAGGGCTACCATCAGCTACCTGGAAATACGCGTTACCGGCATCAGAAGCTGTGGTAGCGCTGAACACCATTTTAGGTCCCAATCCCAGAGCAGCGGTACGGCTGTAGAAAGAAGCACCTATTGCTGTTAGTGCGCCCGCGTAATCTTTTTGGTATAGAGCCACACGAGCAGCGAGGCCTCGGTTTACCTGAGCAAAGGTGGCTGGCGCATTGAAACCAGCATAGCCCGAAGACAAAGGGAAGAAGAAAGTGGAGCCAGCAGCCCCAAGATTGGTATTCGCTTCGTCGAGTTGCTGCCGGATGTTAGTCAAGGCTGCGTCTCGCGCTACGAATGGGCCGGGCCGCTCAATGTTATCAAGGTCAACACGAATACCATTGTCGCCCTGTAACATAAGCAAGTGCAGCTTGCTCAGTGCCTCATAGGTTCGGGTGAAACCGTCTACGCCAGATTTCTGAGTGGCATCAATAACGGAGCTGTTTGCGGCCGAAGCACGAAACACCCGTGCGGCCCGACCTACACGCGCGAAGCCCGTGTACTGCCCATTATAGAAGGCAGCGTCATCGAGTTGGTTGATCGAGGCCGTGGGAGATGCCCTGCCCTGCAACTCAAAATACCAGCGGCTTTCTGTTTGAGCCAGCACAGTTACTTCGCGGCCCAAAGTACCGAGAACCTGGTTGTTAGTGCTATTGCCAAGGTGGCCGAGGCGAAGCGAAGCTTCTGTACCAACAGCTAATGCGTTGAGTTGAGGCAACGAAGCGTTAGTGAGTACGCTTTCGATGCTGGCATTATTGGGGTCAGTTACAGAATCGATTTGGGTCAGATCATCGCACCCCGCCAGTAAAAGTAGCGTGGCCAACGAGCCACTCGCAAGCAGCGAGCGGCGGAAAGTCGGAGAAGTCAACATAAGTGAAACAGTCGGGCTGTTAGAAGTCTAGATTCAAGTGGAAGAAGATACGCCGCGTGTTCGGGAAGCTGGTTACATCGACTGCGGCAGCGCTAGACTGCGCTCCGAACAGGGAAACTTCGGGGTCGTAGCCTCGGTAATCAGTGAACGTAAGCAAGTTGTTGCCCGACACACCCACTCGAATGTTGCGTACAGCATCGTTCAAGAGGGAAGCCCGCAGGGTGGCAGGCAGCGTGTAGTAAATACCTGCCTCACGCAGACGTACGAAGCCGCTGTTCTGGATGAACTGCTGAGCAGAGCTGAAATCCTGCCGCTGCTGACCGTTTACAACACCGTCACCATCATCATCCTGGCTCCAGTCTTCGGTCGTGCCACCTTCGTCTTTCAGCAGTTCGCTCAGGTTACTCACGTAAGAGTCTTTGCGCCAAGCCAGCAAGAACGACACCTCCAACGCCTTGGCGATGGTGAAGCTGTTCGTAAACGACATGTTAAACTTCGGCTGAGCTTCCTGGAAACGGGTTAGGTTGCTGAAGGTATTGGGGTTATCGGTGCGGCTGGCGGGGTTACCGTACCAGCGCGTAGGCGATTCACCCAAGGCAAATACGTTGCGGCCAAAGCTGCTGCCAAAACCTGCGCCTGTAGCGAAGGCAGGCACCGTAATGCGCGTTACTTCGCTGCGGTTAAACCAGAATAGAGTAGTAGTATTCCAGGTAAAGTTATCTGAGCGCACAGGTACACCGCCGAGCGATAGTTCGATACCGCGGTTTTGCAAGTCACCTACCGGGAAGGCCTGTATCGAGGTAACACCAGTGGATGGCGCCAGTACGAACGTGTTGATCAGGTCTTTGGCCACCTTATTGTAAGCAGTTGCCTCAAAGTTCAAACGGCTCTGGAACAACGATACATCAAGACCAAATTCCAATTCAGTAGCCCGCTCTGGACCAATGTTCGGATTGCCTACTACTGTTGAGGGCAGGAATCCTACCCGGCCACCCGTACTCACGTTGGTGAGAGGCGAGAACGTAGCACCAAAGAATGCCGGTGCTCCGGTTTCACCGTATGCAGCCCGAACTTTCAGCAGGTTTAGAGCTGGCAGATCGAACAAGCCGAAGTTGCCAATATTAACAGCTAACGAGGCCCGTGGGAAAGTGTAGTACTTGTTTGGATCACCGTTGCGGCTCGACTTATCAAAGCGGACACCAACCGTGCCTATAATCCGGTCACGGTAGTTAACTTCCTGCTGAGCTACATGGCCAATGTCCTGCTCCGATTGCAGAAGCACTTGCTGCGTAACCAGCGAGCTACGGTTAGGGCTGAGCGGCGTACCAGGTGCCAGATTCTGTCCCTGGCTATAGCTCAGGTTGGAGTTGAGGCCGAGCCGAACCGAGCCAACTTGCGAAGTCAGGTTGATTCCTTCTCCCAAAGTCCAGTCGTAGATCAGGAATGCCTGTAAGTTGGAGTTGAAGAACTGGTTTTTCGCAATCCGGACAGCACCTGGGTTAGGCAAATTCCGCTGCGACTGTAAGTCGGCTGGCAGAGCCAGTGTGGCGTCGCTGCTCGAGAAATCGATACCGCCCTGTGCAGATAGGCGCAGGGAAGAAGTACCCTTGGTAAAGATGCGCCAGGTACCAGTAGCCGCCTGATTGGTTCGGTTGGTGGTTTCTTCGTTGACAGCCCGCTCTACGATAGCCAGTGGGTTGTCGCCACCGTATGGGTTATTGGGGAAATTACCCAGGTCATCGCGCTGTAACTGCGCATAGCTTGGTAGGTAGGCCAAGGTATAGCCTAAGCTAACGCCCACGTTGTCGTTACCAGTAAAGCCCCGACGGTTTTGCGAACGGTTGTAACCCGATGACAAGCTCAAGTCGATTTTGTCGCCCAGCTTCTGATCAACGTTAGCCCGAATAGAGTGGCGGCTGAAACCGGTCCGCTTTACAATGCCTTCCTCATCGGTAGTCGTACCCGATACGTAAAACTTTGTTTTTTCGGAGCCCCCCGATACACTCAGTGAAGTGTTACGAATAAAGCCCGTATTGCCAAATATCTCCTTCTCGTAGTCAATAAACTGACCATTTGCTGCTGCCAGAGCCGCCTTCTCACGGTTCCGATTGGCTGTAACGGAGGCTGTCTGGGCCGCCGTAGGGTTGGCAGGAAGAGGGAAGAAGGTATCTATTTTATCATTAGTCCAGTCTTCCTTACCTAGCAGATTCCACGCTTTAGCGAAACCAATATCCTGCGTAAAGCTTACACGAGTTTGCCCAGCCTGACCACGCTTGGTTTTGATAATGATTACACCCGCATTGGCACGCTGGCCGTAAATGGCGGCAGCGCTGGACCCTTTCAGCACTGTAATGCTCTCAATGTCGCTGGGGTTAAGATCGGACAGACGGTTAGTACCGTTATCCTGGTTAGTGCGACCAGCTCCGCCCGAGGCGCCTGTGAAGGCGGCGCTGCCAGCGCCGTTTCCAACCTCTGCGCTAATCGCATATACACCATCGATAATGTACAGCGGCTGGTTGCTACCCGTTAGAGTGGAAAGGCCTCGTAGCTGAACCGAAATACCTCCACCAGGAGCTCCTGATGTCTGCGCGATATTGGCTCCCACAATTTTGCCACTCAGCGCGGCGTCCATCGTTACCGGGCGTGTTACGCCTACCAGTTCCTTAGCAGAAACAGTCGTTACTGTATTAGCTAGGTTCTCGCGCTTAATGGTCGTAGCCAAGCCGCTGATTACCACTTCCCCCAACTGCTTGGAGTCGGTGCTCAGCCCCACACTGATGGTGGTGGCAGTACCGATGGAGCGCTCAATTGTCTGAAAGCCGATGGAGGAGAAAACGAGCGTAGTAGCCGTAGCCGGTACGTCGAGTGTATAGGATCCATCTGAATTGGTAGAGGCCCCAACGGTAGTGCCTTTCACCAGCACCGTAACGCCCGGGATTCCCTGGCCAGTGGCACGGTCCGTGACCTGCCCTGAAATTTGCCGGTTCTGCGCGGCCGCCTGCTGCAACAGGACAGGCGCGAGCAGCGCGGCGGTCAATAAAACTTTTCGCATGTGAGTGAAAAAGGAATTGGTGGAACAAGAAAGCAAAGACCTGTTTAATATTGTGATATTCGAAACGTTTATCACATCTTCCGCTAAAGTAGCCAACCTATTCGAAACTTGTTAAAAAAGCCTTAAAGATTTTTGCAAAACATTAAGACACACCTCGCTAAATGCTGACGTTCTTTAAGTAGCCCAAGTCCTGCTGGCCATTACTAAACTGTATTTATCAGTCCGGCCGCCAAGGTCCGGTCGTTGCTCAGACGAGGTACTTTGTTCTGGCCTCCCAGTTTGCCTAAAGACTTCATATACACCTGAAAAGACCCGGGTGACAGTGCAGTTAGCTGCAGGGGAGCCAGAATGTTGCCCGTGCGCAAGTCATTGTAGTAAGCGTTTCGCTGCTGCAGGCCGGTATCGAGCGCGTCAGCAAAGGCGGCCGGGTTGTGGGGGGGGCGGGCAAACTCGATCAGCCATTCGTGGCGCGAAGGCGTGGCTGGGTCGTTGCTGACCAGTGGGGCCACAGTGAACTCGATTACTTCGGCCTCGGGGTGCGCCGCCAGCGCTGCACGCAGGCTCTGCTCGACTTCCTCGCCGATAACATGTTCGCCGAAGGCCGACAAGAAGTGCTTGATGCGGCCCGTTACGACCACCCTAAACGGGTAGCGGCTGACGAAGCGTACAGTGTCGCCGAGACTGTAGCCCCACAGGCCGGCGTTGCTGGTAAGCACCACGGCATACTGCTGGTCGAGCTCAATTTCGGCTAGCGTGAGGCGGGGCGGATTAGGCTCGAAGAACCGCTCGGCGGGAATGAACTCGTAGAAGATGCCGGCGTCGAGCAACAGCAGCAGTCCGGGGTTGCCCGGCTCATCCTGGAACGCCAAGAAGCCCTCGGAGGCCGGGAACAGCTCCAGGCTATCGACGGGCCGACCGATGGTATCGAAGAGCTTGCGGCGGTAGGGCTCGAAGTTAACCCCGCCGTACACGAACAGGCTAAAGTCGGGGAAAACCTCCCCCACCGGCCGACCGGTGCGAACCACCACGCGGTCGAAGTACATCTGTACCCAGGGCGGAATACCCGAAATGAGCGTCATCGGGGCAGGTAGCGTTTCGTCCACAATCCGCTCCAGCTTCTGCTCCCAGTCCTCTATGCAGTTGGTATTGTAGCTGGGCAGCTGGTTACGGCGCAGATAGGCTGGCACATGATGGTTGACGATACCCGACAGCCGGCCGACATGGATACCGTTGAGCGTTTCCAGCTCCGGCGAGCCCGACAGAAACATCAGCTTACCATCGAGGAAACGACTTTTGCCGGTGCGCTGCACGTAATGCAACAGCGCGTCGCGGGCCCCGTTGAGGTGGTTGGGGATACTGTCGGCGGTGAGTGGGATGTACTTGGCGCCGCTGGTGGTGCCGCTGGTTTTGGCCAGATACAGCGGACGGCCGGGCCAAAGCACATTGGCCTCGCCGGTTTTCATGCGCTCGAACCAAGGCAGCAGCCCCTCATAGTCGCGGACGGGCACACGGGCGGCCAGGTCAGCGGGGGTGCTGGCGCCGGTCAGGTCGTGGGCTTGGCCGAAGGCAGTGCGGGCACCCTGAGCCAGCAGGCCGCGCAGCACCCGCTGCTGGGTGCCAATGGGGTCGTGCTGCCAGCGGGCGTACTGGCGGACGATGTAGGCAGCCAGTGGCCGGCTAAGAGTGGCTTTCAGACCCATCGGATAGAGTTAAACAGGAAAACTACGGTATACTGTGCGGCAGTCATCCAAAGGTACCTTTCGCACCTATATATATAGGAGTAGCGGGCGTCGCCTATCCTTTCGCCCCCGGCCCGCGTATGGGGAGCTACAGATTTCATACTTCAGCTTTCAACCCTACAACCATGACCAACCAACGAGGAACTGCCGTCTGGAACGGCGATATTAAAGGTAGCGGCGAGATTTCGACCCAGAGCGGTACCGTTAAGGCCCCCTACTCTACCGGCGCCCGCTTCGAGGGCGAGAAGGGTACCAACCCCGAAGAGCTCATCGGAGCTGCCCACGCCGGCTGCTTCACCATGTTTCTGACCAGCGTCCTCACCAAGGACGGCAAGCAGGTCAAGCAGATTACAACTGAGTCGAAAGTGACGCTCGATACGTCGGGCGAGGTACCGAAAGTGGTTAAAATTGCGCTTAGCACCGAGGGCGAGGTGGAAGGTCTCTCACCGGAGGAATTCCAGCAGTACGCCGAGAAGGCCAAGGAAAACTGCCCAATGTCGCAACTGCTGAAGGCAGTGCCCGAAATGACGCTGGCTTCGGCGAAGCTGAAGTAAGCGGTACCGACCGGCGCGGCGTTCAGGCTACTCAGCCGGCCGCGCCGGTTTTTTATTCCGCCTTCGGGCAATCTCCTCTCCAGGAACCCTACTACATGGCCTATCAACGAGGCAACGCCGTTTGGCGCGGCGGTATTACAGGCAAGGGCGAAGTGTGGTCGCAGAGTGGTGCCGTGCGGGCCGTTTATGCAACCGGCGCGCTGGTAGACGGCCAGAAAGGCACCAACCCCGAAGAGTTACTGGCCACGGCGCACGCCAGCTGCTTTACCATTTTTCTGGCCCGACTGCTGAGTCTGGATGGCAAACCTGCCCAACACATCCAGACCGAATCGAAGGCGACCATCGACACCTCGGGCGACGTGCCCAAAGTAGTGGGTATCAACCTGAGTACCGAAGCCGAAGTAGCCGGTCTGACGCCGGAGGAGTTCCAGCAGTACGCCGAAAACGCCAAGGAAAACTGTCCTATCTCGCAGTTGCTCAAGGGCAGCCTCGATTTGCAGCTGGTAGCTGCCCGGCTGAAACAGGCCCCGGAGTCGGGCAACTAAAAACAACTCCTTACTTTTACGGCTTCCTCCGGCTCTCCCCCGCCCCCTATGAACCCTAATTCTACCCGTGTCCGTCTTCGGCCAGCCAATACGCAACGTATTCCCTTCTGGGGTCAGCTTTTTCTGGGCCTGATGTGGGTGGCCTATACGGTTTCGCTGATTATAACCGATGCGGGAGCCACCGACATGTACTTCCTGCACTACGTGTTCCTGGTGTTCAGCCTCGTATACCTGGGCTATGTGCTGGTGCATAATGCCCCGATTTTCGGGACCCAGAGCTATCTGGAGTTCACGCCAGGCTACATTGTGCACAAGGAAGGACTGTTCAAAGCCAAACAGGCTTTTGCTGCCGAAACCATCCAGGCACTCGATATGGGCGGGCAGCAACTGCGCCTGCGCTTAACCGACGGCAACTCGCACGCCCTCAGCCTGCGCCAGGTACGAGGCCTGAAGCGTCGTCGCCTCATGCGCGACCAGGTACAGGCCTTCGCGACCAAGCACAATATCCCACTGAAGGCCTAGCTGTTAGCTGTTAGCTGTTAGCTGTTAGCTGTTAGCTGTTAGCTGTTAGCTGAAAAAACGAAGAAGGCCCCGCACTCGGTTGAGTGCGGGGCATTGTTTTTAGATAGATTCGACTGAATTTTCCGAAGCTAATAGCGAACCTGTTTAGAAAGTGTCCGCTATTTAAAAGAACGTCATGCTGAGCTTGCCGAAGCATCTCTACCGCTTCGTAGCAGTCGTTCAGCGAAGCGGTAGAGATGCTTCGGCAAGCTCAGCATGACGTGCTACTTGACTTCCTAAACAGCTTCAATGGCTTGAATATGCTATCTGCCAGCGAACTTCTTGCGCAACTCCACAATAGTAGAGCGGAACGACTTATCGGAATCAATCAGGTCGGAGACGGTTTGCACCGAGTGGATGACGGTGCTGTGGTCGCGGCCGCCGAAGTGGTGGCCGATGCTTTTGAGTGAGTGGCTGGTGTGCTCCTTGGCGAAGTACATGGCCACCTGCCGCGCCGTTACCACTTCCTTCTTGCGGGTTTTGGCCTTCAGCAGCTCCAGCGGCACACTGAAATACTCGGCGCAGGTTTTCTGAATGAAGTCGAGGTTGACCTCGGCCTCCACTTCCTCGATGATGTGGCGCAGGGCCTGCTTGGCCATTTCGAGGTCGATTTCGCGGCGGTTGAGGCTACTTTGGGCCACCAGCGAAATCAGGACGCCTTCCAGCTCGCGCACGTTGGTGTTCACCGAGTGGGCCAGGTACTCCACTACCTGGGGCGGAATATCGATGCCATCCTGCTGCATCTTGTTCTGGATGATGGCCATGCGGGTTTCGAAGTCGGGACTCTGCAAATCGGCCGTCAGGCCCCACTTAAAGCGCGAAAGCAGCCGGTCTTCGAGGCCCACCAAATCGCGCGGGGGGCGGTCGGAGGTCATCACAATCTGCTTGCCGGCCTGGTGCAGGTGGTTGAAGATGTGGAAGAACATTTCCTGGGTCTTGTCCTTGCCCGACAGAAACTGCACGTCGTCGAGAATGAGGATATCGACGAGCAGGTAGAAGTTGGCGAAGTCCTGCACCTGATTGGAGCGCAGGCTTTCGATGAACTGGTTGGTGAACTTCTCGGCCGACACGTAGAGCACGAACTTATCGGCGTTGGTGGCCTTGATGTGGTTGCCGATGGCCTGCACCAGATGGGTTTTGCCCAGGCCCACACCCCCATAAATCATCAGGGGGTTGAAGCTGGTGGTGCCGGGCTTGTTGGCCACGGCCAGCCCGGCCGAGCGCGACAGGCGGTTGCAGTCGCCCTCAATGTAGTTTTCGAAGGTGTAGGTACCGTTAAGCTGCGACTTGAGGTAGTCGCGGTCGATGCTTTTGCTGGCCTCGAAGGGGTTGCGCAGAATGTTGGGGGCCGGCGCGGGCCGCACGGCAGCGGCCGCCTCGTTGCGGGCCGACGACGCCTGGGCACCATACGCCACCGAGGCGGCCGCGGCCGTGTTCGAGGCGGTTGGCCCGGCCGCCCGGCGAGCGGTAGGCAGGTTCAGTGTACGCGGCTTCTGCTGGGCATTACCCTGATCTACCACGATGCTGTACTCCAGCCGCCCTTCTACGCCCAGCTCCTGGTGGATGGCCCGCTTGAGCTCCTCGACATAGTGCTCCTCCAGAAACTCGTAGAAATAGGTGCTTGGCACCTGAATCAGGAGCACATTATTGTGCAACTGCACCGGCACAATGGGTTGAAACCATGTGCGGTAGCTCTGCTCACCAATCGTTGATTTGATGACGCGAAGACAATTAGCCCAGACCGTATGGCAATCCTTCGACATCAAACAAACAGGGCAAAAGCAACGTGGGTGCGGGTGAGTACAGGACAGATAATGCGGGTGCCGCTACACCGCATTTTTTTTGGAGGGAGACAAAAATGTGGAAAACTCAGGAGACAAAAAACCCTATACCGGCTTGTATTTCATCCCATTTTAACACGTCTCTAATCTCACCCTTAAACTAGGCGGCCGAAACCGGGAGCACAACGGTAGAAGCTACTGTAGGGCGGCGCGATTTGCGGGCAAATGCGTAATCGATACGGCCCACATTAATACCCGACCAGCCAACCTGGTTGACGAGCGTGGTGTGGCCGTTGGGTCCGGCCACGGGCTCGGGTTTCTCCAGAAACGTGTGCGTGTGGCCGCCCAGTATCAGGTCGATGCCAGCTACCTGAGTGGCCAGTTTAATGTCGTCAATTTTGTCGCTGGCGTACTTGTAGCCCAGGTGCGAAAGGCAGATAACCATATCGCAACGCTCGGCCCCACGCAGACGCGTCACCATATCGCGGGCTATGGCCACCGGGTCGAGGTACTTGGTAGCCCCGAAGTTCTTGTCTTCCACGAGGCCGGCCAGGTCGAGGCCCACGCCGAACACGCCAATGCGCACACCCTGCTTTTCGAACACCTTGTAGGGCTGGAAGCGGCCGGCCAGCAGCGTGTCGGTGAAGTCGTAGTTGGCGCTCAGGAACGGGAATGTGGCGTTAGGCAGCTGCTTGTGCAGGCCTTCGAGGCCATTGTCGAAGTCGTGGTTACCAAGGGTGCTGGCGTCGTAGGCCATCTGGCTCATGAGCTTGAACTCCAGCTCGCCCTGGAAGAAGTTGAAGTAGGGCGTACCCTGCCAGATGTCGCCCGAGTCGAGCAGCAACACGTTGGGCTCCTGCTGGCGCACCTGCGCTACCAGGGCCGCGCGCCGGGCCATGCCGCCCATGCCGGCCCACTGTGCCGCATTCTCCGGAAATGGCTCAATGCGCGAATGCATGTCGTTGGTGTGCAGAATGGTCAGGCGCACCGTTTTATCATCGGCGGCGGCTACGGCTGGCACGGCGGCCGCCCCCATCACGCCCAGCGAGGCTACGCCCAGGCCGGTGTACTTCAGAAATTCGCGCCGGTTGATCATAATCACAGATGTTGCAGATGGAGCAGATAACGCAGAGGCTGGCAGCAGCTTGCAACGCACAGCAGGGAAACACAGTATTGAAAACCAGCAGGCAGCCTGGTTGCCTGTGGCAAAGGAGTTCGGCTGCGGAAGCAGGCAGTTGCCACTGCCGCAGCTATAGCACCTGCGCTTAGCGCTTGATGCGGCCTTCGATGGTGGCCTGAACGGGCTTGCCCTGGGCCGTTTGCTGCTTGATGTAGTTCATGATGGCATTGCGCAGCAGTACGCCGGTGCCTTCGGGCTTGAGCGGCTTGAAGAAGGCCATGGCGTCGCCGCCACCAGCCAGGTAGTCGGAAATGGCAATGGCGTAGTTGCGGGTGGCGTCGAAGGGCTGGCCGCCGATGAGAATGGCTTCAGGCTTGCCTTCGGGCGTAATGGTGAACGTAGCACCCGAAACGGCCATTTTGGTGCGGGCGGCGAAATCGAACAGCTGCTGCACCACGGCGCCGGGCGCGTCGAGCACCACCAGCTGGTTTTCAAACGGCATCAGCTCGAACACCGTGCCCACCGTTACGGGACCGGCCGGGATAGGGGCCCGCAGGCCGCCGTTGGTCACCACACCCAGCGGAATGGGGCGTCCCAGCGCCTTTTCGGCCTCAACGCGCTGCAGGTCGCCCACGAAGTTGGACAGCAGCGACTCGCCCGACTGCTTGGTCAGGGCTACCGGGGCGTTGCCCAGCACGGTCGTCATCTGCGACACCACCTTTTCGCGGTAGGGCGCAATGGTAGCCATAGCACGGGCATCCTCGGGGATGGATTTGCCGACGGGTTGGGCTGTAACCGGCACCAGCCGGGCCTGGGGCTGATACACGGCCCGCTGGCAGGCCGGAGCCAGCGCTACGGCCGCCAGCAGGCTCAGAGCCGCAACAGAGGAACGAAAAGTACGCATGAAGAATAAGTGGCAGCGGGGAAAGCGAGCTGCAAAGTTACTCCAACCCAGACGAAACCGCCACACCCAGACGCAAACCGACCGGTAGTGAATAGCTACGCTTCCCGCCGCCGGCCCACGTACATATTTACCGGGCTACTTGGTCAGATCGTAGCTTAGCAGCACGAAAAAGCGGGTAATACCACTGCTGACGCCCTGAGAGCTGGCAAAGCCGTTGGTATTTTCCAGGCGTAGCTCCAGCGCTACGTTCCGCTGGCTGGCAGTAGTCTTCACCACGCCTATGCTGCCCACTATTCCTGCTTCGAGCCGCGCCCCTTGCATCAGCGGTTTCCACTTCTCGTCGGGCAGCGGGCTCTGGCCCGGGCCTGGTATCCGGCGAACCTCGCTTTCGTTTTTTAAGAGGTAGCTTACCCCATAGCCTGCCTGGCCAAAGGGCCGTAGTTTGCCGCTGGGCCAGGTATAGCGTAGCAGCAGCGGTACCCGCACACTCCTGATGTCGGCCCGATACTGATACTGCTGCCCGGTACCGACGCCGTCGGTTGCAACCGCCGTTTCGTACTGCTGGGCGTGGTAGAGTGCCTGCAACTGCAACATCAGCTTTTCGCTGACTCTGTTGATGGGCACCGCTACGCCAAGGCCGATTACAGGCTGAATGCCCGCCGTTGTATTCGAACGAACATTTAGGAAGAACCGGTCGTCGGTTAAAGCCAGGCGGCTACTGCCGGCACCAGCCAGCAGCAGTAGCCGGGCAGGCGGCGTGCGCACCGCCAGTGAAGGCGCCGGCGCATCGCCCACGCACTCGTTGTAGCGCTCTACCAACCGGGTCAGGGGCCGCAGCCCAAATTCCACTTCGACAACTGCGGGCTGCAGCGCAATGCACTGCCGGGTTGCCTCCTGAAGTGTATAGCGAAAGTTGTTATTTTTCTTGTTGTAAAAGGCCAAATTGCCGGACTTGTGCCTGGACTCAATCCCACTATCGTACAAAGATTTGGGACCAACTACCTGCTCGGTGCCCTGTACCAGCTCGATTACTTGTCCGGTGGAAGTGCGTAGGTAATAATGCGACCGGCTTAGGCGGTCTTCGAGGTAAAGCAACGAAAGGGTGCCCTGCACCACCGTTTCCAGAAATACGGGCTGCTGCAACGTGTCCACGCGGGCCTGTGCAAACGACTGCTGCTGTAGCGAGTCGGCCAGCATAATGGTTTCGGTTTGATAGGTGCGGCCTTTGCGAAGGCCGTAGCCCCACAGCTCGGCCGGGAGGTAGCGTTGCACGGGTCCGTCCGGCGTGGCGCGGAAACCTACCTGCCGGGCATTACGCTGGGGCCCGCGGGCATCTACCTCGCCGCGCAGCGTGTCGCCACTGAGCGGAAGCACGTAGCCGGGGCGGAAACTAGACTGGGCCGCGGCCCCGAAGGAAGCACCTAAAAAGGCAGTAAAGAGTAGTTTTTTCAGCATATATACGATTCTGAGAAGCTGGATTGAACGATTGATATCGATTGTTGCCAGATTGAAACCGGGCAAAGATACCGGGGCCATTTCTAGCTAACAACCCCGATTTCCGGCCCCGAAACAGTATCTTTAAGCCGCGCCTCCGGGTGCGCTATTTCCCACCCCACCCCGCTGCCATATGGCCGATTTGCCGCAACCCGTGCCGGTTTCCTTTCCCGAATTTCAGCCCCTGACCACTGCCAAGTGGCAGGAGCGCCTCACCCGCGACCTGAAGGGCCAGGACCCGGCTACGCTGCGCTGGCAGACGCCCGATGGTTTCACGGTGGAACCGTTCTATCATCAGGAAGCCCTCGCGGAGCTGGGCGGTGCGCCCGCGCCGCTGATGCGGGCCGCCGGTGCATGGCGAAACGTGCCTACCTACGTGGTGCCGGCCGCCAGCCGGGGCCACGAGGCCATCGACCGGGCTGCGGCGGCGCTGAAGCTGGGAGCCGAAGGCGCCCACTTCGTGCTAACCCAGGCCGATGAGTTTGATGCCGATTACCTGGCACAGCAGCTGCCACTGGCCGACACCTACGTGGGCTATTCGCTGCGGCGCGGCGCGGCCGGGCTGCTGGGGCGGCTGTATGCTGCCGCCGGAGCACCCTTGCGCGGCTTTATGGTGTCCGACCCCATCACCCACCACGCGCCCGATTTGGCCACTCAGCGGCAGGAGTTGCACGAGGTGCTGACCGCCAGCCGGGCGTGGCCCGAGTTCCGGGCCTTGGGTCTGGATGCCGCGTATTACGGCAACCGTGGGGCTACTGCCACCCAGCAGATTGCCTTTGCCCTGAACACGGCTGCCCACTACCTCAGCAAGCTGCCCAATGAGGAGCTGACTGTAGCCGATGTGGCGGCCGCGCTGCACCTGCATGTGGCCGTGGCGCCCAACTACTTCTTCGAAATTGCCAAGCTGCGGGCCCTGCGCCGGCTGTGGGCCACGCTGCTGCACGCCTACGGGTTGCCGGCCGAAGCGGCGGAACGCCTGACGGTTTTCGCCAGCACCGCCACCTGGAGCCAGACCACCCTCGACCCGCACACCAACCTGCTACGCCACGCCACCGAGGCCATGAGCGCCGTGCTCGGCGGGGCTGATGCCGTGAGCGTGGGCACGTTCGACAGCCTGTTTCACGAGCCCAACGACTTTGCCGAGCGCCTGGCCCGCAACCTGCCGGTGCTACTGCGCGAGGAGGCCCATTTGGGCCAGGTACAGGATGCGGCCGCCGGCTCCTACTACCTCGAAACCCTTACCGATACGCTGGCCCGCGAGGCCTGGGTCCTGTTTCAGCGGCTCGAAGCCGCGGGCGGCCTACCCGCCGCTACCGGCCAGGTGCTGGCGCTGCTGCACGAAACGGCCCAGGCACAGTTCCGCCGGGTGGCCACTGGCGAGCAGGTAGTCATCGGCACCAACCGCTACCAAAACGCCCAGGAGCAGTTCGACTTCAACCCCAAGCGCCTGCTGCGCAGCCCCGGCTTCGATAGTACCCGCGCCACTTACCCCACCGAAGTGCTGCGGCTGGCCACGGCCCTGCACTTCGAGCGGCGCGAGCTGAAGAAGAAGCGGGCGGCACTGGTGCTGCTAGGCGCGCATACCAACGAAACCATTCTCGAATCTTTTCTGCAGACGCTACCCGAGTTGGAGCGACCAGAATTGCGCCATGCCCATCCCGAGGGCACGCTGTCGGTGCTGTTTTCGTCGCCCGAACAGGCCACGCTCATGTACGCTACGCCCGAGCAGTTCGGCCGCTTGGCCCGCACCGTTAGTGGCGTGCCGCTCGACGAATCTGGCTTCGTACCTCCAACCTTGCTCACCGCCGATTTAGCTACCATGCAGGAGGCTGTGCAGGTATTCGGGTTGAAGGAATTCACGGTGGAGGGTTATAGCACCGAAGACGTGCTGGCACGCCTGCAGGGTCGGGACGCATCGCCCGGATCTGCCGGAACCACCGAAGCCGAATAACCGCTTTTTATAGTATCCTTTTGATAAGCGGGCGCGCGCCATGCGCCCCGACGCGCCCGGCGGACTTACCCCGACGGACGCATACAATCCGCCCTTGCATGCCCGACTTCTCCCAGATACCCTACGACGCCGCCCAACTACCTGCGCCGGCCGCTGCTCCTATTTCCGAGCCCAACACCACGCCCGAGGGCATCACGCTCAAGCCCTACTACACGGCCGCCGATGTGCAGCACCTCGACCATCTGGGTTTTGGGGCGGGCGTGGCGCCGTATCTGCGGGGGCCGTACAGCTCGATGTATGTGCAGAAACCCTGGACGGTGCGCCAGTACGCGGGGTTTAGCACGGCCGAGGAAAGCAACGCCTTCTACCGCCGCAACCTGGCCGGCGGGCAGAAGGGCCTGAGTGTAGCCTTCGATTTGGCCACCCACCGGGGCTACGACTCCGACCACGCCCGGGTACAGGGCGACGTGGGCAAGGCGGGCGTGGCCATCGACTCGGTGGAGGATATGAAGCTGCTGTTTGATGAGATTCCGCTGGACCAGATGTCGGTGAGCATGACCATGAACGGGGCCGTGCTGCCGATTATGGCCTTTTACATTGTGGCGGCCGAGGAGCAGGGCGTGGGGCCCGAGAAGCTGGCGGGCACCATTCAGAACGATATTCTGAAGGAGTTCATGGTGCGCAACACCTACATCTATCCGCCGCTGCCGAGCATGCGCATCATTGCCGATATCTTTTCCTACACGGCCGCCCACATGCCCAAATTCAACTCCATCAGCATCTCGGGCTACCATATGCAGGAGGCTGGGGCCACCGCCGACCTAGAGTTGGCCTACACCCTGGCCGATGGCCTGGAGTACGTGCGGGCCGGGTTGGCGGCGGGGCTCAAGATTGATGATTTTGCGCCCCGGCTGTCGTTTTTCTGGGCCATTGGCATGAACCACTTCATGGAAATTGCCAAGCTCCGGGCCGGGCGGCTGCTGTGGGCCAAGCTCATCCAGCAGTTCAACCCCCAGAACCAGAAAAGCCTGGCCCTGCGCACCCACTGCCAGACCTCGGGCTACTCGCTCACCGAGCAGGACCCGTTCAATAACGTGGCCCGCACGGCCGTGGAGGCCATGGCGGCCGTACTCGGCGGCACCCAGAGCCTGCACACCAACGCCCTCGACGAGGCCATTGCCCTGCCCACCGACTTCTCGGCCCGCATTGCCCGCAACACTCAGCTGTATCTGCAGCACGAAACCGACGTAACCCGCGTCGTGGACCCCTGGGGCGGCTCCTACTACGTGGAAACCCTCACCCACGAGCTGGCCGACAAAGCCTGGGCCCTGATGGCCGAAGTGGAGGAGCTGGGCGGTATGGCTAAGGCCATTGAAACCGGCCTGCCCAAAATGCGCATCGAGGAAGCCGCCGCCCGCAAGCAGGCCCGCATCGACTCGAACAAGGAAATTGTGGTGGGCGTGAACCGCTACCGCCCTTCCGAGGAGCAGCAAATCGACGTGCTCGACATCGACAACGCGGCCGTGCGCGAGTCGCAGATTGCCCGCTTGCAGCATACCAAAGCCAACCGCGACGAAGCGGCCGTACAGGCGGCCCTAACGGCCCTAACAGATGCGGCCCGCGACGAGAACGGCAACCTGCTGGCGCTGGCCGTGGATGCGGCCCGCCTGCGCGCCACGCTGGGCGAAATTTCGGATGCCTTAGAGAAGGTGTACGGCCGCCACCAGGCCACTATCCGGGCTATTTCGGGGGTTTATTCGCAGGAGATGAGCTACGACGAGCAGTTTGCCAAGGCCCGCGAGGCGGCCGATGCCTTTGCCGTGCGCGAAGGCCGCCGCCCCCGCATGCTGGTGGCCAAAATGGGCCAGGACGGCCATGACCGAGGCTCTAAAATCATTGCCACCTCCTTCGCCGACGTGGGCTTCGACGTGGACATTGCGCCCCTGTTCCAGACGCCCGACGAGGTGGCCCGCCAGGCGGCCGAAAACGACGTGCACGTGGTGGGCGTGAGCAGCCTCGCCGCCGGCCACAAAACCCTGATTCCGCAGCTGCTCGCGGAGCTCAAGCAGCTCGACCGCGAAGATATCCTCGTCATTGCCGGCGGTGTCATCCCGGCCCAGGACTACAAGTTTCTCTTCGATGCCGGCGTGGCCGGCGTGTACGGCCCCGGCACCGTCATTGCCATTGCCGCCCAGGAGATTCTGACGAAGCTAGGGGAAGAGTAGGCGGTAGTTTTCCTGTATTTTTCAACCACCAGAGTCGGGCTTTCCGGTTCTGGTGGTCCTTTTTTAGGCTTATATGGCGTTTCCCATCAATATCAGTGAGTTGCTGACCGGCCAGACGGTGGAGTGGGAGCGGCTGGAGTTCAAAACCGGCTGGAACCCAGAGGATGTGGTTCATTCAATCTGCGCCTTCGCCAACGATATCAACAATCGGGGCGGGGGCTACTTGGTAATCGGGGTGGCGGAGCAGGACGGGCGGCCGGTGCTACCGCCCCAGGGCCTGCCAGCCGAGCAGCTGGACAGGATACAGAAGGAGCTGCTGAACCTCTGCCACCAGATTACGCCGCCTTATTTTCCCGTGGCTCAGCCAGTGGAGTATCAGGAGAAGATGCTGTTCATCATCTGGGTACCAGGCGGCCAGACCCGCCCCTACAAAGCGCCGCTTTCGTTGGGCAAAGAGCACAGGGGCCAGAAAGTGTATTGGGTGCGGCGGTATGCCAGCACCGTGCAGGTACGCACGGAAGCCGATGAACAGCAATTGCTGGAGTTAGCGGCCAAGGTTCCTTTCGATGACCGAATCAACCACCAGGCCGAGCTGGCCGATTTGAGTCCGGCCTTAATTCGGGACTTTCTGCGCGAAGTCAAAAGCAACCTGGCCCTGGAGGCGGAAACAATGCCTTTTGCCGACCTATGCGAACAAATGCGTTTGGTAAGCGGGCCACCAGAGTATCGGAAGCCGCTGAACATCGGATTACTCATGTTCAACGAGCAGCCCGAACGCTTCTTCCGGGGGGCAGTCATTGAAGTAATCGTCTACCATGATGAAGTGGGCGACAGTTTCACCGAGAAGCGCTTCACCGGTCCTCTGTCGCGGCAGCTGCGGCAGGCACTGGAGTTTTTGCGTAATCAGGTGGTGCGGGAAGAAGTGCTCAAGATATCGGGGCGGGCCGAGGCTGAACGGTTTTTCAACTACCCCTACGATGCGTTGGAAGAGGCACTGGCTAACGCCGTGTACCACCGCAGCTACGAGAGCCAGCAGACCATCGAGGTAAACGTGCGCCCCGGGCAGCTGGAAATCATCAGCTACCCGGGGGCGCTGCCGCCGGTTACGCCCGCTATGCTCACGCAGCCGCGCATCGTGTCGCGCGATTACCGCAACCGCCGGGTCGGCGACTTCCTGCGGGAGCTGCACCTGACGGAAGGCCGCGCCACTGGACTGCCCAAAATTCGCCGGAGCATGCAGCAGAACGGGTCGCCGCCGCCCGTCTTCACTATGGACGAGGCCCACTCCTACTTCCTGACCACGCTGCCCATTCATCCGCATTTCGTAACGCGGGTGCTGACCGAGCGCGAGCGGCAAATCCTGCGCTTCTGCCAGCAGCCGCGCAGCCGCAAGGGTATTCTAGCGCAGGTGGGCCTGGGGGCCTCACTCACCAACTCCACCCGCCACATCACGCCTTTGCTGACTGCTGGCTACCTATCGTTCACCATCCCGGCAACGCCCAAACACCTGCGCCAGCAGTACCTAATTACTGTTCGAGGGCAACAGGCATTGAGCGACGCGTAGCCATCAAGTGTATATGTATTAGCTACCAAACTGCCTTACCGGCTATCTAAAGAGCCTTTCCAACGCCAATACGTGTATATGTAGTGCATATGTTTAGCACATCTGCGGCGCTGACCGTAACTTGAGCCACTGCTGCTTCAACGGCGCTCATATTCTCGTCATTACCGGCGGCGTCATCCCGGCCCAGGACTACGCGTTTCTCTTTGATGCCGGCGTGGCCGGCGTGTACGGCCCCGGTACCGTCATTGCCATTGCCGCCCAGGAGATTTTGGTGAAGCTGGGGGAATCATAATATGAGATGGAATTTATGAAATATATTCTGATAAAAATATTTATGTTTTTACCCATAATTAGTTATGCACAGAATATTTCAACTTCCCGTAGAAAAGGTATTTTTGATAATCTGGAAAGTGCTTTTAAATATCCCGAAAGAGTTAAGCTTCTTGATTTAAGAGGGAAAAACTTGGATTCGTTATCCTCGTCAATAGCTCAATTTAAAAACTTGGAAGTATTACTTCTTGGAAGCAGACTTCGCAATCTTTGGCTATATCCACGAGCCTGGAAGTATGAGCTTAGACTAAAACGCCTTCCAGCAGGAGGATACGCTCATCTTCATGGGCGCGGGAATGGAATTTATTATTTGCAGAATAGGTTAGAGCATTTGCCTAGTATTTTGAGCAAACTGACCAATATGATGGTTTTAGACATTCGTTCCACGCGAATAAGTGATAATGAAGGAGAAGAAATAGAAAAACAACTTCTCGAAGTTAATCCTGAAATCAACATTATTAAGGAATCAATGAATTCAGAACAACGTATCAGAGCAAAGAAATATATGCTCAGATACGATATTAAATACTGGTAAATATTCATTATATAGCGGTTTCGTGAACCGTAGACACAGGCTATAGAGACGCATCTTTGCGTCTTATTATCCGCACCGTTAAACGGGCCGTTTATTGTGTCCGTTCAAAGATGAGACGCAAAGATGCGTCTCCACATCGGGCTGGATGCACCGTTCGCGAAACCGCTATATAGTTTGCTAGATTTCAGCAATCATTAATGCTCATCCCCGACCACGACCAAATCGACGCCGATATTGACTGGTTTGCCACCGATGCGGCGGGCCATGTGCTGCACGTGGCGTCGGGCGGCGGGGTGCTGCCGGGCTCGGTAGCCGCCTCGCAGGCCGATTTACTGGGGCTGCACCAGCACTTCCTCACGCGGCCGGAAACCGGGGCGGCGCAGCTGGCGGAAGGCGTCGATATGGCCGAAGCATCCGGTGCGGCCCGCTACGCCCGGCGCGGCCTGTTCTCGTTCGCCAAAACCAACCTGCACAACCGCGCTGATTCACGCTACCAGCTGGTGGCCCGCCCAGCGGTGCCGCTGCTGCTGGCCGAACTGCCCCCGGAGCTGGCGCAGCTGCTGCACCGCACCCAACTGCCCGGCTCGGTAGCAACTCTCGACCAACTCGACGCGGCAGCTATTGCCTGATTACCGGCCTACTGCTGAACGATACATGCCAACGCCCCGCCTCCTGGCAAACCGGAGGGCGGGGCGTTGAGCGTTTCGGGAGGAGCCGGTTGGGGCTACTCGGGCAGCACCGCCAGGGCGTGGTCGTTGCCTTTTTGGCGGGCCAGGTCGCGGGCCGATTGGCCTTTGTTGTCGCGCAGGGTGGCATCGGCCCCGGCGGCGAGGAGCAGGTCGAGGAATTCGTGGCGGCCGAACAGCACGGCGAACATGAGGGCCGTGCTGCCCTCGCCGTTGCGGGCGTTGAGTTCGGCCCCGTGGTCGAGGAGCAGCTGGGCCATGCCGGTGTGGCCCTTGAACGCGACGCCCATCAGGACGGTGTTACCGCCACCGACGGGCTGGTTGGGGTTGGCCCCGCCGGCGAGCAGGGCGCGGGTGGCGTCGAGGTGGGCGTCGTAGGCGGCCAGCACGAGGGGCGTGAAGCCGCGGCCGTCGGGGGCGTTAGCGTTGGCCCCTTCGGCCAGCAGGCGCGTGATGGTTGCCGCATCGTTTTGGCGGACGGCGGCAAGTAGCTGGTCTTGCAGGTCAGTGGCGGACATGGGCGGGTGAGTTGGTTGGGTGTAGGCGAGCAGAGGCGGGATACCGCCGGCAAGCGCGAGGATGCGCATTATCGGGCCACCCATAATGGGCCGCCCAGGCCCCTCATACGGCCAAAGCGCGCAATGGATTCCGGCACGGTGAATTCGGCAATGGCGCATTCAGGAGACTTACGCCACGGCCAACTTAGACTCCATCGGCAGGGCCAGCTGCGCTTGGCGGCGCAGGTGCCGGCGCGTAATCACTACGGAAAGCACGATGGTTAACACCCGAAACACGTTGGCCCCTACGCTGCCCACGGCCGAATTATCCACCTCAAACAGCATCCACCACCCGTTCATAAACACGTGCAGGAAGATGGGCACCCACAGATTTTTCCAGCTTTTGAAGAGCCAGCCGAACCAGACCCCACCCCCAAACGTGATGGCCATCACGCTGACGGCGGACATAAAATCATGGCTCTGGTAAAGGTGCAGCGAGGCGAAAATACCAGACTCGACCAGAATCACCAGCAGCCAGGGCAGCTTTCCGTGGCGGTAGAGCTGGCCGAAGAGGAAGCCCCGAAACAGCGTTTCCTCGCGCAAGCCAGCCAGTAGCGCGCCACCAAACAACCCCGAAAGCAGGGCCGGACCCGCCTTGGTGGTGAGCGGAAACAGCACCGCGTAGCCCAGCAGCATGGGCAGGGTACAGCCGAGGCCCATCAGCAGCCCCGTGCCAATGGGGGCCTGCCAACCCAGTTCCGACAGCACCCGACGGGGGCCGCACCAAATTGCCAGCATCAGCATCGGAACCCAAATCCACGAGCAGGAGATGTAAAGCAGGGTTTCCAGCTTGGAAAGTTCGCTGGGCTCCACGCCCAGCAGTTGCATGGCGTAGCCAGGGCCATACAGCGCCAGTAGGAAGGTTGAAAATGTAACGGCTACAAGTAAGAGGCGCTTTTTCATGACGTTTGAGGTAGTAGTGATGCCTCAAAAGTGCGGCACCAGCCCCCGTCAGGAAATGAGAAAAGCGGTAATCCGGGGAAAAATCCGATGAAGTCCCCCAACTCGGGGTTGAACTGCTTCAGCCCCAATTTCCCCTCCTTGAAGCCGTTTACAAAGTCCCCGGAATCAATCAGAACGTCATGCTGAGCGCAGTCGAAGCATCTCTACCACCAAAGTAGACATGCCACTGCGGTAGAGATGCTTCGACAGGCTCAACATGACGTTCTGATTGATTCCGGGGACTTTGTAAACGGCTTCAGCTTTATTTCCTTACCACTTCCTCACCCCATTACCTCATCACCCAACTACGCCATGGCCCGCACCAGCACCCGGCGCAGCGGGGGCCATTGGGCGGCCCGGAACGCCCCTTCGACCAGCCAGGGGGCGCGGGCCAGCAGGCGCATGAGGCGGTAGCGGCGGGCCAGGTCGCGGCCCAGGCGGCGCTCCACGGCGGCGGCGTAGGGCGCGAGGGCCTCGGGGCCGAAGGTGTTGGCGGCGCAGCAGCGGGCGGCGTGCTCGGCGGCCAGCAGCCCGCTGATAACGGCCGTATCGATGCCGTGGCCCTGCAGCGGGTCGATGAGGGCGGCCGCGTCGCCGCAGAGCAGGGCGCGGGTTCCGGTAAGGGGCCGGCTAGAGCCACCCAGTGGCAGCCCGAAACCTTGAATTGGGCCGAGTTGGCGGGCCCGGGTGAAACGCGGCACCAGGTGCGGGTGGGTTTCGAGCAGCTCCTGCAACACCAGTTTCAGGTCGAGTTTCTGGCGCGCCACATCCGAGGAAAGCATGCCGAAGCCCACGTTGAAACGGCCCGCGCCCACCGGGAACACCCAGCAGTAGCCGGCCCGGTAACGCCCCAGAAACAGAAAGTCGCTGGTGGTGGCGGGCACGTCGTCCACGTCTTCGAAGTAGGCCCGCACG
Organism: Hymenobacter lapidiphilus; assembly: GCF_013377885.1. Taxonomy (GTDB): domain Bacteria; phylum Bacteroidota; class Bacteroidia; order Cytophagales; family Hymenobacteraceae; genus Hymenobacter; species Hymenobacter lapidiphilus. The sequence continues at coordinate 153,943 of NZ_JABKAU010000002.1, forward strand.
GCGGCGCAGTGCCGGGTCCGGTCGAGGGGCGCGGGGGCCAGGGCGCGGGCTACGGCCGAATGGGCCCCGTCGCAGCCGATGAGCAGGCGGGCCATGAGGCGGCTGCCGTCGGCGAGCTGCACCGCCGCGCCGTCGGCATCGGCCGTTACGGTTTTCACGGGGCTGTTCTCACGGATGTCGGTATTGGTGCGGCGGCGCACAAGCGTGAGCAGGGCATCATCGAAATGCAGGCGCGGCGAGTTGAAGGCCGGCGCCTGCCAATGCACGCTCACGCCGGTGCCGGCCGGCGACACGAGGCGGCTGGTGCGCATGTCGGTGCGGTGGCCGGCCGTAAGTTCGCGCAGCTCGGCGGCCCAAGCGGGGTTGAGGCGGGTGAGGGCCTTGAGGGCGGGGCTGGGAATGGCGTCGCCGCACACCTTGTCGCGCGGGAATTGCGCCTTATCGAGCAGACCTACCCGCAGGCCGCTGCCGGCCAGCCCCAGCGCGCAGGCCGTACCCGCCGGCCCCGCTCCCACTATCAGCACATCGTAATCGTAGGGCATTTTTGGGGTGGGATGATTGGGACGATGGGGGAAAGTGGCGAACACAAATAACGGTCATGCTGAGCGAAGCGGAGCGCAGTCGAAGCATCTCTACCGCAATGGTAACCCTGACGGGGGGTGGGTGGCAACGAAGCGGTAGAGATGCTTCGGCTGCGGCTCCGCCTTCGCTCAGCATGACAACCGTTTCTCTTACTCCCCCCTTACCACCTCGCCATTCCCCCCTACCACCTTCCCTTACCACCTCACTTTTCCCTCCTACCCCTCCACCGCGTCGCGCAGAAAATCGGAGAACGGGCGCATGGTGCGGAAGGCGGCGGGGACGTACTCGGCCAGGTTGAGCTGGCGGGCCGTAGCATCGGCCACCGGGTGCGATACGACGAAGCTTTTGTGTTTGAGGTACTCAATATCGGGGTGGTCGGCGGGGTAGCCGGCGGGCGGGCGCTTGAGCTGCTCGCCCTCGAGGCCGGCGTAGAGCTGGCGGAAGGCGGGCGCTTCGAGGATGCGGTGCAGCGCCGGGCCGTTGTAGTCGATTTCCTGGCGGATGCGGGCCAGCTGCTCTTTTTCGGGCTGGTAGATGCCGCCGGCCAGCATCGTCTGGCCCCCGGGGCCGAGCTGAAAATAGTAGCCGGGCCCGACACTCTGCTTACCACCCACCGAAAAGTAGGCGCTGAAGTGGGTTTTGTAGGGCTCCTTGCGCTTGGAAAACCGCACGTCGCGGTAGATACGGAAGATGCACTTTTTGGCTTCCAGCGTGGCTAAGGCGGGTTCTTCGGCGGCCAGCGCTGCCAGAATTTGCCCGACCAGCACTTCAAATTCGCGCCGTAGCTGGTCGTAGGCAGGCTTGTGGGCTTGAAACCACTCCCGCTCGTTGTGGCGGGTAAGCTCGGTCAGAAAGTCGAAAAGGGCAGCTTGGTTCATGGCAGCAAAGGTAGCGGCAGCGGTTGGTTGTCGGTCATCAGAAAGCACGTCATTCAGAGCGCAGCGAAGAATCTCGCGTGCCAAAGTAATTCTGTTGTCAGGAGTTAGCATTGCACGCGAGATTCTTCGCTGCGCTCTGAATGACCTACCCTTCTAGTAACTGGCTTACTTAACCCGCTTCATCTCCTGGCGGCGCATGGGCATGCCGTCGATGGTGGCAAACAGGGCCGCTGGCGTAACCGGCTCCGTATCGCGCCGCTTCACGCCTCCGTCTTTGCCGATGAGCAGCACCCGGAACGAATCCGGCGACCCGCCCAGTTGGCGCAGGTAGTTTCGGTCGGCTTCCGGGAGGCTGGCCCAGGGCAACTCCCGCACCAGCAGGTTGCGCTCGGTGAGGCCAGCCCGGGCAGTTTGCAGCAAGGCACGCTGCTTCAGCAGCTGGGCATCGGTAGCAGTGGGCGCGCAGATGAGCAGCACCCGCTGCCGCCAATGGGCCGCTTTTAAGGTACTGGCCAGAGAGGCGGCGGGGGTGATTTGGGCCTGGGTGGTAGCGGCCGGCAACAGCGTTACAGTCATCAGCAGAAGAACGGATATTCGGATCAGCATACGCCTCTAACGCCGGAGCCGCTGGAGTGGTGCCCTGTTTTTTAGCCGGGGCAGCCGGGGCTTCGCAACACTGGCTTTTCACCGGGGCGAAGTTACCCCTCAGCCAACCTGTGCTGCCAGCCAGCGAAACAGCGTCGCATAGGCAGCAGCCCGCACATCAGGAGCCGACAGAAAGACGTCATGCACGGCGTCGGGAATGGCTTGCATTGTTACGTGCGGCCCCAGGTGGGGCCCGAGGCGGCGGATGTCGGCCACGTTGAGCACGATATCGGCGCGCCGGAACTCCTCCCGCCATTGCCGGCCGCCGGCGCTGCGCCCGGTGTGCAGCACCAGTACGGGCAGCGGCAACTCCAGCCCGCGGCGTACCTGCCGCTGGCCGCGCAGGATAGCGCCCAGCCAGCCCGCATTCACCCCAAAAACGTGGTTGGGCTTCCAGGCCAGGTTGTAGTCCCACTCGCCCCGATAGGCCTGATGCAGGCTCTGGCCGTAGGTATCGGGCAGACCGGCGGGCAGGGGCAAATTGGGTAGCGCCCGGCCCAGCATTCCGGCCAGCGGCGCGGCTAGCTTGCGCTGTAGCCACGGCTGATTGAGGGCCAGAAACGGGCTATTGAGCACCAACGCCACAAAGCTGGCCGGGTGCCGGGCCGCGTACCGGGCCGTAATCAGGCCGCCGGTAGAGTGGCCACTGAGTACGAGGCGCGAGTGGCCGGCGGCCCGGATTTTGGCCAGGGCCGCATCAAGGTCGGCGTCATACTCGCTCAGGTCGCGCACATTGTTGGGGCGCTGGTGGGGCAGCAGGGCCCGACCGTACTTGCGCAGGTCGAGGGCGAAGAAGTGGTAGCCGTGGGCGGCGTACTGCGCGGCCATTTCGCGCTGAAAAAAGTAGTCGTTGAAACCGTGCACATAGAGCACGGCCCCGACGTTAGGGGCGGCGGGCGTGGGCAGGTAACGCACCAGCACGGCCTGCACGGCGCCTTCGTAGTCGGGCAGTTGGGGCAGCACCAGCTGGCTGAAATCGGGGCCGAGCGGGTCGGGCTGGTAAGGAGGTTTCATGTGGGCAGTGTACGCAGAAATACCAAATCCGGCAATTTAACCGGCCCTGTAATGCCATTTCGAGAACGGCGTATCCTGCCGTAGAGATGCAGCAGTTGGCTACATCATTCGCAGCTTGGATTAACCCAGATTGCGAAGACCGGTGTAGGGGCGGGGCTTGTCCCCGCCCGCCGTTGAACGGTTAACATTAAACGCTTACCATTAAACGGTTACTGTTGCAGCGGCGCGAACGGCGGGCGGGGCTTGTCCCCGCCCCTACAGCGCCCTCCGCGAACTTGGCTCTATATCAGTCTGGCCGGATTCCGAGTTAGGGTGTTGCTTCCTACTTTTGACGATGAAGCTGTTTAGAAAGTCAAAAGAACGTCATGCTGAGCTTGTCGAAGCATCTCTACCGTTTCGTTACAGTCATTCAGCGAAGCGGTAGAGATGCTTCGACAAGCTCAGCATGACGTTCTAATTGATTCCGGGTACTTCCTAAACAGCTTCGATATTTTCACCTGCTTCCCGATGCGGAATCTTTTCTTTCTATCGGTGGCGGCGCTGGTACTGGTGGTGGCGCTGGCGGCCCGCCCGGCCACTCATCTGCCCGACCCCGAAGCCAACTTCCGCACCGGGCAGCTGCGCTACCCCCGGGTGCGCGAGGCCTATGCCCAATACCAGGCACCAGTGCAGCACCTGTTGCGCCGCAACGGGCTGGTTGCCGAACAGCTGGAGCTATTCGTGCGGGCCTTCAAAATTGGGCGGCGGGTGGAAGTATGGGCCCGCAACCGGGGCGAGGGGCCGTTTGTACTGCTGCGCACCTTCGGGCTTGCCGGCACTTCGGGCACGCTGGGCCCCAAGCGCCGGGCCGGCGACCGGCAGATTCCGGAGGGATTCTACACCATCAACCGCTTCAACCCCAATAGCCAGTACCTGCTTTCGCTGGGCCTCGATTACCCCAACGCGGCCGACCAGCGGCGCACCGCCCCCGGCCTCGACCCCGGCGACAATATTTTTCTACACGGCTCCAACGAAACTATCGGCTGCCTGCCCATCACCGATGCGGGCATTCGGGAGCTATATGTGCTGGCCGTGGAAGCCTACAGCGCCGGGCAGCTCAGCATTCCGGTGCACATCTTCCCGTTTGAACTGTCGGCCGACCAGCTGGCCCGCCGACAGGCCAGCCCGCATCTGGCGTTCTGGCAGGAGCTGGCCCCGGGGTATGCGTACTTCGAAACCCACCGCCAGCTACCCACCATTACGCTGGCTGCCGACGGGACCTATGTAGCCCGCTGAGCCCGGGTGCTGCCGGCGGCAGTATCTTGCAGCATGGCCCTCTCGCTTTCCATCCACGATTTCCCGCTGCCGCCTAACCTACGAGCTGCTGCAGTGCTGGTGCCCGTTTTCCGCGACGCGGCTGGCGAATTGCACGTCGTGATGGTGCGGCGGACGGCCTTCGGGGTGCATGGCGGGCAGCTAGCTTTCCCCGGCGGCAAGCCCGAGCCCCAGGACGCCGCCGACCTATGGACTACGGCCAGACGCGAGGCGTTCGAGGAAATCGGCCTGCCCACCACCAGCGTCGAGCTGCTGGCGGCCCTGCCTACTGTGCCCGTGCCCTCGGGCTTCCGCATCAGCCCGTTTCTGGGCCGTATTGAGCGGCCGGCCGCCTGGCAGCGGCAGGTGTCGGAGGTGGATGAGGTGCTGGAAATTCCGCTGCGCCACCTGGCCGCTCCGGCCACCCACACCGAGGAAATCTGGGAGCTGGCCGGCTGGCCGGGGCCACGGCAGGTGCCCTTCTACCGCGTGGGGCCCGAGGGGCGCTACCCACTTTGGGGCGCGAGCTACCGCATTCTGCAGCCGCTGCTACCGCGCCTGCTGGCCGGCGAGTGGGAGTTGGGCGCACGCTAGCGGGGCAGCCAATCCAGCAGATACTAACTACCTGCCGAAGCCCCATACCTCAATCTGGCACGATATTACGTTTGTAGCTGATATGAAAATCTTCGCTTTTCTCCGCTTCGCCCTTGTTTTGCCATTTCTAGCCGCGCTGCTGCCAGGTGCGGCGCTGGCCCAGCAGCAACAGCAGTCCATCTGGCTGTTTGGGCAGCAGGCGGGCCTGCAGTTCCCGGCCGATGGCGGCGCGCCCACACCGTTGCTCATCAGCAAGATGGCCACCTACGAGGGTTCGGCCGTGGCAACCAATAAGCAGGGCCAGCTGCTGTTTTATACCAATGGCGAGTTGGTGTTCAACCGCCAGCACCAAATAATGCCCAATGGCCGCAAGCTGATGGGCTCGGGCTCCAGCACCCAGAGCGCCCTGATTGTGCCCGATCCGGGCAGCGGCAACATCTTCTACATCTTCACCACGGGTGCCCAGGGTGGCCCTAACGGCCTGCGCTACTCTACCCTCGACATGACCCGCGACAACGGCCTGGGCGACTTGGTACGCCTCAACGCCCTGCTCGTGGCCCCAGTAGCCGAGAAGTTGGCCGCCGTGCGCCACCAGAACGGCCGCGACGTGTGGGTGGTGGCCCACCGCTGGAATTCAAATGCCTTCGTGAGCTACCTTGTAACGCCCGAAGGCGTGCAGAGCAAGCCCGTTATGAGCAACGTGGGCAGCATGCATGCCGGCCCCGGCCGCAACGCCATCGGGGCCATGAAATTCTCGCCCGATGGCCGACAGTTAGCGTTGGCTCTGTGGCGCGAAGCCAATAAATATGAGGTATTCGACTTCGACCGCACCACCGGCCAGGTGCGCAACCCGCGCTCCTATGGCCCCTACCCCGAGGCCTACGGCGTCGAGTTTTCGCCCGATGGCAGCAAGCTCTACGGTTCCAGCAACGGCGAAGGCGGCGGCCAGGCCCAGATTTACCAGATTGATCTGAAAAGCGGTAAAGCGACGGTTATCGGCAAGTCGGCCAACCGCAAAGTGGGCTCCCTGCAGCGCGCCCCCGACGGCAACATCTACGTTTCGCGCGAAGACAACCCGTTTCTGGGCGTCATCAAAAACCCCAACGCCGCCGAGGCCAGCTACGTGGATGACGGCCTCAAACTCGGGGGTCGTCGCGGCAAGCTGGGTCTGCCCAACTTCATCACCGAGCCGAAATGAGCCGGTGAGTGCGTGAACCATCATTCCGGAGCACACACAGCTTAAAGCACGCTGTAGGGGCGGGGCTTGTCCCCGCCCGCCGTTGAAGCTGTTGAACGATTATCGTTGAAATGGTGCGAACGGCGGGCGGGGACAAGCCCCGCCCCTACAGCGTTCAGTAACCAACTTAGTCACTCTTCCCGCCCAACCGGAACCGCAGAAAACCGGCGGCGACGGAGAGGTAGGGGTTTTCGGAAGCAACCAGCCCCACCACGTCGCGGGTGCTGATACCGGCTTCATAGTGCGTGGTGGCCAACGTGATACCCAGCGGCACGCTCAGGCCATAGCCTGCGCCACCACTCAGGCCGCTACTCAGGCGCAGCCAGCGGGTGGGCTTGAAATCGAGGCCCGCGCCAACGAAGGGCTTGGTGAAGTTGCCGGCTACGTCGTTGAGGGGCAGCGTAACGTCGAGACCGGCCTCGAAATACTCGCTCAGGCGCACCCCCACCCCGGCCCGCAGCTTGGTGGGCAGGTCGGCGCGACGCTCCTGATCGGCCTTGTACTCGAACAGGCTATCGGTGCCGGTGCCAAATATTTCGGCGGCTTCCTTGATGAAGTTGTAGGAGCCGATGCCTTCCGACTTGAGTTTCTTGAGCTTCTGGTCGTTGGCCGTGAGCAGGTTGCCGGTCCAGGTCATGTGGCCCAGGTCGGTGAGGGCCAGGCCCAGGCGCACGGCCTTGCCTACTTCGGCGGCCAGGCCCACATCGAAGCCGTGGCCCTCGCCCACGGGTTTGAGGCCCGCGCCGGTTTTCAGGTTGAAGCTGGGGTTGGTGGTTACGTTGCCGTAATCGACGTTGAACAGCGGCGAGAGGGAGCTGTAGGCTCGCAAATTGCCCGGCTCCACCCGAATATCAATGATGCCCACACCCTGGATATAGCGGTAGCCGGCCCCGGCCGAGAGCTGGAATAGCGGCAGATCGAGTATGCGTGTGCCCCAGGCCAAGTTGAACTCGCTCAGGGCCGCCAGTTGCAGGTTGGTGCCGGCCAGCGCCTCCGACACCAGCGGCACATTACCGGCCGTCGTCGATTGGTAAATGGGCGCATTACGACCCAAAAACGCTAGTTCGGCCGCGTTCTTGTTCAGGCCGATGTGCCCGGAAGTACGCAGCCGGTGGCTGACGGCCACGCCCCCCACCACCGGCAGCTGCACCGACAGCCCCACGGTAGTAGCATCGATGCTGAAGTTGGCCACGTTGTCGGAAGTAAATGCGCGGGCGGATTCCTGCTTCTGGGCTGGCGTGAGGGCCTCGTTGGTATCAAACACAAACTTGCGCAGCTGCTGCCGCGTGAGGGCCTGCGAACTTACGCCGGCCCCCACCTCGCCGATGGTAAACGCCACCAGCGCCCCACCCTTGCGGCCCAGGTTGGCCGGGTTGATGCCGATGGACTGGTAGTCGGTGGCAAATGTGGTGGCTACCCCGCCCCGGCCGGTGGCCGTAAAGTTGCTCAGTTCGTTCTGGGCCCAGCCGGCCCCGGGCAGCGCCAGCAGGCCGGCAGTAGTCAGGAGTAAAAAACGGTTCATGGGCGTAAATTGAGGCAGGGGAAGTAGCTTGCACAAGTGGTCTTGTCAAAACTGTCATGCTGAGCGAAGGCGGAGCCGCAGCCGCAGCCGAAGCATCTCTACCGCAACAAGTAACTCCATACTCCTGAGTGTCTAGCATTGCGGTAGAGATGCTTCGGCTGCGGCTGCGGCTCCGCCTTCGCTCAGCATGACGTTCTCTGTGAACCACGATTGGCTCCAAAGATAACGTTCTACCCTGCTTTCCCCGTGCCCAAACGCTTTTCTGCTTCCGACTATATCGAGGGGATTCTGGCCGGCAACCGCGTGCGGCTCAGCCAGGCTATTACCCTGGTAGAAAGCACGCTGCCCTCCGACCAGGAATTGGCCCAGCAGGTGCTCGACGCGGTGCTGCCCCACGCCGGCCACTCGGTGCGGGTGGGCATTACGGGCGTGCCGGGTGTGGGCAAAAGCACGTTTATTGAGGCCCTGGGCCTGCATCTGGTGCGCGAGCAGGGCCACCGGCTGGCGGTGCTGGCCGTCGACCCCACCAGCCAACGCAGCGGCGGCAGCATTCTGGGCGACAAAACCCGCATGAACGAGCTGGCCTTTCATCCGCAGGCGTTCATCCGGCCCTCGCCGGCCGGCCGCAGCCTGGGTGGCGTTACGCGCAGCACCCGCGAGGCGCTGCTACTATGCGAGGCGGCCGGCCACGACGTTATTTTTGTGGAAACGGTGGGCGTGGGCCAGAGCGAAACCGCCGTGCACGGCATGGTCGATTTTTTCCTGCTGCTGATGCTGGCCGGGGCCGGCGACGAGTTGCAGGGCATCAAAAAGGGCATCATGGAAATGGCCGACGCCATCAGCATCACCAAGGCCGACCAGGGCAACGAACTGGCTGCCCGCCGGGCCCGCCGCGAGTACCAGAACGCGTTGCACCTGTACCCGCTGGCGCCCAGCGGCTGGGTTCCCGAGGTAACGGTCAGTTCGGCCCTCACGGGCCAGGGTGTACCCACGGTGTGGGAAATCATCACGCGCTACGTGCAGCAAACGCAGGAAAGCGGCTACTTCGGGCAGCGCCGCCAGGAGCAAAATATGCACTGGCTGCACGAAACGATTCGCCAGAATCTGGAAACCCAGTTCTACCAGCGCCCCGCCGTGCGCGAGCAGCTGGCCGCCGTGGAGCAGGCCGTACGCGAGGGCCGCAAATCGGCTTTCGGCGCGGCCGGGGAGCTGTTGGGGCTGTAGGGGCGCGTTGCTCGCTGGTGAATGACTTGCGGTACGCTAACTCCCCACAAATCTTGCAGCACCGGGCTATTAGCACTAGCGGTTGGCCAGCTTTTGCTCGTAGCGGCTCTTTTGCAAAAAAGCCGGGAAGTCGCCGATATTCAGCATATCATAAACGGCCTGCTTTTTATCCGGAATTGCATCATAGTAAGCCTGGCAGATGCGGTAGCCCACGTAGTAGCCCAGGTCGGCGGGCTTATCGGGGGTTTCCTGGTCGCTGTTGGCAATCCAGTTGCCCCAATTGCTACCGGCCATTTCCCGCTTGAACTCCGCCCATAGTGCTTTCTCGTGGGCATCGCCGTAGGGCTGGAGGCGGGCGTTGGGCTGCTGGCCCGTCGTGAGCTCGGCCAGGAAATCGGCCATGCCTTCGTTGATGGCTCCGCTCAGCAGGCTGGCACCAGCAGTATTTTTCTGAAGAAAATGAATTTGCTCATGCGCTACTATGCTGGGTATTTCGGCCAGGGGTCCTGAGTTGTTCCGGTCCCACAAACTCAACTCGTGCAGGGGCACCTCAGGGGAGCGGGCCCGCATATCGGCCCCAATCAACAGCCCATTGGGAGTGGCCGTACCACCCGAGTTGAAACCGCCAATCACAAAGTACACGTCGGCAAAACGGGCGGGCGGGTACAGTTCCTTCAGCTTGCGGAAGCCAGCCAGCACCTGCGGCTTCATGGCGGCAATCTGCAGCGTGTTCGATCGGATAGCCTGGTAGTAGGCCGGTGTGGTGTCGAGCTTTTGCACCAAGCGATTCACCTGCCTGATTTTGAGGTCGAAGTAATCCTCCAGCCCCACGCTGGCCTTGCCAAAATACTCGCGCTCGAGTATTTGCTGGCGGCGGGCCGGGTCGCGGGCGGCGTGGTCGTAGGCACGCCAGAAGTTGTCGATATCAGTGGTTACGAACCGGACCTGTTCGGGATTAGCCTGCCTGGCGGTGGCCTGCTCCATGCGTTTCAGCAACGCCTGGAATTGCGGCATAGCACGCAGACTGTTCAGGTCGCTGTCTTGGCGAGTATGATCGGCATTTGTATAACCGGCTTTCTGGGCAGCTCCCAACTGCCGTAGTGCTTGGTTGGTGTCGCCGGCCAGCGCATAATAGCACGCGGCGTTATAGAAAGCACTGGCCTGAGCACTGCGGTGCGGCTCGGCCCGGGCCAGCGTTGCGTAGCGGGCCGCCGCTTGCGGGTACTGCTTGGCAACGGCCAGCTGCCGGGCACGGGCGCGCAACGAATCCAGCGGCATCGGAACAGCGGCCTGCTGGGCCTTGGCCGCGTAACCGATTAGCAGTAAGGCAACCGTAGGTAACAAGCTACGAAACCGGAGTATAGCCTTCATAAGAGAGAATAATTGATGACACATAACACTCCTGGCTACCCCCGCTTCGGGCGCAGCGTCAGGTAGTCGAGGAAGTAGAGGATCTTCACCGACACCGAGTTGTTGTGGGGCGTGTTGAGGGTGTTATTGAAGTTGGTGAAGTACTGGGGCAGCGTCTGGTCGCCGGCCAGCTCGCTGGCGTTGGCGTTTTTCCAGACCACCGTTATCTGCGAGCCGGGCGCGAACCACCACGAGAATACGGCGTCCACGTTGAAGGCGTTGAAGCTGTTGTCGCGGTTGCGCCGGTAGTCCACAGCTTCCTCCTCGCCGCCGGGGTTCAGGCGCGAGAAGTCGCGGTAGCGGGCCACGCTCAGGTAGTGGCGGGTGCGGATGGTGAACGACATGCGGTTGGTGAACGTGTAGTTGGCCGACACCGTGTTGGTGGTGGTGGTGCGGTTGCGGCGGCCCAGCAGCACGTCGGCCACACCGTTGCGGATAAAGGGCCGGTCTGCTTCCTGCCGGCTGCTCAGGCCCCCGGCATAGCCGATCTGGTTTTGCTGGAGCTGCCAGTCGAAGTTGTAGCGAAACGAGAGCCGGTTGCTGACCCGGTAGCGCGGGCTGATGCCCAGCCCGTAGTTGATACGGTCGGTACGCTGCCCATCGGCCTGGAACAGCCGGGTAGCCAGACTGATGTCATAGGCGAACTTTTTGCGGTAATCGGAGCTGCCGTAGCCGCTTATGCCCAGGTTGGCCGGCACCCGCACATAGTATGTGCCCAGGGGTCTGCGGCGGGGCTCAAAAAAGTCCTGCTCCTCGAGGTTGCCATTTACGTTTAAGCCCGTCGAGGAGAAGTTCTTCGTAAATGTGGTGTTTGCGCTGGCATAAAAGCCTAGGTTCTGAAACCGGGTAGGCTTATAGAGCAGGGTCTGGTAGATGCCCAGATTGGTCCTTAGCTGGTTTACTTTCCAGAACGGCTCGTACTTACTATAACTGACGGAAGCCTCCTGGCTGATGGAGTTATTGGAAAACAGAATGCCCAAATCGTTCGGGTCGTACGTCTCTGATTCGATGCCGTGGTTGACGCTCCAGTTCCAATTGCCGCTGATTTTGGCCAGCTCCAGCTGGTATTTGTACCCGTCTTGGTTATCGATCTGCTTCTCGGAGCCGAACTCAGTGCCCCGTCGGCGCGAGTAGTTTGCCTGGCCCTTCAGGGCGTAGCGGTTACTTTTATCGGCGAACCGGAACAGGCCGCCGGTTACGTTGGCATCGTAGGTGCTGCCTTTGCGCGTTACGTTGGTGTTGATGAGCGAAACGTAGGAGTTGTTTTTGAGGCTTTGGTCGAGCACGAAGATGTTGTAGTTGGAAAACGGCTGCGTAAGCACTTCGCGCCGTTCGCCGCTGGTACTGTCCTGCACCGTAGCGTACACGTCGTTGCTCAGGGCATTGAACAGGCCCACCCCCAGCCCGCCCTTGGTACGGCCCGATATTTTGGTGGCGTTCAGCAGCCGCGTTACGCCGGGGTTACTTACCACGTATTCGCCCTGTTTTATTTGCCCCTCAGGGCTGGTCGTGCGGCCGCGCAGCTTGCCATCTACCTCATAAAAGCCCAGGGGCTGCCCCCCCACCCTACGCGAGTAAAACAGGCCGCCCTTGTTGAACAGCTCGGTACCCTCGGTGAAAAACTGCCGGTTCTCGTTGTACTGCACCTCGAAAGGCGACAGGTTGAGCACCTGGTTGTCGCTCTGCACTTGTCCGAAATCGGGTACCAGCGTGGCATCGAGCGTGAAGCTTTCGTTGATGCCCCACTTCACATCGGCCCCGCCATTGAAGCTGGTGCTGGAGTTGCGTTTGCCCTGCTCGTTGAAGGGGAAATGCTCGTAGTAGCTCGATACGTAGGGCGTGAGCGAGAGGCGCAGTGGCGGCTTGATGTCGCGCACGCCGCGCAGCTCGCCCCACTGGTTCACAAAGCCATCTACCTGGGGCTTTACCTGGTTCCAGAAAAACTGCTGGCGCGTGCTCTGGCGCTGCCGCGCGAAGTTGATACCCCACACCTGCTCGGCCGCGTCGCTGAAGCGGATGGCCGAGTACGGAATCCGGATTTCGGCTATCCAGTCGTTGCCCCGCAGCTTGGTTTGGCTCATCCACACGGCGTTCCAGTTGAAATCTTCGCCCCCGGCGGGCGAATAGCGGGCGTCGAGCTCCACGCCACCGGGTGTCAGGAAAAACCCGTAGCCGTTGAGCTTGTCGTTGTAGGTATCCAGAAAGACGGCGAAGTAGTCGGTGTTGCCCAAGTCGTCGCGCTGGGTTAGCTCGCGGAAGATGGAATCGGGGCTCACATCGTGCATCACGGCCCCAATGTAGAGGGCGGCATCATCATAAAGCAAGCGCACTTCGGTGGCGTGCTTTTCGGGCCGGCCGGGCGTGGGCCGGGTCTCGATAAAGTTGGTGGCTACCGGCGCGGCGCGCCAGACGGCTTCGTCCAGCTCACCATCCACTTTAATGGGCTCTGTAATGCGGGTGGCCTGGAACTGGCGCTTAGGGGCCGGAATGGCGGCGCTGTCGGCCGTGGCAACTTTGGGGCCGCCAGCGGCCGACTTCTGGGCATAGGCCGGAGCCGCCAGCAACAAAATAAACAGGCTCAGCAGAGCATAATAAGGCTTCACGACGAATCGACGAGAGAGTAAAAAAATCAAACCAATCAGCAGAAAAAAGTAACGAACACGCCTCCCCAAACCCGGCAACCAGGCTACCACGACACCAGTAGCCCTGCCCGGACCGGCGGCTTGCCGCCATAGATGCGGGCCGCGCCCCAACCGTTGCCTGTTTGCCAGGAAACTTCCGGATAAAAACCGGCCGCCGTTGCAGCGGCGGCCGGGGCAGGCATACGCCCTTACTCACTCACTGAAATCTGGATGTTACGGCTGTTTTTGCCGTCAGGGCTAGGCTGCACACCAAGCAGGCGGCGGTACTTATCGGCCACCTCGGCAGGTTGCTGCTGGCCGTTTACGGTCATGGTTTTATCGTTGAGCTGGAACTGGAATCCCTTGTCGGTAGCTCCAATCAGCCCATCACGTCGCAGCGCAGCCCGGATTTTATCGGTATCGAGCCGGGGCGGGGCGGGCGGGGCCGGAGGCATGTTTGCCGAGCGAAGTGCGGGCGGAGCCGGTGGCGCAGGCATAGCCTGGGGCGTGGGCGCGGCGCGGGATGCGGGCGGTGCGGGCGGAGTCATCATTGTCCCCACTATATTGGTCGTCGAGCCCGAAGTCTGGTAGTTGAGATTGTACGCGCCCCGTAGCGGCTGGCCCTGCTGCTGCTCTATCAGCCGCAGATACTTCTGCTGCACGGCGGCGGGCTGCTTCTTCCCATTCACCGTCATGCCGCTGGCCGAAAGGCTGAGCTGCAGGTTGTTGGTGTTCTGGATGAGGTTGTCGCGGCGAAGCTCCTGTAGCAGGGCGGCGGTGCCTTTATCCCGGCGGGCCTGCTCCACGTCGCGGCGGGCCTGGTCGGCATCCCGGCGGGCCTGGTCAGCGTCGCGACGGTGCTGCTCCACGTCGCGGCGGGTTTGGTCGGCATCGCGCCGGGCCTGTTCCGCGTCGCGGCGGGCCTGCTCCTGGGCTTCGCGGATATCCTGCCGGATATCACGCCGCTGCTCCATCACAACGTCTGCCCGCGCCTGCTGCCGTTCGCGCATGGCCTCCACTTGTTCCTGCAGCAGCTCCCGCTCCTCGTCGGTGCGGGCCGACTTGACGGCGGCCTCCAACTCCTTCTCCGCCTGAGCAAAAGCGTTGCGGGTGATGTCATCGATATCCATCTCCCCTACCGCTTTCTGCGCCTCGGCCAGTGCCAGCGCCGATAGCTCCTGCGCATCGGCAGCGCTGGGGGCGTCGCCGCTCAGTGTCGCCCGGTTCATGCGCAACGCCAGTTCCTCCAGTCGCTGCTGGTCGTTGGTCTGTGGCAGTGGGGCCAGCCGGTTTGCACGGCTGTCGAGTCGCACTACATCCACCTGGTCGCCCTTTTTGCGGGCCGGGGCGATGTCAACTGGCTGTCCGTCAATCAGCAGCTCCGTAAGGCGGCCCTTCTTGTCGCGCTTGATAATTACCGTGCTGGCATCGTCACTTCGGCGGCCGGCCCTCGACCAGCGCATCAGCCGCGGGTTGCAAATGGTGTCGAAGCTGATTTCGGTGCTGCCCAGGCGGGCCTGCGCCTGTCCATCGGCCGACACACTGAGGATGCGCAACGCCTCCTGGCTACTGGCTGCGGCCGCCGGAGCAGCCGCTGCTGGCAGCACAGGCACCGGCATAGTGGCGCGGCGCAGGGCAGCGGCCGGCTTGGCCAGCGTGGCCGCCAGCGAAGTAGCAGCCGGACGGGCCAGCGCCACCGCAGTACTGAGTACTACCACGCCCACCAGCACTACGCAGGCCGCCATAAAGCCTTCGGCAAACGTGGGCCGCTGCCGGCCCTGCACCAGCCGCCGGATGCGGCCCAGCACCGAGCCATCGGGCCCCAGCGCCGACAGCGCCAGGCTTGCCCCAACGGGGGCGGGGGCGGCCGTTAGCTCGGCCAGGGCGGCCAGAGCGCGGGCCACCGTGAGGGGATTGCCACCCACCAAGGCCGTGGCCACGTCGTCGCAGCAGTTTTCGCGCTCGGTACGTAGGCAGGCGGCCATAAACCACACGCCCGGATGATAGAAGAGGACGGTTTCGGCCACGGCCTGCAGCAGGTTCAGCAGGTAGTCGCGGCGTTGCACGTGGGCCAGCTCGTGGGCCAGTACCGCTTCAAGGTACGTAGCGCCCAAACCCGTAACGGTACCCAGCGGCAGCAGCACCACCGGCCGCAGATGCCCCACCACCACCGGCACCTTCACCAGCGCCGATTCGAGCAGCTCTACGCGCTGCTTCAGGCCGGCGCGGTCGGCCAGGGCAGCCAGCCGCTCCTGCCACTCGGCGGCCAGCGGCTGCACCCGGTAGCGCCGCAGGCGCTGCACGTAGGCCAGGCTACCCAGCAGGCGCAGCATCATCACCAACAAGCCCATCAGCCACACGGTAACCAGCAGCGGCAGGTTGGCATCGAAATATGTCTGCCACGAGTCCAGCCAGCTAGGCGCAGCCGGGCTACCAGCTAACCGGGCAGCCGGGGCGGCCGCTACGGCAGCGCCCAATGTGCCTCCCGTTTCGGCCGGCTGTACTACCGCAGTGGTAGCCGGGCCGGCAGAGGGCGCCTGGTAATAGTAGCGCCCGAACGTGAGGCCGCACAGCAGCAGCAGTGTAATCAGGCCGGCCGAGGCGGTGCGGTAGCGCACCTGGGCCGAGTGGCGGCGCAGCAAAAGCAGCAGCCCGGCCAGCGCCAGCGCCACTACCGCTCCCTGCCAGAGCGAATGAAGGAGGGTCCAGCCCAGCGCCCGTACCAGGGCCGGAGGCAGCAGTTGTTCGAGCCAGTTCATTGCGCAGGGTCGTTAGCGGGTGAGTTGGTATCGTTCTGAATCTCGATGTCGTTGAGCAGGCGGCGAATCTGGGCCAGCTCCTCGCGCGAGGTGCGGCGGTTGCCCAGCGCCTGCATCACCAGCTTCATGGCCGAGCCACCGAAAGCGGCATCCACGAACTTGTCGAGCAGCAGCCCCTGGGTTTCCTCCTCGCGCACTGCCGCCCGGTACACATGGGTGCGAGTGTCGTCGTCGCGCAGCACCAGCACCTTGTCAAGCATCAGCTGCAGCAGCTTGAGCGTGGTGGTGTAGCCGATTTCGCGGCGCTGGCTCAGCTCGTCGTTTACAAAGCGCACCGTGCTGGGACCGTGCTGCCAGAGCACCTGTAAAATCTCCAGCTCCGATTCGGTGGGCTTGGGTATCATCTTTTTAGTCATTGTAAATCAGCCAATAGAAGGTACGACATTATTCGTACTTCAAACATATACGAAACATATCGTATATCCAAATATATCGTACGAATTGATTCGTATTTACAAAAAAAGTTTAGCCTTCAGCTGAGAACCGTCAGCTAAAGGCCTAAACAGAAATTACTGCTGCCCGCCTTGCTGGCCACCGCCGCCTTTCACGTCGTCGTTACTGATGGTTTTACGGCGGCTTCCCCCTCCCGACTTCGCGTCGCCGAAGCGGTAGCCGAAGCTCAGGCGCACGGCCCGGTTATAGGCCCGGTATTCGTTGGCTTCCTCGAAAAAGGCGGTGCGCAGGCTGCTGCGGTAGGCCCAGTACTGGTTGAAGGGGTTGGTCACGTTAAGCGTGAGGTCGGCCCGCTCCTTCCAGAACGTCTTCTTGCCCCCTATCGAATAGAACAGGTTGGCCGCGCCGGTGCCCTGGATCTGGGGGTCGGGCAGCGAGCCGTACAGAAACGCCTGGACCATAAATTCCTTGGGCAGCTTATAGCTTGTATTCAGGCTGAGGCCGGCCGTGAAGCCCTCGCGGCGCAGGTTGAGGGCGGCGCTGCGACGGGTGATGTAGCGCACGTTGGGGCCGCCGCTCACATCCCAGCCCTTGGCCGGTTTTATCGAGCCGTACACGTTCAGCTCGTAAAAAGTGTTGGCGGCCACGTTGCGAAAGGTTTGCTCGGTGAGGTTGTCTTCGAGGCTGATGAGGCGGCTGACCTGCTCGATGGCGTTGCCGGTGCGCCGCACCGAGCCCGACACGTTCAGCGTAGCCGTTTTGATACTGGTGTTATAGCCCAGCTCGTAGGAGTCGGTCAGCTCGGCGTCGAGGTTGGGGTTGCCAAAGCTCACCACGTTGGGGTCCGACACGTCGGGGAACGGGTTGAGGTAGTAGATGTAGGGCCGGGTAATGCGGCGGCTGTAGGCCAGGCGCAGGCTGCTGGCCTCGCTGAGGGTGTATTGGGCGTTGCCGTTGGGTAGCGGCGTGTAGTAGCTGCGCCGGAAGCCCGTATCGGTAGTGCGGAAATCGGCTGCCAAGGCCGTGCGTTCCAGGCGGCCACCGAGGCTCAGGCTCAGCTTCTTGCCCAAGCCAAAAGAGTAGGTGGCGTAAGCGGCCTGCACGTCCTGCTGGTAGTCGAAATCGGTGCCGCGGGCCGGCAGCCGAATTAGCGCGCCGGTGCCGGGCTGCAACCCGTCTACGCTTACCAGCGAGCCAGTGCTGCGCCAGATGGCCTTGAGGCCGGTTTCCAGCTTCTGCTTATCCTCCTTGCCCATGGGCTGCACGAAGTCGGTCTGAATGGTGCTTTCGGAGCCAGGCTGGCGGCCCCGGCTCCGCTCGCGGTAGTTGGCCTGGGCCGGACTCAGCGGCACCAGGCGGCCGTCGTACTGCTCGAAATCGTAGCCGCTGGTGCTGGGGTTGCCCGCGTACTGGCCCAGCACGCTCCACTCGCGGCCCTTCTGCTCGAAGGTGCGGGTGTAGGTGCCGGTCAGCTCGGTGTTCAGGCCCGAGAAGCGGTTGCGGTTGTCGCGCACGAAGAGTTGCTCGTTCCGGCTGGCCACCAGCGGGGTGCTACGGCTGCCCAGCGTTTGGTCGGAAGAGCCGCCCCAACCGTTGAGCGAGCCGGCCAGCGAAAAGCTGTGGTGGTCGGCGGGGTCGAAATCGAGGCCCACCGAGCCGTAGTACCAGCCGCCGTTGTTCTGCACATCGCTGTTTTGCTGCAGCAGGCTGGTGGCCGTACCGCTGTCATCGAAGCTTGTGCGCTCGCGCAGGCTTGCGCCGGGGTTGTACCACAGCCCGCCACCCAGCGAGGAGGTAAAGCCCAGCTTGCCGGTGCGGAAGTTGAGCGAGGAATTGAGGCCGCTGTTGCGGTTGCCGGTGGTCGCGCTCAGCCGGCCATTGGGCTTCTGCTCGACGCCTTTTTTGAGCACGATGTTGATGATGCCGGCCGTGCCCTCGCCGTCGTATTTGGCCGGTGGCGTCGTAATCAGCTCCACACTCTGGATCTGCTCGGCCGGAATGCTTTTAAGCGCCTCGGCCAGGTTTTTGGCCAGCGTGGGCGAGGGCTTGTTGTTGATGAGCACCCGGAAGTTACCCGAGCCGCGCATCTGCACGTTGCCGTCGCCATCTACGGCCAGCAGCGGGGCCTTGCGCAGCACGTCGGCTGCCGTGCCGCCGGCGTTGCTCAAGTCCTGGTCGGCGTTGTACACGAGGCGGTCGGGGCGCACCTCTATCACGGGCTTGGTACCCGTTATCAGCACCTCGCCGAGGGTAGTGCCGGCCGTTGGCAGCCGGAAGCTGCCCGCATCGGTGGTGCCGGCCACTACGGTTACGGCCCGCGTGCGGGTGGCGTATCCCACAAACAGCGCCCGCAGCCGGTAGTTGCCGGGCGTCAGCTTATCGAGCACGAAGCGACCCTGCTCGTCGGTGGCCGCCCCGGTTATGGGCTTGTCGACGGCGGCATCGGCCGGCAACAGCACCACCGTGGCATAGGGCACCGGCTGGCTTTTAAGCGAGTCGAGCACCGTACCCGTGAGGCGGGCAGTTGCGGCCGCCGCCGGAGCCGCCGGGGCCTGCTGGGCCTGGGCAACGGCCACCGGCAACAGACCGCCCAGCAGCCCCAGCAAACCAATCAATGTCCGAAAGTAGGAGTGACACATAAGGTAATGAGTAGATAAAGGATACCGGAAAGAGGCCGTAAACCGGGCCGGAGTTGCCTAAGAGGCGAAAAACAGCGCAGAAGCCGCCAGGAAAGTCAAAAACAACTAACAATCAACTACTTACTTCGGCGAAAAAAAACGTCGCCGCTAATGGATTCAAGCCGGATACGGGGCCCACCGCCAGCCAGCGTACCCCGCACCTCGTAGCCCACCAACGGGTTTTCCTTGCGGTTGCTGAACGCTACGTCCTGATCGGTGAACACTTCCCCCGAAATTGACTTAAAAGCTACCTCGGCCCCACGGCCCGCCGGCCAGCTCACGTCCACAAACCCGCTGATGCTTTTCAGTTCCAGTGGCCCCGTGAGGCCCACTACGTCCACGTTGCCGTTGATAGTGTTGAGGCGCAGAGTGGCGTTGGCGGGCAACGTAATATCGTAGGCAATGGTGGCGCACACGGCGGCCCGGTTGCCCTGGCCATCGCGTCCATCGGTCCAGGAGCCGTAATAGCTGGTTCCGGGTGCATCGGTCGGACAGTCGCCGGGCTGAGCCTGGGCCAGCACCTGCTTATCGAGGGCCGCCGTGACAGTAATTGCATCAGGAGCTTCGCGTAGGTCGAGCTGGAGCGCATCATTCAACCGGTTCTGGTTGATGCTCACCGTCGCGCGCAGTCGCAGCTGGTTATCGAGGGCCGGCCGCAGCCGAATGGTTGTGGCGTATTTGAGGTCCAGCACGACCACTTGGCCGGCCGCCACGGCGGCGGCTTTGTCCATGGTTTTCTGGGCCCGAACACCGGGCACCACGGCCAGCAGAAGGCTCGTTACGGCGCACCAAGTCAGTAAAATGCGTGGCATAGGAGGCATGTTTTAGGAATGGATTCGATCTGGCTCGCACTACGCTGTTTTACTTCGTCTTCCGCACGTACACGTTGCCGCTGATGTTTTTAAGCGAGATGGACGTACCGCCGCCGTTGAGGTGGCCGCCAGTGGCTTGGCCACCCACCCGAGTCAGGCCATCGGTCGTAGCGGCTTTGGGCTGGGTGAGGTCGAAATCGGTGTACACCTCGCCCGAAACGGTACGCATGGTGAGGGTCGCTTTGGTGGCGACGGGCAGGGCCACATCGATAGCGCCACTGATGTTGCTGATGGCGCTGGGCGCGGGCGTGAGCGTGGCGTAGCGCACCGTAATGTCGCCGCTGGTGCTGCTGGCCACCACCGGGCCGGTTACGTTGAGCAATTTGGCACTAGCACTTTTCATTTCCACCTGCAAGCGGCCACGCAGGTTCTGCATTACCAAGTCTTCATCGCCCCAATTCATGGACCGATATACTACGTCGGCTGCACGAGGCACCTGGATTGTATAGCGGTTGGTCCAACGTGAGGCCTGCACGATGCTTACCGTATTCCCGGTGCGCCGGATTTCCAGGCCTATTTTAGTATTGTCTACGGCTGTATTGTACACGGAATGTAAGCCCTCGGCTCGCTTGTCGGGTTCTTTGTTACTGTTACCTCTAATCACTATTTCGTCGCCGTCATAGCCCTCAACGGTTACTTCCGAGTTGCGCATCAGAATTACGATTTGAGCGCCATTAAGCTTCATTTTATATTCCTGGGCCCGCAGGCCGGCGGCGCTCAGCAGCGCCAGCAGGGTTAGTAAAAAAGTCTTTTTCATGAGTAAAAAGCGAAAATGCGTGGAGAAAAATCGGGGTCAATAACAGGCCGCGAAACAGGTAAAATGCTAGGTTTTGTTTAGCCCGCTGGAACGAGGCTAACAGCTAACGGCTCTTTTAGAGCAGCACCCCAATACCCTGGGTGGCCTGCTGGCGCACCACGGGCAGCGCGTCGGGGCGCTCGGCCAGGCGCTGGAGCTGGGGCACGGCCTGCTTGCGGCGCAGACTCACGAGCATTTCAATCAGCGTAATCTGCACGTTGGGGTCGGTTTGCACGGCCAGCGACTGGGCCAGTGCTGGCCCCACGAGCGAGTCGGCCCGCAGGCGGTACAGGGCTTCGGCGGCAGCCAGGCGCACGTTGGGGTTGGGGTCGGCGTTGAGCGTGTTGATGAGCACGAGCACAGTAGGGTCGCCGGGGTGTACGTTTGGCCCCGACGAGGCCTCGTGTACCAGCTGAATCCGGCTGCTGGCCATCGGCGGCTGGCCGCTGGTGGTCGTCAGCTGGCGGGCCAGCAACTGGGCGGCTTCGGCCTGGTTGGCAGCCAGCGTGGCTTCGGCGGGCGCGGCCTGACGGGCCAGCAACCAGCCAAGCGCCGCGCCCACGGCCAGCAGTGCCACGCTGGCCGCAATGCGCAGCCAGCCGACCGTTGCGGCATCCAGCACCCCCACCGGCCACAAAGGCCGCACTACGGCCATTGGCGGGCTCACCAACGTTTCCGGGGCCGGCAACGTCTGCTTCTCAGCGGCTAGCATTGCCAGGAAATCGTCACGCAGAGCCAGCGGGGGCAACTCGTCCACCGAATCAGCCAGTAGCGGTAGCAGCAACTTGTACTCGGCCAGGCAAGTCTGGCAGGCAGGGCAGGCGGGTAAGTGGGCCTCTGCCGCCGCCACTTCGGCTGGCGGCAGCTGCCGGGCCGCGTAGTCGGCCAGCAGCGGCCGCACTGCCGCGCAAGCGGGCGGCAGCGGAGTCGGGGCGCGGTGGGTTTCTTCGGTGGTCATCGGGAAATTTTCTAGGGAATAACTCGGTCACACATGTCTCACATCGACTATACAACCCGTTTATGTCTGGAAAAACACTTGCCGCAGCGCCTCCAACGCCCGGTGGGCCTTCACCCGGGCGGCTCCTTCAGAACAGGATAGCAGCTCGCCAATTTCGGCGTAGCTAAAGCCCTGGAAGCGGTGCAACACCAGAATTTCACGCTGAGCTACGGGCAACAAGCTCAGCGCTTCATCGAGCGCGGCCTGCTGCTGGGCAGCGGCCAGACCGGCCAGCGCGGCCCGGCGGTGGGTAGCGGTGCGCTCGAATTCTTCCACGTCGGTGGTGGAGCGGCGGTTTTGCTGCCAGTGGTCGTGGTGTACATGGCGGGCCAGCTGGTATACCCAGGCCCGGAAGGGCTGGCCCGGCTGGTAGCTGGCCCGGTATTTTAGCACCCGCAAAAACACGTTTTGCACCAAATCCTGGCTGGTTTCGCGGCACCCGCAAAGCCGGCACAGAAAGTTAAACAGCGGCCCGTGGTAGCGTTCGAACAGCGGCGTCAGCTGGTCGAGATCGTCGCGGCGGACTTGCTCCATTAAGGTTTCGTCGCTGACGGGGGCCACGGTGTAAGGCGGTTTTAGCGGGAGAGTTGAAAGGGGTACCGGCCAAACCAGGATTCGTTACAGCGGCCCGCAACTTTTTTTGAACGACGTAGGGGCGGGGCTTGCCCCCGCCCGCCGCTGCCCTGAATCATCGAGTCAAAACACGCCTTATGGCAGTGCTTTTTGTTCAACAACCTCGTTCAACGGCGGGCAGAGACGAACCCCGCCCCTACTCCAACGGATACTATCTTCCGACCCCTATTCCCGCCGGCGTTCCAGCGTAACGCGGGCCCGGTGGCAGATGCCGCCCAACGGCGGATTGAACTTCGAAACGCTGACGCGTACGCCGTTCACGTAGGGAAACTCGGCCAGCACCCTGTCGAGCACGCGGTGGCCAAGGTGTTCGAGCAGGCGGGCGGGGGCCTGCATTTCCTCGGTTACTACCCGGTACAGCACCTCGTAGTTCACGGTTTCGCGCAGCTGATCGGAGGCTCCGGCCGCGTGCAGGTCGGTGTCGATAAACAGGTCGATGCCGTACTTATTGCCGATTTTCTGCTCCTCATCATAATATCCGTGGAAGGCGAAAAACTCCATGCCTTCAAGTGCAATCTGGCCCATGTGGTGAGGTAGTAAAATGATGAGGTGGTGCGTTTGACGTTCGGGCAGTCACCCGTAATCAGTCATTTAAAAACACCGAAGCCTGCCCCAAGAGGCAGGCTTCAGTCAGTGGGCAGAAAACTGCATCCGCAATCTGCGAAATCAATTTCAACTGCAACATCTGTGGTTAGATGTCATCGAAGAACGACCGTTCGCCCAGCGCGGCCGCCATGCCCGGCTGGCCAGGATGAATGGAGGGCGCCGGCTGGACGATTTCGGGGTGGCTGGGGCCGATGGGCTGGATATCGGGGGCTGGGGGCTCCACGCGCGGCGGCGCGGGGTCGGGTACGCGCATGGGGCCGGGTGGGTCGATGCGGGGCGCGGGCGAGATGCCGGGGTTTTCGGCCGGTGCGCCGGGGCGCTCAATCTCGGGGCCGGGCTGCTGGTCGGGACCGGTTGGGCCAGTAGGGCGCTCGGGCTCCTGGCTCGGGTCGGGCTGCTGGCCGGGCTTGGGGTTGTAGCCGGTGGTGGCGGGCTGAGTGGCGCGGCTTTCGGCCGGGCCGTTAGTAGCAATCGATTCGGAGCGGGCCGCGGCCGGCGCGGCAATAGCAGCGGCCGGCGCGGTGGCGGCAGTGGAAACGTACATGGCAGTAGAAGCGTCAGAAGTGGAAGGCTCGTCGGCCGCAGGCGGCCGGTTTACCTTTACGCTCGCCGCCCTCGAAAGGATGGCTGCCGCGCCGGATTTGGGCCGGGCGCGGGCTCTTTCCACCTTTTCCAGCGCGTCGGAAGCCAAGTGGTGCAGGTCGCGGGTGAGGCCGTCGAACAGGTTTTCGAGGCGCTGGCACTCCTGGCCGAGGGCGTTGGCCTCCTTCTTCATGTCGGCCACCGTGCGCTCGGCCTGCTGGTAGGCATCTTCCACCACGCTACGGGCCTTCTGGCGGGCCGCAGCCAGCAACTCTTCGGCCTGCAGCTGCGCCTCCCGAATGCGCAGGTCGGCGTCGCGCTGGGCCTGCTCGGTGATGCTGTTGCTGGTATCTTCGGCCGTTTTAAGGGTGCGGTACAGGCTGGTTTCCACCTCGCGCATCTTGCTCACGTCCTGGGTGGCGTGCTCCAGCTTGAGGCGCAGCTCCCGGTTTTCGTCGCCCATCCGCTCCCACTGCTGCGAAACGGTTTGTAAAAAGGCCTGCACTTCGTCCTTATCCAGCCCCCGAAGGGCTTTTCCAAAGGTTTGCTGCCGGATATCGAGGGCGGTAATTTTCATTTTTGTTGAGCTATTAGCTGAAAGCTATTAGCTGTTAGCGCCGGGCCAACAGCCTTTATTGGCGACACTGCTCGTCAGGCAGAATGGGTTCCAGCACGAAAGCTAACCGCTAATAGCTTTCAGCTAACAGCTCCATCAAAGCCTACCTGCCAGACCGCCAGACTACGGTCGTCGCTACACGAAACTAGCCTATTCTGGCTCCCCGGCCAAAATAACTTGTTTACGGAGGTGCCGTGGCCGGCGTGGCGAGCCTTGTCTACCACGCGCAGCAGCTGCCCCGTGGCAGCGTCCCAGAGCTTGATACTTTTGTCCATGCTGCAGGTGGCCAGCAGGCGGGCATCGGGCGAGAAGATGAGGTGGTTGATGGTGAACATGTGGGCCACGACGGTGCGCAGGGGCGCGTAGCTGGCGGCCACGGCGTAGGTGCGCAGGTGGGCGTCGCGGCCGGCCGCCAGCAGCTGGCTGCCATCAGGCGAGTAGGCGCAGGTGAATACCGAATTTGTGGCCTCGGAAATAGTGTGTTTGGTGGCCAGCGAGTCGGCGTCGAGGATATGAACCTGCCAGTCGGAGCCGCCCACGGCCAGCTCGCCGCGGCCCTCGTGCAGGGCCAGGCAGCGCAGGCTTTTGTCGGAGACGCGGTGCAGGGTTTCGAGCCGGAAATCGGTGGTATTCAGCACCGCCAGCGTGCCATCGGCCAGGGCCACGTACAAGCGCTGCCGGACTTCCGAGTAACAGATATCGAAGATGGCCACGGGCGGCAGCGCGGTGGCGAAAACCAGTGCTTTGTTCGCCAGGTCAATCACCTGCACGCCCTGGAAATTGTGGCCCAGCACCAGCAAATCGCGCTCGGGCAGCCGGCACAGCGCGTACACCGAATTCTCCACCTTCGCCACCAGCTCGCCATCCTGCTCGGGCGTGGTCGTGTTCCAGGCCACCACGAGCCCATCGGGCCCGGCCGAATACACTACATCCTCCCCTGCTGTACCGGTGAGGGCATACACGCAGTCGCGGTGGCCGGTGAGGGCAGCAATTTTCTCAACAGTAGGACGCACAGTGAAGGAGTGACTCAGTGAAGGATGATGGCACAAAGGTACCAACTGGCCAGCACCGGCGGGCATCACAAACGCTATACAACCTATGCGGAGGTCGATGTAGGGGCGGGGCTTGCCCCCGCCCGCCGTTAAACTGTCCGGGGTTGAATCGTTCAACGGCGGGCGGGGACAAGCCCCGCCCCTACATCGACCTCCGCGACCTTGGGTCAAGCTACTGTTTCGTATTCGCTTCTGGATAGGTCCTTCGCTGCGCTCAGGATGACAGTACCTTTGCTCCTCGCCGACTTGCGCCTTCACTAGGTCACTCATACGCTTCTACCCCGCCAATGCCGCTGCATTCCCTCTCCCCTGTTTCTGCCGAGGCCCTGCTGGGGCTGTGGCACCTGACGGAACCGGCCGATACACTCTGGGAGCTGCTGCCGAGTCCGGCGCACTACCTGGCCCGCTTTCCCGAGGGCCGCGACGAGCTGCGGGCCCGGCAGTGGCTGGCGGCCCGCGTGCTGGCCGGGCAGCTACTGCGCGAGCTGACTGACGCGCCTACCCCGATCGAAAACGACTTGAACGGGCGACCCTATTTCGCCGGTTTGCCCGCTTTCGGAGTGTCGTTGTCGCACTCGGGCGAGTGGGTGGCGGCGGTGGTTGCCCGGGGTGCCGCAGCCGTTGGCACAGATATTGAACTCATCCGCCCAAAAGCCCGACAGCTGGCCCGGCGGTTTCTATCGGAAGCCGAACAGGCCGATGCCGGCAACGATGCAGCCAAGCACTGCCTGTACTGGAGTGCCAAGGAAACGCTTTACAAGCTGCATAGTCGCCGGGGGCTGGTGTTCAAAGAGCAGCTATTGCTCAATCCGTTTGAGCGGCGGGAGGCAGGTGTATTGACGGGACACCTGCTGCTCGAAAACTCCCGCCGCCAACACCAGATTCATTACTTTCAGCCCACCCCCAATTATGTGCTCACTTATTGCGTAGATACTGCGTAAGTGAACCCGCTCACCATCTCACCACCTCCCTATGTCTTTCCGCCGCATTTCCCTGCTCGCCGCCGCCACGCTGTTGTTCGGCATCTTCGCCGTTAGCTCGGCCCGCGCCCAGGGCAGCCGCTCGGTAGCCGATTTCAGTCTCAAGCAAAACAACACCGAAGTCAGCCTGAAAAGCTATGCCGGCAGCAAGGCCGTGGTCGTGGTGTTCATCAACCCGACCTGCCCCTTCTCGACGCTCTACCAGAACCGACTGGCAGCCCTCAGCGCCGACTACGGCAGCAAGGGCGTGCAGTTCCTGTTCATCGACACGCCCATTAATGTGGAGGCGGCCATTGATGCCAACGAGAAGGTGAAAGTGAAGGCCAGCGGCGGTGCGGCCCTCCCGCTGCTCACCGACGAAGGCCAGACCGTGAGCACGCTGCTTGGTGCCACCAAAACCCCCGAGGTAATTGTGCTGCAGCCCGTCAGCGACGGTTTTGCGGTGCGTTACAAGGGGGCCGTCGACGATAATCCGCAGGTGGAGAACTACGTGAAGGAAAAGTATCTGGCACAGGTGCTCGACAACCTGCTGGCCGGCCGCGCTGCTGGCGTAACCGACAAACGCGCCGCCGGCTGCCTGATTAAACGGTTCTAAACATCTTTCCCAATAAACGGCTAGGGCCGGCCCGCACCTTGGTGCAGGCCGGCCCTAGCCGTTTATTGCTTTGCTACTCATTCGTTGGGGTCAGTGTCGGAGGGCTGCGGGTCGTCGGTGAGGATGGTCAGCAGCTGGCCGACTTCTATGGCCTTAGCAGGCTCCTGCAGCTTCTCGAAGCTGAGCTGCAGGTTGCGCAGGGCGCGGCGCACGATGTCGAGGTGGGTGCAGGGCTGGAAGAAGATATCGTTGGGCGTGAGGTTGAGCTGCTGCACGTAGTGCTCGATATCGGTGCGCGAGAGCACCAGGCCGCGGTTGTAGCAGTTGATGTAGAACGGCTCCAGGGGCGATTCGAGCTGGTAAGTAAGCACGAACAGGTTGGGCAGGTTCACGCCGAAAACCGGCAGCTTAAGGCGCTGGGCCACCAGCAGGTAAATAACGCAGAGCGTGAGCGGGTTGCCGCGCTTGGTTTCCAGCACCCGGTGCAGCATGGAGTTGGCCGGCGAGTGGAAGTTTTGGGTGTTGGCCGCAAACTTATGGGCCCGGAAGAACACGTGGTTGAGCGTCTGGACCTGGTCGGCGGGGTGCATTTCGGGCTGCAGCAGCGTCCAGACCTCGAAACGCAGTTGCTCAATGGCCCGGTTCAGGCTCTGGAAGTCGGCATCGGGATACTGGTAAGAGTTCAGCAGCCACATACCTTCCAGCAGGTTTTCGGCTCCGGTTTCGCGCCACACCCGGAAGCGCTGCTGCAGGCCCTCGAACTGCAGATGATGGATCAGGTCTTCGAGGCGCTGCTGCTGACGCGGGTCGAGGCTTTCCTCCCAGCTTTCCTCCAGAAACGGAATAATGGTTTCGCCCAACGTCTGGATTTTGCCCTCCACGTGCGGGGCGCTTTCCGGATCATCGAGCAAAGAAATGAGGGCCTTGATTTCGCGGTTGGTCATGGACGGAAGCGGGCGGCAGCTAAAGCAGGAGAAGCCAAAATAAGCGAATAAACACAACCGGCGCCGTTTTCGTGGGCAGGTTGCCGGTAGGTAACACGTTGGCCGGGTCGTTTTGTTCGGCTGAAAACTGCTATAGCGCGAAAACCCGTTTTACAGCTGAATATACATCGGCCCCATGCCGCGCCGCGGAATCTTGTAGTCTTTCAGGAATGCCTTCAAAGCTTTGGGGTCGTGGCCGAAGGCGGTTACTTCGGCTTCGAGCTGCCGGATTTTTTGTTCCAGGTTCGCCTTCATGTGCAGAAAATCAAGCTCCATAGCAGCACGACTAGTGGTGTAAAAGTACCCCCTACCGGTGAAGTTCTGCAACGCCATCTGCTCGTCGAACAGCTGCTGGTCCAGCTCGCGGACCTGCTCACGCAGCAGCTTGTTGAAGTAGCGCAGCCGGTCTTCGGCCAGGTTTTCGAGGTGGGCTTGGTCGATACGGTTGAGCTCAAGCTGCAGCCGCAACAGCGTGAGCAGCTCGCCGGCCTTATAGGCAGTCGTGACGCGGGCCAGCAGCTCGGTTTTACGAAGTTTTTCGGCCTCATCTGGCTCCCGGTCGGGGTGCAGGTGCTTCACTAAGTCCATGTATAAGGTGCGCACGGCCTGAGTGGTGTTCTGCTCCTCGGCCTTTTTCTGGTCGGCGGCAGCCTGTTGCTTGGGGCTTTTCTTGCGTTTGGCCCGGCGTTCGGCGGCTTCGGCCTCGGCCTGCTCGTATTCCGCCTGCTGATCGGCCAGTTGCTGGGTCACGTAGGCCTGAAACTTCTCGGGCGTGCTCACGTCGGCGTCCTCATCGAACTCGATGCCGAACTGCCGACGGTACATGTCCTTCATCATTTCGGCGGTCTGGGCCTCCAGATCAGCTTCCTCAGCTTCGAAGGCCGCGGCTTCTTCGACCGTGGGCGGCGGGTCGAGCTTATCGAAAATGGGTTCCAGGTCGGCGTAGCCCCTGTTGAGCAGGTCGGCGCACTTATCCACCACCAAGTCAACAATTTTATTGCGCTCGGTTTTGGTGAGCTTCTGGTGCTCGTAGGCGTGGCCCAGCGCCCGCACAAGGGCAGCCCGCTGGTCGTGGTGCTGGCTTTGCAGGGGCCGATACTCGTTCTGCACCCGCTGGCGCAGCTGGCCGGCGGCGGCCCGGAACTCGTTGACTTCCGCCTCGAGCTTGCCGATGCGCTTGGTGAGCCGGTTAAAGGTCTTCTGCTCCTTGGAAAGCGAGTCGGTACCCGGTCCGGTGACGGGAATGTGGACAAGAGCGGGCGAGGTGGCAGGTTTTTTCTTAGCCATGAGCGGAAGCTGCTGGGTTGAGTGGCCAAATTACGGCGTTTTACGGTTTTGGCTCCGGTTCCCTTGGCTCCTTACAGGCCTCACCTGCCGTTGCGTTCGGGCCAAGCATCCACCCGGTCCACCGCAACGCCAGTGGCCCGCCGCCCCTGGTGGAGCTGGCGGGCCGCGGTGTCTGTTATTTCCTCATCGCTCTAACGTCAGCAAAATGCTGGAATATCTTGCCGTCTTTGCTAAAAGCCCAGATATTGCTGACCTCCCGCAACGTCAGATATATTTTTCCTTGCTTGACTTTACGGCGTAGCACCCTATTGGCCTGCTGCTTGTCTCGTTTTTCTGATGTAGCGGTTGTTACCGCCAGATATGCTGGTAAGAGCGCGCCATAGACTATCTACTGATTTTGTAGGTTCATACGAACTCCTGGCAATCCAGCAGATTCGGCAGCAACGCATAGGCAGCCGTGGTTTTACCCGCCCCATTGCAGCCCGCCAGGATATAGAGGGTTTTCATAGATGCCAAGAATATGTAGCTACTCCGAAACGCCAGCGCCCCGCCGCTCCGGATAGAGCTAGCGGGGTGCGATGGAATCTAAAGCACTTTAAGGGAAGACATTATTTCCTTAGCTATCGGCTGCCAAGCTATTTGGTCTTTAATCGTGCAATTGAAAGTACAAAGTAAGAGTTGACCATTTACATCAGTGAAAAATATCAGATTATAGATTTCAGTATCTATTGCCGGGGTTACCAACTCGATGAATCCTACTTTCCTACCATTTACGACTTCAACACCGCTCTTCATACCCTTAGCGGAAGGATAGAGCTTAGTGAAAGTCTGACGAAAGTTTTCCTCATAGGCAGCCATGAGTTCCTGGCTAGCCTTGTTCGCAGTCAAGTTCAGCGCTACATTAATTCCTCCTGTGGAATTTGTGTAAACTAAAGTAGGACGACGCTCAGCCGGATACTTCAGCTTCAGCATTTCCTCCTGCATAATTTCAAATCCTTCAGGAATTTTCAGCGCAACTTTTTTATCCAATAGTAACCTCTCTTCTAGCTGTATTCCAGCAATTGCAGCTGAAAGGAAGATCAAAGCAAAAAAGCAAATGGTAATGGTGGATAGCTTTTTCATGTAGATGTCAGTTAAAAAAAGTTGCGAAATATTAATCACACCTGAATCACGCCCACGTTGTACGCCTTTTCAATCGGCGCGTGGTTGGCCATGCTGATGCCTTGGGAAATAACCTTGCGGGTTTCGCGGGGGTCGATGATGGCGTCGACCCAGAGGCGGGCCGCGGCGTAGTAGGGCGAGAGCTGCTCGTCATAGCGGGCCTTGATGGTATCGAGCAGCTCCTTTTCGGCTTCGGGCGTGATTTCCTGGCCCTTGGACTTGAGCGAGGCCACCTGAATCTGGAGCAGCGTGTTGGCGGCCGCCGCGCCGCTCATTACGGCCAGCTGGGCCGTGGGCCACGCCACGATGAGGCGCGGGTCATAGGCTTTGCCGCACATGGCGTAGTTGCCGGCGCCGTAGCTGTTGCCCACAATCACCGAGAACTTGGGCACCACCGAGTTGGCCATGGCATTCACCATCTTCGCGCCGTCTTTGATGATGCCGCCGTGCTCACTCTGCGAGCCTACCATGAAACCCGACACGTCGTGCAGGAACAGCAGCGGAATCTTCTTCTGGTTGCAGTTCATAATAAAGCGCGCCGCCTTATCGGCCGAGTCGGAGTAGATAACGCCGCCCATCTGCATGGCGCCCTTCTTGGTCTTCACGATTTTGCGCTGGTTGGCCACGATGCCCACTGCCCAGCCGTCGATGCGGGCGAGGCCGCAAAGCAGCGTCTGGCCATATAGGTCCTTGTAGGGCTCGAACTCCGAGTTATCGACCAGCCGGTTGATGATGTCCATCATGTCGTAGGGCTTGGCGCGGTCGGCCGGCAGCAGGCCCAGGATGTCCTCGGGGTTTTCCTTGGGCGCTACGGCCGCTTTGCGCGAGAAACCGGCCGTGGCCTGGCCCCCGAGCTTATCGAAGATGTTGCGCAGATGGTCGAGGCACTCCTCATCAGTAGCAAACTTGTAGTCGGTCACGCCCGAAATTTCGGAGTGGGTAGACGCTCCACCCAGCGTTTCGTTGTCGATGGATTCGCCGATGGCCGACTTCACGAGGTACGAGCCTGCCAGAAACACCGAGCCGGTACCGTCCACAATCATAGCCTCGTCGCTCATAATAGGCAGGTAGGCCCCACCAGCCACGCAGGGGCCCATAATGGCGGCCATCTGCACGATGCCCATGGAGCTCATCACGGCGTTGTTGCGGAAGATGCGGCCGAAGTGCTCCTTGTCAGGGAAAATCTCGTCCTGCATGGGCAGGTACACGCCCGCCGAATCGACGAGGTAGATGATGGGCAGCTTGTTTTCGATGCTGATTTCCTGGGCCCGCAGGTTTTTCTTGGCCGTAATCGGGAACCAGGCGCCGGCCTTCACGGTGGCGTCGTTGGCCACTACCACGCACTGCCGGCCTTGCACCCAGCCAATCATCACCACCACGCCGCCGCCGGGGCAGCCGCCCTCCGCCTCGTACATGCCGTCGCCGGCAAACGCCCCGATTTCCACGCTGTCCGCGCCCTCATCGAGCAGGTAAGCAATCCGCTCGCGGGCCGTGAGCTTGCCCTTGGCTTTGTGTTTAGCCATGCTTTTCTCGCCGCCGCCCAATGCTACACGCTTGTTGCGCTGGCTGAGTTGAAAAAGGAGTTGCTTGAGGCTGTCTTCGTTTTTGTTGAATTCGAGGTTCATTGCGGGTGGGATGGGAAGTGGGTGGAATCGGGTAGGATGGATCTGAACAGGGTTGGTTAACAGAACGATGTCATTCTGAGCGAAGCGGGGCGGAGTCGAAGCATCTCTACTGCAATGCGAATCTCGCTGATTGCAACGAAGCAGTAGAAATGCTTCGACTCCGCTCCACTTCGCTCAGCATGATACTGCTCCCTGCATCAGATCAGACCGTTTCAGATACCAGTTTAAACCAAAGAAATCCGCCTGGATGGGCGGATTTCAAAGGTAAGCAGATTGGCGGAAGCCGGCCGGGCTATTTCTTGGTTTTGGTTTCCAATTCGGTTTCGATAACGGTGCCATTGGGCTTGGTAACCGTAGTTTCCACCTCTTTCTTCGATTTCTTGCCGCCGCCGAATACTGAGAAATGCACGTATTTCTTGGGGTTGGCCTGCAAGTCGGAAATCAGGGCGTTGGAGCTGGCCGCGGTGGCGTTAAGGTTGCGGTAGAGCGTGCTGTCGTTGAGCAGCTTGCCGAGTGAACCCTGCTGGTCGGTGAGCGAGCGGTTGAGGGCGGTTACAGCGCTTTGCGCCTCGGTCATGGTAGCGTTGAGCTTGCGCATGGCCGGGCCCACGGGGGCATCCTTGAGCGAATCGCTGAGCACGGCGAAATTGGAGGCCACGCGGTCGAACTTCTTACTAGTCTTGTTCAGATCAGACGTCAGCTGGGCCATATTGGTGGTAATCTGATTGATGTTGCGCTGGTTGAGCAACAGCAGATTTTTGACAGCCTCGGTGGCGGCCTGGCTGTTGAGCAGCGTAGCCTGTATGCTCAGGCGGGCGTCTTTGTTGAGGAAGGCATTCACCTTGGTCAGCGTC
The DNA here is from genome assembly GCF_013377885.1 of Hymenobacter lapidiphilus. Classification (GTDB taxonomy): domain Bacteria; phylum Bacteroidota; class Bacteroidia; order Cytophagales; family Hymenobacteraceae; genus Hymenobacter; species Hymenobacter lapidiphilus. The sequence continues at coordinate 186,492 of NZ_JABKAU010000002.1, forward strand.
GAATCGACGGTACCGAGCACCGGCAGGGCTTTGGCCTGGAAGGCATCGGTAAGGCTGGCCACAGTGTACGATTTCAGCTCCTCGCCGCCATTAAATACCTGCGAGTTGCGGCCCAGAAACAGGGTAATAGTTTTCGAACCCAGCAGCGAGCCGCTCAGGCTGGCCACCGTCGAGTCGCCCACCGTTACGCCCTTCTGGAGCTCCACCGACACTTTCACGCGGTTCCCTTCTTCGGGCAGCAGTTCCATCTGCTTCACCTGGCCCACCTTAATACCGTTCAATATCACGGGGTTGCCGATGGCCAGCCCGTCCACGTTGTCATACTTGGCAAAGTACGTCCGGTCCGACGACAGGATGTTACTGCCTTTCAGGAAGTTGAAGCCGAAAATAAGCAGCGCCACGGCCACTATGCCCAGCAGGGCTACTTTTATTTCTTTGGACACGGGAGGTCGCAGTTATGTATGAGAGGAGAGAGTCGGCAGCCGGGCCCGTAGTTGCACGGCACGGCTAGTCGCCCGAGCCGGTTTCCAGTTCCTGCTTGTATTCGCGGAAAGCCTGGTAGATGCCCGAAGCCATATACGCCTGATTGGTTTTATCGTTCAGATACACCTCCTCCTGCCGGTTGGTCAGAAAGCCCGACTCAATCAGCACCGCGGGCATAGCCGATTTCCAGAGGACCAGGAAACCTGCCTGCTTCACGCCCCGCGAAGGGCGCTGGAGCGTGGTGCGGAAATGCCGGTCGACCTTCTGAGCGAAGCGCAAGCTGTTCACCATATAGGCACTCTGAAACAGGCTGAACAGGATATGGCTCTGCGGCGAGGTAGGGTCGAAGCCATTATACTGCTCCTTGTAATTATCCTCCTGCAGAATAACCGAGTTTTCGCGCTTGGCCACGGCCAGGTTGGCGTCGGTTTTGTGCGGGCCCATCGTCCAGACCTCGGTGCCGTGGGCGGCGGGCGAGGCGGCGTTGCAGTGAATGGAGATGAACAGGTCGGCGTTGTGGCTATTGGCGATGTTAGCGCGGTCGGCCAGCTCCACAAACACGTCGGTTTTACGGGTATATATCACCTTCACGTCGGGCATTTTGCCTTCGATTTCCTTGCCCAGGGCCAGCACCAGCTTCAGGGCCACGTCGGCTTCGCGGGCCGAAACGCCGGTGCAGCCCCGGTCTTTACCCCCGTGGCCGGCATCGAGTACCACCGTCCGGAGCTTATAGCGCACAGGCGGCGGGGCCACCAACTGCGGAGCCGGCGTGAGGGGAGAAGTAAATTCGGCGAAAAGAAGAAGGGTCGCCACACCCAGAGCGACAATATTCCGCACGGAGTTCGTTAGTTGAGGTAGCTACCGGCTACCTTTGCAAACCGCCACAAAATAAACGATAAATAACTACGTGGCCCTATTCGCGCCTGTGTTTCATCTCTTAACACGCTTATTCGGGCTTCGGCCAGCACCAGTGGTGCTGCTTACGCTGCTGTTGAGCCTGGGGTTGCTCGCGCCCCCAGCCCGGGCGCAACAAACGCCGACGCCTACCCGGCAGAAGCCGCTGCCCGATCAGCAGGTGCCCAACCCAACGCCACCGCCGGGCACACAGGTGTCGCCAAGCACCAATGCGCCGGGTGATGTGCGCCCGCTGCCCACCATCGTGAACCCGCCCAAGCCCGACGGCCGCGTGCGCACCGATACCACTACTACCGGCCTGCAGGTGGGCGGCACGCCCGATTCGGTGCTGCTGGGCGCCAACCCTGGCCGCAAGGGTGCCGTGGAAACCACCGTGGTCTACAAGGCCCAGGACTCCATTCGGTTCGAGGTACAGAACAAGCGCGCCATTTTGTACGACAAGGCCGACGTGACCTACGGCGACGTGAACCTGAAAGCGGCCCTTATTACGATTGACTATGCGCGCGACTTGGTAACGGCCGAGGGCGCGGCCGACTCGACGGGCAAAGTACAGGACCGGCCGCTGTTCACGCAGGGGGCCGAAACCTACCAGGCGGGCCGCATCGACTACAACATCAAAAGCAAGCGCGGCCGCATAACCGATGTGGTAACCAAGCAGGGTGAAGGCTTTATTCATGCCGAAAAAATCAAGCGCCAGCCCAACGGCGACATCGACGGTCTGCGCGGCAGCTACACCACCTGCAACCTCGAACACCCGCACTTCTACATCAACGCGTCCAAGATGAAGCTCATCCCCGGGGAGCAGGTCATCACCGGCCCGTTCAACCTGGTTATCGGGGATATTCCGACGCCGCTGGGCTTTCTGTTCGGCTACTTTCCTACGCCCAAAACCAATAAGCGGGCCTCGGGCCTCATCATCCCCACGTTCGGGCAGGCCGCCGACAGAGGCTTCTTCCTGCGCAACGGCGGCTACTACTGGGCCGCCAACGAACACATTGGCGTGCGCCTGACGGGCGACATCTACGCCGGCAACAGCGACCGGTTCGGGGGCTGGCGGGGTACGGCCGAGATGCAGTACATCACGCGCTACAAGTACGACGGCCTGTTCACGTTCAGCTTCAACTCGCAGCCCATCGAGAAAATCTTCAACAGCACCGACGCCAACACCAACCCGACATACACGCCGCCGAGTTCGTCCAACTCGTTTGCCCTCAGCTGGCGACACACCCCGGTGCCGCGGCCGGGCGGCGGGCGGTTTTCGGCCAGCGTAAACCTGCAATCGGCCAACGGCGCGTACCAGCGTAGTGCGACTTTCAACACCCGCAACTACCTGAGCGCGGCCTTCCAGTCGAACATCAGCTACTCCAAGCAGCTGCGCAACGCCCCCATCAACTACTCGCTGCAGCTCAGCCAGACCCAAAACACCCAGCTGGGCACCATGACCGCCACCCTGCCCGACCTGACGGTGGGCCTGGCCCGGCAGTATGTATACGACATTCTGAAAATCAGGCCCCGCAAGGCGTATGAGCAGCTGGCGTTTTCCTACAACCTAAAGTTCCAGAATCAGCTTACCAACAATGTGCCGGCCCGGCTGCTAAACAGTGGCACCGTTCCGCTGCTGGGCGGCTCGCGCGACCCTTACATTACGCCCATTAAGCTGGGCAACCTGAGCCAGCTGCTGCGCAACTCCCAAACGGGCATGCAGCACGACTTCAACATCACGCTGGGCAGCTACACCGTCAGCAAATTCAATATCAGCCCTGGTGTTACTTACAACGAGGTTTGGTACTTCAAGAAGCTCGATTACCAGTACAACTCTTTAGCCCGGGCCGTACAAATTGATACGGTGGTCAGCTTCAACCGCCTGCCCACGGGCTCGGCCAACCTCAACCTCAACACGTCGTTCTACGGTACTTTTATTCGCAAGGGCAACCGCAAGCTTCAGGCACTGCGCCACAAGGTTACGCCCAGCATCGGTTACAGCTATGCGCCCAAGAACCTGCCGGGCGCGGATGCTTTCCAGCCCCTACGGCTGGACGGCCTGCGCGACCCTACCACCGGCCAGCTGTACACTGCCAACCCGCTTTACAGAGACGGGGTGCCGTTTCCGAAGTTCAACAACTTTATCTACGGCATCCCGCCCAACAACTCCAACAACCGACTATCATTTCAGTTGCAGCAATCGATGGAACTGAAGGTGCGCAACTCCGACGATACCACCGGCACCACCCCTTTTAATAAGGTGACCCTCATCCGCGACCTTACGTTCTCGGGTGGCTACGATTTGGGACGCGACACGTTTCAGCTGGAGCCGATATCATTCTCTTTCAACACGGAGGTGGCCCGCAAGCTCACGGTGTTCATCAACGGCCAACTCAGCCCCTACCAGCAGGACTCACTGGGCCGGATGCGCGACAAGTACCTGTGGCAGCAGTCGAAGGTGCGGCTGGCGCGCCTGACCGGCGCCAGCATGAACCTGGCCTACCAGTTCAACCCCAGCCAGGGCGCCCGTAAGTCGGCCATAAAGCGCGATGTAGCCCCCGTAAACGACCCGCAACTGGGTGCCGTTACGCCGCTCAACCCCTACGAGGACTACGTGAATTTCGAGATTCCCTGGGAGCTGAATACGGCTTTCGCCCTTACCTACCAGAACCAGGGGCCGTTGCCGGCGCGTTTCGGCCGGGTGCGCAAAGGGCCCTACACGGCGGCCTCGCTCAACCTCAACGGCTCGGTTAAGCTGACCGAATCCCTGCGCTTCGGCTTCAGCTCCAACTACGATTTCGTCAACAAAACGCCCGCCTTCACCCGCCTCGACCTGACCAAAGACCTGCACTGCTGGCAAATAAACGGTACCTGGACGCCCTTCGGCCCGGCCCGCGGCTACTTCGTGACCATTGCCGCCAAGTCGGCGCTGCTGCAAAGCCTCAAGCTGAGCCGCAACCGCACCTTCCTCAACAACCTGTAGCGTTTTTTAGCTGCTGGCTGACAGCTATTAGCTGGTAGCTTTGTTCGCATCTTCTGAAAAAAACCGCAGCTTTGCTTTTCCGCTCCAACAGGGCCCGGCAAACCTAAAGCCAGCTGATTGCTTTGCAGCTTGCCATGCGCCTGCTACTGGCTTGTAAGCACATGCAGGTTGCGCGGCACTAAAGCAGAACGGAAGCACTATTCAGAACCTACGCTAACAGCCATCAGCTACTAGCTAACAGCTAAAAACATGTCTCAACACAAGGAAGTGAAACTCGTGACCACGCACCAGCTGCTGGCCATGAAGGAGCGCGGCGAGAAAATCTCCATGCTCACGGCCTACGACTTCTCGATGGCTCAGATTCTGGACGGCGCGGGCATCGACGTGCTGCTCGTCGGCGACTCAGCCTCCAACGTGATGGCCGGCCACGAAACCACGCTGCCCATCACCCTCGACCAGATGATTTACCATGCCCAGAGCGTGGTGCGCGCCGTGAAGCGGGCCTTCGTAGTCGTCGACATGCCGTTTGGCTCCTACCAGGGCAACTCGTCGGAGGCCCTGCGCTCGGCCATCCGCATCATGAAGGAGTCGGGCGGCCACGGCATCAAGCTGGAGGGCGGCGCCGAAATCAAGGACAGTATCACCCGCATCCTCACGGCGGGCATCCCGGTAATGGGCCATTTGGGCCTTACTCCGCAAAGTATTTATAAATTTGGCACGTATTCGGTGCGGGCCAAGGAAGAGGTGGAGGCGCAGAAGCTGATTGAAGATGCGCTGCTGCTGCAGGAAATAGGTTGTTTTGCCCTCGTGCTGGAGAAAATTCCATCGGGCCTGGCCAAGCGCGTGGCCGAGCAGCTCACCATTCCCGTTATCGGCATCGGCGCCGGCCCCGATGTGGATGGGCAGGTGCTGGTAGTGCACGATATGCTGGGCATCACCAAGGAGTTCAAACCCCGCTTCCTGCGCCGCTACGCCGACCTCGGCGACGCCATGCACGACGCCGTGCAGCGCTACATCCAGGACGTAAAAGCGCGCGACTTCCCCACGGCCGACGAAGCATATTAGTTTAATTAGCACTGAATAGTTAAGAATTAATAATTGGGCTTGAATCCTGCTATTAACCGCGCTTAGCGGACCAAAAGCACGTTTTTTCAATTCCCAATCATCAATTCTTAATTATTAATTAATTCAAAAAGTGAATCGTCCGAATTTGTGGTCGGAGCGGAAGGAAATTCTGTTCGAAGACAACCATCTGCTCATCATCAACAAGCCCGCCGGCCTGCTCGTACAGGGCGACGCCACCGGCGACGAGCCCCTTTCCAACAAGGCCGAGGAGTACCTGCGCTTCAAGTACAAGAAGCCCGGTGCCGCCTTCGTGGGTGTGGTGCACCGGCTGGACAGGCCGGTGAGCGGCGTGGTAGTGCTGGCCAAAACCAGCAAGGCCCTGAGCCGCATGAACGAGCTGTTCCGCGACAATAAAATCAGCAAAACCTACTGGGCCCTCACCGGCAAGTGCCCCTCCCCCATTTCGGGCCACCTCACGCACTGGTTGGTGAAAGACCCTATCCGCAACGTGACCAAGGCCTATACCGAGCGCCACGGCCAGGGCCAGAAGTCGGACCTGGATTACCAGGTGCTGGGCGAGGCTGGCAACCGCTTTCTGGTGCAGGTAAGCCCCATCACGGGCCGCCCCCATCAGATTCGGGTACAGCTGAGCACGGGCCTGGGCACCCCCATCGTCGGCGACGTGAAATACGGTTTCCTGGCCCCGCTGCCCGACGTGAGCATTGCCCTGCACGCCCGCGAGCTGCAGTTCAAGCACCCCGTCACCCAGGCAGATATGCGCATCGTAGCCCCGCTGCCAGATATAGCGCACTGGCAGGCCGCCGAGGCGTATTATTAGGCTGGGATAGCACGGTGTGGGGGCGGGGCTTGTCCCCGCCCGCCGTTCGGACCGCTGGCGTGGTTGGAGGGACTCGTTGAAACGGCGCAAATGGCGGGCGGGGACAAGCCCCGCCCCTATACCATTCTGCGTAATTGAGAATTTATGGATGAGGTGGACTCCGCCAACCTCAACAACATTATGGCCTTTTGGGCAGGGAAATTGCACTGGCGGTAGGGGTAGCCGTAGTTTTGCACCACAGTAGCTGAACTTATATAGCATTTCAGCGCTTTGCTGGCTGTACGCTTCGGCGGCCCCTCTCCAAGACTTCCTCACTTTTTCTGCCCTTATTCAATGGCAATACTTGTTTTCTTCGTCGCGCACTATTACCTGTCGCTGTTCACGCAAACGTTCTACCTGCACCGCTATGCGGCGCACAAGATGTTTACGATGAATAAGTTCTGGGAGAAGTTCTTCTTCCTGTTCACCTACATCTGTCAGGGCTCGTCGTTCCTGTCGCCGCGGGCCTATGCGCTGCTGCACCGCATGCACCACGCCTACTCCGATACCGAGCTGGACCCGCACTCGCCGCTGTACTCGTCGAATGCTTTCACGATGATGTGGAAGACCAAGAATATCTACAACGCCGTGCTCAACCGCGACTACGCCGCCGCCGAGCGTTTCGAAGGTGATTACCCCGAGTGGAGCCTCATCGAGAATATTGGTGACAAGTGGTACTCGCGCGTTGCCTGGGGCACGCTCTACGCGCTGTTTTATGTGAACTTCGCTACGGCTTGGTGGCAGTTTCTGCTCCTGCCGCTGCACTTCCTGATGGGCCCGATTCATGGTGCCATCGTGAACTGGGGCGGCCATAAGTACGGCTACCAGAACTTCGACAACCACGACCACTCCAAGAACACGCTGCCCTTCGACTTTCTGGCGTTCGGCGAGCTGTTCCAGAACAACCACCACAAACTGCCCATGCGCGTCAATTTCGGCGTGAAGAAGTGGGAGCTTGACCCTACCTACGCCTTCATCTGGGCGTTGGATAAGGTGAAAGTGGTGAAAATCAAGCGCAAGTGGCAGGAAGACGTGCAGATGGCCGCTTAGGCTTTTGCGAAGTAGTCTCATCTGGCTTATCATGAAAAAGGGCTTCTCCACTCGGGGAAGCCCTTTTTCATGCGCACCGAGTTAGTCGAAGGGTTGCGGAGCAGATTTGAATCCGGGCAATGCTTTTAATCCGGACAATCTGTGAGTACCTTTGCACCTCATTTTCAACCAGACGCACGGGATGCGTCGCTTAACCCAACCGGTTTATGGCAGTTAAAATCCGCCTCGCCCGCCGCGGCCGCAAGAAGGCCGCAATGTTCGACATCGTTATTGCTGACTCGCGCGCTCCGCGTGATGGTCGCTTCATCGAGAAAATCGGTACCTACAACCCCCAGACCAACCCCGCTACCATCAATTTTGATGGCGATAAGGCGTTCGACTGGATTATGAAAGGTGCCCAGCCCACCGACACCGTACGGGCTATGCTCTCGTACCGTGGTGTGCTCTACCGCAAGCACCTGCAGCTGGGCGTAATCAAAGGCGCTATTTCGCAGGAAACTGCCGATGAGCGTTACACTGCCTGGAAAGACGACAAGGATGCCAAGATTGAAGGCAAGCGCACCAGCCTCGGCACCGCCAAGGATGAGGCTCGTCAGCAGCGTCTGGCCGCCGAAACCAAGGTAAAGGATGCCCGTTCGGAAGCTCAGCGCGCCAAGCTGGCTGCCATCGAGGCCGCCAACGCCCCGGCTCCCGTAGCCGAGGAAGCAGCTGCCGAAGACGAGACGACCGAAGCTACCGCTTCGACCGAAGAAACCACCGAAGCCGCCGCCGAATAGTTTGTGAGTTGAGCAGTTGAAAAGCGGAAAGGCTGTAACAGTCCTTCCAATCTTCAACTGCTCAACTTGTATAGCTACAAGCTCTACTCCTCCATGAAAATCGACGACTGCTACCAGCTGGGCTCCCTCGGGAAACCCCACGGCCTGAAAGGGTTTGTGGTGGCCTTCTTCGATGTGGACGACCTCAACGACTACCGCAAGCTCCAATCAGTTTGGCTGGAAATGCCTGCTGCTCCCGGCAAGCTGGTAGCCTACGAGGTCGAAAAGTTTCAGCCCCAAACCGATAACAAGGTCCTGTTCAAGCTGAAAGGCATCGACCGGATTGAGGACGCCGAGCCCCTGCGTAACGCCAAACTCTGGCGTTCGTTGGCCGAGCTGCCCACCCTGGCCGACGACCAGTTTTACTTCCACGATGTGGTAGGGTACACGGTTGTCGATGAGGTGCTGGGCGAACTGGGTGTAGTGGAAGCTTTCTATGAGCTACCCCGCCAGGATGTGTTGGGCATGCGCTACCAGGGCCAGGAAGTCCTGATTCCGGTGGTGGATGAGTTGGTGCTGCGCGCCGATCAGGCGGCCCGCCGCCTAGTGGTGCGGCTGCCCGACGGCCTGCTTGACGTTTACCTGACCCCCTCTTCGCCTAACGACGAGCAGGAGTCAGACGACGACGAGCCGGCTGCCTAACCGTTCAGCTCATGCGGATCGACATCGTCACGTGCCAGCCGGATTTGTTGGTCAGCCCCTTTGCGCATTCTATCGTGAAACGCGCCCAGGAAAAAGGTCTGGCCGAAATCCACTTGCATGATCTGCGCCGCTATGCCATCAACAAGCACGGCCAGATTGACGATTACGTATTCGGAGGTGGTGCGGGCATGGTGTTACGCGTGGAGCCAATTGCAGCCTGTTTCGACGAATTGCTGGCCCAACGCACCTACGATGCCATCATCTACCTCACGCCCGACGGCGAAACAATGCGCCAACCGCTGGTCAACCGTTTGTCGCTCAGTGGCAACCTGTTGTTGCTCTGCGGCCACTACAAGGGCGTCGATGAGCGGATTCGAACGGCCTATATCACCCACGAAATCAGTGTAGGCGACTACGTGCTGAGCGGGGGTGAGCTGGGTGCGGCAGTATTGGTAGATGCCGTAGTTCGGTTGCTGCCCGGCGTGCTGGGCAACGAAGAATCGGCCCTGAGCGACTCGTTTCAGGACAACCTACTCTCGCCGCCCATTTATACCCGGCCTGCCGAATGGCGGGGCCAACCGGTACCGGATATTCTGCTTTCGGGCAACACCCCGAAAATTGACGTCTGGCGCCACGAACAAGCCCTGGCTCGCACCCAACAGCGCCGGCCTGACTTACTGGAATAGTGAGAGACGGAAACTGCCGGCAACTGTCAGCACTTCACCACCTCACCATTTCACAATCTAAAAACAGAGCGCTATATTTGCGCCTCTTTACCAGAAACCCCCGGGGCGGCGCGACCGTCCTTTACAGTTTTTTCAGCCATGAGCGTACTACTCGATTTTATTGAGCAAGAGTCCCAGGAGCGCCGCGCCAGCTTCCCCCGTTTTGCCGCCGGCGACACCATTAACGTCCACGTGAAAATTCGCGAGGGCAACAAGGAGCGCGTGCAGCAGTTCCAGGGCGTTGTAATCCAGCGTAAGAACACCAGCACCAACGGCGAAACTTTCACCGTGCGTAAAATCTCGAACCAGATTGGTACCGAGCGGATTTTCCCCCTCCTCTCGCCTAACATCGAGAAGGTAGAAGTTATTCGCCGTGGTAAGGTGCGTCGCGCCCGTCTGTACTACCTGCGTGGCCTGTCGGGCAAAGCAGCGCGTATCAAGGAGCGTCGTTTGAACGCCCCCAAGCCAGTAGCCGCCGCGTAAGCAGCGTTGCTTCCAGCTAAATAAAAGAGCCGGCTCTCCTTGTGGAGGGCCGGCTCTTTTATTTAGCTGCCCGTCATTCTAACGTAAAAAAGGACCGGTAGGAAAGCTGTGCCTGAGGCGTAGCTTCCTTACCGGTCCTTCTTATGGTATTCAAGATACCAAGCAGAAATTAGTTGTTCTGCGAATCCTGCTTCAGGTCCTGGGCAGGCGTATTGTCGTTGCCACTGCGGAGCTGCTTGGCGGCGGCGCTCAATGCTTCGCCAAGTTTAGTGATGCGCTCGGCCGTGTTGGGGTTTTCGGCAAAGCTTGCGGCGGCCAGCGTGTTGGTACCCAGGCGGCCCATCAGGCGCGTAACAGTATCCTGGTTGACGGCACCGCCACCGAAGTGGGCCTTCAGGTCCTGCAGGTCGACTACCAGCTGGTGCAACTCAGGATTGTTGGTGTCCTTGAGGTCTTCAATCCAGCGCTGGAAGTGGTTATCGAGGCCGGCACGGCTGGCTTCTTCCTGCAGGTCGTTGCCGAGTAGCGTAGTGGCGCCGTCGAGGTGAACCTGATGCTGAGTGTCGTCTTTAGGAATTTTGTGGAAGGACATGCGAAAGAATGGTTAAGCTGCCTCAAAGGTGGCAACGTGGAGAATACTGTTTGTGCAAACGCGGGCAACTGCGAAAGGTTGTAGCACATCTTGCGGCCCGAGAGGCTACTTTCGTTCTCTTTTTCTCCCTGTCCCCCTCTTCCGCCCGGTTTCCGCATGAAAACACTCCTTTACCTACTCTGTCTGCTGGCCCTACCCGCCCTGGCCCAGCAGCCCGCCACCGAGTGGCAGCAACAGACCAATTATTCTATCGACGTAACCCTCGACGACCAACGCCACGAGCTCATCGGCCGCGAGCAAATTGTGTACACCAACAACTCGCCCGACGTGCTGCCCTTCATTTGGTTTCATCTCTGGCCCAATGCCTACCGCGACAATACTACGGCCTTTGCCCGCCAGCAGCTGCGCAACGGCGACCGGACGTTCCAGTTCGCTACGCCCGCCCAGCGCGGCTTCATCGACGGACTGGAGTTTCAGGTAAATGGCCAGCCCGCCCGGCTCGAGTACGACGCTGACAACCCCGACATGGCCCGGCTGCTGCTTCCCCAGCCCCTGGCGGCCGGCGCCAGCATCACCATCACCACACCCTTCCGCGTGAAAATTCCGGACTCGTTTTCCCGGTTGGCGCACGTGGGCCAGCACTACCAGATAACTCAGTGGTATCCCAAGCCCGCCGTGTACGACCGCAAGGGCTGGCACCCCATGCCCTACCTCAGTCAGGGCGAATTCTACTCCGAATTCGGTTCGTTTGATGTGCGCATTACGCTGCCGGCCAACTACGTGGTAGGCGCTACCGGCGTGCTGCAAAACCCTGAGGAGCTGGCGCGCCTTGATGTGCTGGCGGCCATCGGAGCCAGCAAAAAAACGGCCGAAGATTTCGGCTCCGACCTTAAATTCCCGGCTTCGGCTCCCGAAACCAAAACCCTGCGCTACGTGCAGGACCGTATCCACGACTTCGCCTGGTTTGCCGACAAGCGCTTTAACGTGCTCAAAAGTGGTGTTACACTGCCTTCGGGCCGCAAGGTCACCTCCTGGGTTATGTTCACCAACAAGGAGGCGGTGCAGTGGATAAAAGGCCTTCAGGACGTTAATGATGCCCTTACCTACTATTCCCGCTGGGTAGGCGAGTACCCGTACGCCTCCGCTACGGCCGTGGATGGGGTAGGCAGTGCCGGCTCGGGCATGGAATATCCAATGGTGACCATAACCCCGCCCGTAGCCATTGTGCACGAGGTGGGCCACAACTGGTTTTATGGTATTCTGGGCTCCAACGAGCGGGATTTTGCCTGGATGGATGAGGGACTGAACACGTACACGCAGAAACGCGTGGCCGCGCGCGACACGGCTGCCGGTGGAACGGTGGGCTTGCTGTCCAAGTGGCCCTTAATAGAAACTGCTACGGGCATCGCCGACTTGCCGGCCGTGGCCCTGGACCGGTTGCCCATTGCTGCCCTGGCGTCCCGCGGCTTCGACCAGCCCGTAAGCGGGGTTACCTCGGGTGATTATGGCCGTTTCAACTATAACCTCATCGCGTACTCGGAAACGGCGCTGCTATTGGAATACCTGGCCGGTTACCTGGGGCAGGAACAGTTTGATGCGGCCATGCGCGCCTACTACCAGCAGTGGCAGTTCCGCCACCCCTACCCCGAGGACATGCAGGCGGCTTTCGAGCAGGCAACGGGCAAAAAACTGGGCTGGTTTTTCCAGCAGATGCTCACGAGCCAACATCCCTACGAGGCGGCCCTGTCGGATTTGCTGGTGCAGGGCGAAACGCTGAAGGTGCTGGTCCGCAACGACTCGCCCGCCCCGTTTGCCGTGCCCGTTTCCACCCTTGATGCCCGGGGCCGGGTGCTGGAAACCAAATGGACGCCCGCTTTCGGCGGCAACGACGACGATACGGAAGACGAAACCCAGCTCGACTTTCGTGCCGCCGGCGTGGCGGCCGTGGTAATCGACGCGGGCTACCTCACGCCCCAGCTCAACCGCCGCGACGACCGGATGAAGGTCGGCGGTGCTTTGCGGCGGCTCGAACCGTTGCACCTGCGCCCCCTGGCCAGCCTGGAGCGCTGGGACCAGCAGGCTATCAACTGGATGCCGGTGCTGGGAGTGAACACCTCCGACAAGTTTATGCTCGGGGCGGCCTTCTACAACAACCTGCTGGCCCCCAAACGGCTGAACTATCTGGCCATGCCGATGTACAGCTTCAACCGCCGGGAGCTTAATGGCATTGGGATGCTGACGCTGAACGTACTGCCCCGGACCCTGGCCCGCCAGCTGCTAACCAGCGTGCAGCTAACCCGCTTCGAGCGCTACCGCAAAATTGAACCCAGCCTGACACTGCACCTACCCCACTCTGCTTTCAACTGGGCCCAGCATCTCGTGCGGTTTGCCAATACCAACATCCGCGACGAGGACTCCCGCCAGACTACCAGCATTCAGACGCTGGAATATCTGGTGCATGATGGTAATGCGCTGCGGAACTGGTCGGGCCATGTGGAGCTCAATCAGCTCAGTCCCAACGCGGAATCGGACAATACCAGCCAGAACGCGACCTTGCTGCGGGCCACCGCCACTTACGGCCGCTACTACAACCCCACTAAACAGATCCGCGCCCGCTTGTTTGGCGGCGCTTTCCTGAACTCGGGAAAGGATAGTCCGTTTGCCCTGGGCCTGAGTGGCAGCTTCGACTACCGCCGCCAGACAATGTTCCTGGACCGCCAGCAGATTTCCCATACTTATCCTGCCCAATTCAACCAAACCGACGACCGGGACGGCGGATTCAAGGCCTATTTGCCCGTGGCTTCTCAAAAGTGGCTTACTACCCTGGGCCTCGAAGCCGATCTGCCTGTTATTCCGCTGGTAGTTTTTGCCGATTTTGGCTTGGTCAACCGGGCGAGTCAGTCGAGTTCGGGCCGGGTGAATGGCTATTACGATGCCGGGCTGGTGCTGCCCATAACCAGACTGTTGCTCCCCATACCCAATAATATCCTGCGCCTCTACCTGCCTCTGGCCGGCAGCCAGTACGGCAACGGGCTACCCGGCAGCCGCAAGGAGTTCACCGACCAGATTCGATTTGTTTTCCACCTCGAAGAGCTGAGTCCCTTCCGCATCCTAAACCAGCGACTGGCCAAGTAAGCCAGCCCTGCTTTATAGCTCCTCCATACGCTCGGCCCGCATCTTGCGGCCGGGCGTTGTTGTTTTGCGGGCCAATACGGGAGCTCCTTTGCTGCATTCCCCGGTAGTGAAAGTTGATTTGAGCGCAGTAATTCACCTGCGTTGAGCCATCGGGTTGCGGTTGCGCCCTTTTGCCAGTACTTTGCCACCATGCGCCTGAGCCTCTCCATTTTCTGCCTGCTGCTAACTGGCTGTGGTCCGCAATATGCCGATATACCCACTTTCTCAGCCGATCGGAAGCTGCTGCAGGTAGTGGTGGAAACGCCGGCCGGCACCAACCACGAGCAGCGCTACAACCCCACGACCAACGCGTTTGAGCCATTGCGGCTGGCGGGGCTGGCCGCCGTGGTAGAGTTTCTGCCTGCGCCCGGCAACCTGGGCTTCATACCCGGTACCAGCTCACCCGATGCGGCTAAAGGCCAGCCGCTACCGGCGCTGCTGCTGGCCGAAAGCCAACCCATCGGCACCGTGCTTGAGGTGTTGCCCGTTGCCGTGCTCACGCTCGACATGGATGGGCTGCTACGGCCGGTGGTGGTAGCCGTGCCGGCCCGGCCCAGCCAGCGCATCCTGCCTCAGGCTACCGATTGGGCCAGCCTCCAGCGCACGCATCCCTCGGTCAGGCCCTTCCTCGACTTATGGTTCCGTAACCGCGCCCCCAACACGCGTATCGTGGGCTGGAAAGACGAAAAGGCTGCCAGCCAGCTGATTCGCCAATGGATGCGGTAGCCGATCCGACTCCTGCTACAAGCTACAGCAGAAAGCGCCCCGTCGGTACAACCAACGGGGCGCTTTCTGCTGTAGTTTGTAGCAGGGCCGCTACCGGATAGTAGCGGTCCTTGAGAACTTACTGAATCTTGTTGAGGCGCTCTTTTACGGCCTCCAGCGCAACGCGCATGTTCACGATGTCGGCGCGGGCACCTTCCTGCTCTTTCAGGTTGGTATCAATCTGGTTGTTGAGCTGCAACAGTTCGGAGGCATTCTGGGCCAGCTGCTGCTGAATCTCCATTTTCTTCTGCTTGTTGCGCTCGATTTCCTTCTTGTATGCATCAGCCTTGGCGATAACCGCAATGTGCTGGTTCTGGGCCTGCTCCAACGACTTTTCAGCCGACATAACCTGCACGGCCATGTCTTCGCGGTAAAGCTTTACAGAGAAGTCCTTGAGGTAGCCTTCAGCCGCTTTCCACTGCACGGGCGTGGCATCCTTGCTCAGGTAAGCGTTGCCCAAGTCAATCGACCACCAGATGGTGGTACCGGTTGGTACGGCGTCAACCTTGCTGATAACGCGCACCGGCGTTTTAGACAGCGCATCGATTACTACACCGTCCATGGTGTAAATGCCTTTGTCGGATTTTACCTTGTTACCGAACTGCTCATCCAGCTGTTTCTTCCAGGATTCCTCTACTCTTTTGCTATCGAGCTGCATGGAAACCCGCTGGCCTTTGCGCGGAATGCCTTTGATGGCCATCTCGGTTTCGTCAACCTGGGCACTCTGTGCGAAGCCGGTTACCGACGATACCAGCACCAGCAGCAGCGGAAAAAGTATGCTTCGTTTCATAAGGAGAACAATTGATTGAAAAAGAAAAGCTTGCGCAACGGGAATGAGATTGGAAAATGACTTTCCGACTGACCAAATTTAACCAGCCTGTCTGCATGTTTCTATACCGCCGATTGTTTTTTTTCAGGAAATTAGACTTTTAGGGGAAGATTTATATATCAACTTACTTATATTATAAACTTATGCCAGACTCCTCACACCTGAACAAAAGCCCCTTAGTTGGGGTTGCGTGCTCACTATGACCATAACTATCTGCCGCCAAGAGCACTTCAATGCTGCCCACCGCCTGCACAACCCCGCTTGGTCCGACGAGCGCAACCAAGAGGTGTTCGGCAAGTGCAACAACCCGCACTATCACGGCCACAACTACCAGCTTATTGTGCGCCTGACGGGTGAAATCGACCCGGAAACGGGTTACGTGTACGACACGAAGAAGCTGAGCGACCTCATCAAGCGGGAGATTCTCGATACCTTTGACCATCGAAATCTGAACCTGGATGTGGCCGATTTCCAGACTCTCAACCCTACGGCCGAAAATATTGCCGTCGTAAGCTGGAACCGACTACGGCCCCACCTGGCCGGGAACCTAGCTTTGTCGGTTACGCTGTACGAGACCGAACGCAACTTTGTAGAATACCATGGATAACCTGCCGCTGTCGGCAGTAGCTGTAGCCGGCGATTCTGCCGCCATTGCCGCCGCCGACACCCAACTTCCCCTCGATCTACGCACCCCTCTTCGGCCCGATGCTTTTGAGCTGGATGACGAGGCCAAGATTGAAGCCATTTCTGGCCATTTTCGCGAGATTATGCAGATCCTGGGCCTTGATCTGAGCGACGACAGCCTGGCAGGCACGCCCCGCCGGGTGGCTAAAATGTACGTGCAGGAGTGGTTCCGGGGTCTCAACCCGGCTTATCGGCCCGAAGTACGCCTGTTTGAGAACCGCTACCAGTACCGGCAGATGCTGGTGGAGCGCGACATTACACTGTTTTCGTGTTGCGAGCACCACTTTGTGCCCATCATTGGCAAAGCGCACGTGGCGTATTTGCCCGGCGAGCATGTGGTGGGCCTGAGCAAGTTGAACCGGGTAGTACAGTACTTTGCCCGCCGCCCCCAAGTGCAGGAACGCCTGACGCGCCAGATTGCCGAGGAGCTCAAACAGAGCCTGGGCACCGACGATGTAGCCGTGCTCATTGAGGCCGACCACCTGTGCGTAATGAGCCGGGGCGTGAACGATACCAGCAGCAGCACCCTCACAGCCGAGTACAGCGGAGCGTTCGGTCAGGATGCCGCCCTACGCCAGGAGTTCCTGCGCCTGATAGGCAAGTGAGCCGTTAGCCGACGATACGGGACTCCGTAGTAGCTTGCAGCTTCGATTACGATTTTTCATTTCAAAACATACGCCAACAGCTAGTAGCTGTCGGCTAGCAGCTTATAGAATATGTCGCGTAAGGTTCTGATTACGGGAGGCACCGGAATGATTGGTACGCGGCTGTCTGAAATGCTGATTGACGCCGGCTACGAAGTGGCTCTGCTGAGCCGTACGCCCGGCAACAACCGCTACTTCAGCTTCCGCTGGGACCCGCTGGCCGGTACCATCGACGACGCGGCAGTACCCTACGCCGACTACATCGTGAACCTGGCTGGCAGCAGCGTGTCGGATGGAAAATGGACGCAGGAGCGCAAACGGCAGATTCTGTCGAGCCGGGTGGCAGGTACGCAGCTGCTGGCCCAGGAGCTACGCAAAGCCACTCACCACGTACGCGGCTTTATTTCGGCTTCGGCCATCGGGATTTATGGCGACCAGGGCGACCAGCTGCTGAGTGAGGAAACTGCCGCCGCTCCCGACGACTTTCTGGCCAATGTATGCCGACAGTGGGAAGAGGCCGCCGAATACGTGGCGCAGGACGGCGTTCGGACGGCCATACTGCGCATTGGCATTGTGCTTAGCCCCGAAGGCGGCGCACTGGTGCCGCTGGCCCGCACCGTAAAAATGCTGGCCGGCGCCCCGTTGGGCTCGGGCAAGCAGTTCATGTCCTGGATTCACCTCGACGATTTGTGCCGGCTCTTCATCAAGGCCATTGAAGATGAGCAGTGGCAGGGCGTGTATAATGCTGTGGCCCCCAACCCGGTTACCAACAAGGAGTTCACCGAAACCCTGGCCGACGTGCTGCACCGCCCGCTGGTACTGCCCAAAGTACCCGAGTTCGGCTTGAAGCTGATGATGGGCGAGATGAGCGAAATAGTGTTGGCCTCGCAGCGGGTCAGCGCCGAGAAGGTACTGGGCCAGGGCTTCCGGTTCGAATTCCCGGCTCTGAAGCCAGCCCTGGAGTCGTTTTACGGCGACGAGAAGTAGCCGCCGCAACCCTTACTATTCATAAACAGCACGGGCCCCACAGCTATTATGCTGCGGGGCCCGTGCTGTTTATGAACCTGTGTGGAGGGCTAAAACCCTGTCATCCTGAGCGAAGCGAAGGACCTCCTGGTGAAACGACAACTATTGATTGGCTTCTCACCAGAAGACGACAAGATTTTAGCTTTGCAGTTACTCCTACAGCTTGATGCTGTCGGGAATGGCAATGGTGCCCTGGTTGATCTTCTCCAGCAAATCGTCTACCACGAGGCTGTCGACGGGTTCGGGGCGGCGGCGGGGTTCGGCCGTAACGCACATGTACTTCTTGTTGATTTTGACTGTCGGCTGGGGCAAGGGGCCCATTCTGAGGTCGAGCTCGGGGTCTTTGTAGAGCTTTTCCATGTAGGTGCCGAAGATGGGCAGCGCCGTGCGGCCGCCTTCCCCCTGCTGCGAGCCGACGAAGTGGATGCTCCGGTCTTCGCCACCCACCCACACGCCAGTTACCAGGTCTTTGGTGATGCCCATGTACCAGCCGTCGGAGTAGTTGCTGGTGGTGCCGGTTTTGCCGCCAATCTGGTTGTTTTTCTTCCAGAGGTCGTAGTCCCAGAGGGCCTGCGAGGTGCCGCCGGGCTCCTCCATGCCGCCGCGCAGCATGTAGGTCATCAGCCAGGCGGTTTCGGCCGGAATCACGCGCTTCTGGCGGGGGTCGAACTGCACCAGCACGTTGCCGTTCTGGTCTTCGATACGGGTGATGAGCATGGGCTCGGGCCGAAAACCCTGATTCACGAACGTGCTGTAGGCATTCACCATCTCGTACACGCTCACATCACCGCCCGAGCCCAGCCCGATGCTGGGCACGCCCAGCAGCTTGCTCTTGATGCCTACTTTGTGGGCGTACTTGGCCACGTTGTCCCAGCCGACTTTCTCGGTGAGCTGGGCCGTAACCGAGTTCACCGAGCGGGCCATGGCGTAGCGCAGCGTCATGTTCATGCCAGTATACTCACGGGTTACGTTGTCGGGCTTCCACTCCATGGGCTCGCCGTTTTCCACGTAGTTGATGGTCACGCGCTCATCCCGGATTCGGTCGCAGGGGGCGTAGCCGTTATCAATGGCCGTCAGGTACACGAAGGGCTTGAAGGTGGAGCCAGCCTGGCGCTTGCCCTGCTTCACGTGGTCGTACTGGAAAAAGCGGTAGTCGATGCCGCCCACCCAGGCCTTGATTTGGCCGGTGTAGGGGTCCATCGACATCAGGCCAGCGTGCAGAAATTGCTTGTAGTAGGCCAGCGAATCGAGCGGCGAGAGCAGCAGCGTGGTGTCCCGGTCGCCTTTCCAAGTGAACACCTTCATGGGCCGCTTGGCGTTCAGGGCCGAATCGAGGCGGGCAGGCTGGCCCTCGTAGCGGGCAGCCAGGCGTTTGTACTGCTGGGTGCGCTTCATTTGGGTTTCGATGAAGTTGGGAATCACGTTGCCGTCCTCGTCCACCCAGGGGTCGGTGCCACGGTTGCGCCAGAACCGGTCGAAGGACTGCTGCAGGCTCTTCATCTTTTTATCCACCGACTCCTCGGCGTGGGTCTGCATGCGCGAGTCGATGGTGGTGTACACCTTCAGGCCGTCGCGGTAGAGGTCGTAGCCGTTCGCCTTGCACCACTCATTGGCCCGCTGGCTGATGGCGCTGCGGTAGTAGGTTTCGGGCCCATCAACGTGCTTTTCGACCTGGTACTGCAGCACGATGGGCGTGGCCTGCTGGGCGCCTACCTCATCGGCAGACAACACACCGGCCTGGCCCATGCGCGTGAGCACTAGGTCGCGGCGACGCTTGGCGGCTTCGGGGTGGAACTGGGGGTTGAAGGCCGTGGGGTTGTTGAGCATGCCTACCAGCATGGCGGCCTGCTCGACAGTGAGCGAGTCGGGCGAGGTGCTGTAGAACGTTTTGGCGGCTACTTTCACCCCATAGGCCTGCGAACCGTACTCGACGGTATTGAAGTACAGGGCCAGAATTTCGTTTTTCGTGTAGCGGCGCTCCAGCTCCACAGCCGTGAGCCACTCCTTGGTTTTGCTGATAATGGTACCCACCAGCGGCACCCGGCCCAGCAGACCGGTGTTTTCTTTGCGGCGGGTTTTGTAGAGGTTTTTGGCCAGCTGCTGGGTGATGGTGGAGCCCCCGCCCCCATTACCACCCGTCGCCACGCCCGCCACGGCCCGGGCTATAGCAATAGGGTCGATGCCCGAATGATCCTGGTAACGCGCATCCTCCGTGGCGACGAGAGCCTTAATTAGCCAGGGCGACATTTTGCTGAGCGGTACGGGGCTGCGGTTTTCGCGGAAGTAGCGGCCCAGCAGCACACCGTCGGCGGTGAACACCTGCGAGGGCCGCTCAACGCGCGGACTCTCCAGCTCCTCCAGGCTCGGCGACTTGCCAAACAGGAACATGAAGTTCATGCTTACCAGAATCGGGTAGAGCAGAAATACGCCTAATCCTACCACAAAACCGGCCCACAAGAGCCGGGAAACGCGGTTGGGCCAGCGCCGCCGGGGCCGGGCAGCAGCGGCAGAATCAGTTGGTTGAGGGCTTTGGGAAGCAGACATGCAGGGCGCGGAGTAGCAGGCAGCACCGGGCAAGCCGGCAGCGGAACCGCAAATATACCAGTTGCGGCCGGCCCGCCGGAAATGGTTCGGTTACTGGCTGGCCAGTCGGTTGGCCTCTGCCCGTTGCGTAGCCCAAGTGGCCAGTACCAGCAGCGTACCTTTCAGCCCGTCGAGCAGCAGGTTGTCGAAGCGCCCGTACCCCAGGTATAAGCCCAGTCCAATCCCTATCCACCAAAACCCCAGCAGGTAGCACAAGGCCGGGTAGCCGGCATGGCGCCGCCACACCCACACGAGGGCCAGCACAATGGCCAGACTCACGAACAGTAGCAACCAGGCCAGTACAAAGGCCAGAAACCGGGTATCGGGCGTAACGCCGACGCCAAATTTGGCCAGCAGCATTTCGGGTGCCAGGAAGCCGCCAACCGTCAGTACCAGTTCGAAGACCAGCGCCAGAACCAGCAGACTCAGAAGTAGCGTACGGGCCATGCAGATATAGTTAGCAGCCGGCGAGGTTGCCTAAAGCTGAGCCGGAAGCTAGCGAAATTGTCGCGGCTCGCTAATCCACTCGCCATGTGCCAAGCCAATGCAGCTAGCGGGCCAGGCTCATCAACAACCCGAGCAGTAGTATGAATGACGAAACAGTTGCCAGGGCATAGGAGCCAACGATTACCAACTGCCAGAAGCCCCGCCACCACCAGTGCCTCACTTGGTGCGTCAACCGTTGAGCCGTGTAGATTCCCATCCATGGTATAAGGGCCAGACCAACCAGCAGCAACACGATAAACCACTTTTCGGCCTGCGGGTAATGCGGCCACAGCTCCCGCTGAAATAGCAGATTTAAGCCACTAAATATCAGCAGCGCCAACACACACCACGCCAGCCGCGGCACGGCCGGCAGCAGCAACTGCCACACGAACTGCCAGAGCTGGGCTGCATATGATGCGGCCGGCCTCATTGTCCCAGCGGGTTTAGCAGCAGCCAGCCGGCCCCGAGCAACACCAGGAGCAACAGGCTACCAAGGTGAAAGACCACGCAGAGCCAGAACACGAAATCGGCCTGGTAGCGGGGCCGGTCAAGGAGCGAGGCCGGGGTATTAGGCAGGGCCAGCGGCAGCGTGGCCCGGTAAAGCACCACGGCGTTGGCCCCCGACAGCACCCCTGCCACCAGCAGCGGCTGCTGCCACAGCCACACCAGCGCAGCGAGAGCGGCCGTGTCGGTCGAGCCTAGGCGGTACCAGCCGGGTATCTGCCAGCTCACCCAGAGCACGGCCCCGGTCGCCAGCAGCACTGCCAGGCAGCGGCCGGGAGAAGTGGCGGCAAAGAAAGTTGAGTCGGACATTATGGTCAAGGAACAGGTTTAAGTCAGGGCTAAGGCAACCAAAAGGAGCAGGCTACCGGGCAGCGTCAAAAGGTGGAACAGCAGGCACGGCACCAACACCAGACCCCTGCCCACATCCTGGCTGGCAGTTGGCCGGACACCGCGCCACAACGGACGAGTAGCCCCCCGGAATACCCAAATATTCAGCCCGCCAACCAGCAACAGCAGGACCGTTCCGTAACCGGATTCGGTCAGCAATTCCCGAGGAAGCACCAGCCATAGCCACAGCAGCCCAGTAGCTCCCACTATGATTGCTAAACAGTGAGTAGTTGATCGGTAATCAGGCATCGGTGAGGGGAAAGCAAGTTGTTGCTGCTTGAGAATGAAGAGTAAAAATCAGCCTTTCAGCCTTTTCAGAAGAAACTCACCGAACTGCCACGGCCGCCGCGCCTGAGTCCCAAAGCAGCATCACGTGCAGCAGTGTCCAGAGGACGGAGCCGAGCAACAGGGCCGCTGCAGGCAGCACTATAGTCAGCAGGCGGCGGCTCCGTTCGGGGGGCGTGGCGGCCCGCTCGCGCCAGGTGAGCAGCGTAGCCAAGCTAACGATGCTGGCCACACACCAGAATAGGCCGAGGAAAGTGAGGAAGAAAATCATTGGTTTGAGCTTTCAGCCATCAGCCGTTAGCGGACAGCTTTTGGGGAGAGAATAATCGGTAGTTGAGCAAGCGAAGCGGAGGCTGACAGCTAATGGCTGAAAGCTGAGTAATAAGCCGCCGATTCGGCCCCGGTCCAGCTTTGCCAGGTGCGCTGGCGCTCGTAATTCAACTGCCAGGCAGCGAGGCGGCGCTGGATGAGGGCGCGGGCCTCGGCGGGCGGGGCCGTTTCTTCGGTGTAGCTGCCGGGCGGGCTGATGATGATACGGCTCATGCCGTCGAGCACCTGCTGCCGGGCGGCCAGTTCGGGCAGCACGCGGGCGGGCATTTCGAGCAGGAAGCCGAGGTCGAGGGTGCCAAAACGGGCGTTGAGATTGTAGCGGGCAATCCAGATTTCCCAGTTGCCCAGCGCCAGCAACAGCAGTAGCCCGTAGGCAGCCAGCGAGTTGAGGCGCACCAGGGAAAAGGCCGAGCGGCGCTGCCAGATTTTGAGCAGCACCGTAACCAGCCCAAACAAAGTCAGCAGCAGAAACCCGTACACCCCGATGCGCTTGTAGGCCAGGCCGGTGTATTGGATGTAGTAATAGTTGCGCAGCCCCACCGACACCATCAGCACCGCGTTCTGCACCACCCAGATAGTAGCGCCCCAGCGCAAGGCCGCCAGCCCGGGCTGGTAGAAGTTGAGGTTGCGCCGGAAGAACCACAGCACAATGCCCATGGCCACCAGAATACTGAAAATGAGCACGTAGGTACCCTCGTGCACAAACTGCGTGAGGTCGAAGCCGGGGGCCGGCACAAAGCCGAACCAGATCCAGCGGACATCGATGACGTTAACGACCAGCAGCAGCGCGTTCACGAGGCCGAACACAGCCAGGGCCGCCAGGTACTCCTTGCGCAAATCGAGGGCCTTGCGGTTGAGGTTCCGGAAATCGGGCCGGCGCACGCCCAACGAGGCCACCCGGTCGCGCTGCCGCCGTACAAACTCGCCCATACGCGACTCCTGGTCCTGGAAAAAGTGCAGCGGCACAACCACCAGTGCCCCGGCCGTAAGCGCGAAACCAACCAGAAAAAACAGCAGGTGCGGAATGGAAATAGCGGGCAGCAGCGCCAGCAGCCAGTCGCCCAGCCAGCCCAGTACCTGCCCGGCCAGGGCCTCGTAGCGCGGATTGGCCAGCACGAACAGGAAGTGGAAAACTACCAGCACCGCCAACGGCGCCAGCAGCAAACGGCCATAGAAGCGCGTGCGGCCCCAACGGCCCGCTCCGGCGCTGGGCAGCCGCAGGTAGGGCAGCAACTCTGGCAGCACCCGCGCCGCGCCGCCCAGCGCCGTGAGCAGCGCAAAAGCCAGCAGCCGCAAATGGGGCTGGTTGATGAAGCCCAGCAGCATAACCACCGAAGCCACGCAGGCCAGCCAGGCCGCCGCCGAGCCGTACCAAAGCACGGCGCCCGCGCTTAGCAGCGTGCCGGCCAGCAGCAGCCGGAAGTAGCCCGAGCGCCACGCCGCCGCGTGCTTCGGCAGCCCCACCAGCGTTGCCGCTACTACAAACAGCGTGTACAGCGCCAGATTCAGGCCCACGCCCTGCCGGTAGAACAGTACATCGAACAGCACCGCGCCCAGCGGCAGCAACAGTTTCTGGAGGGCGGTGAGGGGCAGCGGGATGCGGCGGGCCGTAGCGGCGGCAGTAGTAAGGCCGGCAGCATTGGGGTTTGCAGTGAATGTGGTCATATTAATTTATTTAAAAGAACTTTGAATTTCAAAGTTTAGGTGCAAAAAAAGGGCACTATTACCCGCGCAACAGTTTTTCCAACGTCGCCAGATGTTCCTGAAAAGCCGTTTTGCCTTCCTTGGAAGCTGAGTAGGTGGTGTTGGGCTTCTTGCCAACGAATTGCTTGCTGACACTCACGTAGCCTGCTTTTTCGAGGGCCGCTACGTGGCTGGCGAGGTTGCCGTCGGTCAGGTCAAGGGCTTCCTTGAGCTCGGTGAAACTGACCACCTCGTTGGCCATGAGCACCGCCATCACGCCCAACCGCACCCGGTTGTCGAAAGCCTTATTGAGCGTGTGAATCAGGTGCTTCAATGCGGTGAATTGATGAGGTGATGAATAAATGAGTTTTTAAACAACGAGGTCATGCTGAGCGAAGGCGGAGCCGAAGTCGAAGCATCTCTACCGCTTTGTTGCCATAGCAATCAACCCATAAAATTAGCATTGCAGTAGAGACGCTTCGACTTCGGCTCCACCTCCCCTCAGCATGACCCGCCGCTATTTCACCGCTCGTAGCGGTTATACATCAGCAAACCGTAGCCGATGTGGCCTAGGCCGAACCCGAGCGCAAAGAACAGCAGGCCGAGACCGGGAATCAACATGGCGACCAACCCGAGGCCGATTACGGTGAGGCCCAGCCAACGGATTTCGTCGAGGGTGTACTTGCTGGCGTTGAGCAGGGCCAGGCCGTAGAACAGTAGCATGCCCGGCACCACCAGGGCCACCGCGCCATCCAAGTACAAGGCAATGCAGAACAGCCCGCCCGACACCAGCGGAATAGCCAGGCTGACGGCCAACCGCCGGCCCAACGCGCTCCAGAGCGGCTGCCCATTGCGGCGCGCCCGGCGCACCGTAAAAAACGTGGCCACCAGCAGCGCCACCACCACAATGCCCGCCGCCAGCAGCAGCAGAAACGGCAGCACTGCCCGCCGCTCGGCCGCCGAGCTTTCCAGCAGCCCAAGATAGCCGGCGTAAGGGTACAGCCGATTCAAATACCAGTGCCCGAAACCAGCGCCGGCCAGCGCCACCAACCCCGCCCCTACCCCGGCCAGTCCGCTCAGCGAAATAAAGCGCGACGACCGCTCCATGATGGCGCGAATCTCGGTGAGTTGGGCAAGCGGATCGGGAGTGGGCTGGGCCATATCTTCAAAAAGAACTTTGCGATACAAAGAAAACACAATTTTGCCGATTCCCTCCTCGCTGTGACTTGTTTTTTTTTCGACACGCTCCGCTTACCGCAGGTAATCTGGCCGGATCGAGGTCCGGATTTGTCCCAAAATGAGCGAATGGCCAAACGCAGAGGGTTGTCGGACGGCGCTAAACCACCCTACCACTACAGGTGAGGCCTACTTCGGATGCCCCGTTTTGAAACAGCCATTTCCCATTAAAAACCTGCTTTAAAGCAAACCAGCCCAGACTTTGGGACCGTAAGTTTTGGCGGCAATGCTCCTGTCATCGGCTGTCTGTCTACCCGATTTTCGATCATAAATGTATCCTCTCATTTCTCTAACCACCACTCCTATGACGCACACCTATACTTCGGCCAATTACTCTACCATTACCCGCACCCTTATTCTGTGGCTGCTGAGCAACCTCGGCGGCACCCTCTGGCTGCTGCTGGATTTCGCCTACACCCGGCTCGATGACTATTCGATTGCCCTGATGGTGGGCCTGACGGCGGCAATTGCGTCGTTGGCCATCGTGCCGCTGGTGGTGCCTTTTTTCCTGTTCATGAGCCAACTGCAGGCAAACTGGCCACGCCGCACAATGGCGCTGACAGGCATCATCCTGTTTTTTCTGCTCATTAACGTTTTGCTCTTCGACCTCGTCCCGATGAATTCGTTGACCGAACTGCTGCCGTTTTCGCTGCCATACGGCGTGGCGGCGGTGCTGGGTGTGTTGTGGCTCTACGGGCCGGCCCGCCACGTAGCCGCCCCTTCGCGGCGGCCGGCCTAGCGGCCTGTTTGCGTGGGCCTGGCCGGCCAACACAACGCCTGCTCTGCCCGTAAGCTCACGGCATGAAGCTGCGCCTACAACTGTTCGAGTTCGAGGACTTGCCCTGGTTTCCGAAGGTTATCCGGGCCGGGATGATGGACTACCTGCGGTTTATGATTTCGGCTTTGGGCACCTACCGGCCCATTGTGCCGCTGCTGCTGACGGCCCTGCGCCACACCGGCCAAACGCGGGTGCTGGAGTTGGGGGCCGGGGCGGGCGGTGGCACGGCCGGCGTGCTGCGGGGCCTGCGGGCCGGCGGCCTGCCCGAAGCCCGCGTCTGCCTCACCGACCTCTACCCCCAGCCGGCCGCCTGGCAGCCGCTGCAGGCCACCACGCCCGGCCTGGAGTTTGAGCTGGCCCCCGTAAACGCGCTGGCCGTACCCGCCAGCCTGCCGGGCTTCCGCACCATCTTCTCCGCGTTCCACCACTTCCCGCCTGCCGCCGCCGAGGCGTTGCTGGCCGATGCCGTGCGGCAGCACACCGGTATTGGCGTGTTTGAAGGTGCCGGCAAACACTGGCTGGAGTTGCTGCTGGCCGTTTCGGTGCTGCCGGTAGCCCAGTTGCTCATCACGCCTTTCATCCGTCCATTCCGTCTTAGCCGGCTGTTTTTCACCTACGTGGTGCCACTCATTCCGCTGTTCACCATCTGGGACGGCTGCGTGAGCATTCTGCGCATGTACCCGCCCGAACAGCTGCTGGCCCTGGCCCACCGCGCCGACCCGGAAGGCACTTTCGCCTGGCAGGCCGGAAAGGTGCGCCACTGGTGGGGTCCGCAGGTAACGTATTTGATTGGCGTACCCCGGACAGCGCGAGATTCTTCGCTACGCTCTGAATGACGTTCTTTTCAACTCCTGTAGCTTTACCTTTCCTTCTTCCCTCACGCGCAATATCAACTACTACTTGTCACTTACCAAGTACAAAAACGCCTTACCGTTGCTCCGGATACCGTTTTCGGTGTATCTGATGCCGGTGTTCTGGTTTGGGCTGAGCGCTTTGCGGGAGCCGTTCAGCCCCTGGCGGGCGGTGGGCGTGTTCGTGGTACTACACCTGCTGGCCTATCCCGCCTCCAACGGCTACAACAGCTACTACGACCGCGACGAAGGCAGCATCGGGGGCCTGCGCACGCCCCCCAAGGTGTCGCCCGAGCTGCTGCACCTGGTGTGGCTGTTCGATGCGCTGGCGGTGCTGGGCGGTTGGCTGCTGAGCCCGGTCTTTGCGGGATTGGTGGCCGTGTACCTGCTCGTGTCGAAGGCCTATAGCTATGAGGGCATCCGCCTGAAAAAGTATCCGCTGCTGAGTACTGCCGTGGTAGTGGTGTTCCAAGGGGCCTACACGTTCCTGATGACCCAGGTGGGCGTGGGGGCCGATTGGGGCCGGCTACTGGCTCCCGATAACCTACTACTGGCCCTAGTGAGCAGCTTGTTTCTGGCCGGCTCCTACCCGCTTACGCAGGTATACCAGCATGCCGAGGATGCCCGCCGCGGCGACCGGACGCTGAGTCTGCGGCTGGGAATCCGGGGCACGTTTGTGTTCGCCGGGCTGGCGTTGGCGGCCGGGGCCGGGCTGCTGGCCTACACCTACCTGCGCCGCCACGAGCTCAGCCACTTGCTGCTGTTTCTGGTGGCTACCGGCCCGGTGGTGTGGCTGTTTGGGCGCTGGGCCTGGGCCGTGTGGCAGGATGAAGCCGCCGCCAACTTCGACCGCACCATGCGCATGAACCAGGTTTCTTCGCTGTGCATGAGCCTGGCCTTTGCCCTTATGCTGCTTTTTTAGCAGCCGGGGCGAGGACGGAGCCAACAGCTTTTCAGCGGGCAGCGCGCCGGCTGCAGCACGTTACCCCGCGCAAATTTCTGGTGGCTACACGGGCTCACGAACAGCTTTAACCACCGGGTTTGTATTTGCGTAAAACCTCTCCGAGCACCTCACCTCCTCCGCTATGCGCGTACACCTGCTGCTGCTATCTGCCCTGTTTCCGCTGGCTGCGGCCTGCTCCGGCCCTACCAGCCAGCCCGCCGAGCAGGCCGCCACTCCCAACACAGCCGAAGCCGCCGCTATTGCCCCGCTCGAACCGCTCGACACCGTTCGCGCCGCCACGGTTACTGCCCAGTCCGATACGTTGCTGACGAACCAGAGCCGCCATGTATTCTCCAATCAGGCCGCGCCCGACGTATTTTCGCTGGTTCTCCGCGGCCCGGCCGTGCTAAGCGGCGAGGCTACTTTCACTATTACCACAGCTACGGGCGAAGTCATCTTCCGCGAAATCCTGACCTCACCGGAGCTGGAAGCGGCGCTGGTGTACGAAATGAAAACGCCCACCGCCACCCAGGCCGAGCGCGAGGCCTACGTGCGCCGCCGCCTGCGGGAGTTCTTCGCCGACGCCAACTTCCGACGCCCGGCCCTGGCTGCCAACGCCGCCTACCCCAGCCCCGCCCCCGCCTACCCCAGCCCCGCCCCCGCCAGCCCCGACCGCGCCACCTGGAACGACCTGCGCCAGCGCCCCGATGCCGTGCGCTTCGATTATCTGGTGGGTAAAGAAGACCGCCGCCACTTGGTTTGGTCGCCACTCGGCCAGCAGGTTGTGCACCTGCCGTGATTCATTAGTACCTAACCTCCCGTCTGCTACTCGGCCGCCTGAGCCAAGGCGTCGGTGAGGTTGCGGGCGAATACATCATAGGGCTGAAAGCCGCGGCTGAGCACGTAGCCCTGCGAACCAGACCGCAGAATGATGGTCGGGAAGCCCTGCACGCCGATGCGGGCCACAGCCTCGAATTCGCGGCGTACAGCCGCCCCGGTTTCGGGCAGCGCAAACCGGCGTGCAAACTCCCGGAAGTCCAGATTGAGCGCCTGCACCAGTGGTTCGTAAGTGTGCACATCGTTTAAATCCTCGCCCCGCATGAACAGGGCCTGCTGCACGGCATGGGCAAAGTCCAGCACCCGGCCATGGGCGTCGAGCTGGCGCACGATGTACAGCGCCCGGGCCGGAGCCTCCGAGTCCTGGAAATAGGTGCCGGCCGCGCCCAACTGCTTGTAGGCCTCCCCAAACTGCACGCCGGTGGCCCGCTCTACCTGCGGCATGGCCCCTTCGATGTAGCCCCAACCAGCCCCGATAGACTCGGCCTGCTCGCCGGCCAGCATACCGCCGCTAAGCACCGAGATGGTCAGGCGGCCCGCAAAATCGGTTTGTACGCGCTGCATCACCGGGCTCGTACCATAGCACCAGCCACAGTAAGCGTCGTAGAGGTAGAGTAGCTCAGGCAGGTCGGAGGCGGGGGTAGGTTGCATAAGGGGCAAAGTACCGGTGCAAAATCAGGTTAGCCAAATCGGTGGTGGCACAGCGGAGGAAATGAGGAGCATCAATTTGTATAATTCTCGATTTATATAATTTTTTTTATTAATGATTTCATCTTTTATTGATTACGATCAATTTATTGTTATATTAGATATATAAATTCTTCTCAAACGGTACAGCTTTTTTCACCATTTGAACTCGGCTAACGGATGACTTATCATGAAAACTCTCTTCTCCCCTTTTATCCTGCTGTTGGTATTGCTGCTGGCAGGCTCCGAAACCGCGCTGGGCCAGTGCACTTACACTTCAAAGCCTGCAGGCGGTAATTTTAGCAACCCTGACACTTGGCAAGTGGAAGGTGCGGGTTGCCCTACGAATTCCATTCCTGCCTCTATCGATGTCATCAATATCGTTAGTGCGGTTATACTTGACATAAACTTCACTGTATCAGGCACACCCAATGGGAAGGAATCCGGAGTAATGATTATTTCTAAAACCGATCAGAGTGTCGGGTCGCTGAAAGAAGTACCCGAAATACCCCGTACCCTCACCATCGACCGCGGCACTTTGGATATAAAGGGTGTTGGTGCTCTTAATACGAGCCAACCACAGCTGGACGTATCGCAGCTCAATGTTAATCACACCCAAGTGGGGCAATTCATTGCTAAGATGCGTATCGGAAGTAACTCGACCGTGAAGATTAGCTGTTTGATGCTAGGCAATCAGGGTGGTATTGACCTTGCCCAAAATGCTCATCTCATAGTAGGCGGCAACATTGATGTTCAAACCGGCAATGGCTCTATTAATGGTACCGCTTTGTCCTCTTTAGATCCTGCAGATGTCCATATCGTCGGAGAATTTACGGGGGTCAACGGAGGCACCCGAAACGTCTTCAGTGGCAACCTGACCTGGTGCATGGAAGGAGTATCGAAGCCCTGTGTTGGAACTGGACCTGTACAGGATCCACCGACGGGCGGCAACCCCTTCTGCAGGCCCCTTCCCGTCACGCTCATCCGCTTTGCGGCCCAGGCCCGCCCCTCGGGCGTTAAGCTCGACTGGGCGACGGCCACCGAGCTCAACAACGATTACTTTGAGGTGCAGCGCAGCCCCGACGGTCGCGGATTTGTCCCGATTGGCCGCGTAGCCGGTATGGGTACCACCAGTACGGGCGCTACTTACAGCTTCACCGACACCGCTCCGCTGGCCGGCCCGGGGTACTATCGCCTGCGCCAGACTGACCACGACGGGAGCACGGCATTTTCGGCAGTGGTTACGGTTGCTGGCCGGCAACAATTGGAGGCCATCGTCTACCCCAACCCCGGCACAACCACGATTACTATGCCCGCGAGTGCCGGTAAGACCATCGATTACCGCATTTACACCGCTACCGGCCGCACTGTGCTTGCAGGCCACATGGCAGGCGGCACTTCGTTTGATGTGCAGCAGATTCCGGCCGGCCTCTACCTAATAGAACTCATTACCGACGGGCAGCGCCACGTTCAGCGCTTCGTGCGGAATTGAGCATACAATGGGAGTTCGCAAAAAACGCTGTTTCCTTTAGGCTGCAACTGTCCTGTCGGAGCAACTCTGCCTGATCTACTCCCAACATCTCTGATTCAGCCCATCAGCTAGCCGCATTAATACCAGAAAGCCCGCTTCGCACAGTGCGAAACGGGCTTTCTGGTATTAATGCGGCTTGTCTGGCAACTTAGCCATTCATGGCCAGCAGGAACTCTTCGTTGTCCTTGGTGCCTTTCATGCGGTCTTTGAGGAACTCCATGGCCTCGGAGGCCGTCATGTCGGACATGAACTTGCGCAGCACCCAGATGCGGTTGAGTTCGTCCTTGCTCATGAGCAGGTCTTCGCGGCGGGTGCCGGAAGCAGGCACATCAATGGCCGGGAAGATGCGCTTATTGGCCAGTTTACGATCCAGCTGCAATTCCATGTTGCCGGTGCCTTTGAATTCCTCGAAAATCACCTCGTCCATTTTGGAGCCGGTTTCGATGAGGGCTGTGGCGATGATGGTGAGCGAGCCGCCGTCTTCCACGTTGCGGGCCGCGCCAAAGAAGCGCTTAGGCTTGTGCAAGGCGTTGGCATCAACACCGCCCGACAGAATTTTGCCCGAAGCCGGCTGCACCGTGTTGTAGGCGCGGGCCAGGCGGGTAATCGAGTCGAGCAGAATAACCACATCGTGGCCGCACTCGACGAGGCGCTTGGCCTTTTCCAGCGCGATGGTGGCAATTTTTACGTGGCGGTCGGCCGTTTCGTCGAAAGTCGAGCTGAGCACTTCGGCCTTCACGGTGCGGGCCATGTCGGTCACTTCTTCCGGCCGCTCGTCAATCAGCAGAATCATCAGATACACCTCGGGATGGTTTTCGGAAATCGAGTTGGCAATTTCCTGGAGCAACACCGTTTTACCGGTTTTGGGCTGGGCCACAATCAGGCCCCGCTGGCCCTTGCCGATGGGGGCAAACAGGTCGAGAATCCGGGTGCTGTACTGAGCCGATTTGGTAGACAGCTTGAGGCGCTCATCGGCGAAGAGCGGGGTGAGGTTGGTGAACGGAATTCGGTCGCGGGCTTCCTCTACCGAGCGGCCGTTCACGCTTTCTACACCCACAAGGGCAAAGTACTTCTCGCCTTCGCGGGGCGGACGGATGGTGGCTTTCACCGAGTCGCCGGCCTTGAGGGCAAACTGCTTCACCTGCTGCGGCGACACATAAATGTCATCGGGCGAGGTCAGGTAGTTATAGAAAGGGCTGCGCAGGAAGCCGTAGCCGCCGTCGGGCATCATTTCCAGAGTGCCGTCACCGGGGATGATGAGGTCCATTTCCGGCAGCTTGTTGCCGCGCTGTTCATTACCGCGCTGCTGCTGGTCCTGCCGGGGCTGGTCCTGCCGGCCCTGGTCGGAACGGCCGGCTTCGGCACCGCCGCCGCTCTGGCGCTCGGCCAGGCGCTGCTGGCGGGCAAGCTCGCGGGCGGCAAATCGTTCTTCGCGGCGCTGCTCGCGCTGCTCCCGGCCATCGGGGCGGTTGCCGTCGCGCTGGTTGCGGCCTTCGCGGGGCTGGTCGTTGCGGTTTTCGCGGCCTTCCCGGTTTTCGCGTCCTTCCCGGTTCTCCCGGCCCTCACGGCCACTGTAATTATCAGCGCGGTCGTCGCGGAAGTTGCGGGGCTGGTCGGAACGCGGGGCAACGGCCGTTTCGCGGGCTACTGCGGCGGCTACGGTAACATCGGCCAGATCATCAGAAAGCGCAACGTCGGCCAGAGCGACATCGGCCAGGGCAGCATCGGAGGCCGTGATGGGGCGACCGGCGCGGTCGGTGCGAACACGGCGCTCGGGGCGCTGGTAGAGCTTCACCGGGCGGTCGGCGCTGCCGGGCTCCTCGGTTCCGTCGGTGGCTACTGCGGCAGCAGCCGGCTCGGCGGGCGTGGCCGTCAGGGTTACATCGGAATAGGTAGGCGAAGGAGCCGGAGCTTCCGGAGCCGTAGGGCTGGCAACTGCTTCGGGGGCGGCAGCCACTTCGGCGGGTGCCGATGGTGCGGGGGCCTGCTGAGCCGCCTGCTCGGCCGCTGCTTTAGTGCGGCTGGTGGCTGGGCGCACGGCCGTTTTTTTCGGGGCGGCGGCCTGCGAAGCACGCGCAGCAGGCTTTTTAGGCGCTGCTTCGGCGACTACCGCGTCGGGAGCGGCAACGGGCTCCGCGGCGGGCCGGGCGGCAGGCCGCGGCGCGGGGCCCTTGGCTTGGTGGTCTAAAATCTTGTAAATCAGGTCTTGCTTGCTCAGCTTCTTGAAGTTACCGACCTCAATGTTTTCGGCAATTTCCTTCAACTCGGACAGTAAACGGTCCTTTAGCTCGTCGATGGTGTACATATACGGATGTGGGGGGGCAAAAAAGGGAATTCGGGGCCGCGCGCGCACCGCGTAAGCGAGGCAAGGGGCATTCCGGACATCAGCAGCAACCGCTGGGCGGTGCCTGATGCAGGGAAAAGCAGGAAATAGGGTAAGTGAAACCGGCTGGCGCGGGGCGAAGACGGGCGGGGCGTAAAGAATAAATCAGCTAACGGGCCCGCCGGCTAAAGCCGACTTGTATGTGCAATGTTAACGGAATATGCGGGAACTGCCAAATCGGGCTTTCAATCCGGCCACTCAGGCTGGTACGAGTGGGCGGGCGGCCGCGAAACTGGCGGCAGCGGCCCCGAAAAACCCACTGGCTCTCTTTGGGCAACTGCTCGCAGCCTATACGGCGGGCAGCACCGAAAGGATACGGGCAGCCACTTTGCCGGCCTGGAAATAGCCCACGCTTGGCGGCCGAAATCAAAGGGCTATTTTTGGGCTCCCGAATTCGCTTTTTTCCGCTCTACTGCTATGCTGCAAGTTGCCGTTCTGAAAGAAAACACCGCGGCCGTACTGGCTGCCCTGGCCAAGCGCCACTACCCCACCGCCGAAGCCGACGTGCAGGCCGTGCTCGACCTCGACCAGCGTCGGCGCGAGCTGCAAACCGGCCACGATCAGGCCCAGGCCGAAGCCAACGAGCTGGCCCGGCAGATTGGCGGTCTGATGAAAACCGGCCAGAAAGCTGAGGCGGAGGTTCTCAAGGTTCGTACTGCCGAACTCAAGCAGCAAACCAAAACCCATTCCGACGAGCTGGCCGACACCGAGAAGCAACTCCAGCAGCTGCTGTACAAGCTGCCCAACATGCCCCACACCAGCGTACCGGAAGGCCGCGGGGCCGACGACAACGAGGTGGTGCGCGAGTGGGGCACCAAGCCCGAGCTGGCCACCGACGCTAAGCCCCACTGGGACCTGATTGAGCAGTACGACATCATCGATTTCGCGCTGGGCAATAAAATTACCGGCGCCGGCTTCCCGGTGTATAAGGATAAGGGTGCCCGTTTGCAGCGGGCGCTCATCAACTTTTTCCTGGATGAAGCCCGCGCCGCCGGCTACACCGAGGTGCAGGTCCCGATTCTGGTGAACGAAGCCAGCGGCTATGGCACCGGCAACCTGCCCGACAAGGAGGGCCAGATGTACCACGCCACCGCCGATGACCTTTACCTGATTCCGACGGCCGAGGTGCCCATTACCAACCTCTACCGCGACGATATTATTGCCACTGAGCGGCTACCCATCCGCAATGCCGGCTACACACCTTGCTTCCGCCGCGAAGCCGGCTCGTGGGGCGCGCACGTGCGGGGCCTTAACCGCCTGCACCAGTTCGATAAGGTGGAAATCGTGCACATCACGCAGCCCGAAAACAGCTACGCGGCGCTTGAGGTGATGGTGGCCCACATTGAAATGCTGCTGCAGAAGCTGGAGCTCCCCTACCGCGTGCTGCGCCTGTGCGGCGGCGACATGGGCTTCACCTCGGCCCTTACCTTCGACCTGGAGGTGTGGAGCGGCGCCCAGCAGCGCTGGCTAGAGGTCAGCTCGGCCTCCAATTTTGAAACCTACCAGGCCAACCGCCTCAAGCTACGCTACCGCCCCGAGGGCAGCACCAAAACCCAGCTG
Source organism: Hymenobacter lapidiphilus (assembly GCF_013377885.1). Taxonomy (GTDB): domain Bacteria; phylum Bacteroidota; class Bacteroidia; order Cytophagales; family Hymenobacteraceae; genus Hymenobacter; species Hymenobacter lapidiphilus. The sequence goes on from NZ_JABKAU010000002.1 coordinate 221,290, forward strand.
TTGCATACGCTCAATGGCTCGGCGCTGGCCCTGCCCCGCATTGTGGCGGCCCTGCTCGAAAACAACCAGACGTCCGAAGGCATCCGCCTTCCCAAAGTGCTGCACTCGTATTGCGGGTTTGAAACGATTGGCGGGTAATTCATAGAATAAACGAGGGCAGCCTTCACAAGAATAAAGCCCCTGACATCCGCACGGATGTCAGGGGCTTTATTCTTGTGAAGGCTGCCCTCGTTTATTCCTCTTTTAACGTGGTAACAATGCGCATGCTGGCTTGCAGCGTTTTCTGCACGGGGCACTTGGAGGAAATGGTTTCCAGGCGCTGGCGCTGCTCGGGTGTGAGGGAACCGAGCAGTCGAAGCTCCTTATCTACCTGTTCGAGCAGCTGGCCGGCTTCCTCGCACTTCTCGCAGTCCTGCTCGTGTACACGGCCGTGGCGGAGGCGTACTTCCACGCCTTCGAGCGGCCACTGCTTGCGGCTGGCGTAGAGGCGTAGCGTAATGGCCGTGCAGGCTCCCAGGGCCGAAAGCAGCAGATCGTAGGGCGTGGGGCCTTTGTCGAGGCCGCCCACGCTTATGGGCTCATCGGCGAACCAGGTATGGCGGCCGGCCTGCACATCGGCCGTGAGGGCTTCGGGGCCGACTTTTACCAGTACCGAATAGTTGTTGGGGGCTGTATCCGTCATAGCTCAGACAGCGGGCATAGTTAGTTTTTGCATCAGCGCGTCGTTGGCCGGCGTCGAGTAGGCGCCGTAGGCACTCACCAGCAGCCCGCGCACGCCCTCATCCGACTCGATGGCGTAGAGAATACTTTCGTCGCCGGGGTCAGTGTCGCCCTCGAAGCGGTAGAACTCGCGCACCTGGAAATTGGCAGGGTGCAGCTTTAGCTCCAGGCCGGGGCAGTGCAGGTGGTCATCGGCCAGGTTAAAATCCTGGTCGTAGCCGTGTTGCTGCAGGTCGCGGATGGCCCCGCTGAGCGTGTCGTAGGTTTTCATGGCTGGTTAGGGAAAGGCCCTATCAGCGGTACGCAGCCGCCAGCCAACCGTTGTGCCTTATTCGGGCCGGGCGGGCTCCGGCGGCCTCTCTCCCTCCTAGCGCCCGTCGCGGGCGGGGGGTAGGTCGAGGTTGAAAACAATGTCGCGCATGCACTTGAAATGGCCCTGCGGGCACTTATTGAAACCTATTTTTGAACAGGGCCGGCACGCGAGGCCTTCTACCTGCAGCAGCCGAAACTCGGTGCGATAGGGATACATGCCGAACTCGGGCACCGTGTTGCCCCACACGCTGAAAATCTCCTTCTGAAATGCCGCCGCTATGTGCATCAGCCCGGTGTCGTGGCTGACGACCAGCCGCGCCTGCCGCACCAACGAGGCCGATTGGTTGAGGTTGAACTTCCCACAAGCGTTGTAGATGATTGTCTGGGGTGCTTGCGGGCTTGCGTTTTTGGGGAAATAGTAGGGGCTGTCCGGAATACTGGGCGGCAGAGGCGGCGAGGCGGCCGCGCCCTCATCAAAGGCCAGCTCGATGATGTGGCCGGTGCTTTCGTCGGTGGTGCCACCGAGCAGCACCACCGGCTGCCGCAGCAGGCCGCACAGCTCAATAATTCGCTCGGTGGGCAGGCGCTTGGTGGCGTGTTGCGCCCCGATGGCAAAGGCCACGTAGCCGTTGCGGAAAGCGGGCGGCAGCACCTCGGCCACTTCCACTTCGTCCTGTTCCGGAATGAAGTAATCGAGCCCCCGGTTATCGTTCTGCACGCCCAGCGGCGCAGCGGCGGCCAGGTAACGGTCAACGATATGTAGCCGGGGCATGGTGTCAATCTTCCAGTTCACCAGCAGCCATTTGCGCGCATTCAGCTTGTCGAAGCTGCTCGACTTCACCCCCAGCCGGGCCTTGAGGATGGTGGTACGCAGGTTGTGGTGCAGGTCGATAACGAAGTCGAACTGCTCGGTCCGCAGCTCGGCCACCAGCTCGCCCAGGCTGCCCGTGAGGCAATGCACGCGGTCGACGTAGGGGTTGTTTTCCAGGATGCTGCGGAAGGCCGGTTTGGTGGCAAAGTGCACCACGGCCCCCGCCACCTGCTGCTTCACGGCCCGGATAACGGGCGTCGTCAGCACGATGTCGCCGATAGAGGAAAACCGCAGAATCAGAATCTTCATTTGTTCAGTTGAGGATAAAAGAACGTCATGCTGAGCGGAGTCGAAGCATCTCTACCGCTTCGTTGCGGTCGATAGAGTTAGCATTGCAGTAGAGATGCTTCGGCTTCGCTCAGCATGACGTTCTTTCTGTTCAGCCAATGCCATTCTTACCCAAACAACGAATCCTGGAATTCGAGTGGGGGTTTGATGTTGGCTTTGCGCCGGGCGAAGTACTCGGCGGCTTCTTCCACTGACTTTGTGTTGAAGGTTGTGGATTTGGTGAGGCCGCCCTTGCGGCCCATCAGCACACCGTAGCGCATATCGGCGTAGCCGCTGGTGTGGTGGGCATCGGGGTTGATGCTGAGCTGCACACCCTGCTCCAGCGCGTAGTGCACCCAGCGCCAGTCGAGGTCGAGGCGCCAGGGGTTGGCGTTGATTTCGATGATGACGTTGTGTTTGGCGCAGGCGTCGATGATGGCCTTGTGGTCGAGCGGGTAGCCTTCGCGGCGCAGCAGTAGCCGGCCGGTAGGGTGGCCCAGCATGGTAGTGTAGGGGTTCTCGATGGCCCGCAACACCCGCGTGGTGGCTTTGCGTTCGTCCATTTTGAGGTTGGAATGCACCGAGGCCACAATGAAATCGAAGGTTTCGAGCACGGCCGGCGCGTAATCCAGCCCGCCATCCGATAGAATATCCGACTCGATGCCCTTGAAAATGCGGAACGGGGCCAGCTCCTGGTTGAGCTGGTCGATTTCCTGGTGCTGCTGGCGCACGCGCTCCACCGGCAGGCCATTGGCGTAGTGGGCGGCCTGCGAGTGGTCGCATATTCCGAGGTACTCGTAGCCGCCGTCGCGCAGGAAAGTGGCCATTTCGCGCAGGCTGTGGGTGCCGTCGGAGTAGGTGCTGTGGTTGTGCAGCGAGCCGCGCAGGTCGCCGGGTTCCAGCAGCTGGGGCAGCTTGTTTTCGCGGGCCAGCGGCAGCTCCCAAAGGCCCTCGCGCAGCTCGGGCTCCACGTACTGCAGGCCGGCGCGCTGGTAAAGGTCGGTTTCGGTGGCGAACTGCTCGCGCTTGAGCCACTGGCGCAGGCTGGCCGGCTGGCCGAGCAGCAACTCGTCGGTCAGGGCGCCGCTCAGGTGGGCATCGGTGGCCGACGTAAGCAGCAGCTGGTTGGTGAACTCGGCGGGTGCTACCAGCCGCACTTCTACTTGTACGCCCGAGGCCGTGGCCGTACCGCGCCAAGCAAACGGACCGCTACGGCGCGGGTCGGGCGTGAGGCCGTCGAGGTCGTTGAGGACTTGGCGGGCGGCGGCGGGGTTGGTGGTGGCCGCCACCAGCAGCACCGTTTCGATGGTTTCGAGGCGGCGGCGCACCTCTCCGCTCACGATGGCGCGCTCGGTGCCAGGCGCGGCCTCCAGGCGAGCCAGCAGCTCGTGGGCCAGCTCCTCACCTTGCGGGTACAGCAGCTTGCCGCGGCTCTGGTCGGTAAAGTCGAGGGCGTCGAGGATGGACTGCTGGGTTTTCTGGCCGAAGCCCTTGAGCTTGCTCACCTCATCGTTTTCGGCCGCCGTGCGCAGCTGGGCACCGTCTTCAATGCCCAGATCCTTCCACAGGCTGCGGATTTTTTTTGGGCCGATGCCTTTTATTTTCAGCAGCTCCACCACGCCGGGCGGGGTGGTGGCCAGCAGCCGGTCGAGCTCCTCGAACGAGCCGGTATCGAGCATTTCGGCTACTTTGGCGGCGGCGGTTTTGCTCAGGCCGGTGCGGTCGGGCAGGCCGGTGCGCTCCACGTCGGCCACCGGGAAGCCGAGGGCTTCCAGGGCGCTGGCGGTGCCTTCGTAGGCCCTTATTTTAAACGGATTTTCGCCGTGCAGCTCCAGCAGCTGGGCCGCCAGGCGAAAGGCTCGGGTGAGGGCGCGGTTGTCCATGGCAGTAAAGGTAATGCGTGCGCAGGGGAACAGGTGTTGAGGGAACAACCACAATACGCCGGTTACGGTCTGCCCGATGCGCCCGGCCGCCAGCCCTACCGATGCCCTGGCTGTGGCTGACGGCCCCGCGCAACTCTGGTGCGGCCGGCCACTCGGCTGCCCTCGGCAGCCTTGTTTCGGTTGCCTGGTTCTTACTTTCCGTATCTTACTTTTACTATCCACCTATTTCTTCCGCCATGCGCCTTTTCACCGTTTTTGCTGCCCTGAGCGTGCTCCTGCTGGCTGCCACCTGCAACCCCGAGTCGCAGGGTTCGCGCCTGCCGCCCAACCTGAAGCAGCTGGAAGGCACCTGGCTGCACGCCCACGAGGAGGATCAGGGCGATGTGCTGGTATACCGTCCCAACACGTACGCTTTTCCGCCTTCGCGGGGCCGCACGGGCTTTGCCTTTGAGCGCAACGGCCTGTTTACCCAGTACGACATTGCCCCCACCGACGGCCTCGAAGGCCATAAGGGCAGCTGGAAAGCCCAGAACGATCATACGCTGCTTATCAGCCTCGACGACAAGCAGGAGCCCGACTACCAGCTGGAGGTAATTTCGCTGGAAAACAACGTCCTGAAGGTGAAGCGCAAACAATAGAAAACCGGGCACTTGCAACCTGCTGCCGGAGTTTCGGCTCCCGATGACAGGTGCTATTGCCCGATTTACTGAACCTGTTTAGGAAGTGTCTGCTATTTAAATGAACGTCATGCTGAGCTTGTCGAAGCATCTCTACTGCCTCGTTGAACGCCCCACTACAAAGCAGTAGAGATGCTTCGACAAGCTCAGCATGACGTTCTAGTTGACTTCCTAAACAGCTTCACTATTTGCTTGCCTATGCGTTTACCCCTTCATTTATCCGCCGCACTGCTCCTGCTTTCGGCAGGCTGCCAGAAAGACGACGAACCCACGCCGGACTACGTTTTTGGCCGGGCATGGTACAACACCTACCAGGCCGGCGAAGACGGGGCCACGGTTTTCTCGCCTACCAACCCCAACCTGGCCTGGCGCTACGACGGCTTCCGCCTCAACGCCGATGGCAGCTTTCTGGAGTACGGCCTCGATGCCCTCGACAAGCCCGAGGAGCGGCCGGGTACCTGGCAGAGCGAGGGCAGCCAAACGTACCGCATCACGTTTCGTACCACAACCCGCAAGGGCTATCTGCTCCGCATTACCAAGCCGGCCAACGACCAGCTGCAGGCCCGGCGCGACT
>NZ_JABKAU010000020.1 GCF_013377885.1 Hymenobacter lapidiphilus
ACAGCACGGCCCTGGCCCGACGGGCTGCGCAAGCACGGTAGGCGCCCCAACGGAATACGGCCCGCTTCCTCAACCGAGGAGGCGGGCCGTACTCCGTTGGGGCAGATGTGTGGCTTGGGCTACTGCTTTGGGCCCGATACGACTTCTATCATGTTATCAGGGGAAAGGTATTCCTGAGCCAATTCCTGCAATGTAACTGCATCGGTTGCTTGCACCTGAGCTACGAAATCGGAATAATAGCTGGTTGGTAAATCGTAAAAGATTAGGTTCTTATACTTGTCGCACTGCTCGAAAACAGTACTGAGTTCGTTGGCAAACTTGCCGCTCATATAGTTCTTTACAGTTTGCAGTTCGGTTAGCGGTATCTGTTCTTCCTGGAGGCGGCGTAATTCTTTTTGTATCTCCTCAATGGCGGCAGGAGCGTTGCTGGCATTTACATCGGAGCCGATAAAGAAGCTAGTGGAGTGCTCGCGTGGATGCACGCTGGCATAGATGCCGTACGTGAACCCTTTGTCTTCGCGGATGTTTTTCATCAGGCGCGAGCCGAAGTAGCCACCCAACACCTTCACCAGTACCTGGAGGGCGTGGGTTTGCGGATGACTCAAGGCAGGCCAGCGGCGGCCAATGCGCAAAGAAGCTTGTAAACTCCCATCTACCGTTACGTAGTCTCGGGGTGCTAGAATTGACGGAGGGGGCACAGCAGCGGTTGCTTTAACCAAGGCGCCGGCTGGGGCTCCTAACTGCTCAGTAAGAAGAGTTACGTGCTCATTGGTGACGTCGCCACAGAGGAATATTTCGGCCTGCGCAAAATTATAGTGTTGCTGATAGAAGCTGCGAACTTGGTCGGAAGTGATATCCTGGAATATAGCTTCATCGAAGGTGACGCCGTAGGGATAGCCAGGGCCGAACAGGTGGCGCGAGAAGCTTTCGGAGGCGAGGTAGCTGGTTTTCTGCCGCTCCACGCGTACGTTCTGGATGGTTCGGGTCTTCACCAAGGCTAGTTCCGTTTCGGGGAATATGGGAGCCGTGAGGACGTCCTGCACCAAGGGTAATAGTTGCGGCAGGTGGCGGCTGAGGCAGTATAAAGTAAGAGTGGACCGGTCGAAGCCCTGCTCGCATTCCAGCGAGGCTCCGAAGAAGGCTACCTCGTCGGCAATCTGGCGGGCCGTGCGGGTGACGGTGCCTTCGAGTAGCAGCCGGGCTGCCAGCAGCGACACACCTGCCGAGGGATCATACCACTTACCGGCCGGAAAGACTACCTGCAGGCGCACTACGGGCTGGGCATCGTTGCGCAGCACATGCAGGCGGGCACCGTTGGGGAGCGAAAGCACATTAGCGGCGGGCAGCGTTACGCGGGCCAACGGCTGAACAGGAGGGGCAACGGTTCGGTCGAGTATCAAATCAGTTGAGTTAGGAAGGCTGAAAAACTGTCATTCCGAGCGAAGCAGGAAATCCGGGATGAAACGCCGAACGGAATTGTTCGATGGCGTTCGGCCGGATTCCTCGCCTCGCTCGGAATGACAACTTTGCAAAGAAGGAAAAGAATTAGTTAACCGGGCTGTTGGATGGGCCGAAGGCTTCGCTTAGTTCGTTGAAGTTAAAGTGCAGCGACACCCGCAATGTTTGCGACAATGGGTTGGCCTTGGAATTAGGCACTAGGTAAGTACCATCGACTCCGAATACCTGGTAGCGCACGCCGGCACCAAAGCTCAAGTACTGCCGGTCGCCCTTGGTAGGGTTCTCGTAAAAGTAACCGGCCCGTACCATCAATAGGTCGTTGTAGGCATATTCGAGGCCAGCCGAGAGGTTGATTTCCTGGAGCTCCTCGCTGAAACCACCCGGCGCGTCGCTGAACGAGCTGGTGATACCTTTCACGATACCGTATTCACGGCGCTTGTCGTTTTCAGCCTTTACAGCCGGATTGCTGGAGGCCACGCCATCTTCGTAGTAAGGCGAAGGCACCAATAGCTTGTTGGCATCGAAGCTAAAGGTTAGCTTGTTGTAAGGGTCGAGTTCCTTGGTAATGGCGGTGCCCAGCTTCAGGTTGGTCGGCAGAAAATCGGCGTTTGTAGGGTCGGTATAGGTTATTTTGTTGCCGATGTTGGAAACCGCGCCGCCGAAGGCCAGGTTATAGTCGCCGGCTCCAATGGTGAGGTCGGTGGTGTAGTACGCGCCGAGGTCGACGGCGACGGCATTGGCGGGGTTGGAGTCGACGCCGCTAATGCCACCGGTGAGGTTGGAGCGGACATAGCGCACGTTGAGGCCCACCCCGAACTTGTCGCTCAGCTTCTGGCCGTAGCCCACTGTGAGGGCGTATTCCTTGGGGTTAAAGTCACCATTAGGTGCCCCAGTAGAGGTGCGGTAATTGATCTGACCCAAATCGAAGTACATCAGGTTGGCCGACAGCGTGCTTCGGTCGCTGAGCTTGGTGGTGCCGCTCAGATAGCCCAGGCCCATGTCGTTGGTGATGCTGGCCAGCCACGGGGTGTAGGAGAGCGAGGCGCTATGTTGGTAGCGCACAAAGCCCAGCTTGCCGGGGTTGTAAAAGCCAGCGTTGGCATCGGGGCTAATGGCCACGCCCGCCTCGCCCAGCGCTGAGGAGCGCGAATCGGGGCTGATGGTGAGGATGGGCACAGCCGTGGTAATGGTACGCAGATCTTGGGCATGCGCGGCGGTGGCAGCCAGACACAGCAGGCCAGGGAGCAATACCGAACGCAGGGACAAGTGGGGCAGAATCATAGGTGAGGGTGAAGGATGCAGATTCGAAAAGTAGCGAAAAGCCAGAAAAGCAAGTTAATTGAGGAGCACCAGCTTCTCGTATTTGGAGGCTGTGGAAGTATCGGTGCCGTTGGCCGCGCGGGTGCGCACCGTTACGCGGTACACATACACGCCGCGGGCCAGTTGGTCCTGGTATTCGTCGCGCCCGTCCCAGCTGAGGGCGGCCACATGCGAGCCGCTGCCCAGGGCCGTACCCTGCAGGGTGCGTACGAGCCGACCGGCTACCGAGAAAATCTGCACCTGAATGTCGAGGTCCTGACCGCTGCGGTTGTGGTCGAAGTGGAAAGTCGTGTTTCGGGCAAACGGATTGGGGTAGTTGAGTACATGCTGCAGCGCCAGCTTGTCGGTGGGAGCGGCAATGAATTCGAGGCGCTGCTCGGCCGAATTGTTCCAGGTATCCCAAGCCTTGAGGCGCAACTCGTGGGGGCCGGGCGTGAGGTCCTTGAGCTCGTAACGTACCCGGCCTACTTGGAAGCTATCAGTTTTGGCCGTGTACGATGAATTGAGCACCAAAACCTTGCTGGCGTCGCCGTCGAGCGTGAGCGTGAGGTCGTGGCCGATGCCGGTGCCGGCCGTATTGATGCCGCTGGCGTCGCGCAGCACGGCCAGCAGCGTAGGGCTGAGGCCCGTCAGGCCACCCGATACAAACTGCTCGTTATCCATGAACAGGCTGATGCGGGGCGCAATGGTGTCGCGGGCGGTTAGCGGGGCTACGTCGCCAATGGGCACCAGACGCTGGCCCTGGGCATCGGTGCGGTTGGTGGGGTCGGCAGCGTACAGGCTGATTTTGCCCAGGCCTACGCTGTAGTTGATATCTTTGGGTACTACAAACTGCAGGCTGAACTTGCCACCCTGCACACTAGCCGGGCCATCGTAGAGGATATTTTCGCGCAGCTGAACGGCCTGAGGCACGTCTTCGTTGCCGAGCGTTTTCACGGTGGCTTGCTTTTCGAACACCTGCACGTTGGCCGTCCCCGCAAAGGCCGGATTCAGCTGCCCGGCACGTCGGACTTCGCCTTTCAGCGTGACTTGCTGCAGCGCCTTCAGGGTATCGGGCATGGCCTGCGTCACCGGCTTGCCACCAATTTCAGTCAGGGCTACCGTTTGTTCGGGGTAAGCTAGGCGCATGGACGGGTCGCCGAGCAGGGCGTAGTTGCGGTTGTTGTCGCCGATGACCGCAATGTTCTTGGCCGTGCGGCAGACGTCGCCGATGCGCGGCATCGTGCCATCGGGCCGGGGCTGAAACAGGTCGTTGAAGAAAGCGACTGCCAGTGCTTGGTTGCGGTCGGCGTATACCACGCGGGTGGTGGTCAGCAGGCCAATGGCTCCCCCTTTCACATCAATCAGCGACTGCTCGCCGGCCGACGTAAGATTGGGGTCGTCGTAGGTACTGAAGTCGCAGGTACCGGTGAACATGAACGTGGGCCGGGTTGCGTTCTTCAGGTTTCCGATGGAGGTTTTAGTTATGATCTGCTCCTGGGCCAGGCTTATGGGGCCGCCGTGGCCGATGTAGTTGATCAGGAGCGAGCCTTGCTCGAAGGCTTCATCAACCGCCTTTTCGGCTGCCGGCGACCGTTCGCCCGCTGCCAATTGCACCTGCGGAAACAGATCTAGGTAGAGCTTGTACACATTGTAGCCACGGGAGGCAGCCAGCGTATCGAGTGGGTTGGCCAACTCCTCGCTGTAGTACACAAACAGGTTGTTGTCGCCGTCGTCGGACAAAAAGGTGAGGCGGTTGCGCCACTTGCCATAGCCGGCGGGGCTGTCGTAGTCAATCAGCTTCTGGGTTACGCGGGCGGCCTGTTCAGCGGTGCTCACCGGCAGGCGACCCACGGCTATGTCGAGCAGCTCGTTGCTGGAGCCCGGCAGCCAGGCCCCTTCCGAATCGTCGAGCAGGCCGTAGTAGTCGTCGGAGGAGTAGGTGAGGCCCTGGCCGTTGGGGCGGTTGCCCATCACTAAGTCGTAGCTCTCCTCCGACTCATAGACCGGCACGAAGTTCTGATTGGTTTGGTTGGCGTTGGCCGGCTGGCGGCTGGGCCACCAGGTTGGCAACTCCTCAGGTTTGTTGGTTGGGTCGGCCTTGTAGTCGTAGGAGGCGTCGCCGAACAGCAGCAGGTACTGGCGGCGGCCACTGGTGTTGCGGTCGTACACCATCTTCATCAGGTCGCGGATGGCCGTTACATCCTGGCCGCCCGAGCCGAACTCGTTGTAGATCTGCAGCACGTTCACCACCTGCGCATTCAGGCCGTCGCGGCTGGTGCGGTGGGCGGCCAGCTTGTTGGCTTCCTGCAGAAAACGAGGGTGAGCCACAATCAGCAGGTCCAAACGGCCATCGAGGTTGAGGGCGTGCAGGTTCTGGTTGGCTATTTTGCCAAAGCCGCGGGGGGCCGGGAAATCGGCGCCGGTGAAGGCTACAAACTCGCGGATAGTATCGGTGCGGGCCAGAAACGTGCCGTTGGCGGCGGCTACAGCGGCCGGCCGGCGTGGGTTGCTGACGTCCCAGATGGTGGCGCCGGCTGCATTACCCAGCTCGAACTGGCTGATTGCACCGGGCTGCAGGTTTTCCAGGCTGCGAAACTGCAGCAGGCCACCAGCCAGACGAAGCTGACGGCGGGCATTCACTTCGAGGTAATCGAGGTAGCCCTGCGCGCCGGGGTTGTCGCCGCTGTTGAAGCTGAGCGTGATTTTGAGGTCGGTGGGGGAAGTGGCCGGTACCTGGTAGGCCAGAATGCTGCGGTTGGTATTGGCGGCCTCGGGGTAGCAGTAGAGTCCACTGGTGCAGCTGAAGCCCGGTACCACCTGGGCAGGTAAAGCTTGCCCGTTCACGCTGGGCTGAAACACGGTAGCCGCCGTCGAGGCAGCCACTACGGCCGAGGTAATCTGGGCCGTGGAACCCGGCACCAGGTCGGCGACGGGGAGCGTAAAGGTTTGCTCGGGCCGGCCCGAAAAGGCCTCACCCACCCAAGTCCGGCCCGTTTTCTTGAGGTTAAGCAGGTCACGCTCGTAAAACTGCCGGTCGGCAAACGTGCTGATGCGGGCACCGGGCGTACCGCTAACGGCCGGTGCCGGTGCCACCCGGCGGCCGGCCGGCGCGCCCACCGTCAGGAAGTAGTAGGCCGTGTCGGTGTAGGGGTTGAGTTGGTGGCGGAAGCGGGTGCTCAGGCCCTCGCGACTCCAGGTGTGCGGGCCGCGGGCGTAAAACAGGAAGTACTCGTCGTTGTCGAAGGTGGCGTTGGTGTTGCCCACGAACTGAATGGCGTTTTCCACCAGGTCGTCGGGGCGGTAGGCGCTATTGGGCTGGGGCAGTGTGCCCATGGCGTTGCCGAAAAGCCGCAGCCGTGCCGGGTCGAAGTTCTCCAAACCGAAGCTCCTCATCGTAGCCTTGTCAAGCTTGAAAATACCGTTGGTGGGCACCCCGATTTTAAACCACTCACCCTGGCTCAAAACCGAAGTGCGGGCATAGGTGCGGGTGGCCCCGGGGCGGCTGCCGGTGGCGCTATACGTGTAGCCGAAACTGGTGAGGCGCTCGGCCTGGCCCGTTTGCGGATTACGGCGCAGCGGCTGCAGGCGCAGGAGCGTAACCGGCTGGCGGGCCTCGGTGCCCGGCACCAACTGCACCAGCGGCGAGGGGGGAAGAGCCGTTAAATCGAGCTGGCCGGCCTGGGCGGGCAGCAGCGGCTCGTATTGCGTTTCGACGAGCTGGCCCACGGTTACGGTGCCAGCCAGCCGTACCAACAGCGTGCCCACTTGCTCCTCGGTGTCGAAAGCGGCCCCGCGAAAGGCGGGCACCAGCCGTTTCTGGCCCTTAATGCCCACCGGTACGGTGCCAGTCCAGGTGATGCGCCCGCGGTACGTCTGCTCGCCGGATTGTGCCAGCGCCCGTGGGCCCATAGTGCTTAGCACCAAGAACGTAATCAGCAGCCAGACCGTAGAAAAACGCATACGCACAACACAAGAAAAGCCAGGAGATGAACCAGAAACGCCAACAGGTTGACCGGCAATACAGTTCAGCCCAAATGATAACAGCGCCGGCCGCAAATTATTGCGCCCGAAGTAGGAAGTAGTGAGCAAATGGTCTGCCTAGGTAAACGAAGCTAGCTCCAACCCGGATTGCCTGCCCCGGTTCAGGCCGCTGGCGCGGGCATATTGGCTGGGCTCATCACCGAGAGCAGCACGTAAAGCAGCACGATGAGCGGCACGGCCACCGCCCCGAGGATGATCAGCAAGCCAAGGCTCAGCAGCAGAAACACGAACCGCTGCTTGTTTGCCTGCCAACTCAGTGTTTTAAACTTGAGGGCGAAAAGCGGGATTTCGGCTACTAACAGCCCCGACAGCAGAACCGTGAGGCCCAGCAGCAGCCAGGGGCTGAGTAGGTAGGGAGTGAGGGCGAACTTGTCGTTGGCCAGAATGAGTGGTAGTGAGGCCACCACCAGCGTGCAGGCCGGTGTCGGCAGCCCAATAAACGATTCGGACTGGCGGGTGTCGTTGTTGAACTTGGCCAGGCGCAGGGCCGAAAACACCGTTATAATGAAGCCCGCATAGGGCAGCCAGTCGGGCAGGTCGGTACCGGCCTGTTGCAGCAGCGCGTACAGGAACGCGCCCGGCACCACGCCAAACGACACCACGTCGGCCAGCGAATCCAGGTCTTTGCCAATCGGCGACGATACGTGCAGGGCCCGGGCCAGCAGCCCGTCGAAGAAGTCGAACAACGCCGCCAGCGCCACAAAATAGGCCGCCAGCACGAGCTCATCGGCAAAAATGAAACGTAGCGCCAGACAGCCCGAAAACAGATTCAGGCAGGTAACGGCGTTGGGAATATGTTTTTTCACGTGCGAGCTTAGTGGGAAGGCTTGAGAGAGTGGGTTGTCATCCTGAGCTTGCGAAGTACCTATACGGAGGCTAACGTCAGATAGTAGCTTCTCAACAGGTCCTTCCCAAGCTCAGGATGACGGGATGCGTAGCAAACCGCTACGTCAGAAACGGATTGGTGTGGCGTTCCTGGCCAATGGTGGTGGCGGGGCCGTGGCCGGGGTATACCACCGTATCGTCGGGCAGGGGGAGTAGCTGGCTCTTTATGCTGGCAATGAGCGTGGCATGGTCGCCGCCGGGCAAATCGGTGCGCCCGATGCTGTTCTGAAACAGCACGTCGCCGCCGATAACGGTGCTGGTGGGCGCGTGGTAGAACACCACATGGCCGGGGGCGTGGCCGGGTACAAAGCGCACTTCCAGCTCGGTAGTGCCGAAGCGTACGGCCTCGCCGGCCCGCAGCTGGCCGGTGGGCTCGGCGGGCTGGTAGCGCGGAAACCCATAGTTGGAGGCGTAGCTCGGCACAGCGCGCAGCGTGGCAAAATCGGCCTCGTGCAGCAGAAACGGCACCTTATAAGTGTCGAGTACAAACTGGTTGCCCAGCACGTGGTCGATGTGGGCGTGGGTGTTTACCAGCAGCACCACGCGCAGTTTCTGGTCTTCGATGTACTGGCGCAGCGCCTGCTGCTCAGCCGGCTCGTAGCAGCCGGGGTCAACGATAACAGCCTCGCCGGTTTCGTCGGAGAGCAAATATGTGTTTTCGGCAAACGGATTGAAAGTAAAGCCGGCAACGGTCATGGCAGGGGAGAAAGGTTTTGAAAGGGCAAGATAAGTGGATTTTGGGTTGGTGGGGTTTACGGAATGACGCCGGGGTTTCCGGTGCTGCGGCATGCTGTGGCCAACACCCCATCAAACGCCTTACCTTGCCAGCCGATGCTACATATTGATTACCTGATTATCGGTTACGGCATTGCCGGGGCCACGTTGGCGGCCGAACTGCGCGGGCGGGGCCGCAACGTGCTCGTACTCGATACCCCCCAGCCCGACTCGGCGTCGCGGGTGGCGGCGGGCCTCATGAACCCGGTGGCCGGCAAGCGCTTCGCGCTGGCCTGGCGCGCCGATGAGCTGCTGACGGCCGCCGCCACGTTTTACCAGGCCCAGGAGCAGCGGCTGGGCCGGCCGTTTTTTCAGGCCTTGCACATTGCCAAATTTTTCTCGTCGGTGCAGGAGCAGAACGCGCTGCTGGCCCGTAGCGCCGACCGTCCTTGGCTGGATTTTGTGGATGAATTCTCGGCCGGTGCGCTGCCGCCGCTACCGGGCGTGAGCCCGCAGTTTGGCGGTTTGCTGGTGCGGCGCGGGGGCTTTGTGCTGGTAGAGGAGCTGCTCACGGCCCTGACTACCGAAGGGCTGGCTGCAGGCTGGCTGCAACACGAAACTTTTGACTGGACGGCCCTTGTTGCCGAGCCGGCCGGCGGCTTCTGTTACGCGGGTCGGGTGCAGGCCCGGCACGTTATCAGCTGCGAAGGTGCGGCCACCATCCAGAATCCGTATTTCAGCTGGCTGCCCCTCACCCCCAACCAGGGCGAGGTACTGACGGTGGAGTGTGCCGGCCTGCCCGCCGATACGGTGCTCAACAAAAGCGCCTACGTGGTGCCGCTGGGGGGCAACCGGTTGCGGGTGGGGGCCACCTACCGCTGGCCGCCCTTCGCGGCGGGCATTACGGCCGAGGCCCTCGAGGAGCTCGGCCAGCGCCTTTCCGAGCTCACGCCCCAGCCCTTCCGGGTGCTCGACCAGCGGGCCGGGGTGCGGCCGGCCGTGCGTGACCGGAAGCCGCTGCTGGGCACGCACCCGGAAACGCCGGGGCTGCACGTGTTCAACGGCATGGGCTCGAAGGGCGTGATGTTTGCGCCTCGGCTGGCCCAGGTAATGGCCGACTGGCTGGAAAATGACGTAGAGCCCTGGCCCGAAGTCAATATCCGGCGGTATATTTCGTTGTACCCATCAGGCCCGGCGGTGAAGTAGCCGGATTTGGTTACTTTGTTTTTGTAAAGAAGAAACTGGACAAACGTCATTCGAAGCGCCGCCCAGCATAACGATCTGTCTCTTTAGTTGTATTGTCCTTATCCATCCGTCTCCCGCTCTCGGTTTTTGATATGAAGCACCTATCCTTTCTTTTCCGGCCGGGGCTGGCGCGGCCCGCCGGTTCGGTGCTGCTGCTGGCCGGGCTGCTGGCCGCTGCTCCCGCAGCCCTGGCCCAAACCGCCCAGGAACCCTTCGGGCGGGTCCGGATTCAGTACAAAAGCTTCGACTGGCTGCAGTTCAGCACCCAGAACTTTACCGTGTACTATTATGCCGGCGGCGAAGCCAACGCCCGCCACGCGGCCGAGTACGCCGAAAAGGAGCTCCAGCGCATTACCGGGCTGATTGGGTACTACCCGTACTCCAAAACCACCATTATGCTCTTCAACTCGGTGGGCGACCTGCGGCAGAGCAACGTGGGGCTGGCTCCCGAGAAGTACACCAGCGGCGGCGAAACCTCCCTGGCCCGCTCTACCAAGGTACAGATTGCCTTCGAAGGCACCCAGACCCAGTTCAAGCAGGAGCTGAGCAAGCGCATTACCGAAGTGCTGCTCAACGATATGATGTATGGCGGCTCGCTCCGCGAAGTTATCCAGAGCAGCTACCTGCTCCAGCTGCCCGATTGGTTTATTTCGGGGGCTTCGGCCTACGCGGCCCAGGGCTGGAGCGTGGAAATGGACGACTACATGCGCACGATGCTGCAGGAAAACGAAGGCAGCCGCACAGCTCCGTTTTTTCTGCGCAACCCCGAGCTGGCCGGCCAGAGCGTGTGGAACTACATTGCCGAGCGCTACGGCTACACCAGCGTCCAGAACATCCTCAACCTCACCCGCATTACCCGCGACGTGGAAGTGGGCATCAGCTCTTCGCTGAACGTGCCTTATAAGGTGTTTCTGAAGGACTGGCTGGCGTATTACCGCCAACTCAATGCCCAGCCACTCACGCCTTTTCAGGAACTCGACGAGAAGAACAGCCTGGCCGGCCGCAACCGCCGCAACGTGCGCTACAGCCAGCCCGTGCTTAGCCCCGATGGCAAGCGCATGGCCTACGTGCAGAACGACCGGGGCCGCTACCGGGTGCTGGTAGTAGACCAGGACGGCCGCGGCCGCGACGTGCTGCACCGCGGCGGCTACAAAACGCCCGACCAGCGGGTGGAAACGCGGCTGCCGCTGCTGGCCTGGCGCGGCAACGAGCAGGTAGCCGTAGTGGAGGAGCAGCGCGGCCAGCTGGTGCTGCAGCTGCGCGAAGCCAACGGTGGCCTGAGCAACCTGACGGCCCGTCTCAGCAGCCTGCTGCCCCGCTTTGGCCGCCGTACTTCGCTGTTTTCGCCCTTCTCGCAGATAACGGCCCTCAACTATTCGGCCGATGGCAAGTCGGTGGTGTTTAGCGGGGTGCGCCAGGGCCAGAGCGACCTGTACCTGCTACGGGCCGGTAGCCGGACGCCCGAAAAGCTCACCGACGACGTGTTCGACGACGTGGAGCCGGTGTTCATGCCCGATGGCCAGAGCCTGCTGTTCAGCTCCAACCGCTGGCTCGATTCGGCTGGTACGGCGCGCGGCTCGTTTGTCTCGGTGGTGAACAACTACGACCTGTACCGCTACCACCTCGACGGCCGCCCGCAGCCGGTGGAAGTGCTGGTTGGTACGATTTCCAACGAAACCCGGCCCCGGCCCCTGAACAACGACGAGATACTGTTTGTGAGCGAGGAAAGCGGGGTGCGCAGCATCTACCGCTACTCGTTCAGTACCCGCGACTACCAGCCCGTAACCAGCTTTTTGGCCGGTGTGCACGACTTCGACTACAGTGCCGCTACCGGCGCGCTGGCCCTCACGGCCACGTCCGACGGTCGTAGCAACGCCTACCTCTACCCCAGCTACACCCTGCCCACTGGCCTGAAGCTGTATAAGACGGCCCGCCAGGAAATTCTGGAAGACCGCTCGCGGCCGGCTAAGGCCCCTATTCCTAACCGGCCCGGCCCTACTGTGGCCCGCGCTCAGGGTACTGCCCCGCCCGATACGGCTCCCGCAGTTCCGGCTCCGGCTCAGAAGGCCGCCGATAAAGCGGGGGAGAACCGTGTGAACACCAACGACTACGAATTCGACGAGGATATTCCGGCCTCGCGGGCCACGGCCCCTACCCGGCGCCGGGCCGCTACCGTGGTAGCCCTGCCCAAAGCGGCCCCTGCCGAGGCGGCTACATTGGCCGGCCCTTTCCGCTATGGCACTCCCTTCAGCATCGATAATGTGGTATCGACGCTGACTTCGGACCCGCTGCTGGGACTGGGCTTCTCGGCTCAGGTGAACATGTCGGACCTGATGGAGGATCATCGGATTCAGGCGGGCATCTTCGCCCTCACCGACTTGAGTACGAGCAACATTTTTGCCGAGTACACCAACCTGCGGCACCGCTACGACTGGAGCGTTCGGTATCAGAAGCAGGCCTATTTCCCCGACCTCGACCCCAGTAGCCGGGTGCGCTACGGCCGCCACGAGATTGCGCCGACGCTGGCTTATCCGCTCACCCACAACCTAAGCGTGCGGCTGGGCCCGCGCTTCGTGAATGTGAGCCGCCGCACCTACGGCGACCTGGTGAATGCCAACGACGTGAACACCAGCTACCTGGGCGGTGAAGCCGAGCTGGTGTTCGATAACTCGGTGATTACCGGCATCAACATGCTGCAGGGTACGCGCATGAAGGCCGGCATCAACCAGCTGCGCGACCTGAACGGCAACAACTCGGGGTTCACCAAGCTCACCGTTGATTTGCGCCACTACCAGAAACTGCACCGCCAGCTCATCTGGGCCAACCGGGCTAGTTTCGGGCAGTACATCGGGGGCGGTGCAACGCCGCCCTTCTTCCGCCTCGGCGGCATGGACAACTGGCTGAACTACGAGTACACCGATGCGCGCTACATAAACGAGAAGGGCGAGCTGGCCGCCGGCCCCAGCCAGCTCGACCCCGCCCAGATGTTTTACCAGCAGTTTGTTACCAACCTGCGGGGCTACGACTACAGCAAGCGGGTAGGAAGCAAGTACGTGCTCTTCAACTCCGAGCTGCGCTTGCCCATCGTGCAGTATTTCTCGCGGCGGCCCATCGAATCGGGCTTCTTCCGGAACCTGCAGCTGACGGCTTTCGGCGACATGGGTACGACGTATTCGGGTACCAACCCGTTCAGTGTCAATAACTCAAACAACACGCGTACTCCATCCCAAGGGGGCTTCTCGGCCACAGTTATCAACTTTACCAACCCACTGCTGTATGGTTATGGCGCGGGCATCCGTACCACTATGCTGGGCTTCTACGTGAAGGGCGACGTGGCCTGGGGCCGTGAGCAGTACACCACCAAAGGGCCGAAAATCTACGCTACGCTGGGGTACGACTTCTAGCGGCGACAGGGCAAAAGATAGACGCAAGGGTCGGTTTTCCTGTTTGGAAAACCGACCCTTGCGCGTTTGGGCAGGCAATCGGGACGCAATCGGGGATGGAAGGCAGGTAGTCCGGGGGTTGGGTTGTATCTTTGTGGTCCGTTGAACCAGCCGAGTTGCCGTGGCGCTGCTAAGTGAAATCTGGGTATTGATGCAGAAGGACTTCCGCCTGGAATGGCGGCAGCGGGCAGCGCTGAACGGTATGCTGCTGTATGTAAGCAGTACGGTATTCGTGTGTTACCTCAGCTTTTCGCTACGCGGCGGCCAGCTGCCGGCCCCGGCCTGGAACGCGCTTTTCTGGATTGTGTTGCTGTTTTCGGCCGTTAATGCGGTGGCTAAAGGCTTTCTGCAGGAAAGCCGGGGCCGGATGCTCTACTACTATACCGTGGTGCGGCCCCAGGCCGTGATTCTGGCCAAAATAGCCTACAACGCGCTGCTGCTGCTGGGGCTGGCGCTGGTGGCGTTTGCGCTTTATGCGGTGGTGCTGGGCAACCCGGTGCAAAACGTGCCGCTGTTTGTGGGCAACGTGCTGCTGGGCGCGGTGGGCTTTGCGGGTACGCTTACGCTGGTGGCCGGCATTGCGGCCAAGGCTACCAATAGCAGCACCCTCATGGCCGTGCTGGGTTTTCCGCTGATGGTGCCTATGCTGTTGCTGCTCATCAAAGTATCCAAAAACGCCCTCGACGGCCTCGAATTCGAAGCCAGCCAAAACTCTTTGCTTACCCTGGTGGCCCTCAACCTTATCGTTGGGGCCGTGTCGTACCTGCTGTTTCCGTTTTTGTGGAGAAGCTGACAAGAAGCTTTTCGCTGTCAGCTGTTAGCTAATAGCTGCCCTTCCAACGACCTCTTCTGTTATAACGCCAAGACCTTTAAAAGCTAACAGCCAATAGCTACTAGCGAACAGCTCATGAAAAAAAACTGGTGGAAAGCCCTGACTGTGATACTGCTGCTGTATGTGGCGGTGGCGGGCCTGTTGGTGCCGGTGCCGCGGCTGGCCATTCTCAACGAGAGTATCCGCAACCTGTATTTCCATGTGCCCATGTGGTTCGGGATGACGGCCATTCTCATTGCCTCGGTGTACTACTCGGTGCGCTACCTGCGTACGCCCACGGCCGAGTTTGACATAAAGGCCCACGAGGCGGCCCGCACCGGCATCTTGATGGGATGCGTGGGCCTAGTTACGGGCAGCATCTGGGCCCGCTACACCTGGGGCGCCTGGTGGACCAACGACCCCAAGCTCAATGGGGCGGCCGTGGCCATGCTCATCTACGGCGCTTACCTGGTGCTGCGCTCCTCCTTCACCGATGAGCAGCAGCGCGCCCGGGTGTCGTCCATCTACAATATTTTCGCCTTTGCCGTGGCCATGCCGCTGTTCTACGTACTGCCGCGCCTGACCGACTCGTTGCACCCGGGCGCCGGCGGCAATCCAGCCTTCGCCAGGTACGACCTCGACAGCGACATGCGTCTGGTGTTCTATCCGGCCGTCATTGGCTGGACGCTGCTGGCCTTCTGGGTAGCCCAACTGGCCACCCGCATTTCCGTGCTCAAACTGAAAGTATATGAAAAGCAAATTGCGTAGCCCGGCTCCCGGAGCTTTAATCCGAAAGGGGCTGCTGTTACTGTTGGCCCTGCTGCTGCCGGTATGGCAGGCCCTGGCCCAGCAGGCGCCCGGAGGCCAGCCCGAAATGGCCGAAGCAATGCGCCAGAACGGGAAGATTTACGTGGTGGTAGTCGTTATTGTGGTGGTGCTCGCCGGGCTGCTGCTGTTCCTGATTTCGCTGGACCGCAAGCTGAGCCGGCTGGAAAAGGAAGTGCGGGACGAGTAGTAAAACACACTCGTCGTCCGGTCTCGCCAATGATTGGCTAACCCTGGCATTCACCTGTTTTTGCGGACCTTTGTGGTCCGAATTATTGTTCTGAGCTGACTTCTGGCTCCAAACCGGAGCCGCCGCCTGTTTTACTAGACATGAAAAAAGCCCACATTTTCGTTATGGCCATCATTGCGGTAGCCATTGCTATTATCACCAGCACCGCCGGCGACGCCAGCGTGTACGTTTCGTTCAAGGAAGCCCGCGAGCGGGCCGCCGATGGCAACCTGACCAAAGTACACGTAGTGGGCCGCCTGCCCCGCGACGGCCAGAAGAACATCATGGGCCTCGAGTACAACCCGACGCTGGACCCCAATTACTTCGCTTTCACGCTGGTCGACACCAACCGCATTGCGCAGCGCGTGGTCTATTTCAACCCCCAGCCTCAGGATTTCGATAAGTCGGAGCAGGTAGTAATTACCGGTGCCATGCGTAACAACGTGTTTGTGGCCGATAAAATCCTGCTCAAGTGCCCCTCCAAATACGTGGAGAACGAAGTGGAGGGCGCAACTGCATCTATCAACTAGCGCTTGGTTATTCGTGCTTAGTGTTTGGTTGTTAGTGCTTACGGAAAACACATCCGTCGAGCCCCAACTCCCAGATACTAACAGCTAAGCTCTACTACCCAGGCTCTAAAAAAATCAGCATGCTGAACACACTCATCGGCGACGTCGGGCACTTAAGTGTTATTCTGGCGTTTGTGGCGGCCACGGTGGCGGCGTATTCCTATTATATGGCTGCCAAGGGCCGGGCTCTGGGCGACACCGACGCCGGCTGGATGAAGCTGGGTCGTGGGGCCTTTATTGTTCACTCGGTAGCCGTACTGTCCGTAATTGTGTGCCTATTCGGCATCATCCACGGCCACCGCTACGAGTACTACTACGCCTGGAGCCACAGCAGCAACCACCTGCCCATCTACTACATGATTTCCTGTTTTTGGGAAGGGCAGGAGGGTAGTTTTCTGCTCTGGATCTTCTGGCATGTGTGCCTGGGCCTGATTCTGATGCGCTCGGCCAAGCGCTGGGAAGCTCCGGTGATGACTGTTTTTGCCGGCGTGCAGCTGTTCCTCACGTCCATGATTCTGGGCATCGTGCTGGGCGACCTCAAAATCGGCTCGTCGCCGTTTATCCTGCTCCGCGACTTTATGCCCGAGCTGCCCGTGTGGCAGACCAACCCCAACTTCGTACCTGTTGACGGCACCGGCCTGAACGCCCTGCTTCAGAACTACTGGATGGTGATTCATCCGCCCACGCTGTTTCTGGGCTTTGCCCTCACGCTGGTTCCCTTTGCCTATGCCGTAGCCGGTCTCTGGAAGGGCGAATACAGCGCTTGGACGCGTCCGGCGCTGCGCTGGAGCCTGTGGGGCGGCCTGATTCTGGGCGTCGGCATCATAATGGGTGCTTACTGGGCCTATGAAACCCTCAACTTTGGGGGCTATTGGAACTGGGACCCCGTTGAAAATGCGGTGTACATTCCATGGCTGGTGCTGGTGGCTTCCATCCACGGCCTGATGCTGTGGCAGCGTAGCAAGCTGGCTTTGCGCACCTCGTTTGTGCTCGTAATTGCCACCTTCCTGCTCATTCTCTACGCTACTTTCCTCACCCGCTCAGGCGTACTGGGCAACGCCTCGGTCCATTCGTTCACCGACCTGGGCCTCTCGGGCCAGTTGATGATTTACCTGGCGTTTTTCATGGTGCTAAGCATCGTGTTACTGGTTTCGCGCTGGAAGAAGATTCCAATTTCGGAAAAGGAGCTGACCACGTACAACCCCGAGCTGTGGGTGTTCGTGGGTGCTACGGTGCTGTGTCTGGGCGCGTTCCAGGTGCTGTTCACTACCAGCATTCCGGTGTACAACGCCTTCCTGGGCTTCATCGGCATCAAATCGAACCTGGCGCTGCCCGCCGACCAGATTGCCCACTACACCAAGTTCCAGCTGTGGCTGGGCGTGGGTGTGGCGCTGTGTTCGGGCCTTGCTCAGCTCATGTGGTGGCAGAAAAACGACCGCGCTTCCCTGACCAATACCCTCACGGTGCCTGCCATGCTTGCGCTGCTCGGCGCGGCCCTCGTTATCCTGCTGGTGCAGTACAACGGCAAAAAAATGGAGCTGTCGTACATCGCGCTCCTCACTACGGCCCTGTTTGGCGTGCTGGCCAACATGAGCATGGTGTTTACGCTGCTGCGGCGTAAAGTCAGCTTGTCGGGTGGCGGCATTGCTCACATTGGTATTGCCCTGATGCTGCTGGGCGTGCTGGCTTCGTCGGGTTACTCCAATATCATCAGCCAGAACACGTCGGGCCTGCTGTACTCGCGCGAGTTCGACCAGACCACCAACCAAGACAACGTCCTGCTGTGGCGCAACGACGTGACGCGCATGGGTGCCTACGACGTGCGCTACACTGGCCAGTACCTCGACGTGCCCGGCGTGCCCGGCTACGTAGACAAGCAGATGCTGTATCGCACCGACGACGAGTACAAGGCCCTGGCCCGCTCCGATGTGAAGCGCGGCGACAAGGTGTACTACAAGGCCGGCGACACGCTCGAAATTCTGCCCGAAAACACCTACTACCGCGTCGAGTATCAGGACCGGGAGAGCAAGGAGAAGTTCACGCTTTATCCCCGGGCGCAGGTAAATGAGCAGATGGGCGGCCTGCTGGCCTCGCCCGACGTAAAGGTGTTCCTCGACCACGACATCTACTCGCACATCAGCGCCGTGCCGCCCATCGACCAGGAGAAAGACTGGAGTGAGGTGAAGGAGCACGTGCTCAGCATCGGCGACACCATCTTCCTCAACGACTACTTCGCCGTATTCCGGGGCGTAGAGCCGGCCAAGCAAACGGCCGGCCTGGGCCTGGCCAAGGATGACCTGGCCATTCAGGGCGACTTCCTGGTATCGGGTGAGAAGAAGCAGTACCACGTGCATCCGGTATTTGCGGTGCGCAACCGCCTCATCGGCCGCATGCCCGACGAGGTGGAGGACCTGGGCCTGCGCTTGAGCTTCCTGAACGTAGACCCGGAGAAAGGCAAGTTCACGTTCGGCGTGAGCACCACCCAGAAGGACTACATCATTCTGAAAGCCGTTGAGAAGCCCTTCATCAACCTGCTCTGGAGCGGTACGCTGCTCATGGCTCTGGGCTTCGGCATGGCTATCTACCGCCGCCGCCGCGAAACCGAGGCTCCGGCAGTACCTGCTCCCGAAGCCGGTTCCCGGCCCCGTCCGGTGATACCGCGCCCCAAGGCCGTAGCGTAAAGCGCCCTAACCACCAAAAGCGAAAGCGCCCCCGATGCTCCTGCGTCGGGGGCGCTTTCCTTTAGTGGGCACACGCCGCCTGTTACTTCAGGCCTTATACACTTCGCTCCGGCAACTACTGGGGCCAGCCAACAGCGTCCGAGGTGCTTCTGCCCGGCGAGGTAGTATTCTGCCGAATGCCTCCGGATGCAGTCGTTTGGTGAATGGCGTAGCCTGCCATAAAGAGGCAAAAGAGGCAATAGCAGAAGTCTCGTCTCGACTGATGTTGCTTGCGCAGCACCGCCGTTCAATGATGAAACTTCTGCTGTTACACCTCTACGGCACAACGGATACGCTTTCTGTGAAACTGCTATACTGCTGGCACCTGCCGGCCGCAAGCACCACTAGCAGCCGGAACACAAAAAAGGGGGCAGCCATGTGGCTGCCCCCTTTAGGGTACACTAGCGGGGCCGAATTACTTCTGCACCGAGATAGTACGCATCATGAACTCGTTGCCGTTAATCACCTTCACCGTGTACATGCCGTTGGCAAGGCTTGGAAGGTTGATAACCTGCACGGCATTGTCGCGCACGGTGGTCGTGTGCACGCGCTGACCCAGCATGTTGGTGATTTCTACCTGCAGGCCGTTTTTGGCCTTGGCACCGCGTACGTCAAACGTGAGGTTGCCGGCCGTAGGGTTGGGGTAGATGTTGATGGCCTGCTGCAACGCCTGCGAAGTACCGGTGATGGCCGTAGCCGTTACGCTGATATCATCCACGTAGAGGTTGAAACGGTCGGCGACGCTGATGGCGTGGAAGCCGATGTAGTAGTTACCGGTGGTAGTAGGCGTGATGGCCTTTACCTGCCCATCGTCGTTGCCGGCCACCGTGGTAGCGTAAGTGGCGTTGTTGACATTGATATTGCGCCACAGCAGGTTGGATTGGCCGGCGGGCGTAGCGGTGCTGCCGTACTTCACTTCCAGGGCCTCGGGGAAAGCAGCCAGTCCGGCCTTGTACTTGAACGTGAGCTGGTAGGTAGTGCCTGCCCGCAGGAACAGCGCCGGCGTGTAGAACCAGTCGTCGGCCGCATTGGTAGTGCTGAATGAGTAGCGCATGTGGTTCGGAGCCGAAGCCGGCGTGCCGGTCGTTACAATACCCCAGGTGCTGCCATCGGCGTTGATGTTGGCCGTTGCAATACCGCAGGGCAGGGCCCCGGCTGCTACACCGTCGAAGTTCTCGGTGTAGGGGAACGTGCTGACAATCGGTGGTACGCAGGCGGTAGTAAAGGCTGTCGGACCGGCCAGCGTGCTTTGGTCGGGAGCAACGCAGATAGCCCGAACATACACATCATAGTTCGTGGTAGCCGTCAAACCCGTCAGGGTAACGGGAGAAGTAGCGGCAGTTACCGTTGTGCCAGCTGTAGCCGGATTGAAGCCGCGTGGGCCATAAATAACAGCGTAGCTCGTGCCATTGGCCGGGCCAGTAAACGAAACGATGGCTGAAGTAGCCGTTACGCTCGTAACCGTAATGGCGCTCGGCGGAGGGCAGGTGGCCGGAGCACTGGTAATGGCCTCAATCACCAGCGCACCAAGGTTGGAAGCTGCCGCGTCGGCAGGAGCGCCGCCGGCCAGTGGGATGGAGAAATAGGCGTCGGTGCGCGTGGGCGTTTCGTACCGCTGCGACGCTAACGGGAAGTAGCCGGTGGTGGCGTTGGCAGTTTGGGCTAGGCCAACAATAAAGCTGCCGGCCGGAACGGCACCGCTCAGAGCAAACGTTTTCTCCTGGTTCAGGTCGGCGGCCAGTATCGTGTAGTCGGGCGAGCGGGCGATGATAGCGCCAGCGGCGTCGAGTACTACGCCGTATACCTTGTTGCCAACGTTGGCCGCTCCATCGGCAATGCGTACCGTTACGCCCGTAACCGTACGAGCAGTGGCGGTGGTGTATTTAACGCCCAGAATGCCTGAGCCGGTGTTAAAGCCAATCTGTCCGTCGCCGGCCGAAACCAGGCCGGGCTGCGCATAAGCGAAGGTAGTGGCGTTAACTAGTTGGGTGAATACTTTGGAGTTGTTGGCCGTATTCTCGTCGTCGGCGGCAGTTACCGTAATGATGTTGGTGCCCGGATTCGTGGGCGAGAAGGCATCGAAGCTCAGCGTACCGGCAGCATCTACGGGTAGCGCCCCAACTGTTTTCGAGTTGGTGAACGAGTTAGCCCCGGTTACGGTAAGCGTGAAGGTCACGTTAGCCTGTGCGCTGCTTCCCACGTTTTGCACGAAGGCCCGTACTACGTGCGGCGTTCCGAAAGGAATGGGCAGCTTACCCGACGAGTAAATCGTCTGAACGGCTACGTCGTTGGCTTTTTGGGGTTCGAAACGGTAGGTGCGCCCTGCATCGGGTCCAACAGTCCGGCGGAAGTTGTGCGCATTTACGCCTGTTGCACTTCCCTCCACGTAAGTAGTCGTGATAAAGGACGTCGTAGACCAGGCTGCTGTCGAGCCTTTAGAGCCCAGCAGTACTTGCCGGGAGGCTGCCCCATCGCCCTTCAGCCCCACTACCGCCGACTTGAAGGCGTCGGTGTTGGCAGAAGGAGTCGCAGTGTTGTACACGAACTCCACGCGGTTGCTGGTTTCGTACAGCTTCACCTGGAAATCGAGCGACAGGTATTGCTTAGCTGGGGTGGCGGCGGCCGATTTGTCGCTCACGCCTTTCCACTGAATGGTGCAGACGCGGTTGGGGGCCGTACCACTGAGCGCATAGCTGTAAACTGCCGGGCCGGCAGCGGCGCTTTCCAGGTCGGTATTGAACGGCAGCAGCAGGTTTTTCTGCGCCGCATCGTTCAGCGGGCCACTGGTGGTGGTGGTAGAGGAAGTAGGGAAGAAAGGTGCCGCCGGAGCCGTGGTACCCAAGGCCAGATAGCCGTTGGTATTCAGTACGAAATCGGTGAATGCCTGCCCATTGAAGCTGAAAGAGAAGCCAATAGGCGTGGCCGCCGAGTTGGCGTCGTCGGTGTTAGGCGTGGCAATGGCAGTAGCCGAGGCCCCCAGGTCGGTATACGTGGTGGCTACGTTGGTAGCCCCTGAAGTACTGTAGTTCAGGCTCTGTGCGTGGGCGGCACCGGTAGCCAGGCCCAGCAAGCCCAGCAGGGCAAGCTTACGCCAGGCTTTGGTGGTACGGCCCGTAGTGTAGATTTTTGCCATGAATTAGGAAGAAGAAAGTGTGAAGGAGTGAAGCAAAAAAAAGCAAACAACTGCCCCGCTTATAAAGCATATGGCATTTGAATCGGCAATATGCCGAATAAAACACCATTTTTTGCATCATTCCGCTGCAAATGTTTCAAAAAGCTGCGGTCGGAATTACTAAACAGCCAGTTCTACATTCATGACGACAACACACCGTACCCCCCTCCGAATTGTGCTGCTTGGGGCCGGCCGGGTGGCCACCCATCTGGCCCCGGCTTTGGCCGCTGCCGGCCACGCGGTAGTGGGTCTCTGGAGCCGCAGCCCCGAATCGGGGGCGGCGCTGGCTTCCCGACTGCCGGTGCCGGCCACCGTAGCCAGTAGCCTGCAACACCTGCCCGACGCCGACGTGTACCTGCTCACGCTGCCCGATGCGGTGGTGCCCGAAGTGCTGGCGGCAGCCCGTTTTCCGGTGGGGGCGCTGGTGGCGCACACGGCCGGGGCGCTACCGCTTTCCGTGTTTTCTCCTTATAAAGAGCAGCTGCGGGGCGGCGTGTTCTACCCGCTCCAAACCTTTGGGCCGGGCCGCGCAATTGCCTGGGCAAGCGTGCCGCTGTGCCTGGAAGCCACCGATGCCGCCGCGCTGGCCACCTTGCACCAGCTGGCCGCCTCGCTGAGCCCCGACGTGCGGGAGCTGGACTCGACCCGGCGGCTGCAGCTGCATGTGGCGGCCGTGTGGGTCAGCAACTTTCCCAATCACCTGCTGGGCATTGGGCGCGAGCTGCTGGAAGGTGCAGGGCTGCCCTGGGAGCTGTTGCACCCACTCATCCGCGAAACGCTGGACAAGGCCCTGGCCCAGCCGCCCTTCGTGGCCCAGACCGGCCCGGCCGTGCGCCACGATGCTGCCACGCTGGCCCGCCACGCGGCCGCGCTGGCCGCCCGGCCGCGCTGGCAGCAGCTCTACCAGCAGCTCACGGCCAGCATTCAGGCCACGGCCGGGCCGCTGCCGGCTGCGGCAAACAATGCGCCAGGGTTGCGGCTTTGATTCGGGGGGGCACGTCCGTACCTTTGCCCCTTCATTTTTGCCTTGTGTACCTAGCCTTTCGCCGTGAAAGCCATCAATATTACGTTTACCTTCCAGGACGGCCAGCCCGACCAGACGCACGTGGCCGCCGAGGGCGAATCGGTGCTGGACGTGGCCCTCAACAACGATATTCAGCTGCAGCATAACTGTGGCGGCGTGTGCGGGTGCAGCACCTGCCACGTATATATTGAGCAGGGCGAGAACGACCTGCCCGAAATTTCCGACGCCGAGGAAGACTTCATCGACCGGGCCGAAAACCCCCGCATCAACTCGCGCCTGGCCTGCCAGTGCGTGGTGCAGGGTGCTTCCGACCTGATGGTGCGCATTCCGCCCCAGCACTTCCTTGGCCACTAGCTTTTAGTAATGTGGGAGAATGTGAAAACGCGCCAAACTGGCTGCATCGGTAGCCTGGTCAGCGTTTTTACATTCGGCACGTATCTCCAAATCAGCCCTTTCTGACTATGAACCATTTCGAGCCCCCGATTAAGTGGAGCGACCACGAAGACGTGGCCATTGCCCTGTATGAGAAGTTCGGTAACGAATTCGGTGAGGCTAAAATCTACCGCATCCGGTTTACCGAGCTGCTGGACTGGGTGATGAGCCTGCCCAATTTTGAAGGCACCCGCGAGCAGGCCAACGAAGGCCACCTGGAGCAGATCCAGGCCAAGTGGGTGTACGAGTGGCGCGACAACCAATAGACTGCTCTGCGCCGGCACACTGGCCGTTTTCTCTTTGATGGATGCCCGGCAACCCGGCTGGCGCACTCCTGTGCTATGTATAGTAAGGTATGTCTATGTCGTCAGGAGTCGATTTAAGAGCAATTAAAGTGTTTGTGCTGGACGTAGACGGGGTGCTGACCGATGGCACCCTGCTGGCCTTCAACTCGGGCGAGCAGGTGCGCTCCTTCCACATCCGCGACGGCTACGCCATCCGGCATGCCCTGCGCCAGGGCTACCGGGTAGCCGTTATTTCGGGCCGCGAAGAGGAGGGCGTCCGTAAGCGGCTGGAGTCGCTCGATGTGCGCGACATTTATCTGGGGGTGGATGACAAGATGAAAATCTTCAACAACTACCTCAATAGCTACCATCTCGAAACGGCCAGCATCGCCTATATGGGCGACGACATGCCCGACCTGGAGGTGATGCGCCGGTGCGCCATAGCGGCCTGCCCGGCCGATGCCGCCACCGATGTGTTGGCCATCAGCAACTACGTGGCCCAGCTGCCCGGCGGGCACGGAGCTGTGCGCGAGCTGATGGAGGCCGTGATGAAGGCCCAGGGCACCTGGTAAGCCGCTCCGGCTGCCGGTTGTGTTGAAGCCGAAGTAGTTATAAATGCCCGAAGCCTAAAGCGCCTGTAGCCTCGGCCCGTCCATTGAAGCTTTTTGGAAAGTCGAAATAACGTCATGCTGAGCTTGCCGAAGCATCTCTACCGCAAGAGTAATCCTTGTATTGGATTCTCACCATTGCAACGAAGCGGTAGAGATGCTTCGGCAAGCTCAGCATGACGTTCTTACTGATAACACGGGGTTTTTGAACAGCTTCATTGAGCAAATGCCTCTCCTGATTTTTGGGAGAGGCATTTTTGTGACCTTTCGCTTTGGCGGGGCCATCTTTGTACCTCTTATTGCCCTTTCGGCTCCAGCTTATGCTTTTCCGCCCGTCCCTGTCTGCCGCCGATGCTACTGCGCCTGGCACTGCTGGCTCGGGCGGCAGCAACGCTAGCAATAGCGGCAGCAGTAGCCGGCGGCAGCTGGCCCGGCTGGTACGTCTGCCCAACCTGCTGATTATGGCCCTGTGCCTGCTGCTGGTGCGCGCCTGCCTGCTGTTACCCCATGCGCCCTGGCGCCAGGTATTTGCCCCGGGGTTTGCGCTGCTGCTGCTGGCGGCCCTGTGCATCGGGGCGGCCGGCTACATCATCAACGACTACTACGATGTCAAGATTGATGCCATCAACCGGCCCGGGCGGCTGGTGGTGGGGCGCGGCATCAACCGGCGGCACGCCATGCTGGCCCACCTCGTGCTTTCGGGGCTGGGAGTGGGGCTGGGGGTGCTGCTTTCGCCGCTGCTGGGGCTCGTGAACCTGGGCTCGGCGCTGCTGCTGTGGGGCTACTCGGCCCGGTTCAAGCGGGTGGCACTGGTGGGCAACGTGAGCATTGCTACCCTCACGGCGGCGCTGGTGCTGCTGCCCGAGCTGCAACTGCACACCGGCCGCTCGGCGGTGTGGGGCTATGCGCTGGCTGCGTTTCTGCTCACGCTGGTGCGCGAAATTGTGAAAGACGTGGAGGACATGCGCGGCGACGCCCAGCACGAGTGCCGCACGCTGCCGCTGGTGTGGGGCGTGCCGCGCACCAAGTGGGTGGCCGGCTTTTTTCTGGCCTGTCTGCTGCTGTTGGTGGCCGGTGCCGTGTTCAATGCGCTTTTCATGAGTTACCGTTACGGGCTGGGCCTATGGTTGCTGCTGTTGGTGCTGGCCCCGCTGCTGGCGCTGGCCGCCGCCCTGCGCCGCGCCGACCAACGGCAGCACTTTGCCCGGCTCAGTACCTGGTGCAAGCTCATTATGCTGGCCGGGGTATTCTCGATGCTGGGATTGGTCTGAAAGTGTGGGCAACCGCGGCCGCTACTGTTGCGTTAGCAAAGGCTACAGCCCGATTCGTGCGGCCGCCCGTTGTGGCTGCGCTGCCAGCAGGGGTTGCTTCCTCTCACTTTCCTTCTTACCCCGGCCATCACTGTATGCGCTTCCTCTACCCGTTGCTGGCGCTAAGTGCGCTGGCCACCCCGGCTGCCCTGGCGCAGTCAGCACCTTCCGAGTCGGCCGCTCTTCTGCTGGCTTCGGCTGCTCCTATAGCTTCGACCGAGGCCGCTGCCGAGCCCGTGGGCGCACCGGTGGGCCTCAACCGCGCCCTCGCCCCGGCTACCACCACCAAAGTCCGGCTTACGCCCTCCGACCCCGACAAGCCAAGCTTTCTGCCGGTACCCATTGCCTTTTATCAGCAGGAAACCGGTTTCGCCGGCGGTGTGGCCATTCTGCCCGTGTGGCGTTTCGGTTCCGATACCACGGTGCGCAAGTCGAACGCCCGCCTGATTGCCTGGATTTCGCAGAAGAAGCAAACCACCGTGCAGCTCACGCATACCATTTTCACCAAGGAAGAAAAGTTCTTCCTTTCGGGCGAGCTGAGCTACTATGACCTGGCCTTTAAGTACTACGGCCGCGGCAACGATACCGATGAGGACGTGTACTCCAACATCCAGTACCCGCTGTGGGTATTCGATCAGAAAGTACTTGCAAAAGTGAAACCCAACCTGTTTGTGGGCCTGCGCTACCGCCTCACCGATCTGGGCACCGTTAAGCTCAAGGAAGATGGCGACGACGAAGCAACTCCCGGCTCATACTTCACTATCCCGGCCGAGCAGCGCGGCGGCTACACTACATCGGGCGTGGGCCCGGCGCTGCTGTACGACAGCCGCGACAACCTACTGGCCACGTACACCGGTAATTTCGTGGATGCGCACGTGCTGTTTGCCGGCAAAGGCTTGGGCAGCGACTATAAATTCACCCGTTACATGGTGGATGCGCGCCATTTCAACCCGATGTTCGGCTCCAACAACACTATTCTGGCGCTGCAGTTTCTGGGCCAGTACCACACCGGCGACGTGCCGTTCCGCGAGTGGGGCGGCATGGGCGCTACGCTCGGCGGCTCGCTCTACAACAACGCCTACCTGATGCGCGGCATTTACGAAGGCCGCTACCGCGACCGGCAGTTCACCACGGCCCAGGCCGAAATCCGGCAGAAACTATTCTGGCGGATTGATGGTGCCGTGTTTGGGGCCGTGGGCCAGGTGGCGCCGAACCTCGACGACTATACTGTAGACGGGCTGCGCTACGCCGGTGGAGCAGGAATACGTTTCCGCTTCAACCGTCGCGACCGGCTCAACATCCGCCTCGACTACGGGGTGGGTTCGGGCGGTAACTCGGGTATCATCTTCGCAGTGGGCGAGGCGTTCTAACGCTTTTTCCGGCTGCCAGCTATAAGCTGCAGGTTACAAGCGCCATCAGGCCGCTTGTAACCTGCAGCTTTTGCTTTTTCTGTCTTTTAAGCTCGTCAGTAGGGTTTTTGCCTGTTTCGGGGCGAACTGTACACTGCGTGCTGCGTAGAAAGCAGCCCATGGAATACGCCACTCCGCATCGGTTTCACTCGGCCCACCCCAACAACGCGGCGCTGCCTGCTTCGGTCTGGAGCCATCTGTCGCTGCCTTCCCCGGCCTTGAGGGCCACCGTTATTATTCCGGCCAAGGATGAGGCCGACGCATTGCCTTCTACACTGGCGGCGCTGGCGGCCCAAACCAACGAGAAGGGCCAGCCGTTGCCACCCGGCAGCTTCGAAGTGCTGGTACTGGCTAACAACTGCACCGACAATACAGCCGCCGTAGTGCGGACCTTCGCCGCCAACCACCCAACGCTGGCCCTGCACGTAGCCGAACTGACGTTGCCGCCCGCCGAGGCCCACGTGGGCCGGGCCCGCCGCCTGCTCATGGATGAGGCTGCCCACCGCTTGGAGCTGGCCGGCCAGCCCCGCGCCGCCATCATCAGCACCGATGCCGACACCCGCGTAGCCCCCGACTGGCTGGCAGCCACGTTCCGTGAGTTGGAGTTGGGCGTAGATGCCGTAGCCGGTCGGATTTTGATGGAAGAAAGCAGCCGTGCCTGCCCCGTGCGCCGCTGCCAGTTGCAGGATGCCACTTGCCAGCTGCTGCGGGTCCAGCTCGAAACCCAGCTCGACCCCCAACCCCACGACCCCTGGCCCCGCCACCACCAGCACTTCGGAGCCAGCCTGGCCGTTACGGTAGCTGCCTACCGCCAGGTGGGTGGGCTGCCCGTAGTGCCGTTTCTGGAAGACGAAGCCCTGTACCAGGCCCTGTTGCGCCACGATTTACGAGTGCGCCATAGCCCGGCCGTACGCGTGTTCACCTCGGGCCGGCAACAGGGGCGGGTGGCGGTCGGCCTCTCGTGGCAGCTGCGCGAGTGGGCCCGGCTGGGCCAGCAGCAATTAGTACCCAACCCTGCCACCCTGGTGCAGGAGTTGAACCTGCGCCGCCAGCTTCGCCAACAGTGGCGCCTTGCTCAGAGTCGCGAAACGCCTGAACGAGTAGTTTCCGGACCAGAAGAAGTGCCGGCCGAGGTGCTGGCTGCACTACCCAGCTATGCCACCTTCGGCGCTTACTGGGACTGGGCGCGGCCGCAGCTGCTACTGTCGTCTAGCCCAGAGGATCAGGTGCCACTGGTGCTGGCTATCAGTATTCTGCGCACCGAGCTGGCGCGTGCGTCGACATTGGCCTATGGCTAGCACATGAACGTCATGCTGAGCTTTGCCGAAGCATCTCTACCGCTTCGTAGCAGTCGTTTAACGAAGCGGTAGAGATGCTTCGGCAAGCTCAGCATGACGTTCAAACTGATTGGTTCTAAACTAAAGTCCTTTCCAGCTACCGCCGTTCCAGCACATCGAGACGGTATTTCTCGTAGCGGTGGCCGTGTAGGTGGCGTAGAGGGCCATTGGGAGTGGCTTTTTCGAGGAAGAACTCGTGTACCGCGTCGCCGGTGAGTGGGTAGTCGTGTACGGGGGGCGTCCAGTGGACCAGTACCAAATGGCCACCGGCTGGCAACGTTGCTATTAGTTGGTCGGCGGCGCGGGCCAGATCGGCCGGGCTCCAGTAATAGCCTACTTCCGACACCAGAATCAGGTCGAACTGGCCGGCGGGAAACTCATCGGGTACACGCAGAAGCTGCAGCTCCACCTGCGGCAGGTTGGCGCAGCGTTGGCGGGCCTGTTGCAGGGCGGCCTCGGCCACATCAACTGCCAGCAGATAGCCGCAGTGCGGGGCCAGCCGGGCCGTGAGGATGCCCAGCGAGCAGCCGATTTCAAAGGCCCGTGCGTAGTGGCTGCGCGGCAGGGCGGCCAGCGTGGCGGCGTACTTCTCCTGCTCGTAGGGGCTGGTAGCGAAGTCCCAGGGGTCTTGGTTGGCTTCGTACACCTTATCGAAATAGTCGGGCGGCAGCGTGTGGGGCTGGTTGGGGTTCGATTTCATACAGAACGGGAATCGGAGGAGGAATGAGCAGGCGACGCGGCTATTGTGGTAGTGGCCTCCAGATACAGTTCGGTAGTGCTGGCGAAGTGGACCAGCATACTGGGGGCCAGCGTGAAGCCCGTTGGGTCGTCGTCGATGCAGGAGCCGGGCAGCTGTGAGGCGTGCGCGGCAATGGCGCGCTGCTTCTCGGCCAGCACCGCGCTGATATCGAGCTGCCAGCCACTAGCCTCGCCAGGCCGGGGGAGGTCGGTGGGGGCTGCTCGCTCCCAAGCCCAGACTAGGTATTCGAGCAGGCGCGGTGGCCTGGGTAGATGCGCCAGCGCAGCCCGCACCAGCTGGCTGGTGGCGCGGTGGTCGGGGTGCGGGTCGCGCCGCCAGGGGCATAGCACGGTGGTCGGCTGCTTTTCCCGGAAAAACTCAACCAACCGGGCTATGGCTGCCTGGCCGGCCGGTTCGTTGGGGCCGGGCACCTGGCCGTCAGGCAGGTTCAGGGGCAGCAGGCAGTCGGAGCGCAGGCCCAGCTCAGTCAACGCCAGCCGCAACTCGGTTTCGCGCAGGGCCTGGCGGGCCGGGGCCGGAAACTTAGCCGAGTTTGGGTGCGACATGGTGCCGTCGCTCATCAGTACGCACCACACGGGCGCGTTGGCGCGGGCCAGCAGCGCCAGCAACCCGCCGCAGCCCAGGCTTTCGTCGTCGGGATGAGGGGAAATGACTACCGTTGGGCCCAACGTGGCGGCGTAAGTGGCGGGCTGCAGGGGTAAGGCAATAGGGTCGAAAACGGGCAGCTCAGTCATGCCAGAGGCGGTGGGCGGGGCGGGAGTGGTCCAGGGCGTAGCGGCCGGCGTCGGCCAGGGCGGCATCGGGGGCGGGCTGGCGCAGGTAGTGCGTCAGGTCGCGGTGCAGGCGCTCGAAGGGCTCGGGCCGCAGCAGGCCGCGGGCCCCCACGCACCGCTCGGCCAGTGGCAGAACCCGCAGGCAGATATCCTCGATGGCCGAGCGCACTAGGTTGGCATGGGCCACCACGGTTTCGGCATCGGGGCCGGGGCGGGCGGCCAGCTCGGCGGCGGCGTGCAGCCAGTGCTGGCCGCTGGCTACCAGTATGCTCAGCTGGCCCAGCCGCTGGCGCTGGTAAGGGTCGTCGATGCGGCCGAGGGCGCGTAAAAAGCGGCGGGTTTCGTCGAAGATGGCTTCTGCCCCGCCCAACTGCACGGCCGCAAACCGAATGGCCCCACCACTGAACCAGGGTTGGCGGTAGTAGTCGCCGGGGGCGCCCAGCAGCTGCTCGGGGCCCACTTCGAGCCCCGTAAAATCGACCCGGAAGCTGGCCGAGGCCCGCATGCCCAGTGGCCGCCAGAACCGGGCGTCGTATTCGGGTACCTGGGTATCGGCGGGCAGCACCAGCATCTGCCAGCCGCCGTCGGGCAGGGCGGCCGTGAGCAGCGGGCGGGTGAGGTGGCCGGCACCCGACCCGAAGGTTTTGCTGCCGCTGAGCCGGTACCGGCCCTCGGGTACGGGCTCCAGCTTCACGCCATCGTGGGCCTCGGTATTCCAGACGCCGAACAGGTGGCCCGCCCGGGCATCGGCGGCCCACGCCTGCACCTGCGCCGGCCGGCCAAAGCGCCCAATGAGTTGCAGCGCATTGACGTGGCCTTCGTACACCCGCCCCACCGCCAGGTTGCCCCGTCCGATGTGGCGCAGCGTGCTGAGCAGCTCGTAGGTGTGGGCAGGCTCGTTGAGGCCGCTGCCGCCCAGCGCGGCGGGTAGCGGGGCAGCCAGTAGCCCGGCCTCGCGGAGCCAGTTGAATTCCTGGGTTGGAAAGCCGCCCTCGACATCGGAGTGAGCCGCCTGGGCAAATAGGCGCGGGGCCAGGGCTGCCGCCCCGGCAGCGGCCAGGGCGGGAGTGGCCGCGGGTAGGGTAGCAGCAGAAGTAGCGGGAGGATTAATCAGTTCAGGCATAAAAAAACAGGGCCGGATAACAACTGTATCCTCTACGCACAGCGGCCTGCTTCGGCTGCCACAGTTGAGCTACGGAAGTTGCCCGGTTGCCACCGTGCTACGGGCTGCCCAAGTTGACTTTGTAGTAGCCAGGGCGCTGCGGCCGGGCCGGCTTAACAATTCGGTAACAGCCGGCCGCGCGCCGGTGCCTACCTTCGTGGAGCATTTCACGAACCCTTTCAGCCCCCTTCCGCCATGTCGCAGCCCATTCGTTCCGCCCTCATTTCGGTGTATTACAAAGACCGCCTCGGCCCGCTCGTGGAGCTGCTGAGCCAGCACGGTGTAACCATCTACTCGACCGGCGGCACCCAGCAGTTCATCGAGGAGCAGGGGGCAAAAGTGACGGCCGTGGAAACGCTGACCGGCTTTCCGG
Organism: Hymenobacter lapidiphilus; assembly: GCF_013377885.1. GTDB lineage: Bacteria > Bacteroidota > Bacteroidia > Cytophagales > Hymenobacteraceae > Hymenobacter > Hymenobacter lapidiphilus. The sequence continues at coordinate 30,887 of NZ_JABKAU010000020.1, forward strand.
CCGTGTTTGGCGGCCGCGTGAAAACCCTGCATCCCACCGTATTCGGTGGCATTCTGCACCGCCGTCACGAGGCCTCCGACCTGGCCGAAGCCCAGCAGCACGGCATCCCGCCCATCGACCTGGTGGTAGTAGACCTGTACCCGTTCGAAGAAACCGTGGCTTCGGGTGCCGATGAGGCCGACGTAATTGAGAAGATTGACATCGGCGGCATCTCGCTGCTACGGGCGGCGGCCAAAAACTACCGCGACGTGCTCGTCGTCAGCAGCCGCGACCAGTACGCGCAGGTAACCGAGCTACTGACCCAGAAGAACTGCGCCACCGACCTGGAGGACCGCAAGCAGTACGCCGCCGCCGCCTTCGCCACCACTGCCCACTACGACACCGAAATCGGCCGCTACTTTGTGGCAAGCCAAGGCACCACTTCTGAAGAAAAAACTAACAGCCAACAGCTAACAGCTAATAGCTCCCAAAAAACGCCTCTGCGCTACGGCGAAAATCCCCACCAGACCGGTACTTTCCACGGCGACTTGAGCGCGCTGTTCGACCAGCTCCACGGCAAGCAGCTCAGCTACAACAACCTCGTGGATGTGGACGCGGCCGTGCTGCTCATGCGCGAGTTCGATGCGGCCGGCCCGGCCGCCTGCGCCATTCTCAAGCACACCAACGCCTGCGGCGTGGCCCAGGCCGATACGCTGCACCAGGCCTACCTGAACGCCCTGAGCTGCGACCCGGTGTCGGCTTTCGGCGGCGTCATCATCGTGAACAAGCCGGTAGATGCGGCCACGGCCGAGGAGCTGAACAAGCTGTTTTTTGAGGTACTGATTGCGCCCGGATTTGAAATTGAGTCGCTGCCGCTGCTGCAGAGCAAGAAAAACCGGATTCTGCTACGCCAGAAGCCCGTGCAGTTTCCGGCCAAGCAGGTCAAAACGCTGCTCAACGGCACCATCGAGCAGGACTTCGACCAGGCCATGGAGGGCGCGGCCGAGTTCAAGACGGTAACCGAATCGGTTCCGACTTCCGACGAAGTGGAAGCCCTGGAATTCGCCCTCAAAATCTGCAAGCATACCAAAAGCAACACCATTGTACTGGCGCGCGCCGGCCAGCTGCTGGCCTCGGGCGTGGGCCAGACCTCGCGGGTGGATGCCCTGCGCCAGGCCATCGAGAAGGCCGGCTCGTTTGGGTTTGACCTGAACGGGGCGGTCATGGCTTCCGACGCCTTCTTTCCCTTCCCCGACTGCGTGGAAATTGCCGGTTCGGCCGGCATCCGGGCCGTGGTGCAGCCCGGTGGCTCTATCAAAGACCAAGACAGCATTGCCGCCTGCAACCAGCTGGGCATGGCCATGGTGCTGACGGGCGTACGCCACTTCAAGCACTAGTAAAGGAGTACGAAATAAAAAAGAAGAAGTAACACAGGCTAGGGCATGCCGGATGACGTTTGTCGGGCAGGTCCTGGCCTGTGATGCTTCATCCCCATAAATAACTCCGTACTTTTGCCCCCACTTTTGACGGGCGCAAGCGCCCCGTTCTCATTTACTTGCCGTAACTCAATGGGTTTCTTTAATTTCTTTACCAGCGACATTGCCATCGACCTGGGCACGGCCAACACGCTCATCATTCACAACGATGTTATCGTGGTGGATGAGCCGAGCATCATTGCCAAAGACCGTACGACCAATAAGGTAATTGCCGTGGGCCGGCAGGCGCAGCAAATGCACGAGAAGACCCACGACAACATCAAAACCATCCGGCCCCTGAAAGACGGCGTAATTGCTGACTTCCACGCCGCCGAGGAGATGATCAAGGGGCTCATCAAGATGATTGATACCCGCAACCGCCTGTTTCAGCCCTCGCACCGCATGGTTATCTGCATCCCGTCGGGCATTACCGAAGTGGAGAAGCGGGCCGTACGCGACTCGGCCGAGCACGCCGGCGCCAAGGAAGTCTGGATGATTCAGGAGCCCATGGCCGCGGCCATTGGTATTGGTATTGATGTGGAGCAGCCCATTGGCTCGATGATTATCGACATTGGGGGCGGCAGCACCGAAATTGCGGTTATTGCCCTCTCGGGTATCGTGTGCGACCAGAGCATCAAAACGGCCGGCGACGTATTCAACCAGGATATTCTCGACTACATGCGCCGCCAGCACAACCTGCTGATTGGCGAGCGGAGCGCCGAGCGCATCAAAATTGAGGTAGGCGCGGCCTTGACGGAACTGGACGTAACGCCGCCCGACTACGAGGTGCGCGGCCGCGACCTGATGACGGGTATCCCGAAGGTTATCAAGGTAACGTCGTCGGAAATTGCCATTGCCCTCGATAAGTCGGTGGCTAAAATTGAGGAAGCTGTGCTTAAGGCCCTCGAAATCAGCCCGCCCGAACTGTCGGCCGATATTTACGAAAACGGTATTCACCTGACCGGTGGCGGCGCCCTGCTGCGCGGCCTCGACAAGCGCCTGGCCGCGAAAACCAAGCTGGCCATTCATATTGCCGAAGACCCGCTGCGCGCCGTGGTGCGTGGTACTGGCAAAGCCATCAAGGACATCCAGGCCTTCCGGGGCGTGTTGCTGACCTAGAAGCCAGGAGCTAGAATTGAACGTCATTCAGAGCGAAGCGAAGAATCTTGCGTGGCACCGTTGCACTACCTTTGTCCAACGTCAGCCCGCAAGATTCTTCGCTTCGCGCTGAATGACGCTCTTTCTTCAGGTAGTTAAATCTCCCGCTACAACAGCCTATCCGCTTCTGGCTACCAGCTTCTAATCCCTAGCTTCTCCGAATGAATAACCTGTTCGCCTTTCTGTTTCGCTACCGGGCTTTCCTGGTATTTGCGGTGCTGGAAGTGCTGAGCCTGTTTCTGCTGGTGCGCAATAGCACGTATCAGCGGGCCGCGTTTTTCAACTCGGCCAATACCTACGTGGGGCAGGTGCTGGGCTGGCGCAACCAGGTGCAGGATTATTTCCGGCTGGCAGACGTGAACCGGGAGCTGCTGCGCGAAAACGCCCGCCTGCGTCAGCAGTTCTACCCACCCGACCTGGGCGGCCGCACCGCCGACTCGCTGCCCGTCCGCCAGGACAGCACCACCCAGGCCCGGCTGGCCATTCTGGGCCGCCCCGACTCGTTGCTGCTGGGCTTGCGCCCCCTCGCCACCCGCGACCCCGACTACCCTCTCATTCCGGCCCGGGTAGTGAGCAGCACCCAGCGCCTTGTGGATAACTACCTCACCCTGAACGTAGGCCGCGTCGATGGCGTGCGCGACGGTATGGGCGTTGTATCGGCCGAGGGGATTGTGGGTCGGGTGAAGGTGTTTTCGGAGCACTACGCCACCATCACATCGGTGCTGCACTCGCAGAGCCGTACCTCGGCCCGCATTCAGCGCGACGGTACCATCGGCACCGTGCGCTGGCTCGGCGACGACCCCACCCACGTGCTGCTCGACAACATTCCGCGCCAGAACAAGCTCGTGCGCGGCGACACGGTCGTAACCTCGGGCTACAACGCCGTGTACCCCGAGGGCGTGCTGGTGGGCACCGTCGACTCGTTTGTGAAGGAGCCCGATAAGAACTTCTGGACGGTGCGCGTACGACTGGCCACCGATTTTTCGCGCCTTACCTACGTGTACCTCGTTACGAGCCGGCCCCAGGCCGAGCGCGACACGCTGGAGGTACGCGCCGGCATTAAACCCGAAACCAAGCGGCCATGAGCGGAGGAATTTTCAGCGTTCTGTGGCAGGCAGTGCGGGGCGTGTTCTACCTGGCCCTGTACGTGCTGCTGATCAGCGGCACCGATTTCGTGCTCTTCAACCTGGCCTGGTGCTTTATCTACCTGGGTTTTCTGCTGTTCCTGCCGCTGGCCACGCCGCTGGTGGTGCAGCTGGTGCTGGGTTTTGCGGTGGGCCTCTCGCTCGATATGGTGTTTGACACCGGCGGGGTGCACGCCGCCGCCGCCGTGCTGCTGATGTACCTGCGGCCCTGGGTGCTGCGCCTGCTCACACCCCGCGACGGCTACGACGCCCAGGATTCGGTGAACATCCACCAGATGGGCTGGCAGTGGATGGTGGTGTACCTGGTGCTGCTCACGGCCATTCACCACGCGGCTTTCTTCCTGCTGGAGCTAGGCTCGTTCCGGTTTGTGGGCCTCACGCTGGCCAAAATCGTGCTCAGTACGCTCTACACGGCCCTGGCGTTACTCATCATCCAGCTGGTGTTCTATCCCACCAAGCGCCGCAAGCGGTAGGGTTGTTGGGGTTGATGAAGTGATTCTATCGGCACGACGTAGGGGTGGGGCTTGTCCCCGCCCGCCGTTAAACGTTTCTCTTGGTTACGTTCAAACCATTGTGCTGTCGGCGGGCGGGGGTAAGCCCCGCCCCTACATCGCCCTGCATAATCTGAATTGTAGATAGGCTGGTTCGACTGCCAACTATCCATCTCACCTTCCCCGCACCTTTTCCGCACGGTCGGGGTTACCTTTGTCTTCCGACCGTTTTGGCCGAACCCCTTTCCTTTCAGATTCTTCTGCTTTGCAATACCTCGAAGGCCGCAAATACGTCGTCCAGGCAATTTTCCTGGCCGTCGCGCTGGTTTTTGCGACGCGCCTGTTCTATATCCAGGTTCTGGACGGCAGCTACAAGCTGGCTGCCGACCGCAACACGCTCCAGCGCATCGTCCAGACTCCGTACCGGGGCCTGATTTATGACCGTAAGGGCCAGATTCTGGTCCAGAACACACCGGTGTACGACCTGATGGTGGTGCCGCGCGAAGTCAAGCAGCTCGATACCCTGCGTTTCAGCCAGCTGCTCCAGCTGCCGCTGGAAGAGGTGCGCGAGGGGCTGCAGCAGGCCCGCAAGTTCAGCCGCGTGAAGGCCTCGCCGCTGGTGCAGAACCTGAGCACCCAGGAGTTGGCTGCCATCCAGGACAATCTGATTGACTTTCCGGGCTTCAGTGTGAAAGCGCGTATGGCCCGCTCGTACAACACCCATACCATGGCCCACGCCCTGGGCTACGTGGGCTCGATAACGCCCAAGCTGCTGGAGCGGCCCCAGTACAGCAAGTACCAGCCGGGCGAGTTTCTGGGAATTACAGGCCTGGAGTCGTACTACGAAGACCAGCTCATGGGCCGGCGCGGCGTGCAGTACCGCATGGTAAATGTGCGCGGCATAGAGAAAGGCGCCTTTCGTGATGGCGAGTACGACACGCTGTCGGTGGCCGGCCAGGACTTGCATCTGAGCTTGGATTCCGAGCTGCAGGCTTACGCCGAAAAGCTGATGGCCGGCAAGCGGGGTTCGGTGGTGGCCCTCGACCCCAAAACCGGCGAAATCCTGGCCTTTGTGTCGGCCCCCATGTTCGACCCCGAAATGCTGTCGGGAAAGGGCATGGGCAACCGCTACATGGAGCTGCTCAACAACCCCGAGCAGCCGCTGTTCAACCGCCCCCTCATGGCCACCTACCCGCCCGGCTCCACCTTTAAGCTCATAAACGAGCTGGTGGCGCTGCAGGCGGGGGTGGTGACGCCCAACACGCCGTTTGCGTGCAACTTCAAACTGGTGCGCTGCACCCACCGCCACGAGCCCCCCAGCAACGTGGGCATTGCCATCAAGCAGAGCTGCAACCCCTATTTCTACCAGGTAATGCGCGCCACCGTGCTACGTGGCCGTTCCAGCAACCGCTTCGAGGATGCCCGTTTGGGCCTGGGCGAGTGGCGGCGGCAGGTGATGAAGTTCGGGCTGGGCGAAAAGCTGGGCGTGGATATGGGCCAGGAAAAGAAAGGCCTGATTCCGTCGCCTGAGTTCTACGACAAGCACAACGGCTACCACCGCTGGACTTACCGCACGGTGTACTCGCTGAGCATCGGGCAGGGCGAGCTGGGCATTACGGGCCTGCAGATGGCCAACGTGATGGCCACCATTGCCAACCGCGGCTGGTACTACACGCCCCATTTCGTGCGCGGCATTGGCAGCGGCGGCCCGCTGCCCGAGTACCAGGTGAAGCATACGGTAGGGGTGGAGGCCCAGCACTTCGACGCCATTTTGCCGGGCATGGTGAGCGTGGTAGATGGCAACGGCGGCACCGGCAACAACGCCAGCCTGGCCGATGTGGGCATCTCGGTGGCTGGCAAAACCGGCACCGTGCAAAACCCCCACGGCGACGACCACGCCACCTTTGCCGCCTTCGCCCCCGCCCAGGACCCGCAGATTGCCATCGTCGTGTTCATCGAAAACGCCGGTTTCGGCGGCAACTCGGCCGCCCCGCTGGCCGCTTTAGTTATCGAAAAACACCTGCGCGGTAAAATAGCCCCCTGGCGCCACCGTTGGGAAGAATGGCTGCCCGGCCCCGCCGATCGGTTTATCAAACGCCGGAGATACTGATAGAGCCGTTTAGAAAGTTAATCAGAACGTCATGCTGAGCTTGCCGAAGCATCTCTACCGCTTCGTTGAGATGCAATGCTAATCCAACGAAGCGGTAGAGATGCTTCGGCAAGCTCAGCATGACAAACCTTTTATTTGCGAACTAACTCTTGAATTCCCTTCCCGCCCGCTACAACCGCAGCATCGACTGGGTCACGGTCTTGCTCTACCTGCTGATGGTGGGGGTGGGCTGGCTGAACGTGTACGCGGCCAGCTACTCGCCCGACGCGCCCGATAATGCGCTTAGCTCGTTGAGCTTTGGCCAGCTCATGAATTTCAACTGGTTCAAGCAGATTGTCTGGATTGGTACGGCTCTGGTGCTGATTGTGGTGCTGCTCGTCATCGACCCCAAGGCCTACGACACGCTGGCTTACGGCCTCTATGGGCTGATGATTGTGCTGCTGATTATTACGCCCTTTATTGCCCGGCCAATTGCCGGCTCGCGCTCGTGGCTGGAGCTGGGGCCGGTGCGCCTGCAGCCCGCCGAATTTGCCAAGTTCATTACTGCCCTGGCCGTATCGCGCTACCTGGCCGGCATCAACCTGCGCCAGCAAAGCTTCCGCGACCAGCTGGTGCTGGCTGGCCTCACGCTGCTGCCGCCGGTACTCATCATCGCGGCCAACGAAACAGGGCAGGCGTTGGTGTTTGCGGCGTTTCTGCTGGCCTATTTCCGCGAGGGCATGTCGCCCATCATCCTGCTGATTCTGGCCGCCGGAGCCGTTATCCTGATTCTGGCGCTGCTCGTGCCCAAGCTATGGCTGCTGGTAGGTTTTACGGTGCTGCTGATAATTGCGCTGGCGGCTAACTGGCGGACGCTACGGCACTACATTCCGATGAGCCTGGGGGTATGGGCAGTCGTTATCGGGATGGTGTTCGGGGTCGATTTCTTCTTCAACAACGTGCTCCAGGACCACCAGCGCAAGCGCATCGAAATCCTGATAAACCCCTCGGCCGACCCGCTGGGCGTGGGCTGGAACGTCACGCAGTCGAAAATTGCCATCGGCTCGGGTGGGCTGGCCGGTAAAGGCTTCCTGCAGGGCACCCAAACCAAGTTCGATTTCGTGCCCGAGCAGAGCACCGACTTCATTTTCTGCACCGTGGGGGAGGAGTGGGGGTGGCTGGGGTCGATGGTCACCATCGGGCTGTTCATGGGCCTGCTGGGCCGTATCGGCTACGTGGCCGAGCGGCAGAAATCGGTGTTTGGGCGCACTTATGGCTACTGCGTGGCCAGCATCATCTTCTTCCACTTCTGCATCAACATCGGCATGACCATCGGACTGGCCCCGGTGGTGGGCATTCCGCTGCCGTTCTTCAGCTACGGCGGCTCCTCGCTGTGGTCGTTCACCACGCTGCTCTTCATCCTGCTGGCCATTGATGCCGCCCGCAAGCAGGATCTGGAGCGGTATTAAGAGGTCGAATTAGCTCTCGACTCACTTATCGGTGTGTGCTGGCTGATTTGGCCGCAACAATCAAACAAAGAATCACGGCTAACAACCAACGAGAAAGCCACCGCGAAAACCGGGGCGGCCAGATAGCCCATGCGGCCCAAATCGCCGGAAAGCAGCATGTGGGCGGCCACGATAACCAGCAGCCCAATTCCAGACCAGCCCACGGAGGGAACCCAGTTTTGACGAGCCGCACGGCTGCGCAAACCCGCCAGCAAGGCGAGGCTGAAGAAGCCGAAGATGCTGAAGATTTCGCCTGCGCCCTTCACCGAAAACAGCCGCCTTAGCGAGTAACCCAGGTTTTCAAAGTGGCCCAGGGCATTGCTGACGCTGGCTTCCGGCGGCGTGCCGGCCTGCTGGTCAATCCAGAAGCGCAAAGCCAGCCAGGCGGCCCCGCCTAGGGCCAGCCAGGCCAGTTGGTAGGGCCAGCGCAGCGCGTGGCGGCCGTACCACAGTAGCCAGGGCACCAGTAGCAGCCCCGATTCTTTGGCCGGCAGCGCCAGCAGCAGCACCGCCACCACGGCCCCCGCCGAACCAGCGCGCACGGCGTAAAAGGCCAGTGCAAACACCAACAGGTACAGGCTATCCACGAGGGGCAGGCCGGCCGTATACACCGCCCAGCGGCTCGTGAAAACGGCCGCCAGAGCCAGTGCGGCCGCTAGTGGTGTGGCTCCGCAGAGTTGGCAGGTCCGGAAAAGTACGAGCCCCATACCAGCCAGCAACAGGCAGTTTACCACGTAAAACGCCAGCCGCAGAGGCCAGTCGGAGCCGGGGCGCTCGGGCCAGATGCGGGCGTACACCTGCTCGATGGGCCAGGCTACGGCGGCGGCCAGGGCCGGCACCAGCGGCCGGTAGCGCCGCGTCAGGCTCACGCCTTCAAACTCGCCGCGGGCCACGCTCAGGTAGCTGCGCGTATCGAGCGAGTGCGAGAAATCGTAGTGCCGGTACATGGGGTAAGCCGGCCCCGCCACCAGGCCCAGGCCCAGCAGGTACACCAGCAGCCAATGGGGCCAGCGCAGAGGGGCAGCAGCGGGGTGGGGCATGGGGCGGTAACGAATGAAATGAGAGCCAGCTCCGAAACTGGGGCTGGCTCCGGAAAATCAGGCGCTGAACTTGCGGTCAATCAGGCGCAGCAGCTTGTTTACGTGCTCGTCCTTGCGTACCCATTGCTGTTCGGCGGCCAGGTTGTCGGTTACGTAGCGCTTGGCCGCGTCGGCGTCGGGCAGCGTGTCGAGATGCTGAATAGCGGCGTGGTAGCGCATGTTCTCGCCCCCAAACAGCTCATTGATAAAGCTGAACCGCTGATTGATGGAAATAGCCTCGCGCAACGACTCGACATTTGGGGCCTTATCGGCCAGCGTGGCGGCGCGGTCGGGGCGGAGGGTTTCGCTCAGTGAAGGCGAACCCGCTCGCTCGGCCTTTAGCTTGGCATGCAGCGGCACAACGGCCTCCGTATCAGCTACCGTCGCTTTGGCCATCGGAGCTTCCGGCGCGGTCGGGACCATTGGAGCCGGGGCTACCGGCACTGCGGAAACGGTTGCAGGCACGGGGTCAGGAGCCGGGACAAGCGCGGCGGGAGCAGCAGGAGCCGGCTGCACCGGCACTGCGACGGGCGGCGCCGATGCTTCGCGCAGTTCCTCTTCGGTAAGCGGCAGCAGCTCGTTGAACTGCGCTACCAGCTCCGTCAGGGGCTCCAGTTGGCCGGAATTGCTTTCCAGATGCTGGCTGAAGTGGCTGATGAGGTAGTCGCGTGGCTGCACCTGGCCAGCCGGCAGCGCGTCGATGAAACGCTCGAACAGGGACTTGTTGAGGTGCAGATAGCGCAGCCCCTCGCGCAGCTGCTCGGGCGTACGTGGGCCGGATTCGGCGGGCAGCAGCTTGGTGGCCAGCGTATCGGCCGGGCTGAGGGCACCGGCCAGCGTGTCGGCCACGGCCTGGGCCAGCAGCGGCTCGTAGGTGGGCCGGCTGAGGCGGATGCGCCGCGAAAGCACGTTCATGAACTGGGTGAGAGCTTGGCGCACATCGGCATCTTCGAAGTCGAAATATGCGCTGCGCAGCTGGGCCATTTCGGCGGTCCACTTCCCCAGTAGCTCCTGCACCACAAACAGGTTTACCTGCCGGACGGGCGTGAAACTGAGTACTGCCGGACCATCGAGCGTGGCCGTGGGGCGGGCCCCGAAATGTTGGTCGCAGAGCCGGGCTGCCAGCAGCCGGCCGTATTGTTCACGCTGTGCGTGGCTATATTTGGTATTCATTGAGAGCCTGGTTCAGCGAGCAATTTACAGAAAGATGCCCACTCTGATTGTTGAAAACCTGGCCGGCGTGGCCATTCCGGTGCCTGCCGGAGCCACGCTGCTGGCCGCCATCCAGGCAGCCGGCCACGACTGGCAGCATGCCTGCGGGGCGCGGGGCCGCTGCGTTACGTGCCGGCTGCGGGTGTGCGCCGGGGCCGAGCTGCTGAGCGAGCCCACAGCCCCCGAGCTGCGCTACCGGGCCGCCGGCCGCCTCCGCCCCGATGAGCGCCTGAGCTGCCAAGCCCGCCTGCCCGCCGGCCAGGTAAGCGCCCGTGTACCCCGCGCCACGCAGCTGCCGCACGTGGTGTACTCGATGAAGGGATGAATGGCAATAACAGCCCGCCAATCAGAGGTAAGCCAAGAATCTCGTGTAGGCTCATTGAATGATAACCGCGCAACGAGTTCACGCAAGATTCTTCGCTTCGCTCTGAATGACGTTCTTTTGTATTCCCCTACTCACCCATTCACCCATTGACTCCGCCTGTGTTTATTGAACCCCGCGTTGGTACGCGCCCTGGCAGCAGCGCCCGCCGGGGCTGGATTGAAGTTGTGTGCGGCTCCATGTTTTCGGGTAAAACCGAGGAGCTTATCCGGCGGCTGAAACGGGCCGAAATTGCCCGTCAGCGGGTGGAAATCTTCAAGCCCGCCCTCGACACCCGCTACCACGCCGAAGATGTGGTGTCGCACAACCAGAACAGCATCCGCAGTACGCCCGTGCCGGTGGCCCAGGAAATCCTGCTGCTGGCTACCAGCTGCGACGTGGTGGGCATTGATGAGGCCCAGTTTTTCGACGAGTCGCTGGTAGACGTATGCGTGCAGCTGGCCAATGGTGGTACCCGGGTTATTGTGGCCGGCCTCGATATGGACTTCCAGGGACAGCCCTTCGGCCCCATGCCCGCCCTGATGGCCGTGGCCGAGTTCGTGACCAAGGTGCACGCCATCTGCGTGCGTTGCGGCGAGCTGGCCTCCTACTCATTCCGGGTAACGGCCGCCGAAGATAAAATTCTGCTCGGCGAAACCGACGCCTACGAAGCGCGCTGCCGCGTTTGCTTCCAGGAAGGGCTGCGGCAAAAGGCGAAATAAGGCACGGCACTAAAGCCCGGCCTGGGGCGTTAACTTGCGTCTGTTCGCCTCGTTTTTTACCGCCCGCTACATGAGTCTATCCTTACGCCTGCACGCTGCGCTACTGTCGCTTTTCCTGCTGCTGGCTTTCCTGCCGGCCGGTACGGCCCGGGCCCAGTCGGCGGCGGCCGGCTATGGTGAGTGGCAGCTGCACCTGCCCACCAACCGCGCTCTGGCCCTGGCCGAGGCCGACGACCGGGTGTACGTGGCCGCCCAGGATGCTTTCTTCTACCTCGACAAAAAGCTGGGCACCACCCGCCTGCTGTCGCGGCGCGACGGCCTGAGCGACGTGGGTGTGAGCACCTTAGCCTACGATTCGGTGGGCCAAAAGCTGCTGGTGGTGTACCAGAACGCCAACCTCGACCTGCTGCGCCTGCAGGACGGGAAAATCAGCAACCTCAACGACATTTTCCGCAAGGACATTAACGGTGGCAAAACCGTGTATCAGGTCCAGATTACCGGGCGGCGGGCCTACCTGGCGGCCAGTTTCGGTATCGTAGTCCTCGATTTAGATAAGCGTGAAATCCGGGATTCGTACACCAATATCGGGCCCGGCGGTACGGTGGTGCAGGTATACGCTACGGCCGTGGCCAACGGTACGCTGTTTGCCGCCACCTCCAACGGCCTCATGCGCACCAGTCTGGCTGGCAACCCGCTCGACTTCCGCACCTGGACCACCGACCTGCCCGCCCTCCCCGGCAACCTTTACCGCACGCTGGCCGTGCAGCAGGGCCGGGTGGTGGCCGGCATCAACGGCGACCGGCTCTACGTGTACACCGGTCCCGGCCGCTGGCAGCCGCTGGCCGGTTCGCCGGTGGGCGTAAATTTCCGGCAGCTAACGGCTTCGGCGGCGGGCCTGCTGATAACCGAGCCGGCCCAGGTATCGGTGCTGGATGTGGTTACCGGCGCCCGCCGCCCCACGCTGCGGCCGGCGCTGTTGCGCAACCCGCAGGCTAGCCTGCGCAGCCGCGACGGGAGCTTCTACGTGGCCGATTTTGAGAACGGGCTGCTGCGGGTTGCTCCCGACGGCCAGCAGGCCGAGCAGTTTCTGACCAACGCGCCAGCCGGAGCCCAGGCCTTCAGCGTGCTGGCCGATGCCCGCACCAACACCGTAAATATTTTTACTGGTGGCTACACCGACCGGTATTTGCAGCGCGGTCTTTTTCGGGGCTTCTACGAGTTTCAGCAGGGGCAGTGGACCAACATCACATCCACCACCCTGCCCAGCTTGGCGCAGTATCCCAACCCCCAGGACCTGACCCGGGGAGTCCGCACCGCCGACGGGACGCTGTATGTGGGCAGCTACGGCAACGGTTTGTTGGAGTGGAAGGCTCCGGGCGAGTTCCGGCTTTTCAACCCCACCACCAACCTGCCCAACCCCCTACGCAGTGCCATTGCCGACCCCACCTTTACCCGCGTAACCGACGTTGCGGCTGATGCCGAAAACCGCGTGTGGGTGGTAAATCGCCACCAGATAGCGGGGCAGTCGGGTCTGTTCGTGTTCGACCCCGTAGCCAGCAGCTGGCGCATTATCGACTACTTTGCGGGCAGCGAAAACCTCGACCGCATTGCCCTCGACGATGCCGGCGCGGCGTGGGTGTCGCGGGCCCGGGCCCCCGGCAGCGGTTTGGGCATGGTGGCTCACAACGCTGAAACCCGCGAAACCCGCTACTACAACCAGGCCGTGGGCCGGGAAGGTGCTGCGCGCGACATCAACGACATATACGATGTGGTGAAGGATCGTGCGGGCGACATCTGGGTGGGTACCAACAAGGGCCCGGCCTTCTTTCCCAACCCCGGCGGCGCCTTCGACCTCCAGCAAACTAGTGGTTTTCAGCTGCCTTATGTGGATAAAGGCGGCGAAGATGAGGTGGGCTTTGCTACACTCGACAACCGGAAGATAAACGCTATTGCCATTGATGGAGCCAACCGCAAGTGGTTTGCTACCGAAAGCGGCCTGTGGCTGTTCACGGCCGATGCCAACGAAGTGTTGCTGCATTTCACCACCGAGAACAGCCCCCTGCCGTCCAACACCATCGTGGATGTGGCCGTGAACGATAAAACCGGCGAGGTATTCGTCGTGACGGATGCGGGCGTGGTCAGCTACCGCGGCGACGCCACTATCACCGAAGGCAAGCCCAGCTGCGCCAGCGTGTTTCCGAACCCCATTCGGCCCGATTACGCTGGGCCAGTGGGCATTTCGGGCTTGGCCAACAACGCCAACGTTAAAATAACCGATGTGGCGGGCCGGCTCGTATACCAGACCCGCGCCAACGGCGGCACCGTAAGCTGGAACCTGGCCGACTACAATGGCCAGCGCGTGCGCTCGGGCGTGTACCTGGTGCTCACCTCCGATGCCGACGGCAAAAATGGCTGCGTAAGCAAGATTGCCGTGGTGAGTAAGTAATATGGAGTAATGAGGGCTTAGCGAGTGTTTGAGCGCGTCATGTTGAGCGTAGTCGGAACCTCTCTACCCGAAGTTGCGGAGGGCGGTATAGGGGCGGGGCTTGTCCCCGCCCTCCGTACGCGTAAATCCAACGACAATCGTTTAACGGCGGGCGGGGGCAAACCCCGCCCCTACAGCGCCGTACGCGTAAATCCAACGACAATCGTTTAACGGCGGGCGGGGCAAGCCCCGCCCCTACAGCACCCTCCGCAACTTCGGGTAGAGAGGTTCCGACTCCGCTCAACATGACGTTCTGAACAATTGCTTTTTATAGCTCACTACTCACTACTGAAAGATGCTTATCAAAACCCGCGGTATTGTGCTCAGCCATATTCGCTACCGCGAAACCAGCATTATTGCCCGGGTGTACACCGAGCGGCTGGGCCTGCAGAGCTACCTGGTGAACGGGGTGCGCAAGGCCAAGCCGCCCGGCCGAATAGCCCTGTTTCAGCCCCTTACGTTGCTGGAGCTGGTGGCCTACACCTCGCGCAACGGCGGCCTCACGCGCCTCTCGGAGTTTCGGTGCGCCGAGCCTTTCCGCACGCTGCCCTACGATGTGCGCAAGAGCAGCATTGCCCTGTTGCTGTCGGAAGTGGTGAGCCGGGTGCTGCTGGAGGAGGAGGAGAATGAGCCCATGTTCACGTTTCTGCACGACTCGGTGCTGGCCTTCGACCGGCAGGAAACGGGCTTCGAAAACTTCGCGCTGGTGTTTCTGCTGCAGCTCAGCCACTACCTGGGCTTCGGGGCCGAAACGGGCGAGGAAATTACCACCCAGGTCGCCTTTGCCACCGATGCCGCGGCCGGCACCAACCGGGGCCCCACGGCCCTGCGCCGCGAGTTCGACCAGTATCTCGACGAGCTGATTCGCACCCCGGCTTCGGCCTCCATCCCCAACGGCCGCGTCCGGCGCGAGCTGCTGGGCGTACTCATCCGCTACTACCAGCTCCACGTCGAGCGCCTCGGCGACATCCGTTCCCTGGCCGTGCTGTCGGAAGTGCTGGCGGAGTTGTAGGAGGGGAGAAGAGGGTAGAGGTGAGTACAGAGAGGTGAGAAGCCGAACGTCATTCTGAGCGAAGCCGGAGGTGTAGTCGAAGAATCTCTACCGCTTCGTTGAGTTGCTACAACGAAGCGGTAGAGATTCTTCGACTACGCCTCCGGCTTCGCTCAGAATGACGTTTTTCCTTACTTCCTACTCCTTACTTCCTACTCCTTACTTTACATCCACCAACTCCACTTCAAAGAGCAGGACGCTGTTGGCGGGGATGGACTCGCCGGGGCTGCGGGGGCCGTAGGCCAGGGCCGAGGGGATGAGCAGGGTCGCTTTGGCACCTTTGGAAAGCTGGGCCAAGCCTTCATCCCAGCCCGGAATAACACGGCCAGCACCCAGCGGAAACTCGATGGGCTTGTTGCCGTGGTTGGCCGACGCATCAAACTCCTGGCCGCTCAGTAGCTGACCCCGGTACAGCACCGAAACCGTTTGGCCGGGCTGGGCTATCGGGCCGCTGCCGGGGCGGGTAACCACGTAGTACACGCCGCGGGGCGTTTTTTTGGGCTGCAGCTGATGCTCTTTGGCATAGGCCAGAATAAGGGCTTCGTCGCGGCGGGCCTGCTCGGCGGCTTTGAGGGTAGCCGTTTCCTGCTGGCGGACTTCCTCCTGCCGCATCTGCGCCTCTACTTCGGCTGGCGTTTGCACGCTTACGGCCTTGGCGAATACCAGCATAGTGGGCCCGGCCCGGCGGATGAAGCCGGGCACGGGCTGCCGGAACGACTTGCTGAATACCGTGTCGAGGTTGAGGCGGAACACGCCCGAGTCGCCGGGCTGAAGTAGTGCCAGCGCCTGCTCGACGCTGCCGCCCTGGCTGGGCCGCAGGGTATCAAGCGGCACGCGCACGGGCTGGCTCTCGTTCTGGCGGCGCGAGTGCATGAGCACCGAATCTTTGGCGGTGCGGAATTGCAGGTGCAGGCTCAGGATGCGGCCTACGCGGCTGGCGTAGGTAGGGTCGCCGGTGGCGGGCAGGGCGGGCCGCAGTACGTAACGGCCCTTTTCGAGCCGGTAGATGCGGTACTCCAGGCCCGATTTCAGCCGGTTGTACGGTACGGGCTTGCCCTGAAACGATACCAGCCCCGCCGCTGCCAGCAGCAACGCACTCACCGACCCCAACACGCGCATCCGGACAGAATAAGGCATACAAACAAGTGCTTTTAGAAACGTGAACAAAGGTAAGACACGTCTGCAAATCAGAAAAAAACGGTCGTTCTGCCAACGCAGAACGACCGTCGTACTGTTTCTCGCTTCCCGAAGCTGTTTAAATAATCAGCAGAGTGTCATGCTGAGCACAGCCGAAGCATCTCCACCGCAGTGCCAACTACTTGCATTTCAACAAAGCAGTAGAGATGCTTCGACTCCGCTCAGCATGACGTTCTGCTTACTTCACCTTTAGCACTTCCAACTCGAAAATAAGGTCGGCGTTGGGCGGGATGAGGTAGCGGCGGTTACTGTCATCGTCGGGGTCGGGGAGGCCTTTGGCACCATAGGCCAGTCGGGCGGGTATCCAGACGCGCGCCCGACTACCCGCAGGCAGCAGCAGCAGCGCCTCATCAAACCCTTTGATAACCTCTTTCTCACCCGCCCGCACCTTCAGCGGGCCGCCTTGTTGCACCGAGGTATCGAAAATATGCCCGTCGGCGGCCAGAAAGCCGGTGTAGTGGACGCTAACCCGGCTACCGATTTTTGGCGTTGGGCCGGCCCCCGGCTGGCGCAGCGCATAGCGCAGGCCCGACGACGTAGTGAGAGCCCGGGTTTCCAGGCTGTCGGTGGGGAGCAGGGGCGCGGCGGTGGTGAGGGTGCGCTGGGCATGGCCGGCCAGGGGCCAGCCGCCCAGCAGTAGTAAAATAGCCCACGTCAGCCTTTGCCGCATCACTCAGTTATTCTACGCTCAGGATTTCCAGATCGAACAGCAGCGGCGTTCTGGCCGGAATGGGCCCCGATGCTTCGAAACCATATCCCAGATAGGACGGAATGAGGACCAGCTTCCGGTCGCCCTGGCGCATTTCGAGTGTCGCTTGGTCCCAGCCTTTTATCACCCCACCAGCCCCATTGCGGAAGCTAAAGCAGCCGCAATCGGTGCGGTTGGTGCTGGAAGCGTCGAATACCTGCGACTCGTTACGCTCGTTGATAAACCGGCCTACGTAGTTGACCGTCACTTTCTGGCCCACCTTGATCAGCGGGTTGGCTGCCGGCCCATCGGTGAGGGGCACCAGGTAGATGCCCGAATCGAGCCGGCGGTAGTTGGTGATGGCGTTGCGGGTCAGATAAGACTGAATGGTGTCGTCGTCGGCCTTCTTCTGAGCCTCAATTACCTTGGGGTCAATCTGGAAGGGGTTGGCCGGCTGCTCGCAGCCGCTCATAAGCGAGGCTCCTGCCAACAGGGCCAGCAGCGACAGAAACAGGGTTAGTTTTTTCATTATTATACAGCAAAAGAGGAAAAGCCACTGCCTGTGAGGCTGGCTTACTTGATATTTACTACCTCCACATCGAAGCGCAACACCGAATTGGCCGGAATAGAGCCCGTTGCGGTACTGCCGTAGGCCAGACCCGATGGAATAAGTAGGATGGCCTTCGTGCCCTTATTGAACTGCTTGAAAGCCCGGTCCCAGCCCTTGATTACCTGGCCCGCACCCAACACAAACGGAAAGCCAATAGTGGACTCTTTGGTTTCGTCGAATACCTGGCCATCGAGCGTCGAGCCTTTGTACTTGACAATGATGGTCTGTCCCTTCTTTGGTAGAGCGCCCGTGCCGGTTTTGGTAACGAACACAAACATGGTCGTGTCGCGCACGAAGCCCGTCAGGTTGTTTGCCTGGATGTAGTCGGTAATCAGCTGCTCATCGCGCTCGGCGAAATCGGGGGCAGTCTCATCTTTATCATCCTTTTTGCAGGCTCCGAACGCAAAAAGCAAAGTCAGCAGGAAAAAGGGGAGCAGCGAAAGCCGGAAGTTCATGGCAGGCGAGAAGCGTGGTGAGAAAATATTACTGGGCCCGCAGCAGCTCCACATCGAAGCGCAGCACGGAACGGGCCGGAATCGGACCCGTGGCGCGGGCGCCGTAGGCCAGGTCGGAGGGGATGAGCAGGATGGCTTTGCTGCCGGGGCGCAGGCCGATGAAGCCCTCGTCCCAGCCCTGAATAACCTGGCCCCGTCCTACCGTAAAGGTAAGCGGATCGTTGTTGCGGCTGGCCGTCGAGTCGAAAATGCGGCCATCGAGCGTGAGGCCGGTATACAGGGTTGTCAGCTGCTGGCCAGCCACGGCCGGGTTGCCGGTGCCGGGCTGCGTAACGGCCACGTACAGGCCCGAAGCCCGCCGCTCAAAGCCCGTCAGGTTGTTGGCCTTGATGTAGTCGGTAATCAGCTGCTCGTCGCGCGTGGCGTAGTCGGTGTTGTCGGTAGGGTCGGATTGGCAGCCGGCCAGCAGCAGCGGCAGCATAATCAGTAGCGGCGCCAAGAAGCGGCGGCTAACAGCAGAACAGAAGGAAGAAAACAGCATCAGCAGGAAGAAAAAAACATGAAACCCCCTGGGGGTAGGATACAAAAGCCCCCGGCCGGGTTGCACCGCGGGGCCGGGGGCTTAAGCTAAACGAGCAGGCGCCCGGTATTATTTGCCCTGCTGCTGGCGCTGCATGGCTTCAATCTGACGACGAATTTCGGCTTCGTCCATCTGCGCGCCGGCAGCCGGCTGGGCAGGCGCGTTCTTGATGTCGACCAGCTCTACGTCGAAACGCAGAATGGCGTCAGCCGGAATGTCGGCTCCGGCACCGCGCTGCCCGTAGGCCAGCGACGAAGGCACCAGCAGAATGCCCTTCGAGCCCTTTGGGAACTGGGCAATGCCCGCGTCCCAGCCCGGAATTACCTGGCCCTGGCCGATGGCGAAGTCAAACGGCTTGTTGCCTACTTTCTCCGACGAATCGAACACTTTGCCGTTTTCGAGCAACGAGCCTTTGTAGAGCACCGATACAATTTGGCCAGCTTTGGGCTTGGGGCCGGGGCCAGCCGTGGTGATGGCGTAGTACACGCCCGAAGCGTCTTTCTGAACGGTGAGGTTATTTTTCTTGGCGTAGGCCTGCAGCGCTACGTCATCTTTCTTGAGCTGCTCTTCGGCGTGGGCGGCCATTTTAGCCTGCTGCTCCACCTGCATTTTTTGCACGTCGGCCTGGGCTTCGGCCTGGTCCTGCACCTTGTCCACCTTCACGTACATGGTCATGGTTTTGCCGGCCTTGCTCATGAACGGCGGTACCGGCTGGCGGAACGACTTGGCAAAAATGGTGTCCACGTTGAAGCGGAACACGGCCGAGTCGCCGGGCTGAAGCAGGCTGATGGCTTCTTCGAGGCCACCGCGCTGGGCGGCACGTACGGTATCCAGGGGCACCCGCACCGGGAAGCCCATCTGCTGCTTGCGCGAGTTGAACAGAACCGAGTCTTTGGCCGTGCGGTACTCCACGTGCAGGGCCATTATTTTGCCGATGCGCTCCTTGTACGTCGCGTCGCCGTCCTTGCTCACGTCCTTGTCTTCGTACTTGCCGGCCGCGGTGCTCTTGAAAATCTTGTACTCAATTCCCGAAGGCGTCTTGCTGAAATCCCCGCTTTTGTTGCAGGAGGCGAGGCTCAGGATGCCGGCCGCCAGGGCCAGGCTCAGAAAGGTGCGTTGAAAAAACATGAAGGGGTTTGAGAGGAGTGAAGATGCAAAAACAGTGGCGAAGTTACGGCGAATTACGCCACCGGGGCCGGGCTGGCAAGCGGCGCGCCCAACAGCTCGACCTGGTAGTCGGGCAGTAGCTCCAGGAAACGGTCGAGGGTAGCGGGCAGCGGCACGTGGCTGATGCCGCCGGCGGCGTTGTGGTGCCCCCCGCCGTTGAAGTGGCGGCGCGAAAACTCACTGGCCGAAAAGTCGCCCACCGAGCGGAACGAGATTTTAACGGCCTGGGTGCGGTCGATGAAAATGGCGGCAAACACAATGCCCTCGATGCTAAGCGCAAAGTTTACCAGCCCTTCCGTGTCGCCGGTTTTCGAGTGGTACTGGCGCAGCTCGTCGGCCGTAATGGCAATGTAGGCCGTGTTGTATTCGCGCAGTACCGTGAGCTTGTCCTTCAGCACGAAGCCCAGAAAGCGCAGCCGCTCCTCCGAGTGCGAGTCGTAGATGCGGCGGTGCACCTCGGAAGGGTTGATGCCGGCCCCGAGCAGCTCGGCAATAATCAGGTGCACGTTGCGCGAGGTGCTGGGGTGGCGGAACGAGCCCGTATCGGTCATGATGCCCGCGTACAGACACTCGCCGATGCCGCTGTCGATCAGGTCCTGGTCGCCCAGGTCGCGGATAATCTCGAAAATCAGCTCGGCCGTCGCGGCGGCTTTAGGGTTCGAGAATTCAATCTGGGCGAAGTGCTCGGGCTGTTGGTGGTGGTCGACGAGCACCTTCGTGCCGGGCGCGTCGCGGATGTACTCGCCCAGCTCATTGATGCGGCTCAGGCAGGAAAAATCGAGGCAGAACAGCACTTCGGCCTGCTTCACCAGCTCCCGGACTTTGGCGTCGTTGCGGCGCGGGTCGTACACCACTACGTCGTCGTTGCCGGGCATCCAGGCCAGGAAGTCAGGATAGTCGGAGGGGGTTACCACCGTAACGTGGTGGCCTTTCTTACGCAGGTAACCCGCCAGGCCCAGCGACGAGCCCAGCGCATCGGCATCGGGTTTGTGGTGGGTGGTGATGAATACCTGCCGGGGCTGGGCCAGCAGGGTCTTTAACTCAGCAATTTGCGACATCTCCTACGGGGCAGGTAACTGAAATTGGGCCGGTTAGCCCGAATGCAAAGGCGGCAAAATTCGGAAATATTCCGCTCTCCAACAAAAGGCCTGTCGAAAAGGTGCGCTAAGGTAGTGCTTGAACAGTACAGAGCAGGGAAAGGTGAGAGGAGAGTACCGGCAAGTGAGCGGTGGGAGAACGTCATGCTGAGCATGTGGCGCATGGAGCCAGTGTCCGGAGGCGCAGTCGAAGAATCTCTACTGCCATGCTAACCCTGTCAGCTCCGACCGAAGCGGTAAAGATTCTTCGACTGCGCCTCCGAATGACGTTCCGCCTCTCACCTTCCGGTACCCCCTTCTCCCATCCTCATTTTCCTGCTCCATCACTCCTAAATCAAAAACCGCTACTTTTGTGCCCGCAAATTTGCATTCCATTTCAACTAACCCAACCCGCCATATGGCTACCAACCGCACCTTCACCATGATCAAGCCTGATGCCGTGCAGGACAACCACATCGGTGGTATCCTCGGCATGATTGAGGCGGCCGGCTTCCGCATCGTGGAGCTTCAGAAAGTGCAGCTGACCCCCGAGCGGGCCGGCCAGTTCTACGAAGTACACAAGGAGCGTCCTTTCTATCAGGACCTCGTAAAATACATGTCGTCGGGCCCAATCGTAGCCGCCATCCTCGAAAAGGATAACGCCGTAGCCGATTTCCGCACCCTGATTGGCGCTACCAACCCGGCCAATGCCGAAGATGGCACCATCCGGAAGAAGTACGCCAAGAGCATCGAAGCCAACGCCGTACACGGCTCCGACTCCGACGAAAACGCTCAGATCGAGGGCGAATTCTACTTCGCTTAATCACTGATTTCTCGCTGATTGCGCCGATTTATTTCGGTCCTGTTTTCAGCCCTTAATCACATAAAAAGCCCGCCTGGCGCATTGCCAGGCGGGCTTTTTATGTGATTGGTTTTCAGCGCTAGGCCAACAGCTCAAAAGCTTAGGCCTGCTCAATCGTCAGTAGTGGCTCCACGTCCTCTACGTGCTCCTCTACCAGGTTGGGGTTGTGCTTGTGTTTGAAGAGGAACACGAATAGCACGGCAATGACCAGCGCGTAGGCCGCGAAGGATAACCAGATGTTGTGCCAGTCCTTCACGCCATTGGCGTCGGTGAAGTAGCGCTCAATCACGATGCCGCTGATGGAACTGCCCAGCACCGCGCCGAACCCGTTGGTCATCATCATGAACAAGCCCTGGGCGCTGGCCCGGATGGAAGCCGTGGTCTGAGTTTCGACGAACAGCGAGCCGGATATATTGAAGAAGTCGAAGGCCATACCGTACACGATGCACGAGAGGATGATCATCCAGAGGCCCGAGCCCGGGTCGCCGTAAGCAAACAGGCCGAAGCGTAGCACCCAGGCCACCATGCTGAAAAACATGACCTGCTTGATGCCGAAACGCCGCAGAAAGAACGGAATGGCCAGAATGAAGAGCGTTTCTGAAATCTGGGAAATCGACATGATGATGGCCGGATACTGCACGGCCAGCGTGTTTTTATACGCCGGGTTCTGGTCGAAATCGTGCAAAAAGGTATCACCGTAGGCGTTGGTGAGCTGCAGGGCCGCACCCAGCAGCAGCGCGAACATAAAGAAGACGAGCATCTTGGAGTCGCGCAGCAGGGCAAACGACTTGAGGCCCAGCGCATCGACCACCGAGCGGCCCGGGGTGTTCTTCGACAGCGGCGGGCACTTGGGCAGCGTGAACGAGTAGAAGCCCAGCAGGAAAGCCGCGCCGGCCGCCACATAGAACTGGCTGGCCGACTTCTCGAAGCCCAGCAGGCTCACCGTCCACATGGCCACAATGAAGCCAATGGTGCCCCAGACCCGGATGGGCGGGTAGTCTTTCACCACATCGAGCCCCTCGCGCTTGAGCACCGAGTACGACACGGCAATGGACAACGCCAGCGTGGGCATGTAGAAAATCATGTTCAGCAGAATCACCCAGAAAAACGTGCTGGGGTCGGTTACCAGCGGCACGCAACACAGCACTACGGCGCCCAGCAGGTGCAGCACGCCGTAGAGCTTTTCGGCGTTGATGTACTTATCGGCCACGATGCCCATGAGCGAGGGCATGAAGATGGACGCAATGCCCATCGTCGAGAAGATGGCCCCGAACTCCGACCCCGACCACTGCTTGGTCTGGAACCAGTATGCCCCGATGGTAATCAGCCACGAGCCCCAGATAAAAAACTGAAGGAAGCTCAGAATAATGAGACGCAGCTTGGTACTCATGTAAAGGGCAGGTTGAAGGGTGGGAGGGGGTGCCGCCGAAGTCGCAAAAAGACGTCGGCCGGCTGCGTGGGCCGGATTGATCCGGGTTTAGCCTTCAAATATAAGTAAAGTTGCCAGTGGTGGGCAGGGAATATTGAGTAGTTGGCTAAAAGAACGTCATTCAGAGCGCAGCGAAGAATCTCGCGTGCTGCTGTTGGCTCACTATGGTAACGTCAGCATGCGAGATTCTGCGCTGCGCTCTGAATGACGTTCTTTTCCTGGTCCCTAACTACTCTACCAATTGGCGCGGCGCAGCCGCTCGGGCTGCAGCACCCGGATGTCGCGGTTGGTGAGCCCGATGCTGCCGTCCTGGCGCAGCTCGCTCAGAATGCGGCTCAGCGACTCGGGCGCGGTGCCGATGAGGGAGGCCATGTCTTCGCGGGAGAGCTGGATGAGGGGCGCGGCCTCGGGGTGGGCGGTGGCTTGCTGCTCGTGCAGGCGCAGCAGCGTGTCGGCCACGCGCTTGCGCAGCGAGTTGTAGGCCATATCGAGCAGCAGCTGCTCCTGCTCGCGCACGCGGCCCGCCAGCAGCCGCACAAACTGCCGGCCCACCTCGGGGTTGCGCAAAAGCAGCTGGGTGAAATCGGTGGCCGGAATGTAGCGCAGCACTGTGTCGTCGAGCGTCAGGGCCGAGTCGTGGTGGGCGGTGTGTTCGAGCAGGGGCTGGTAGCCGAAAAAGTCGCCGGGTCCGTAGAGGCCGGTAATCAGCTCTTTGCCGGCGGCGGTGGTTTTGGTGGTTTTCACCCGGCCCGCTTCCACGAAATACAGGCGAGTGGCCTCGTCGCCCTCGGTGTAGATAATCTGCTTGCGGGGCAGCTCGTGGGTGCGACGGTCGGCGGCCAGGCTTTCGAGCGTATCGAGGCGGCCCACGGCCTGGGCGTCGTGCAGAAAGGAATCGAGGCCGGCGGGCGTGGCCTCGTACTCGGGCCGCAGCTGCTCGAAGCGGGCCAGCCGGCCGGCCACGGCGTTCAGGAGCTCGTTGCTGTCGAAGGGCTTGGTCAGGTAGTCATCGGCGCCCAGCT
Organism: Hymenobacter lapidiphilus; assembly: GCF_013377885.1. GTDB lineage: Bacteria > Bacteroidota > Bacteroidia > Cytophagales > Hymenobacteraceae > Hymenobacter > Hymenobacter lapidiphilus. The sequence goes on from NZ_JABKAU010000020.1 coordinate 54,728, forward strand.
CCATGCCTTTGCGCAGGTCCTGGCGCTCGGTTTTGGCCGTGAGGAAGATGAACGGAATGCCGCGCAGCTCGGGGTTTTGGTTGAAGATGTGCAGCACCCCGTAGCCGTCGAGCACGGGCATCATAATGTCGCAGATAACCAGGTCGGGGCGGGTGGCCAGGGCCTGCTCCACACCCAACTTGCCGTTGGCCGCCGTCAGCACCCCGTAGCCGGCCAGCTCCAGCAGCTCGGCCGTATTCTCGCGGATAAAATCGTGGTCCTCAATCAGCAGAATGGTTTTCATAGGGGATGATTAGCGTAACGGTGGTGCCCCGGCCGAGCTGGCTTTCCAGGTCGACGGTGCCGCCCATCAGCTCGGCGTAGCGGCCCACAATGTAGAGGCCCAGGCCGGTGCCGGGCAGGTTGCTGACGCTGCGGGCCCGGAAAAACCGCTCGAATAGATGCTGCTGGTCTTCCTCGGAAATACCCACGCCCTCATCTTCGATGCGCAGCGTGAGCCAGTTGCCGGCGCAGCTCGCGTGCAGGCGCACCACAGTTTCTTCGCCCGAGTACTTGAGGGCGTTGGAAAGCAGGTTGACCAGGATTTTGCGCAGCAGCGACGTGTCGAGCCAGATGTCGTGGGGGCAGGCGCTCAGGTCGGGCTCGATGCGCTGGCCGGGCTTGTGCAGGCCCTGCACATCGAGCATGGTGCCCTCAACGAGCGTGGGCAGGTGCAGGCGGGCAGCGCGGGCTACCACCCGGCCCTCCTCAATCCGGCCCACCGACAGGAACTCCTCCAGAATATCGTTGAGGTGATTGACCGACTGCCGGATGCGCTCCAGGTGACGCAGGCGTTTGGGCTGCTGCTCGGCGGCTGGGTACTGCTCGATGAGCGAGGCCGAGGTGAGCACGGCCGTAAGTGGGGTCCGGAACTCGTGCGAAGCCATGCTCACGAAGCGCGACTTAAGCTCGCCCAGCTCCTGCTCGGCGGCCAGGGCCTTGGCCAGCTCGTCTTTGCGTTGCTCCAGCTGCTCCAGCGTGCTCAGCAGGGCGTGGGTGCGGTCGGCCACCTTCTGCTCCAGGTCGGCGTTGAGGCGCTCGACGCTCAGGCGCTCGGCCACCAGTGCCTGCCGGGCCTGCCGCTTTTCGGTTACATCGAGGATGTAAGACACCACGTGCAGCTCGTCTTCGAGGTGAAAATAGCTCAGGCTTACTTCTACCGGAAACACCGAGCCGTCGGCGCGCTGGCCTTCTAAGTCGCCGCGGTGGGCACTCATCGAGCGCACCTGCGGGTCGGCGTTGAAGGATTCGCGCAGCCGCTGGTGGTTGCGGCCGGGCGCCATCGGCACCAGCGCATCAATCCCGATGCCCGGCAGCCCCTCGGGCGGGTAGCCGAACTGCTGGTGCGCCATGCGGTTGGCCGATATAATGGCGCCCGCCCGGTTGCAGACGATAATGCCGATAGTGGCGTGCGACACCACGGCCTCGAAGCGGCCGTGGCTCTGGGCCAGCGCCTGCTCGGCCCGATGCAGGCGCTCGGGCTGCGAGCAACCGGCCGGCCGCACGGGCTGCAACTGCAGCAGCAGCGGCGCGGCCGGGTCGTGGGGGACTACGTGCTGGAGTACTAGGCGGGCTGCAAAACCGGGGGCACCGGGGCGGCCGAGCTGCACGGTGGCCTCGGCGGTGCCGTTGCGGCGGGCCTCCGCCAGCAGGGCAGGCCACTCGGGCGGTAGGGGCGGGGTCGGCAGAGCCAGCAGCTCGGCTTCGGAACTGTAGCCCAGCAACTGCACCCCGGCCGGGTTCACGCGCAACAGCCGGCCGGTAGCCGGGTCGGCCAGCCCCGCAAAGTCGGGGGTTTGGGTGAGTAGCAGGTCGGCCAGGGCACTAGAGAACATGGAGCAGGCTTATTGATGCGGGAAGCTCCGTTTCGGATGTTCTGGAGCAGCGGAGCGAGGAGCCAGGCGACACGGCGGGGCGGCTACCTTGTGGGTAGGTGAAAGACAAAGTTCGGCAAAAAAGCACGGGGCCGTTCTTTCTGAGGAAGGTCAAGCGGCGGGCTAACAAACCTCATAGAGTGGGAGCCGGTCCGGCCGGTACTTTTACAACTCCTACGCTACCCGCTTCACCTTATGGCAGTTGTTGCTTCTCCTTCTACGCTGGTGCCCGAGGCCACCGTGCTACTGGTGCTGCTGCCCCCGGCGGTGGCGGGCCAGGCGCCGGCCCTGAGCATTGGGGCGCTACGGGCCCTGCAGGCCCGCTTGGGCCCGGGGGTGCGCGTGCTGCGGGTTGATGAAGCCAGCCACCCAACCGTAGTGCGCAGCTTCAGCGGGCAGCCGGCCACCTTACCGGCCTGCGTGCTGGTGCGCCAGGGCGTGGAGCTGTGGCGCCAGTCCGGCCTGCCCCAGGCCGAAATCATCGAAGCCCGGCTGCGGCAAGGGTAATTCGGCTGCCTGTGGTTGGTAGGGCCGCCATTTTTCGCTTCGCTCTGAATGACAGCCTTATTGATAGCTACCGGTAAATAAGCACCTGAGCCGCCTCGGGGCAGTGCAGGCTGTGCAGGGCCCCGGCGGGGAAGATGACATAGTCGCCGGCGACGCAATGGCGGGTCTGGTCGAGGACGGTGATGTCGAGTTCTCCGCTGAGCACGACCACAAAAACATCGTGCGGGGCGTGGTGGGGCGCCATACCCTGGCCGGGGCCAAACTGCTTGTGGATGACGGTATGGCCCTCGCGGCGCAGTAGTACGTGCGTGGTGGTGTCGGGCTGGGGGTGGGGGTGGGGGCCCGCCAGCAGGCTTCCGGAGGTGACTTCCATGAGGAAATGGGTTGGTTAGAGAATAGAAAGCGGATTGTTCACGGTTCGCATGCGGGTTTCGAAGACGTGGGCAATGTTGCCGGCGCGCAGCTTGGCCTCCTGGGCCACCGCGCCGGCAAACAGCGCATCGACGGTGCGGCAGAACAGGTGCAGCCACTGCTGGAAATGGCCGCTGCCGATGGGTAGCGGGATATGCTTGGCGAAGGGCTGGCCCTGGTAGCGGTTGGTATGCAGCAGCAGGCCGCTCCAGAAATCGTACATGCGCGGCAGGTGGGCGGCCCAGTTCACGTGGGCCACGTCGTTGAAAACGGGCCCCAGCAGCGGGTCGGCATTCACGCGGTCATAGAAACTATCGACCAGCGCCTTGATGTCGGCTTCGGTCTGGATATCGGGCAGGGTATCGGACGTCATGGGCGGGGAGGTATTGGGCCTTAGTGGATGTAGTGACGCATCTGGGCGTCCGGGCGTTGAACGATGGGCCTTGGCAATGCCAGCAGCAATGAGCCGCAAAGATGCGTGTCTGCGTAGCGCCGACGCCTGCGCCGTAACTCAAGCGGCCTGCCGGAGACGCCAGGCCTGGGCCGGCCGACTCAGCAACATAAAAGCGCGGTTGGCAGTGCCCAGCAGCAACAGCAGCTTAAATACTTCGGCTCCGATATACATATGGTGCAGACTGCTGGCGGGCGGCGTTTTGCCGGCCAGCAACGCCAGCGCCCGCACGTCGACGGCCGGCAGCAGCCACAGCGTCTGGGCGGCCAGCACGGCGGCCAGCAAACTCAGCGGCAGCGCCAGGTTCAGTGGCACCTTCAGCCGGAACGCGGCCACGATGGCCAGCACTGCCAGGCCGATTTCCACCTTGTTGAGGGCCTGAAATACGATGCGGCCGATGCCCAGCCCCAGTGGAACGGTAATGCCCGGCGCGGTAAACTTCAGCGGCGCTTCCAGAAAGGAAATTCCCGCCACCAGCCCCGCCCAAAATAACAGCGCCGCCACCAGCAGAAACGACCAGAAATGACGAGAGAACATGGACTTTGGAGAATGAGCGGTGTAGGGGCGGGGCTTGCCCCCGCCCGCCGTTAAAACGATTATCGTTGAACGAGTACCGTTGAAACGGTGCGCACGGCGGGCGGGGGCAAGCCCCGCCCCTACACCGTTCAACTAAGCAAAGGTGCCGGCCAAACGGTGCGGGTGCCCTGACGCAAATCAAACCCCGGCATGAGGTTGGTCATCGGAGGGCGGCGGGGGCGGGGCGAGCTTTGTAGAAAGCACCGGCGGGCAACTTCGCAGTTCTGCCGCCGCGTGCTTATCAGCCCCAGCCGATAGAAAAAAGCCAGCCGCTAAAAACTATCCGCTAACAGCTCAACCTATGCCCACTGTTCTCGAAGAAGCCACCGCCGCCGCCGTTGCCTGCGCCCACTGCGGCGACGCCTGCCCGTCCGAGCCGTTGGAGCTGGCCGGCTTGCCCTTCTGCTGCGCCGGCTGCTGCACGGTGTACGAGCTGCTGGCGGCCAACAACCTCTGCACCTACTACAACCTCGATGAGCGGCCCGGCCTCAAAATCAAGGAAGTGGAGCTGCCCGGTCGCTTCGATTACCTCGACTCGGAAACCGTGCAGGCCCAGCTGCTGAGCTTCCGTTCGGAGCAGCGCGCCCGCATCACCCTGAGCGTGCCTCAGATGCACTGCACCTCCTGCATCTGGCTGCTGGAGCACCTGCCCAAGCTCAACCCCGGCATAGCAGAGGCGCGGGTGCAGTTTCTGCGCAAGGAAATCACCATTACTTACCTGACGGCCAGCACTGGGCTTAAAGACGTGGTGGCCCTGCTGGCCTCGGTGGGCTACGAGCCCCAGATTACGCTGGCCGAGCTGGGTGCCCAGCCCCACCGCGCCAGCCGCACGCTGTATTACCAGCTCGGGCTGGCGGCCTTCGCCTTCGGCAACGTCATGCTGCTGGCGCTGCCCGACTACTTCTCGTTCGTAGAGGATTTGCAGGCCGGGTTCGGAGGCTTTTTTGGGCTGCTGAGTTTAGCGCTGGCGCTGCCGGTGCTGCTGTATAGTGCCCGCGACTTCTTCCGCTCGGCTTGGCAGGGGCTGCGCCAGCGCTACATTAACCTCGATTTTCCGATTAGCTTGGGCCTTGTGTCCCTGTTTGGGGTGAGTACCTGGGAGGCGCTGTCGGGCCAGGGACCGGGCTATTTCGACTCATTTACCGGCCTGGTGTTTTTCATGCTGATTGGCCGCTGGGTGCAGCAGCGCACCTACGACGCGCTGCGCTTCGACCGCGACTTTACGTCGTATTTTCCTGTGGCCGTTACCCAGCTCACCCCCGAGGGCGACAAATCCATTTCGGTGCGGGAGCTGCGGGTGGGCCACCGGATTCGGGTGCGCCACCAGGAAGTGGTGCCGGCCGACGCGGTGGTGCTGCGCGGCAACGGGCAGCTCGACTACTCCTTTGTATCGGGCGAGAGTACGCCGGTGGCGCGGGCTTCGGGCGAGCTGGTATACGCCGGCGGCCGGCAGCTGGGCGAGGCCGTGGAGCTGGAAGTGGTGCGCGAAGTCAGCCAGGGCTACCTGACGCAACTGTGGAACAATCCGGCCTTCGCCAAAGAAAGCCGCCACCTGGGCCTGGAAACCTATGCCAACCGGGTGGGCCGCTATTTCGTGGGCATTACACTGGCGCTGGCGCTGGGTACGCTGCTCTACTGGGGCCCGCGCGACCAGGCCATGATGTGGCGGGCCTTCACTTCGGTGCTGATTATTGCCTGCCCCTGCGCCCTCTCGCTGGCTACCCCGTTTGCTATGGGCACGGCCGTGCGGGTGCTGGGCCGCCACAAGTTCTACCTGAAAAACTCGGCCGTGATTGAGACGCTGGCCCGCGCCGACACGCTGGTGTTCGACAAAACTGGTACGCTCACCGACCCCCACCAGGCAGCCGTTGAGTACCACGGCCGCCCCCTCACCGCCGCCGAACTGCGCCTGCTCACGACGGCCGCCGCCCAATCAACCCACCCGCTAAGCCAACGCCTGGCCCGTGAGGCTGCCGGCCCGGCGCTGCCGCTGCGCCATTGCCACGAAACCCCTGGCCAGGGCCTGGCCGCCACCGCCGAAACGGGCGAAACAGTGCGCCTGGGAGCCGCCGGTTTTACAGGAAGCAGCGCGAAGCCCCAGCTTCGTGACTCGTTGAACGGTGCGGCTACAACGGCTCCTGATGGCCGCGAAGCGGAAGCTTCGCACTACCTAGATGCGCCAGAAACCCGGGTGTACGTGGCGTTTGGGGGCGAGCCGGCGGGCTACTACACCTTCCCCAACGTGTACCGCCCCGATCTGCCGGCGGTGCTGGCCGGCCTGGGCAGCCACTACCGTCTGGCGGTGCTGTCGGGCGATACACCCGCTGAGGAGGCTCGCCTGCGCGAAATGCTGGGCCCCGATGCCGCCCTGCACTTCCGCCAGTTGCCGGCCGATAAGCTGGCTTACATTGCCGCCGAGCGCGCCCAAGGCCACACCGTAGTGATGGTGGGCGACGGCCTGAACGACGCCGGGGCCCTGCGCGCCGCCGACGCTGGCCTGGCCCTCACCGACACGCTCACCAACTTCTCGCCCGCCTGCGACGCCATCCTCGATGCAGCCGAATTCGGCCGCTTGGCCACGTTCATGCGCTTTTCGCGGGCCTGCCTGCGGGTGGTGCTGGCCACCTTCGGGCTTTCGTTCTGCTATAATGCCTTTGGGCTGGCGCTGGCGGTGCAGGGGTTATTTACGCCCATCGTTTCCGCCATTCTTATGCCCATCAGCTCGCTGAGCGTGATGCTCGTGGCCACCGTGCTGGTGCGTCGGGCAGCGTCGAAGCTGGCTCTTTAAGCTACAGGAACGATGTAGGGGCGGGGACAAGCCCCGCCCCTACATCGTTCCTGCGACCATCACGCTCAAAAACCCTCTGCTATGACCATAATCTTCCTGCTTATCGGCATCAGCCTGTTGGTGGCGCTGCTCTTTCTGGGGGCCTTTCTGTGGTCGGTGCGCTCGGGCCAGTACGACGATACCTACACGCCCTCGGTGCGGATGCTGTTCGATGAGGAAGAGCCGCCGTTGAAGTAGGGAAGGTGTAATGGCAGATAAATAGCCTTTCCTGACGCAAATCAAGCGGACGGCTAACCGGCGTCATGCTACGCGGGGAGGGCGCGGGGGACCTTTGGGGCATACTCCAATTAGTCACATCCCCCATGCAAGCCGCAACTCCGCTACCGCTGGCCGCGCCCGATTCCGTCCTGGTTCAGCCCGACAAGGTGCGGGCCGTGGACACCTTCTTCTACGACAACCGGATTGTCCGTGACTTTGGCGTGGCCACCGTTTTCTGGGGCGTTGCCGGCATGCTGGTCGGCATTCTGGCTGCCTTCCAGCTGGCCCTGCCCGATGCCAACCTGGGTAGCGCCTACACCACGTTTGGGCGCATCCGGCCGCTGCACACCAACGCCGTGATTTTTGCCTTCGTGGGCAACGGTATTTTCATGGGCGTTTACTACTCGCTGCAACGCCTGTGCAAAACGCCCATGTACTCCAAGGCCCTGAGTAAAATTCACTTCTGGGGCTGGCAGCTGGTTATTCTGAGCGCGCTCATTTCCCTGCCGATGGGCTTCACCACCAGCAAGGAGTACGCCGAACTGGAGTGGCCCATCGACATCCTGATTACCGTTATTTGGGTGGTGTTCGGCTGGAACATGTTCGGCACGATTGCCAGGCGGCGCGAGCGGCACCTGTACGTGGGCATCTGGTTCTACATTGCCACGTTCCTGACGGTAGCGGTGCTGCACCTGGTGAACTCGGCGGCGCTGCCCGTGAGCTTCATGAAGAGCTACTCGGCCTACGCCGGCGTGCAGGATGCGCTGGTGCAGTGGTGGTACGGCCACAACGCGGTGGCCTTCTTCCTGACCACACCCTACCTGGGCCTGATGTACTACTTCCTGCCCAAGGCCGCCGGCCGGCCGGTGTATTCGTACCGACTGAGTATCATTCACTTCTGGTCGCTGATTTTCATCTACATCTGGGCCGGACCCCACCACCTGCTCTACACCTCGCTGCCCGACTGGGCCCAGAGCCTGGGCGTGGCCTTCTCCATCATGCTGATTGCGCCCAGCTGGGGCGGCATGATCAACGGGCTGCTGACACTGCGCGGGGCCTGGGACAAAGTGCGCGAGGAGCCAGTGCTCAAGTTTCTGGTGGTGGCCATTACGGCCTACGGCATGGCCACTTTCGAGGGCCCGATGCTGAGCCTGAAGAACGTAAACGCCATTGCCCACTTTACCGACTGGATTGTAGCCCACGTGCACGTGGGGGCTTTGGGCTGGAACGGCTTCCTCACGTTTGCCATGCTCTACTGGCTGTGGCCGCGCCTCTACCGCACGCCGCTGTACTCGAAGAAGCTGGCTAACGCCCACTTCCTGATTGGCACGCTGGGCATCCTGTTCTATGCCATTCCGATGTACTGGGCCGGCTTCACGCAGGGCCTGATGTGGAAGCAGTTCAACGCTGAGGGGATGCTCCAGTATCCGAACTTCCTCGAAACGGTGCTCCAGATTGTGCCCATGTACTACCTGCGCGGTATCGGTGGCATCATGTACCTGAGCGGCGTGTTCCTGATGGTGTATAACCTGTGGAAAACCGCCAAAGCGGGTACGCTACTGGCCGAAGAAAAAGCCACGGCCGCCCCGCTGCTGCCCGCTTCCGAAGACCCGCACATCAACGACGGCCACTGGCACCGCTGGATTGAGCGCCGCCCGTTCCAGCTGGCCGTTTGGGCCACCGTGGCCATTGCCATTGGCGGGGCCGTGGAGATGGTGCCGACTTTCCTCATCAAGAGCAATGTGCCCACTATTGCGGCCGTGCAGCCGTACTCGGCGCTCGAATTGCAGGGCCGCGACCTCTACATTAAAGAAGGCTGCTCGAACTGCCACACCCAGATGGTGCGCCCGTTCCGCTCCGAAACCGAGCGTTACGGCGAGTACAGCAAGGCGGGCGAGTTCGTGTACGACCGGCCCTTCCTGTGGGGCAGCAAGCGCACCGGCCCCGATTTGCACCGCGTGGGCGGCAAGTACCCGCACTCGTGGCACTACAACCACATGCTCGACCCCACCAGCATGTCGCCCGGCTCCATCATGCCGCCCTACCCGTGGCTATTCGATAACCAGATTGACTACTCGACGCTGGCCACCAAAATCCGGGTGCTGCAGCAACTGGGCACGCCTTACCGCGCCGGCTACGACAAGGATGCCGAAGCCGACGCCCGCCGCCAGGCCGACCAGATTGCGGCCGACCTGAAAAAGGAAGACATCGACGTGAAATCGGACCGGGAGATTATCGCCCTGATTGCCTACTTGCAACGCCTCGGTACCGACATCAAGGTGAAGCCGGAAGCCGAAACTGCCGCCGCTACCGCCGCCCAGTAGGCCAGCCAGGCGCACGGCCGGGGCTCTCAATCATCCGGGCCCAACGCCCTCCGGATGCCAGTGCCCCGGCCTGCCGCCTGCCTTTTGCCACCGTCTTTTCTCCGTCCTCCAGATTTCAAGCCCCCTTCGTTATGCACAAAGAAGTGTTGCGTTCGATTGCCGGCATCGAGATATACCCGCTCATCTCGTTTGGCATATTCTTCCTGTTTTTCCTCGGCCTGCTGGTGTACGTGTTTGTGGCCAACCGCCAGCACCTGCACGATATGAGCGAGCTGCCCCTGCGCGCCGACGGAGCCGATGCCGCCTCCGAGGATGCTGATTCCGCCCCTCTTTTCGACCCCAAACTATGCTAGCCCGCCCGCTCGCCGCCGCCCGTCGGTTCCGTCGCGTCCTGCTGCTGGCCGCCGGGCTACTCGCCCCGGCCCTAGCAGCCGTTGCCCAGACTGTCGCGCCCGAAGCTGCTGCCGCTACGGCCGCCGCCCCCGCCATGGGTGTTCAGACGGTTATGTTCTGGTTTCTGCTGGCTACGCTGGGGTTGGTGCTACTGATATTCGGCCTGCTTTTCGTGCTGCTGGTCATCAAAATGAAGCCCCAGCTGCGTCGGCTCTACGAGCTGCCCACGGTGCATGCAACCTGGAGCGGCAAGGTGCTGGGCCTGCTGGTAGGCGACCCTGTGCTGGTAGTTGGCCGCGACAAGGACGAGCTAATGAACCACGATTACGACGGCATTACCGAGTTCGACAACGACCTGCCGCCGTGGTGGAAATACGGCTTCTACTTCACTATCGTGTTTGCCGTGGCCTACATGGTGTTCTACCACGTCACCTACACCGGCGACCTGCAGGCGGCCGAGTATGAAACCGAGATGCAGCAGGCGGCTCTGCTCGTATCGGCCGACGATGACGACCCCAACAAGCTGACCACCTACACGGCCCTCACCGCGGGCCCCGATTTGGAAGCTGGCACGACGCTTTTCGCGACCAACTGCGCGGCCTGCCACGGCACCGAGGGCGAGGGTAAAGTAGGCCCCAACCTCACCGACGACTACTGGCTGCACGGCGGCGACATCAATCAGGTGTATAAAACCATCAAGTTCGGCGTCACGAGCAAGGGCATGGTGGCCTGGAAAGGCAAGCTCTCGGGCAAGCAGATGCTCCAGGTTTCCTCCTACATCGAGTCGTTGCGCGGCACCAACCCGCCCAACGCCAAAGAGCCCCAAGGCGAAAAGGAAGCGCCGGTTATAACAGCTGTTAGCCATTAGCTGCCAGCTCTTTTTCTGAGTGAAACTGCCTTCCAGTCCCTTTACGTCTGCACCGATTGCAGTCGGTCCCGTTCAGCTGCCAGCCCGAAAAAGCTAACAGCTAATAGCTCTCAGCTAACAGCTCAAAAGCCATGTCCACCGCTCCTTTTCAGCCCAACGACTCGTTTCGCGACACCATTTCGACGGTGGATGCCGAGGGCAAGCGCGTGTGGCTGTACCCCAAAAAGCCCAGCGGCCGCCTGTATGAGGCCCGCAAGTGGGTTAGCTACGGGCTGCTGGCGCTGCTGTTTGCCGGCCCCTGGCTGCGCATTAAGGGCCTGCCGGTGCTCATGCTCAATCTGCCCGAGCGGAAGTTCATCATCTTCGGTCAAATCTTCTGGCCCCAGGATTTCTTCATCCTGTTGATTGCGGCCCTCGCCTTTACCCTGTTTATCTACCTGTTCACCATCGTGTACGGCAGGGTGTTCTGCGGCTGGGTTTGCCCCCAAACCATCTTTATGGAGATGGTGTTTCGGCGCATCGAGTACTGGATTGAGGGGGATTCGCCCCAGCAGAAAGCCCTCGACCGGCGCGAGCTGGACTGGGACAAGCTCTGGCGCAAAACGGCGAAGCACACCCTGTTTCTGCTGATTTCGTTTCTGATTGCCAACACCTTTCTGGCCTATATCATCGGCACCGATGCACTCATCAAGATTGTAACCGACCCGCTGACGGCTCATCTGGGCGGCCTGTCGTCGATGGTGCTGTTCACCGGCGTGTTCTACGCGGTGTTTGCCCGTTTCCGCGAGCAGGTTTGCACCATTGCCTGCCCCTATGGCCGCCTGCAGGGTGTATTGCTCGACAAGGACAGCCTTGTAGTGGCCTACGACTATCAGCGCGGTGAGCCCCGCGAGAAGCTGCGCAAAAACCAGGACCGCACCGCCGGCGACTGCATCGACTGCCACCAGTGCGTACAGGTGTGCCCCACCGGCATCGACATCCGCAACGGCGCCCAGCAGCTCGAATGCACCAACTGCACCGCCTGCATCGACGCCTGCAACAACATCATGGAGCTGGTGAACCTGCCGCCCAACCTCATCCGCCACGCCTCGGAAAACGATATTGCCCGCGGCACTAAGTTCCGCCTCACCGGCCGTATGAAGGCCCTCTCGGGCGCGCTGGGCGTGCTGGTTATTGCGCTGGCCCTGCTGCTGACGTCGCGCTCCAACGTGGCGGCCACGGTGCTGCGCACGCCGGGCCAGCGCTACCAAAAAACCGAGCAGGGCGCCATCCGCAACCTCTACAACATCTCCGTCATCAACAAAACCAACCAGCCCTACCCAATTTCCCTCCGGGTGCTGGAGCCAGCCGGCGGCACGCTCACGGTAGTCGGCGCCCCCGAAACCGGCCTGCGCCTGCCCGCCCAGGGCCTCACCGAAAGCGTGTTCTTCGTCGAGCTGCCCCGCACAGCCCTGCACGAAACCAACCAGCCCCTGCGCATCGGCATCTACAGCGGCAACGAGCTCATCGCCGAAACCAGCACCAAGTTCCTGGGCCCGGTGATGCGGTGATAGGGGAAAAGTGATGGGGTGATAAGATGGAAGCGGCAAAAGGAACTGTCATGCTGAGCGCAGCCGGAGGCGAAGTCGAAGCATCTCTACCGCATTGCTAACCCCATCGTTCGCTCCCTATTCTAACGAAGCGGTAGAGATGTTTCGGCTTCGCTCCGACCCTGGCTCTATGCGCCACATGCTCAGCATGACAGTTTTTCTGTCGTCTATTATATCCTTCACTTCCCATATATACCTATCCCATTGACTTCCAATCCCACTTCCCCCAGCCTCATGGCGCAGCCCAAAACTTCCTACTGGCCCTACTACATCATTGCCACGTTCGTGCTGTTTGCCGGTTACATCGGCTACATGGTGCAGCAGGCCATGCGCACGAGCGTGGATCTGGTGAGTGCCGACTATTACCAGCAGGAGCTGCGCCACGGCCAGCGCATGGCCGCCGTAGCCCGCGCCAACGCTCTGCCCGCGCCGGTACAGGTAAAGCTGGACGCCACCACCCGTCGCCTTACGCTGGAACTGCCCACCGCTCTGCGCGGCCAGGCCGTGCAGGGTACGCTGCACTTCTTTCGCCCCTCCAACCAGGAGCTCGATTTCACGCTGCCCTTCCAGCCCACCGGCGAGCCGGCCATCCAGCAGCTCAATACCACCCGCCTGGCGCCCGGCCTCTGGCGCCTCCGCATCGAATTTACCGTTAACAACCAGCCTTATTTCCTGGAAGAAGTGCTTTCGATTGAACAGTAAGGCTATTTGGTCGAAAGTACTGTCATGCTGAGCGAAGGCGTAGCCACATGCTCAGTATGACAGTTCCTTTTACCTCCTTTCTCATCACTTCATTACATAACCACCTCACCGCATGCTCTGGGCCGGTTTCTTATTTGGGTTGATTGGCAGTTTCCATTGCGTGGGTATGTGCGGAGCCATTGCGCTGGCGTTGCCCGGCGCGGGGCAGTCGCGCGGGCGCTACGTGCTGGGGCGGGTGCTCTACAATCTGGGCCGGGTGACTACTTACGCCATGCTCGGAGCAATAGCCGGCGGGCTGGGGCAGGGCCTGCGGCTGGCCGGCTGGCAGCAAAGCCTGTCGCTGCTCTCGGGCCTGCTGATTCTGGTGCTGGTGGTAACGCCCGAGCGGTACCTGGGCCGCGCCGCCGGGGCGCTGGGCCTGGCACCGGTGCTGGCTAAGGTGAAAAACCGGCTGGCTTATTTCTACCAGCGGCCCTCGCTTGGCGCATTGTACACCACCGGCCTGTTAAACGGCCTGCTGCCCTGCGGCTTAGTGTACCTGGCGCTGGCCGGGGCCCTGAGCGCGCCCGGTGTGGCGGGCGGGGCGACCTACATGGCCCTGTTTGGGCTGGGCACGCTGCCGCTGATGCTGGCCCTCTCGCTCACCGGGCAGCTCGTGCCGCTGGTGTGGCGCGGGCGGCTGCGACGAGCCGTGCCGGTGCTGGCGTTGGGTTTGGCCGCGCTGTTCATCGTGCGCGGGCTGGGCTTGGGCATTCCGTACCTGAGTCCGCAACTGCCCGCTGCCACCGCCACGGCCGCCTCCGAGCGGCCGGCTACTACCGTCACAATCTGCCACTGAGGCAATTCTGGTCGTTGGTGGCCCCTCTTTTTCCAATTCCCCGCATTCCTCTCTTCTGAATACTCTTTCCTGCCTGCCCATGAAAACCTTGCTTGTTTCCCTCGACCACACCGCCGCCACCGAGCACACCCTCGCTTACGCCAACAAGCTGGCCGTGCGCTGGCCGGCCGAAATCGTGCTGCTCTACTGCCACCCCACGCCCGCCGAGCCGCTGACCGAAGCTGCCACGGCCGCCGTGCTGGCCGCCGAAGAGCAGCGCTTGCGCAGTCTGGTGGAACGCCTGCGCTACCAGCAGCTCACCCGCCAGGACGGCCGCCGCATCCGCTACCGTTACCGCCTGCACAGCGGCTGCCTGCACGACCACGTGCGCGCCGAAGCTGCGCTTTGCGGGGCCGATATGCTGGTGATGGGCCTCGAACACGTGGATTGTGGCCGCGAAGAAGCGCCCGGCAACCACGCCGCCGCCATCCGCGAGCTGGTAGATTGCCCGGTGCTGTTGGTGCCGCCGGGCCGCCGCACCCTGCCCAACCGCCTGGTTTTCGCTGCTGATTTCAGCGCGCTGCCGCTGGCCGTGCTGCCCCGGGCCTCAGCATTGGCCGAGGCATTTCCGGCCCCGCTGGAACTGGTGCAGTTCTACGCCCCTTACGAGCGGAACCGGCGCCGGGCGCTGAAGCTGGCGCTGGGCCGCGCCGCCGCCCAGCTCACCTGGCCCGTAATTGGTCGCCACCTGCTCGAAGACGATGCCCCATTGGAAGGCACCGGCGACTTCTGCGCCCGCACCCAGGCCCAGCTGCTGCTCATCGCCCCCACCAGCCAGGCCGAGCTGTTGCGCTATTTCGATGCCTGCTATACGGCCACCCGCGCCTACCACACCTGCATTCCGGTGCTGGTGCTGCCGGCCACCGCACCGGCCACCGCCGTCACCTGCTGCGACAAGTGCACCGAGCGCCTCGCCCAAACACCCCGCACCCTGGCCTCGAATGCCGAGCTGGCCGCCGGGCTGTAGAGACGCGACCCATCGCGTCGCGTCGTTGCTGACGCTGTTATGGTTGGTTCAATGGCAGCGTTCAACGACGCGACGCGATGGGTTGCGTCCCTGCAATCCGGCTTTTTATCACTCGAAACCACCTTGCTATGTCAACCGTCACCACTTCTGCCCAAAACCTTATTCCGGCCCGTACTGCTGTGGAAAGCTGGATGCGCGAATTCCAGAACTGGCTTTGCCGGCAGCTGGAAACGGCCGATGGCGGCGCCACTTTCCGGCAGGATGCCTGGGAGCACGAGGGCGGTGGGGGCGGGCTGACCCGCGTTATCAGCAACGGCGACGTGCTGGAAAAGGGCGGCGTGAACTTCTCGGCCGTATCGGGCCGCATGAGTGAGGCGGCGGCCCGGCAGCTGCTCATGCCCGACCCCGCCTACTTTGCCACCGGCGTAAGCGTGGTGCAGCACCCGCGCAGCCCGTTGGTGCCCATCTCGCACATGAACGTGCGCTACTTCGAGGCCGGCAACGGCGAAGCCTGGTTCGGCGGTGGGCTCGATTTGACCCCCATTTACGTGGATGAAACCCAGGCGCGCTGGTTCCACGAGCAAATCAAAATCAGCTGCGACCGGCACGACGCCAGCTACTACCCGCGCTTTAAGCAGTGGGCCGATGAGTACTTCTACCTGCCCCACCGCCAGGAAACCCGCGGCGTGGGCGGCATCTTCTTCGACCGCCTCACGGTGGGCCGCGACGGGTCGTTCGAGGAACTGTTCGCCTTCGTGCAGGACGTGGGCGAAGTATATGGCCGCACTTACGCCGAGCTGATCCGCCGCAACCGCGACCAGCCCCACACCGAAACCCAGAAACAGTGGCAGCTGGTGCGCCGCGGCCGCTACGCCGAGTTCAACCTGGCCATTGACCGGGGTACCAAATTCGGCCTCGAAACCGGCGGCCGCACCGAAAGCATCCTCATGAGCCTGCCACCCCAGTGCGAGTGGCACTACGATTTCCAGATAGCCCCCAACTCGCCCGAAGCCGCCACGCAGGCCTGGCTTCGTAAGGATGTGGAGTGGGCGTAGGGACAGCGCAGCTAAGCCCCGCCCCTACATCGTCCTCTTAACCCTTAAAACTGGGCCTGCAGCGTCACGTAGAAGCTTCTCGCGTCGGCGGGGATGATGCCGGGGCCGGGGTAGGCGGTGGCGCGGCGGGTGAAGTAGCGGTTGTCGGTGAGGTTGTTGAGGCCGGCTTCGAGCTTGAGGAACTTGTACTCGTAGCTGCCCGACAGGTCCATGATCCAGTAGGCCGGAATTTCGCCGAATACGGCCGAGGGTTCGCGCAGGCTGTTGGTGGCATCGGTGAACTGGCGGCTGGTGTAGGCGTACTGGTAGGCCAGCTTGAGCGGGCCGCGGCGCAGCGTGAGGCCCGCTTTGGCGATGAGCGAAGGCGCCAGCTCCACCTTTTTGTCGCGGAACACGGCGTTATCGATGTTGTAGCGGGCATCAACCAGCGTGAGGTTGGAAAACACGCTCAGGCCGGTGCGGGCGTTTTCGCCTTGCAACAGGCGCAGAATGTCAGCTTCCACGAACGTTTCGAGGCCCAGGTTACGCGAGGGGCCGATGTTGGTGCGCAGCAGGTAGTTCTGGAAGAGCACCGTGTCCCTTCCGGGTCGCAGGCCGATACGGTTGTTGTAGGCCAGGTAAAACAGGCTGGCATCGTAGGTGAACACGCCCGGCCGGCCGCCGCGCAACCCCAGGTCGGCGCTGTAGCCCCGCTCGTCGCGTAGGTTCTGATCGACGCGAATGCCGGGGTTGACGATGCGCATATCGTTGAAGTTGATGGCCCGGTAGTTCTGCGAGAAGTTAGCGTACACCTCCACCTGCTCGGTGGGCTTGAAACTGGCCCCAAGGCCGCCCAAAAGCAGGCCGCGGGTGGTCTGGCGCCGCTCGGCAAACTTTTCTTCCGAAAGGAAATTACCGGCCTGGTCGTACTCCTCGCGGGCAAATGTGCCCTGGGCGCGAGTCCGAATCCACTCGTAGCGCAGGCCGGGCGTGAGGCTGAGGCGGGGTGTGAGGTTGAAGATGTTCTCGACGAATACGGCCGCGTTGCGGCTGGGGTACTTGTAGGCGGCCTGAATGATGGAGGCATTCTGCTCGGCCGGATAAAACGTGAAATCGGCATCGGCGGCGCGCGAGCCGGGGCCCTGGCGCTGGTCGGTGAAGCCGTGGTAGTAGCGCCCGCCCACCAGCAGCGTCGAGAAGGAGCCGGCCAGGGCGTAGCGGTGCAGCAGGCGCAGCTCGGAGCCCACGTTGCGGAACTGGTCGCGCAACAGCAGGCGGGCCGAACTCAGGTCGTCGGGCCTATCAATGCGGCTCAGGTTGCCCAGGGCAGTGCGGTCGGCGAGCAGCCCGAAGGTGCGCCAGTTGAGGCGGGTGGCGTCGGAGAAGCGGTAGTCGGCGGTGGTGGCCAGCAGGTTCCAGTTCACCCGAAACCAGTTGCGGGTGCGGCTGCTCTGGCGGGCATCCTGGTCAAACTGGGCATCGGTGAGGCCGCCGGGCTGCTGGGCCAAGTAGTACATGCGGGTGTAATCCAGCCCGATTTTGAGCCGCTCGGTGGCCGCGTGCTGCACGCTGGCGTAGGCCGTATGCACATCAAAGCCCGAGTTGGGCCGCCACCCGTCGCCGCGCTTGTACTGGTAGTAGGCGTAATAGTTGGTGCGCCCGAGCTGGCCGCCCACGCTGTTGAACGAGTTGAAAAACCCGAACGAGCCGCCCGTCTGCCGGGTCGTGAACTGCACCTTTTTATCAGTCGGCCCTTGGCGCAGTACGAAGTTGAGCATCCCGCCAAACTGGGTGCCGTACTGCAGCGAAGCCGCCCCGCGCACCACCTCAATCCGGTCCAGGGCCTCGGTGGGGGGCGTGTAGTAGCTCTCGGGGTAGCCCAGCGCGTCGGCCGAAATGTCGTAGCCGTTCTGGCGGGTGTTGAAGTTGGCCGTGCGGTTGGGGCTCAGCCCGCGCCCGCCAATGCCCAGCTGAATACCCGCCCCGTCGCTTTCCCAGATGTTGAGGCCGGCCACTTTGGCAAACACCTGCCGGGCGTTGTTGGTGGCCAGGTTGGCCGTTACGTTCTCCAGCTCGATTACCTCCGTTTTCTTAGCCTCATAAATAGCCGTGCCCTCCACCGAATTTAGCCGCCGGATGCCGAACCCCTGTTCGCGCTGGCCCTCCACGTTCACTTCACTCAGCTTCACATCCGAAGGCGCGAGGGCAAAGTCCAGCGTGGCATTGGCCGTTAGCTCTACGGGCTTGGTGAGGGAGGTGAACTGCTCGGCAAAGGCCGTGAGGGCGTACGTGCCGGCCGGCAGCTCGCCAAACTGGTAGCGCCCCTGCGCATCGGTGCGCGTAAGCTGGCCCGAGTTGGTCAGTAGCACTTCTGCCTGCGCCACCGGCCGGCCCGTGCGTGCGTCCGTCACCCGGCCGCTCAGCGTCAGGTTCTGGCCGAGGGTAGGCAGGGTGAAAAGCAGCAGGAGCAGAAGCAGCAAGCGGGGCATTGGGCGGGGGTGAGGTGAATCGGGGTGCAAAAGTACGCTTATACTGAGCGAGATACTACGGTAGAGGTGGGGCTTGGCCCTGCCCCTACGGCCGCCGGAATCATTTACCCGCCGGCTCGACTTGCTCCAGCGGAAGAATCCAGGCCTTGGCCCCAAAGCCCTCCTGCTGTTGGGCTAAATCAAGTTTTGGGTTGATGAGCAGGCGGGAGCTACGGCCGTTGAGCGTTACGTACGCTTCGGCCCGCACCTGCGGGTTGGGCACGCCGCGGCGACGGTAGTCGTCGCGCAGGATGTGGGCAAACTGCAGCAGCATATCGGGCTGGGTGGCTACCTGCTTTTCCTGCGTTACGGTGAGGTAGTCGCGGTTGCGGATTTCGGTTTCGTGGCCCGTGCGCGGGTCGCGTACGTAGAAAAACGCAGTGCCGCTTTTTTCCATCAGCATCACCCGCCACGAAAAACGGTAGCCCTGCTCGCTCCAGAACAAGTCGCCCGGGTACAGCACGAACCGCCACGGCAGCAGTACATGCACCAGCAGCCACAGCCCCAGCGCCACCACCAGCCCCCGCGGCGCGGCTGGCGTAGCAAAGGTTGCTGCAGGAGCCGAAATCGACAGTGCAGCGTCTCTGCCCAGCAGGCGGCGGCCCCAGCCCAGTAGCTTCTCGTGGAAGGAAGCCGGGAAAAACAGCAGCGTGCTCACCATCATGATGTAGGGGAACATGCCAATCTGGAAGAGCACCGCCGTGAGCACGTGAAACACCACCACCGTGACGTAGGCCCAGTAACGGGTGAGCCGGGCGCTCAGAAAAAACGGAATCGTGAGGTCGTAGAACGCCCCGAACCAGCTGAACGCGTAGGCCACCCAGAGCTGATCGAACAGCCCGCCGATGAGCGGCAGATCGGTGTGGGCGGGCAGCCACAGGCGTAGCGGCATGGCCTCAAAAAGCCAGTCGGGGTTCAGCTTGGCCACGCCGGCAAAAAAGTACACCATCCCCATCTGGGTGCGCAGCAGCAGCCCGGCCCACTGCGGTACCGTGGCCCGCCACCGCTCCGGCTGCCAGCGTGTATCAAGCGAAAACTGCGCGTTGGCCGGCACCCAAATCAACAAAAAAGCCACTACCGACACGAAGTAGTAGTGGTTGAGGTAGTTGCTCTTGTCCAGGAGCTCGACGTAGGTAAACGCCAGAAAAAACACCACCGCCGACCAACGGTACCACGCGCCCAGCATAATGCCCAGCGCCGCCAGCGCCATCAGCCCGAACACCACATGCATGCCTAATGCGCCGGCCGGCTGCACCCACTCGAACCCGTAATACGGAAAGAACACCTTAGGTGCGACGTACAGGTCCGTAATCCAGCCCTTGGCCGCAAACCGCACAATGCTGGCCAGCATCATGCCCCCAAACAGCACCCGAAACACCACCAGCGGCGCCGCAGAAACCGGTCGCATCAACCAGGAAGTGGGGGAGGTAAGGGTGGGCATTGGGTTGAGTGAGAATGGAAGGGGCTTAAATACAAACGTGTCATGCTGAGCGAAGCAGCGCGTAGTCGAAGCATCTCTACCGCAGTGCTATTCCTGCTATTGGGTTTACCACTGCGGTAGAGATGCTTCGACTACACGCTGCTTCGCTCAGCATGACGCGTCATTAGTCGCCTCAATTAGGCTCAAAAATTAGTCGCCGTCGTTGTCGGTGTAGGTGATGGATACGCCGAGGGCCGAGGGCATGTCGG
Source organism: Hymenobacter lapidiphilus (assembly GCF_013377885.1). GTDB lineage: Bacteria > Bacteroidota > Bacteroidia > Cytophagales > Hymenobacteraceae > Hymenobacter > Hymenobacter lapidiphilus. The sequence continues at coordinate 74,603 of NZ_JABKAU010000020.1, forward strand.
TTTTGGTGAGAATGATGAGCTTCTGGAATTCGTCGTAGACCTTGTTGACGCTGGCCGGCTGGGTGGCTACGGCCTGGGTAAGCGGGCCGGGCACGGCATCAATGGCCGCCAGCACGGCATCAAACTGCTGACTGATGGCGTTGGCCAGCGGCTTGTCGTTGTACTGGGCCTTCACGTGAGTGAGGTAATCGTCGAGGCCGGGGCCGTTGGCGGTACCAGCCTGGCCCAGAAACAGCGCCTTTTGGGCCTGCACGTTACGCTTGAGCAGCTCCAGCGAGAGGTTGCCATAGGGCGCCTCGGCCCTGGTTGGCTGGGCCGTGCCCGCTGTGAAGCGCCCCGACGGAACGCCTACCTTGAAGCGCTTGGTTATATCAATGTCAGCGTTGAGCTGGTTGACCAGGTTGGCTACCGCGCTGCCCACGGCCGTGCCGGTAGACTGCTGGAAGGTTGCGGCATAGCCGCCGGCCAGCCACTTGTTGTAAGCTGTTTCGGTGCGCTGCTTGATTTCGGCTGTTACGGCCTTGGCATAGGCCCCGCGGGCCGACGAAGCCGTGAATTTCGCCACTACCGCTGCGGGCGTCGCGCCTTCGTGGAGCAAGTAATCGAGCGCCGGAAAACCCTTGGCTGGCAGGTTGGCCGTCGTACTCAAATCGTAGGAGCCAGCCCCGATGTTGGCTTCGATCTGGGAGGTCGAGGTAGGGTAGATGTTGAGGTTGGAACGCAGCATCTGCTCTTCGGCCGGGCCGAACTCGTAGGAGCTCATGGCCTGCCAGGCAAGTCCAGCTTCGCGCAACTCAGCCCGGGCCGTTTGCAGAGTGGCCTCCGACGGGCTGGCCGCAAAGGCCGAAACGGCCGCGTTCAGCTGGCCAGCCTCGGTACTCAACTCGCGCAGACCGGGCACAATCAGCTGGTTGGAGTAGTTGGCGAGCATGGCGGCCCGGTCGAACGAGTCGGCGGGGGCGGCGTTTTCCGATTTGCTGTCGGAACTGCAGGAAGCCAGCAGGGCCAAGCTTAAGGTAGCGGCCGTCAGGCGTAGCGTTTTCAGGTCAGGTAGTAGCATCGAAGAAGAGGGAAAAGCAGGGGGCAGCCCCGGCCCGGCTAACGGAAAAGGGCTGCCAGCTGCAGGTAACAGGTCCGGCGGGTGCCGGGTTCAACTTATATGCTGCCTTTAATGGCATCGAGGCCGTAGGCAGAGCTGAGTAGGTTGAGGGCGTCGTTGATGTCGGCGCCGGTAGTGGCGTAGAAGTTGTCGCCGAGTTTGGTCATCACCTGAGCGTAGGTAGCGTCGCTGATTTTGCGGTCCTTCTTGTAGCGCAGCCCCATTACGAAGCCCCGGGCCTCCGACAGGTAGTGGCTCTTGAGGGCCTGGTCGGCCACTACGCCCTTGGCGGCGTTCAGCTCATGTATGGCAGAAGAAGCAACCAGCGTCTCCCAGTTGGTGCGCAACGTGGCGGCCGCTTCGTTTTTGCCGGCCATGTCGTTGTTCGAAATAGCGGCCCGGCCTTTCAGGAAAGCATCCATCAGGGCTTTGTTCAATTTCAATGCGGGGTCAACTTGGTTGCTGTAGTTCGCCCAGTATTTGAGGCCCGTCACGTTGGTTGGGAAATCAACCGGGGCACCGAAGTAGCCGAAGGCTTCATCCCAGTGGTGCTCCATGGTGGTGCCTTCGCCGGGCTTCACCGTTTTGTTGTCTACGGCGCTGCCAATTTTGTCGTCCGTCAGGTAGGTGTCAACGGTCTGGTAGTAGAACACGGCACCCATCAGGCCCTTCTGAATCAATTGGCCCAACTCCACGCCCTTGGCATTCACGAGGTATTTCTTGGTGCCATCGGTGGAGGTGAGGATGCCGGCGGTGCCGTTGATGGCGGGCAGCTTGGCGCTGAGGCTGGCCGTGGCCACATCCTTCAGGTAGCCGTCGTATTCGGCCTGCACGGTGCTCAGCGTCTTGTCGCGCAGTTGCTTGCCGGCCGTGTTCAGCTCGGCCGCCGCGAAGGGGCTGTTGGTGTTGGCGTACATGTTCTGCAGCTTCTGGGCATCGAGCACCGCACCGGTATTAGCGGTTTTGATGTAGGTGTCCAGCTCGCCGAGCATGGCCAGGCGGGCCTGCTGGCCGCTGTAGTTCACGTTGGCAAAGTTGTAAGTGACGGGCACCTCATACTTCGGCGCATCCGGCGTCACTTCATTTTTATCGTCGGAGCAGGCGGTGAAAGTAGCAGAGGCCAGGGCCAGAGAAGCAAACGTGAGCAGGCGGGCAGAAAAGCGCATGAGTAGCAGTAGTGAGTAGTTGTTTAGAATCGTTTCGATTATGGAACAAAAGTAAGGGCCATTAGTCACTCCCACAAGCCTATCTTTAATTATTTTAAATAAGAATAAGGTAGTTCTGGGCCGTTTATCCTGCTCGTGTCAAGCTCTGATATGCCTTCCAGGGTGCAGTATCAAGCTTTTGTAATGCCCAGTAACCCGGCTGGCAGTAGTATTGCAAGCAGACAAACTGGTTCGTACGCAGGTAGGCAAGTCTGTCTGGAGCAGCATCCCTCGGCCCTTGCGCTATGCACTTTCAGCTTCGGCATCGTCCAGACTTGCGCAAAGAGTATGTAGCGCGAAATTCCGGCTTCGCGCGTCGTTGCTGATGGCCGCGCATTGCTTATCGTTCAACGATGCGCGAAGCCGGAGCTTCGTGCTACATACTCTCGCATCACTGTTTCGTAAGTGCTACTCATATAATGAAGCTGTTTAGGAAGTGCCAGCAATCAGTTAGGACGTCATGCTGAGCGAAGTCGAAGCATCTCCACCGCTTCGTTGTGGTCGTTTAACGAAGCGGTAGAGATGCTTCGACTGCGCTCAGCATGACGTTCTTTTGACTTTCTAAACAGCTTCAATAGAAAAGC
>NZ_JABKAU010000021.1 GCF_013377885.1 Hymenobacter lapidiphilus
GTAGGCTGCTACGGCCCGGACCCCGGTTAAGGCTGGCAAGTATGTTGAAGCGGCCCCCGGATTGAGAGCAGGAGATTCATCGGAGACTAGCATAAATAAGCGGGGATACCCAGTCCGATATTAGTGTAATAGGCTGGGCATAAAACTACAGCCAAGTAGCATATTGGAGCATGGTAATCAACCGTCTCTTACTTAGGATATTGGGTGAAAATGGTCCTGGTTTTTGTGCAATGATTACCAAGTCTTTGGCCGCGAACCTGAAATGGTGGCTTGCGAATCGTGTAGCCCCGGTAATACCAGAGTTGTGGGCAGGCGCTACCACTGCAAGGTGGAAGTGGCCAGACAAGTGGCAAACTGGAGCTTCTTTGATTGAGTCCTTCGCCGCACCAGTTTCCGATTTGCTACCTTTTAGCCCGAACAGGCAGGGATAATCTGCGCCGTAACCCGCTACGTTGGTCGTCAACCCCAAGCCAGTTGCCAACTTCCATAAAAAGCCATGCAGATACCGTTTACCCCGCTTGTAGTGGCCCTGTTAGCCGTGGTGGCGCAGGCCGTTTTTGCGGCGGGGCTGCTGGCGCTGGCCCGTCGTAACCGCCTGCCCAATGGGTTTCTGGCGCTGCTTATGCTGGCCATTGCCCTGTGGCTGCTCGACAGCTTTTTTCGGGTGGCCGGCATCTACGACCAAAATGCCAACTGGTATTTCGCGCCCATTTACTACTCCTTCGCTTTCGGGCCGCTGCTGTATTTCTACGTGCGCAGCCTTGTAAACCACGAATTCCGGTTTCGGGTGGGGCACCTCGGGCATTTTGGGCCGGTGCTGTTGCAGGCCGCGTTGTACTGGGGCCTGCGTACCCAATCGTACGCCGCCCGCGCCTGGTTCTGGGAGCATGTGCACCGGCCCTACACGTACCGGCTGGAGTTTATTGGTACCTGGGTGTCGCTTACCGTGTATTTGGGGCTGAGCCTGCACCTGCTGCGGCAGTACGGGCGCTGGTTGCCCGACAACTTCTCTGAAACTTCGGAGCTACGCCTGCGCTGGTTGCGGGTGCTGTTGGTGCTGGTGGGCCTCGTGAGCCTGCAATGGCTGCTGGAAGTAGTGCTGCGCGAGTTTTTCGGTCTTTACTACGAGTACAACTATTCTACCGAGTTGTTGGGTGGCGTGGTGTTTCTGATTGGCGTAGTCGGCCTGCGTCAGGCCGATATGCGGGCCGTCAGCTTCGTGCCCGAGGCTGCCCCGGCCGCGCCCGAAACGGCGGCCTTTATTGGTGCAGGTACCCTTGCGGTTTCCGCCGTACCGCTCGGGCGCCCTGGCAACGCGTCTCCCGTGCCGACCTCTGCGCCCGGTACTTTAAGGGCCGCTGCGCCGGTAGCTGACGCGGCAGTGCTGGCGCGCATCCGGCGGGCGCTGGAAGAGGAGCGGCTCTACCTCAACCCCACACTCACACTGGCCGAGCTATCGGCGCACACCGGCTTGGCACCGCGCCTGATTTCGTTCACTGTCAACCAGGGATTCGGCCAGAGCTTCAACGACCTGATAAACGGTTACCGGGTGGCCGAGGTGAAGCGCCGGCTGGCCACCCCCGATGCCCAGCGCCTCACGTTGCTAGGGCTGGCGTTGGAGTGCGGCTTCAACTCCAAAACCACCTTCAACCGGATCTTCAAGCAGTTCACCGGCCAGGCCCCCCGCGAATGGGGCAGCGGCGAATAAGTAGGAAATGCATGAAGCAGGGCTGGTGCTTCTGGTAGGGAAAGGAGCTTGCATCCCGCAGGCGCATAAACAGTCCACCGATTTACCAAACTAGCGCCCATATCACGATTTGGGCCGTCCCGATGCCGGATTCGGGGCGCTTGGGGCAGTTTGGGCGGGCACCTTTGGGTCGTTCCTCAACCCCCAAGCCCCATGAAACTACTGTTGCTATTGGCCGCGCTTACCGCCGCGCCGGCTCCTCTGCTGGCCCAGGCAATTCCGGCCCCGGCCTGGACCGACCACCGCCGCCTTCTGCCCGATAAGCTTCGGCAGGTGCCCGTGGGCCTCTCGCTCTGGCATACGCCCAACCCAGTGTACCCTAAACCCAACCCCGAGCAGCCCGGCGGTTTCGTGTGGCAGCATAGCACCATGGTGCGCTCCGAGGTGGGGGAGGAGCTGACGGTGGTGGAGTGCGGCAGCTTCATCTGGTACAGCGAAGCTGGCTGGCAAGTCAATCTGCAGCAGAATGCCACCGAATTTGCCACGCTTTTCCAGTGCCCCAACGGCCGCCTGAGCCCCGGCCGCACCTACACTTTTGCCCAAAACTACCGCTACACCGACAGCGCCCGGGGCCTGTACGGCGGCGACGCGCTTTGGTACGTGCTGGCCCGCGACTCGGCCGGTAAGCTCTACAAGGGCTTCGGACTGGTTGAAACCGAAGCCACTCCGCAGAAATAGCAACGAGCCGCCGGCCGTTGCCCAACTCAACTTCCCGCACCCGGGCCGCGCATTCACATTCGCCCCCATCTTATACTCAACCTATGAAACTCCTCGTCCTTTTGCTCTTTCTGGCCTCGGCCGCACCCCAAAACGGGTTCGCCAATTCGCCACAACCGTCAATCCGGGCGGCGGCGGCCACTACCTACCGGATCGGGCCAGCCGTCGTTACCTGGACTGGCTATGCCGAAGTAGGGGGCTACGCGCCCAGCGGCACCGTGCAGCTACGCCGCGGCCGCTTCCGCTACGACGGCCGCACGCTGCGCAACGGCCGTTTCGAGTTCGATATGACCACCCTGGACCAGGAGCAGGCCCAGTTGGCCGAGCACTTGCGCGGAGAAGATTTCTTTGCGGTGGCGAAGTACCCAACGGCCGTTTTTGAGCTGCGGGAAGTGCGGGCTGGTATGGCCGTTGGCCAACTCACCATGCGCGGCGTTACCCGTCCCATCCGTTTTCCACTCGTCGTGAAGGCACGGCCCGATGGTCGGCTGCACATCAGCGGCAGCGCCACCCTCGACCGCACCCAATTTGGTATCCACTATAATTCCAGCAGCTTCTTCCAACATCTGGGCTCCTACGCCATCCGCAACGATTTTCGACTGGCTTTCGACCTAACGGCGGTGGGTGAATGAGTGGTAGTGCTATTTGGTAAGGCCGCCCGAGGCTCCACCTGGTCACGCAGTATGAAGTCAGAATTCGAAGTATCTGAGGAGTCAGCAGGGCATTAGTATCAGGGCTGGTAGCTTTGTAACGCTTAAATTGCGCTGGCTCTGCCCCGTTTAGTCAATGTCGGCCAGGCAACACCAGTTGGCTGGCCGGCGTACATTCCACTCATCAACCTCCTCTTTACCCTTGCCCTATGAACCACGCTAGCCGCATCGACAAGACTGTCCGCAACATCTATGACACCTTCGATAACCCGGGAGCCAACCCGCTGGAAGCTGGTCTGGGCGACATCGACAGCTGGATTGAGTCCCTCGACGGATTGGGTGGCTCGGCCCTGAACGGTCTGCAAAAGGAGTTGCGCAACCTGCGCTCCTACGTCGAGCGCGACGACCGGCCCGCCATTGCCGCCACCCTTCAGATGCTGGGCACCGAGACCTCGCGCATCGCCTCCAATATGCACAGCCTCACCGACAATACTGGCGACCAGCTACGCCATTTGGGCCAGACGCTGGTAATTGCCGCCGGCAACCTGAAAATGTCGTAGTCCGGTTTTGCACAAAATTCTGTAACAAGATAAAGTAAGGCCGTGTAAAATTCGGGTTCCAAAAGTTGTGTAAGCAGCCCTTGGAACCCGAATTTTTTCGTCTGTACAGGCCTTTAGTCCCACACCATTCACCGCCAGATATGTTTTGCTGGTAGATGTTTAATTATTTGACTATCAACTTTTAAAGACGGTGTGCGGTACTAGTGGTGTTAAATTCATCCACCATAACCACACTACCATGAGTGCTTCCACTTCCACCAGCCAACTCGACGCCACCCTCCAGGCCCTGCAAGGCGGCCTGAGCCAAGCCGCTCCGGCGGCCGGCGGCAACATCGACAGCTGGGTTTCAACCCTCAACGGCGCCGGCAGCCCCGCCCTAAGCGCTATTGCCGACGAGCTGAACAACCTGAAAACCGCCATTGGTGGCGGTGATGCCTCGAAAATCAGCCAGTCGCTGAGCACCCTGGGCGAGCACACCACCAAGGCCGCTGCCAGCGCCACCGACGACGCCAAAGACAAGCTCAAGCAACTCGGCCAAACGCTGAGTGACGCCGGTAAGTCGCTGAAGGCGTAACTCCCGGTAGCTAGAAGGCAGGAGTCAGAAGCGAGAATATTCAAGCGCCTGCCATCCTGACAAAGCAAGGACCTTACCTCACAGAAACGAGTCGTTGTTACGGCCGTTCCGATGAGATAAGGTCCTTCTTGCGTGAGGATGGCAGGCGTTTCTGTTCGCTGCTAATCCCTAATATCCCGCTGCGTTGTCGTCGCCACGAGGGTCGGCGCCGCCTTCGAGGCGGCCGTCGGGCAGCACCCGGATGATTTCTAGGCGGCCCCAGGGGCTGCGGGCGTTGAGCTGGTAGCCACGGGCGCGGAGCGTGTCCTGAGCCGCGGGCAGCAAAGCGCCGGCCTCCACATCGAGCTGGTCGGGCAGCCACTGGTGGTGCAGGCGCGGCGCGGCCACGGCCTGCTGGGCGTTCTGGCCGTAGTCGATTACGTTGATAATGCCCTGCAGCACGCTCGTGATGATGGTGCTGCCGCCGGGCGTACCGATGAGCAGGGCCAGCTTGTTATCCTTGAGCAGGATGGTGGGCGTCATGGAGGAAAGCATGCGCTTGCCGGGCGCAATGGCGTTGGCCGCGCCGCCCACCAGCCCGTAGGCGTTGGGCGTGCCGGGCTTGCTGCTGAAATCGTCCATCTCATTGTTCAGCAGAAAGCCCGCCCCGGCTACTACCACTTTGCTGCCATATGCCCCGTTGAGGGTGGTCGTGCAGCTCACCGCGTTGCCCTGGGCGTCCACGATATTGTAGTGCGTGGTCTGGTCCGACTCGTAGGCTGGCAGGCCCGTGCCGGCCGCTACCTGGGCGCTGGGTGTGGCCCGGCGTGGCTGCACCGAGGCCATGCGGCGGCGGTTGTAGGTTGGGTCGAGCAGCTGTACTACCGGTACGCGGCCAAAATCGGGGTCGCCGAGGTAGGTGGCGCGGTCGGCGTACACGCGGCGCTGGGCCTCGGTGAGCCAATGCACGGCCTCGGGCGCGTGCCAGCCGGCGGCCTGCAGGTTGTAGGGCTCCAGCATCTGTAGCATTTGCAGCAGGGCCACACCCCCCGAGCTGGGCGGCGGAAACGTGAGCACCTCGTAGCCCCGGTAGCTGCCTTTAAGCGGGGTGCGCCACTTGGGTTGGTAGGCGGCCAAGTCGGTTTTGGTGATGAGGCCGCCGCCGCGCTTCATTTCGGCCACGAGTAAATCGGCCGTTTCGCCCGCGTAAAAGCCGGCCGCGCCCTGGTCGCGGATGCGGCCCAGCGTGCGGGCCAGCTGCACGTACTTAATTACATCCCCTGCTTGCCAAGGACGGAAATCAGGCTGCGGATTACTGTAGGTGCCCAAGTCGTACGTACTGGCGTCGGGTCGCATATATGCGTTGCCTTGCGGGGTGAAACGTGCGAAGGCCGTCCGATTATCATTCAATCCGGTAGCCTCTTTCTTGGTAAGCGTTACGCCACCCAGTGCCAGCTGTGCGGCCGGCTCTACTACGTCGCGCCACGGCAGCTTGCCCAGCTTCTGGTGCAGCGCCCACATGCCGGCCACGGTGCCCGGCACGCCGGCTGCCCGGTGGCCCCGGGTGCTGAGGTTGGGTATCACGTTACCGGCCGCATCGAGGTACATGTCGCGGGTGGCGGCGGCGGGAGCGGTTTCGCGGAAGTCGAGGGCTCCTTCCCGGCCATCGGCCCCGCGGTAGAGCACGAAGCCGCCACCCCCGATGTTACCGGCCACCGGCAAGGCTACGGCCAGCGCAAACTGCACGGCCACGGCCGCATCGTAGGCGTTGCCGCCGCGCTGCAGCACCTCCACCCCAATACGGGTGGCCTCGGGGTGGGCCGACGTAACCATGGCCTTGCTGGCAACAACGGGCGTGGCCATTGGTACCGGAGCGGCCAGTGTCGGAGCGGCCAGTGCCACAGGCGAGGTAGCGGGCGGGGCCGTGGTGCAGGCCGCCAGCCCGGCCGCCAGCAGTAAAAAATGGCTAAAGTGCTTCATATAGAGTAGAGGAGCTCGATTTTGGCCGAAAGAACGTCATTCTTCGCCGAGCCCTGAATGGGAGTGCGTTTATCTGCCGGCAATCAACCCGGCCACCAACTTTTCGGAAAATTGGGCCACCTCATCCGATTCCACGTAGTTTTGAGCGCAACCCTGCACCTTCGCCGCTTCTGCCATGACCACCACCACGCCAACTGCCTCGCTTGCCGCTGCTCCTGCCACTGCGCTGCCCCTCGTGCAGCACGACCCCTGGCTGGCTCCCTACGAGCCGGTGCTGCGCCGCCGCCAGCAGCGGCTGGAAGCCCGGCTGGCTGAAATCGGGCAGCAATACGGTTCGCTTAGCAAGTTTGCCACCGCCCACCAGCGCCTGGGCCTGCACTACGACGGCCGCCGCCGGGGCCACTGGTACCGCGAGTGGGCACCCGCCGCACAGGCCCTGAGTCTGATTGGCGACTTCAACGACTGGAACAGGCAGGCCACCCCGCTAATCAAGGGCGCCGACGGCGTTTGGGAAGTCTTTCTGCCCGACAAAGAGTACAAAGACCGCCTCACGCACCACTCCCTTTATAAAGTGCATGTAGTGTCGGCGCATGGTGCCCAGGACCGGCTGCCGGCCACCCTGCGCCGGGCCGTGCAGAATCCGGAAACGCACGACTTCGCCGGCCAGGTTTGGCGGCCCGAAACCCCGTTTGCCTGGACCGACCAGAAATTTCGGGTGGCCAACGCCGTGCGCGAGCCGTTGATTTACGAGGCCCACGTGGGTATGGCGTTGGAAGAGGGCCGGGTGGGCTCCTACCTGGAGTTTGCCGAACAGGTGCTGCCCCGCATTGCGGCCGGCGGCTACAACTGTGTGCAGCTGATGGCCGTGATGGAGCACCCGTACTATGGCTCGTTCGGCTACCATGTGGCCAATTTTTTCGCCGTTTCGTCGCGCTTCGGTACGCCCGAGGAGCTAAAACACCTCATCAACGAAGCCCACCGGCTGGGCGTGGCCGTGCTGCTCGATGTGGTGCATTCGCACGCCGTAAAAAACGAGGCCGAGGGCCTGGCCAACTTCGACGGCTCGGGCCACCAGTATTTTCATGCCGGAAGCCGGGGTGAGCACCCGGGCTGGGATTCGCGCCTCTTCGATTACGGCAAGCCCGAAGTGCAGCAGTTCCTGCTCAGCAACCTGCGCTACTGGCTCGAAGAGTTCCATATCGACGGCTTCCGCTTCGACGGAATTACCAGCATGCTCTACCATCACCACGGGGAAGGCGTCAGCTTCGGCGGCTACGAGTCGTATTTCGGGCCCGAGGTGGATGAGGACGCGGTGCTGTACCTGCAGCTGGCCACCACGCTGGTGCACGAAATCAAGCGCAGCGCCCTGCTGATTGCCGAAGACATGAGCGGCATGCCGGGCCTGTGCCGGCCCATTGCCGAGGGCGGCGTGGGCTTTGGCTACCGGCTGGGCATGGGTATCCCCGATTACTGGATCAAGCTGCTCAAGCACACCCGCGACGAAGACTGGAACCTCTACGACCTGTGGTATGTGCTGAACAACCGCCGCGACGGCGAAAAAACAGTGGCCTATGCCGAAAGCCACGACCAAGCCCTGGTAGGCGACAAAACCCTGGCCCAATGGCTACTCGACGATGCCATCTACCAGCACATGGGCCGCTCCGACACCGACCCGGTGGCCGCGCGGGGCGTGGCCCTGCACAAGCTCATCCGCCTGCTCACCGTTAGCCTGGGCGGTGAGGCTTACCTCAACTTTATCGGCAACGAGTTCGGCCACCCCGAGTGGGTTGATTTCCCGCGCGAAGGCAACAACTGGAGCCACCATTTTGCCCGCCGCCAGTGGAGCCTGGCCGACAACCCCGACCTCAAGTTTCAGTACCTGCTCAACTTCGACAGGGCCATGATTGAGCTGGTCCGGAGCAGCCACTTGCTGGCCGCCGGTCCGGCCCGCCAGCTCCACCTCGACCCCGAAAACCAGGTGCTCGTGTTTCAGCGCGGCCCGTTACTGCTGGCCTTCAACCTGCACACCGAGCACAGCATCCCCGACTACCGCTTCGTGGTGCCCACTGCCGGCCGCTACCGCATTGTGCTCGATTCCGATGCCCCCGACTTCGGCGGCTTCGCCCGCATCGACGATGACTACCGCTACGAAACCCTCGAGGAAAACGGCGTCCACAAGCTCAGCCTCTACCTCACAAGCCGCACAGCCCTGGTGCTGGAACGTATCTGAACCGGTAGCCTATAAAATCCCGGAGGTCGATGTAGGGGCGGGGCTTGTCCCCGCCCGCCGTTCGCATCGTTTCAACGGTAATCGTTCAACGGCGGGCGGGGGCAAGCCCCTCCCCTACATCGACCTTTGCAACATAGGCTGTCTTCTAAACTACCGTCTTGATTTTGCCCAAACAAGAAGCCCCCGCACTCAACCGAGTACGGGGGCTTCTTCGTTTTTCAGCTAACAGCTCAAAAAATCAGGTGTTCTTTGTTCTACGGCCCGATTCGGCTTGTTCGAGCGCCTCATTGATGCGCAGGTCGCGGGCATCGGGCCTTTTGGCGCGACTAATGTGCTGGGCTAGCTGCTTGCGCTGGGTAAAGGGCAGCGCATCGAACCTGGCCTGCAGACCAGTGCGGTCGAGGGCCTGCGCCAGTTCGGCGGGTAGCTCGAGGCCGCTGGGGTCGGTATCGTGCCACAGTACCACCTGCACGGTATCGGCCCAGGTTTTACCAATGGCGTTGCGCACTTCCTTGCGCACGCTGAAGCCATGGCTCTCGCCGCCCATGGGCGTCAGGTTCAGGCGAATGGGGAAACCGTCGATGGTGACCTGCACGGGCAGCGTGCCTTTAACGCCGTATTCGGCTGTCACGTCGAAGGGTACAACCACGAACACGCCGTTATCGGCCCCATCCATTTCGAGCAGAGCGTCAAATTCGTGGCGGCGGGGCGTAGCGGGGGTAGAGGAACTCATTGGAAAGAAGAGGTAGTAAGGGGCCCGGCCAAACGGCCCGACCGGTGTTGTTCGATGTGAAGCAGCAGCTCGTTTATGGCGGCCGTATTACTGACGGCAATAGTCTGGAGCCGCTCGGGCGGCAACTGGTACCGCTCGGTTAGCAGGCCAGCCACCTCGGCCGTAGAAGCCAGCACGAGGTCGGCGCGGCGCAGAGCCAGGCGTTCCAGGGCTACGGCCCAGCCGGTTTCGGCGGCGGTGGCCCGCTCCTGGGCCAGGCTGTGCACGTGCAGTACCAAGGGCCAGCCTGTTAGCTGCCGGATTTCCATGGCCGCCAGCCAGGTGGGCCAATCTACGGCATAAATTACGGCAAACTGCCTGCCACTGGCCCAGCTGGTCGCAAAACGCGCATACTGAATCACCTGAAAGTTGAGGTCGGCGGCTGTGGCGCTGGGCGGATTGCGCCCTAAGGCGGCCAGCTCCTGCGTAAGCGTGGCGTGCACCCGCATAGGCGGCGGGGGTGTATCCGGCGCCGGATGCAGGTTGGTGGAGGCAGCTGAAGCCGCCGGTTCATTCCGCGGCTGCCCGGTGGCGCGGGCAGTGGGTGCCGTACTCGGCTCGACTGACGTGGGCCGGTCGGGCCCGGTGCCGGGAGCCGGCGAATTCCTGTCGGCCGGAATGGTGGCCGCTGGTGCTACCAAAGCAACTGGTGGGTGCACCGCGGACCCGGCTGGCAGTGCCGCCGGCTGCTCGGGCGCTGCCGGCCAGGCTGTTGGTGCAACAGTAGAAACGGGCACGGCCGAAACCCCGGGAGTAGCGCCCAGATAAGGTGCAGCCGGGCTGCTGCTGCCGATGTAGGGCGCTGCCGGAGCTTGCCATGCGGCCGGGTTCGGGCTGGGGCGGGCGGCGGTTTGAAGAGCAGCCAGATCCAGTTCGGCCAGTCCGGTAATGCGCAGGTTGGTCCCGACTGCGACAAAGGCCGGCTGCGGCTCGTGGGGCAGCAGCACCGCCAGGTTGGCTAATGGAGCCAACTGCTGCACCAGGTCCCGGAGCGGCGCACTAGCCGCTGGCTGAGGAGGAAATACTTCATTCCAGCCAAGTAGTAATACGCGGGAAGAAGCAGTGGACATAGGCTAGCAGACTGTAGAAGGAGATACCAGGAGTACGGCAAGGTAGAAAAAAAGGTAATGGGGCTCCCGGCCCCACCCCTCATTTCGCTCCTGGTTTCAGCCCCACAGGGTTATTCCACCACTAGTCGCCGGCTTTGGCTGCCGCTGCGCACCAGATACAGCCCTGCGCGCAGGCCGGCGGGTAGCTCCAGGGTCAGGGGGCCGGCGGGCGGCATGGTAGTCGTCAGCAGCACGCGGCCCGTCAGGTCGAGTAGCTGTACCGGCTGGCCGGCGGGTAGGCCGCCCACCGATACCCGGCCCTCGCGGGCGGGGTTGGGCCACAGCTGCCAGGTGGCGCTACCAGCCGGTACCGCCACCGGCCGCACCTCCGACAGGCTGGCCGTGCTATCAAGATCGAGCTGTTGCAGGCGGTAGTACACCAGCTGCGAGCCGTAGGTGGGCAACTGGCTGTCGGTGAACTCGTAAGTGGCGGCTTCGCCGCGGCCGGGTATCCACGCCCGGCGTCGGAACACCGTGCCATCGGTGGATACCTCTACCGCAAAGCCCGCGTTGTTGAGCTCGGTGGCCGTGCGCCAACGGAGCTGGGCCACGGCTCCGCGCGCCTCGGCCGTGAAGCTAACCAGCGTAACGGGCAACGGAACCGCCGGGCCACTCAGGGTAATGGTGGCCGGGCTGAGGGCAAAAAACACGTTGCCGACGGCTTCTACCTTAAGCCGGCCTTTGGTGGTTGGGGTTACGGGCAGGCGCACCGAGGCCGTGCCATTGTTGGGTACGCTGGCCGCCAGCACAGTAGGAAAGGTCAGGCCGCCGTCGTTGGAAAACAAAATCCGCACGTTGGCGCAGCTCACGGGGGCCTGGTCGGTGCCGAGCACATCCCAGGTTACGGCGTAGAGGCTGTTTGGGGAAGCCGTGAGGGCCGCTGCCGGGGCCGTTACCCGAAACGGGCCGGCATCGGCCACGCTCATGCGCAGGTTGGCGCCGGCCACGCCGCCGCGGTTGTCGCGCACGGTCAGGCGGAAGTTGAGCGGCCGTGCTACCAGCGGTAGAATTTCGCCCACCGAGCTGGTGTTATTCAGGACGGCGTTTAGCTGTGGAAACGTGCGCGTAGGGCTGGTATTAGGCACAAAGCTGCGAAACAGCGGCGGTGCGCTGGCGTCGGTGGCTGCGCCGGCCAGGCCGGTGGGGTCGCCCAAATCGAGCTGCTCCCAGCTGTAAGCCAGGGCATCGTTGTCGGGGTCGGTGGCGGTGCCGGTGAGGGCAAAGGGGGTGCCCTTAGGAAGTACGAACGCGCCGGCCGGCACCTGCGCAGTTGGCGCGCGGTTGCCGTTGTTGGCCGTTAGCGTGCCGCAGGTAAGCTTGGGTATAATGGCGCTCAGGCTGGCTGCATGAAAGTACACAATGCCGGTTCCTACGTTGTCCGGACTGCAGCGGCCATCATACGACATGATGGTGTTGCCCGCGCCCGGCTCGTAGGCCAGGGTGTTGCTGCGGTTGCCGCTGCAAGTGCCTTTGTCGCCGTTGAACGTGTGGCCGGAGCCCAGCTGGTGCCCGATTTCGTGCAAGGTTACTTCTGCAAGAAAATTAGCGTTGCTGGCCGTCGATGAACCGCCGCCCTTGCCCGATACTCCCGAAGCAGTCGAACACACCACGCCCACGTAAGCCACCCCCGAGTAGCCGCCGCTGTTGTAGCCCAGCACATGGCCCAGGTCGTAGTTGGCGGGTCCAATCTGGGTGTTGAGTACACCCGCGTTAGCGTTCAGCAGGCCTACGGGCGAGGTATCTGAATAAGGACTGGTAGCGGCGTTGGCGAAGATGAGCTTGTCGTTGCCGGCTACCAACTCCAGGCGCAGGGCCAGCTCCCGCTCGTACACACCGTTGAGCGAGTTCACCAGCTTCACCAGCTCGCTCATCGTACCAGCTACCGTGCCGCCGCCCAGTCGGCTCACAAACTCGGGAGTGGTGGCCACGGCCAAGCGCAGCGTGCGTAGCTGCCCGCCATACGGCGCGGGTGGGGCCGGGGGCGTATCGCCGGGGCGCTGCAACGGCGCATCGGGCGGCAGCAGGCTTTGGCAATCGAACGCAACCGGGGCCTGCGGGCGGCTCTGGTAAAAGGTGGAAGCGGCAGCCGATTCGTCGGCCAGAATGCTGCTGACGGCCCCATCGGCGGCCAGTAGCTGGGCGTGCAGCCCGGTTGGCGTCCATTCCAGGCGCACGGTAGCGGCGGGCTCATCGAGCGAGCGGCCGGCAAACGTGCGCAGGCGCGGGTAGCGGGCGGCCAGCGCCGGGGCCATTACGGGTACCCGCGTGAAAGCGTAGCGGCGCATTTGGCCATCGGGGTGGGGAAGTTCCAGTACTACCGGGGCCGCGGGCTGGTTTTCGGCCGGGGCCAGCGCCAGCCGGGCAGCCAGCTGGGTGGTATCGAGCCGGAACCAGCGGGCCGGCGGGCCGGCTACCGGGCCGCGGGCCGCTGCCGGCGCGGCCACCGGCTCCCAGAGCGATGCGCCATGCCCTGCCGTAATGGCCGGTTTTGTCGGGTTGGAAGGATTTGACTGGGCCGCAACAATGGTTGGCTGGCCGGTCAGAGCGGAAAAAACGAAGCTGCCAAGTAGCAGCCGAAGCGAAGAAATGGTTGGTTGCATAGAGGCGGAAAGGGGAACAAATCAGTCCTGCCGGGTTAAGCAGCCCGGACAGGTCGTGGCGCTCAAACGCCTGATTTCCTGGAATAATGCCCGCCAATTTGCTTCTGTTACGCCCCGTCCCCGGTTAGGTGTAATTCTGTATCGGAATCATTAAAAAATAAGGATAACTTCTTGCCTGCCTGCTACTTGATGCGGCTGAAGTTACATACAAAATTCGGGCATCCGGCCGCTGGCTGCCGTTGTGCGCCGGTGCTGATATCAGCCAATTCGCTCGCGTAGGTACTGGTACACCTCGGGGTTGCTGAGGAGCGTGCCGTGGTGCAGCTGCGGGTACACGCGGGTGCTGATGAGCCGGCCGGGTGGGGCGGCCGGGTCCTGAAAAATACGGCCGGCGGCGCTGCCGGCGCCTACCAGCCCGTCGCCAAAGTAGTCGTGCAGTGCCGAGCTGGCCGATTTCAGCAACGAGCCCACCAGCACATGGTAATGCACATGGGGCAGCAGGGGTACCACCGTGCGGGGCGGAAACAGGTCGTCGGCGTGGGGGCTCTGCCAGTCCTCATCTACCAGCAGGGCGTGGCGCAAATCCTTGATGCCGTTGCTGCGCTGGTCGAGCAGGCCACTGATGGCGCGGGTGGGCCAGAGGTTGATTTTGCGCAGTATCAGGCTGGTGAAGTGGCTGTTCTGTTCCAGAAATGAGCCGTCGTTGGGCACGCCCAGCAGAAACACGTCGCGCAGCCGATCCAGCCAGGAGTTGGTTTTCGGTGCTTGTTGTTTGGTTTTCGGGTTTGACTTTTTGCCGGTTGGCTTCGGCTCTTCAAGCGCAAGCTCCACGGTATCGAGATGCTCGCTAACCGGAGCCTCCGAGCTGCTCGCCAAACCATTTTCCCCTTTTAATTTTTCACTCGCGTTGGCTGCCTCCTCTGCATAATACCCGGCCGAGCGGATGAGCAGCCCGCCCATGCTGTGGCCCACCAGTACCAGCTCGCCCACGGCTTCGGGGTAGGTGGCCACCAGCTCGGTTAGCAGTTCGTGGAGGCGGCGGCCGTTCTCGGAAATGTGCAGGCCCGAGTTGAAGCGCACATACAGGCAGCATACTTCGGGCAGGTCCTGCTGCAACAGCGGGCCAAACCGCAGGTCGTCGGGGCCGTGGCCGGTCTGCCAGATAACTTCGTCGCCCATCAGCCCGTGCAGGAATACCACCGTGGTGCGCGGCCGGCCGCCGGTGGCCGGTTGCAGGCCGAGGTCGGCTACGGCTATATCGGCAGCATAGCGGCGGAAGCTGAACTGGATGGTGCGCCGGTCGTGGCGGGCGGCCAACTGGTCGCCGAAGGCTCCGTTGAGCACGGGCAGCGTGAAGTGCAGGTTGTCCTGGCCGATGCGGTAGAGGGCGCCGGCCCCATCAAAGGGGGCGCGGGCGGCCCGGCCCACGGCGGCGGCTACCCGCTTCCAGCGCGGGCGCTGGGGCGAAGGAGTAGCGTCTTCCTGGTCGAGCGGTTCAGTCACGGGAGTAAAAGTAGCAAAGGAAGCCGCCGCATACGCCGCGCTGGCTACAAGCCCAAGATACCAGCTCGGCGCCGAATACGCTGGCGGCCACAAGCAAAAGCGGGCCCCGACGCTGTACGCCGGAGCCCGCCCGCTGAAAATGGAACCCTGATTTTCTACTGCACCACCAGCTTGCGGACCACCGGGCCAGTTGGCGCTTCGAGGCGCAACAGGTACACGCCCGGTCGCTGCGCGCGCAAATCGACCAGACGGCCGCGCGATTCGCTGGCCGCGGCCGCCGCCTGGCGCAGCACCAGCCGGCCGGTGGCGTCGGTTACGGTGAGCGGGGCCGTGGAGAGAGCCGCATCGGTTAGCGAGGCCAGGCTGAACTCGCCGGTAGCGCTGGGGTTGGGATACACCTGCAGCGCGGCGGCAGCCACTGGGGTGCGGTTGCCGGTTACGGCGCCCACCAGCTGCACATCGTCGATGAACATCTGAACCGTGGGGTCGTTTTCGCCGGCCGTTGCCACTCCAAATCCGAGTGCCAGCGTATCGGGCTGGAGTCCCGACAGGTAGGTAATCGGTACATCCATAAGGGTATAGGCCGCCTTAGGAAGTAATATCTGGGCGGCGGCAGCCACCGGAGTAGATTTGTTCAGCAGCGCCAGGAAGGCAACGCTTGAATCGGCTTCGACGGTAGAGCCCGTTAGTTTGTACCAGAACTGCAGGCGGGCAGGCCGACCGGTGTAGGGCACGCCATTGACCAGCTCGCCATCTTCATTGAAAGATGCTTTCAGCAGGACGCCGGGCAGCGTAAGCTCATCATCGCGCCGGGCCAGCGGCCGGGGCAGCTTCCGCAAGGCCGCTAGTTGCCTGGCCGTGCCCGTGCCGCGCAGGGCCAGCGCCTGATTCTGCAGCTTCGCCGCGAAGCTGCCGCCGTGCGCGTCGCCTGCCTTCGTAACGGTGCGTGGTGCTACAATCGGGGGCAGGCCCAGGCTGGCCAGCAGGTCGTCGGCGGTTATCCAGGCCGCTGGGGCTTCTACCAGGTTGCGGGGCTGCCAGGTTTCGAGGTTGCCGTTGGCTACGGCTGGAGTGGTTTGGGCATGGGCCACCAGCGGTAAGCCCGCCGCGGCAACTAATAGGTATAGCTGTTTTTTCATGTTCTGAGGAGGCCGGTAGAGCAGAAATGGTTGCCAAAAGCTGAAAAAATAGTGCCGGTCCTGCGGCGGCTCTGTTCAGGCATTGCGCGGAGCCGCTGGCTTCGGGTCTGCCGGCCGTGGTGGCGGCAGCAGCGCGCCGAGCACGGCGCCGGCCAGCAGCCCGCCCACGTGGGCCGCGTTGTCGGTGGTGTGGGCTTCGAGTCCGCCTACCAGGCTGTTTACCATAAAATAGAGCACAAACAGGCCCAGTGCCGCCCGCTCGGAGCGGCTGAGCGAGGCCGGCCGGCGCAGCAGCGTGGCCAGCAGCAGTCCATATAGCCCAAAAATGGCTCCCGAAGCGCCCACCGAGTTAACGCCCTGGCTGTGCCACCACAAGCTGGTCAGGCTGGCCGACACTCCGCTCAGCAGATACACGACCAGCAGCCGCCTGCTCCCCACCAGCCGCTCCGTGAGCAGCCCCAGAAAAACCAGGGTGAGCAGATTGAGCAGCAGATGGCCAAAGCCGCCGTGCAGGAACGTGCTCGTGAGCAGCCGCCAGGGCTGGCCGGGCAGCGTGAGGGGCGAATAGTTGGAGCCCCAGCGGATGAGGTCGGCGCCGGCGGGCTTCAGCAGGTTGGTGCCGGCCAGCCCCAGCAGCAGGTAGGCCACCAGGTTCAGCCAAAGCAGCGCCGGTGTGGCCCGGTAGCCCGCTCGGAACCCGAAAACACCCCGCAGCGTGGCCGCTACTCCGCCCGGGTCGGCAGCCTCTGGGGGCCCGGCCAAGCGGGGCGGGGCAGCTTCCGGGCTGGGTACGAGGCCGCGCCGCTGCAGCTCGTGGCCGGCGGCCTGGCCCACGGCCGGCGGGTACTCGGAGGCATGACGGGCCAGGTACAGCAGTTCGGCTTCGGTGTAGCCGGTCAGCGGGGTGGTAGCGGGGTCGGGAGGAAGTGGGTCGGGAGGGAGGCTGGCGGAATCGGGCATGGGCGGCACAGGAAGAGCGAGGCGCCGCTTCACCCTGTCGAATCGGATGCTGTGCGGCCCTGCAGCCGGCTTCATAAACCCTGCCAGCCCGCGCTACCTGCCAGAGTTGCCGGCTCGGCCTACAAAACCCGGCCTACAGCGTTTCGAGCCGGCCGCGGATAGGGGCGGCTTTGCGGTACTGGCCCAGTACTTCGCGGCTGATGCTGACCGCCTCCTGCTGGTCACGCTCCACGGTTTCACTGATCAAGGGCATATCCATGTCGGCGTGGGCCTTGAGGGCTTCGAGCGAGGTGCGGCGCAGGTCCATCCCGCCGCGCATCAGGGCCAGGCGGCTGTCCATCTCCGGCGTTAGGTTCTGGTCGTATACCATGGCACTCAAAAACCAATTCACGCGCTCCAGCCCAATGCCTACCTGGCCCGCGAATACGCTCGTAGTTGAGTCGCCGAGGGCCTGGGCTGTGAGGTAGGCGGCCGTGTTTTCGGCCAGCCAGTAGCGGCGGGCCATGCGGGCGTAGCGGCCGGCGGCTGTCGTGTCGGCGCGGTCGGCGGCGGGCAGCAGCCGGCGCGTGATGGCCACCTGCCCGGCTGCTTCCTGCTCGAAGGAGGGCAAGGGCCGGATAACCGTGGCTTCGAGCACAATGGGCGCGGCCGGAGCGGCCGCAATGGGGGCGGTAGGCTGGGGCCGTAGCATCCACCAGGCCACGGCCAGCGCCACGGCCAGCAGCAGCGCGCCCAGCAGCCACCTGTTTCCGCGTCCTGCGGAGGCAGTGTCGTCGTCGTAGTCGGTCGGAATGGGCAGAGCGGCGGGTTCGGAGAACGAGGGCGCTACGGGTACCAGCGCCCCGCGCTGCCGGAGTTCCTGCCGGGCGCGGGCTACCACGCCCGCATCGTAGAAGTCGGGGTTTTCGATGAGGTACTGTAGCTCGGCAGTGGTTTTCTGCTGAAACGAATCGGGGGAGGAACTCAAACCGGGCATAGCGGATAACGGAGGTAAAATCGGCCGTTAAGTTGGGGAAAAGCCCGGATTTTTCAAGCACCCGCCGCCAACACCACCGCCATTCGGCCCGTATAGACTGCAGGAGCCGTCCTGCCGGCAGGGTCTGCTAACAGGCAACCGGCAAAACAGGCCGATGACCTTTCGGGCCCAGCGCGCTTTTATTCGGACGTCTCCTATGTTCTTATTTTCAACATCTTATCCCCCATATGATGGCAAATGACCAGAAAAATCCCAATGACGAGCAGCAGAATGAGCATAACCGCACCCAGCAGCAGGTAGCCAACGCCGGCAACAATGTCCCGCGCCCCGAAAATGTGGGTGGCGTGAGCGTGCAGCAGCAGGGTGGCAAGTCGCTTACTTCCGCGCCTGAGCCGGAAGGTGACCACGGCGGCAACCGCGGTGGCAGCCAGGATGACGGCCCCAAAAGCGCCAAAGGCAGCAGCAACCGCGGCGGTCAGCCCGGTGCCGATCAGAAAAACGATGGCGGTGGCTCGGATGCCGAAAATGCCGATCAAACAAAGAACACTACCGCCTACAATATCGAGTATTCTAACGCCCGCTCGGCCCCCAGCTCGGCCAACGACGGCGGCAAAATGGGTGACGCCGACAACCCGGCCTAGTTGGGTTCGGCGCAGCGCTTTTTCACCCTCTGATTCCTAGACCGATGCAAGACTCTCCCAAAAAAGACCAGCAGCCCAACGCCGCCGCCACAGTAGCCGACGGTGCGGGCGAAGCCGCCCAGCAAACCGATTCGCCGGCCACTACCGGCGCAAACCCCGATGCCGCCATTCCCGAAAGCACCCAGGAAGACATGGGCGACGGCGCGGGCATCCGCGGCGGCTACGGCAACAGCGACCAGACCAACGGCCTCGAAGGTGGCCCCCAGACACCTTCCAAGTAAGCCAACGGTTTGTATCGTAAAAACACCCGACCCGCACCCCGGACCTATGTTTCGGAGTGCGGGTCGGGTGTTTTTTGCCTTGCCTCCCGTTCGTGTCAGCTACTTGCTACCATATTCCGGCCATCCATGCGCTACCTGCTTCTTTGTCTGTTCCTCACTGCAACCGGCGCGGCGTACGGCCAGAACCCGTTGCCCCAGCTGCTGCGCACCGACCCAACGCTGGCGGCCGTGGCCCGGCAGGCCGGCAAGTACCGCCTACAAATTCTGTACACCCAAATCAGGCGCGATGCGCAGGGCCGGCCGCATTTCAAGTCCTATAGCTACCGGCTACGGCCCGGCGAGTATTTCTATCCGGCCAGTGCCATTAAGCTGCCCGCCGCCCTGCTGGCCCTCGAAAAGCTCCACGAACTGCGCCAGACTCAGCCCGAGTTGCGCAGCAACGCTCCACTCCGCATAGCCGCCGCCGGCTGGGGCCAAACGCCGGTAGAGTATGACAGCACCAGCGCCGACGGCCGTGCCAGCCTGGCGCACTATGTGCACAAAATGCTGCTGGTGAGTGATAACGATGCCTATAACCGCCTCTACGAATTTGTGGGTCCGGCCGGGCTGAACCAGGGGCTGCGCGCCCACGGCCTGCACCGCACCGTGCTGCGCCACCGCCTTTCGGTGGGCGACCAGGACTCCACGGCCCGCCATACCAACCCGCTGGCCCTGTACACCGATACCACGCTGGCCCGGCCGCTATACCTGCAGCCGGCCGCCTATTTTGGGGGCCGCTGGCCGCGGGGCGCGCGCCGCGGCCGCCACATCGGATCGGCTTATCTGGAGGGCCAGCAGCGCATCAACCAGCCGCTCGATTTCAGCACTAAAAACGCCACCACTCTGGCCGATCTGCAGCGCAGCCTACAGCTGGTGCTGTTTCCCGAAACCGTGCCGCCCGCCCAGCGCCTGCGCCTCGATTCGGCTGACCGACGCCTAGTGCTCAACAGCCTGCACCAGCTGCCCCGCCAAAGCCAGCATCCGTGCTATCCGCCGGCCGATTACCCTGATAACCACGTTAAGTTTCTGCTGGCCGGCGGCCCCGCCGGGCCGCTGCCGGAAGGCGTGCGCATCTACAATAAAATAGGGTTGGCCTACGGTTTTCTCATCGACAACGCCTACATCGTTAGCCCCGAAACCGGCGTCGAGTTCCTGCTTAGCGCCGTTGTCTACGTGAACTCCGACGGCGTGCTCAACGACGATAAATACGACTACGATTCCGTTGGTTTCCCGTTCCTGCGCCGCCTGGGCGAGGTGGTGTACGAGCATGAGAAAAGCCGCCTGAAGTAAGCTATTGGTCGTTAGCTTTCCGGCAAATAAAAGAGCATAAAGCGAACGACTACTAGCGCTCAGCTAAACGCTTAAAAGAATGCGTAACCCCTACAATCTTCCGCTAATCTGCTCCGTAGAACAGTACCGGGCGCAGGTGGACGCCGACCCCGACCAGGAGCTGGTGGACCTGGTGGCCTGGGTGCCCGGCCTCGTGCCGGACCTGCGCTACGCCACCGCCAACAACCTGGCCGGCCGGCCACTGTATACCCGCGCTCAGGCTGTGGCGCGCCGGCCGGTGGCCGTGGCGCTGGCCCGGGTGCAGCAGCGCCTGGCCCCGCATGGCGTGGGCCTGTGCGTGTACGATGCCTACCGGCCCTACCACGTTACGCGCGCATTCTACGAGCTGATTGGAAACGAGGACTTTGCCGCGCCGCCCTGGCGTGGTTCGCGCCACAACCGCGGCTGCTCGGTTGATGTGGGACTGGTCCAGCTCGGCACCGGCCAACCCCTGCCGCTGCCCACCGCCTTCGACGAGCTAACGCCCGCCGCCCATGTCGGCTATAATGATCTGCCGGGCCACATGTTGTTCAACCGCAGCCTGCTGCTGGCCGGCATGGGGCTGGAGGGCTTCCGTAACTACCCCGCCGAGTGGTGGCACTTCGACCACCCCTGCTGGCCCGAGTTCGACCTGCTGGATTTGTCGTTCGAAGAACTGGCTCTTTGAGTGAGCTGTTAGCTATTAGCTGTTAGCTTTTTCGTTGAACCAAAGCTAACAGCTAATAGCTAACAGCTCACTCAAAGAGCCAAGCCCAGCTGCTGGCCTGTCTGGTCTTCCTGACTTTCGAGGGTGGAGAGGGTGATGCCCAGCAGGCGCACGCCCAGCGGCACGGGTAGTAGCGCCAGTAGTAGCTCGTGGGCCAGGCGCTCGGCCTGCTCGCGGTGCTGGAGCGGGGCAAACAGCGTGCGGCTGCGGGTTATCTGCTGGAAGTCGGCGTACTTTACTTTGAGCGTGAGCGTGCGGCCGCGCAGGCCCAGGCGCTCGGCGTGGCCCCAGGTGGTGGCCAGGCAGGGTACGAGGCGGGCCCACAGGTCGTCGTAGCTGGTCAGGTCGTGCTCGAAGGTGGTTTCGTTGCCGATGGACTTACGCACCCGGTCAGGGCGCACGGGGCGCGGGTCCTGGGCGCGGGCAATGAGGTAGTAATGCCCGCCGGCCTTGCCGAAATGCTGCCGCAGAAACGCCTCCGACTGCTGCCGTAAATCGAGGCCCGAGAAGACGCCGAGCTGGTTGAGCCGCGCCGCCGTGGCTGGCCCGATGCCGTGAAACTCGCCGACCCGCAGCTGCGCCACAAACGCCAGCCCCTGCTCGGGCCGGATAACGAACTGGCCGTTGGGCTTGCGGTAGTCGGAGGCCAGCTTAGCCAGAAACTTATTGTAGCTGATGCCCGCCGAAGCTGTTAACTGGGTCTGGCGCAGGATTTCGGCCCGGATTTCGCGCGCCACCTGGCTTGCCAGCACTACGCCCTTCAGGTTTTCGGTCACGTCGAGGTAGGCCTCATCCAACGACAGTGGCTCGATAAGCGGCGTGTACTCGGCGAAAATGGCCCGGATCTGCCGCGACACTTCCTTGTATACCTCGAAGCGCGGCTTTACGAACACCAGCTCGGGGCAGCGCCGCCGCGCCAGCGCCGACGACATGGCCGAGCGCACCCCAAACTGCCGGGCCTCGTAGCTGGCCGCCGCCACCACGCCCCGCTCGCGCGAGCCGCCCACCACCACCGGCCGCCCCCGCAGCTCCGGCTGGTCGCGCTGCTCCACGGAAGCATAAAAGGCGTCCATGTCGAGGTGAATAATCTTGCGGTTTTCGGCGGCGGGCTCCACTCTGCAAAGGTACTATGGGGCCTTCTTGAAATAGGTAGTGCCCGGCTCCAACCGGGGCAGTAGCGGCTCCAGCTTCATTTGGCACCTCCGCTGGTCTACGTTCCGCAAATCGGCCGTAGGAAACAGCGAATCGATTTCAAGGCCCGAAGCCCGCACCACGCGGCCATACTGCGTCCCGTATCGTTGCGGCTGGCCCTGGTTCATGAGCGCCCGGTCGAGGTAAGTAGCGTAACTGGCCGGATGCAGCTGGCCGGCTTCATACAAAGCCTGCACCTTCGGCAAGTAGCGCACTTGCACCGAATCGGGGGCGTGCTGCAACAGCAGAAACGAGGCCTCGGGCTCAGCCTGAGCCAGCACCGGCCAGCCGTGGCGCTGCTCTAATTGCTGAAATTTATGCAGCCGCGCCGAGTCGCGCCGCAGCAGCCAGCGGTTGGCCGTATCGGCCGCCACCGAGCGGAAACCGTGCTGGCGGAACACGGCAAAAATTGTCTGGCGGTCCTGCTGGTCGGCCTGGCGCAACGAATCGAGCGTTGCCACGAGGCCAGGTGGGGCGCTGCTGCCAACGGAACGGGTGGGAGTGGCAGTGCAGGCGGCCAGCAGGCCCTGAGAGAGTAGAAGAATGCAGCGAAACATGAGGCAAAATAAGCCGTCGGGTCGGTAGAAGCCGGTTGGGTTGGCCGATTGACTGCAACGCCTGCGGCGAAGCATAACCGCTTCCTGGCTTCTTCCTTAATCCTGTATCGGGGCTACCGGGGGCACGGCGGCCAGCTGGCTGGGCTTGGGCTTGCGGCTTACGAGGAACACGCCCAGAAAAATCAGCAGGCCCTGGCCGGCGCGGGCCCAGGTGAGCTGGTCTTTGCCCAAACTCACGGCAATGAGCACGGCCAGCGCGGGCTGCAGGTAGATGTAGGTGCCCAGCAGCGCGGGCGAGGCGTGTTTGAGGGCCCAGTTATTAAGCAGATACGCCAGAATCGTGACGCAGACGACCATGTAGGCCACCGCCGCCCAGATGCCGGGCGGGAAGCTGGCGTAGTCGGCGGCGGTGGCCTGCTGCCAGCCCACGGGCACGGCCAATACCGCGCCCACCAAAAAGATGCGCGAAAGCACCGTGAACGGGTGATACTTGCGCATCAACGGCATCACAATCACCAGATAAATGCCGAACGCCGTGGCATTGAGCAGGATGTAGATGTCGCCCAGCAGCTCGTTGGTGCCGGCCACCTCGCCCGAGCTACGGCTGAGGATGATGCTGGCCGCGCCCAGCCCCGCCACGCCCACGCCCAGCACCCGCCGTAGCGTCAGCTTCTCGCTCAGCAGCCAGGCCGAGGCCAGCACCGTCACGACCGGCGCAATGGTCTGGATAAGCGAGGCGTTGATGGGCGAAGTCAGGTTGAGGCCCGAGAAGAACAGCAGCTGATTCAGCCCGATACCCAGCACCCCGCTGGCAATGGCCCGCAGGTTATCGGCGCGGCCGATTATTCGGTCGTGGGGCGCGGCCAGGCGGTGCGCGATGGTGAAAAACAGCAACGCCCCCACAATGCGCAGCAGCACCAGCCCAAACGGACCCATGTAGCGCGGCATCACGTCTTTGGAAATACTGTAGTTGGCCGCGTAAATCAGGGACACCACAAACAGGGCCGCGTGGACCTTAACGGAGGTTTTCATTTCTTTTGAGCTTCAGGTCGCAAGCTACAAGCTGCAGGCCCGATGAACGCTTTTGCATAGGATAATGGACGGTTGTAGAGACGCAATAGTTTGCGTCTCGTCGTTGCTGATGTTGTTTGCTTAGCTTCCTGACCCGAGCCGTGCAACGACGAGACGCAAACTATGGCGTCTCTACAGCCTCCCGCCCGAAGCTTGTAGCTTGCAGCTTAAATCTCAAAAAAATGTCCACCGGCTCTCTTTTCGATTCCGACCCCGCGCCTAAATCAAGCCAACCGGCCCAACCGGCTGCCAACGCCCCGCTGGCCGAGCGCATGCGGCCCCGCACGCTGGCCGAGTACGCTGGCCAGCAGCACCTCATCGGCCCGGAAGGCGTGTTGCGGCGCTACCTGAACGCCGGACGGCTGCCTTCGCTGATTTTGTGGGGGCCGCCGGGCGTGGGCAAAACCACGCTGGCCAACCTGCTGGCCGCCGAGCTGGGCAAGCCCTTCGCTTCGCTGAGCGCCGTGAATGCGGGCGTGAAAGACGTGCGCGAGGTAATTGAGCGGGCCCGCCGGCAGCCAGGTACCATTCTGTTCATTGATGAAATTCACCGTTTCAGCAAAAGCCAGCAGGATGCGCTGCTTGGGGCCGTGGAGCAGGGCATCGTTACGCTCATCGGGGCCACCACCGAAAACCCCTCGTTTGAAGTGATTCCGGCCGTGCTGAGCCGCTCGCAGGTGTACGTGCTGGAGCCGCTGGGCAAAGACGTACTTACTGGCCTCGTAAATAAAGCCCTGGCCGAAGACGAAGTGCTCAGGCTGAAAAAAGTGCGCGTGCAGGACTACGGCGCCCTACTCACCATCTCGGGTGGCGATGCCCGCAAGCTGCTCAACCTGCTCGATATTGTGGTGGAAGCCACCCGGCCCGACCCCAAAACCGGCGAAATCGTGCTCACCGATGAGAGCGTGCAGCAGCTGGCCCAGCAGCGCCTGGCCCGCTACGACAAGGGTGGCGAGATGCACTACGACGTCATTTCGGCCTTCATCAAAAGCATCCGTGGCTCCGACCCCAATGCGGCCCTTTACTATCTGGCCGTGATGCTCGAAGGCGGTGAGGACGTGAAGTTCATTGCCCGTCGGCTGCTCATTCTAGCCTCCGAAGACGTGGGCCTGGCCAATCCCAACGCCCTGATTCTGGCCCAGAGCTGCTTCCAGGCCGTTACGATTATCGGCATGCCCGAGTCGGATATTATTCTGGGCCAGACGGTGGTGTACCTCGCCACTTCGCCCAAGAGCAACGCCAGCTACAAGGCCATACGGGCGGCGCGGGCGCTGGTGCGCCAGCAGGGCGTGCTGCCCGTGCCGCTTCCGCTGCGCAACGCCCCCACCAAGCTCATGAAGGAACTCGATTACGGCAGCCAGTACCAGTACTCGCACGATTACCCCGGCCACTTCGCCTACCAGGAGTTCCTGCCCGAGCCCTTGAGCGGCACCACCTTCTACCAGCCCGCCGACAACCCCGCCGAAACCAAAGCCCGCGAGCGGCTGCGGGAGCTGTGGGGCCAGAAGTACGGCATGTAGGGGCGGGGCTTGCCCCCGCCCGCCATTGAACGGTTATCGGTAAACAGCAGGCCGGAACGATGTAGGGGCGGGGCTTGCCCCCGCCCGCCGTTAACGCCATTGAACAAAACTGTTGGAATGGTTCCAACAGCGGGCGGGGGCAAGCCCCGCCCCTACGTCGTTCCGGCCGCAAAACAGGCTGTTGGTTGAATAGCCGGCGGCGGGGCAGCAAAGCGCTTACATTTGTTATCAGACCTCACTTGCCTAGCTTATCTCCATGCGACAGTTCTTTAAATACGTGCTCGCCACCATCACCGGCGTTGTCATTCTGAGCATCGTCAGCTCGCTGCTGCTGCTGGCGCTGATTGCCGGGCTGGCCTCGTCGGACAAAACCATTACCGTGGCCAAAAACTCGGTGCTGGAGCTCAAGCTGGACAAGCCGATTGGCGAGCGGGGCTTCGATAATCCGTTGGCCAGTTTCTCGGGCGGGCAGACCAGCACGCTGGGGCTGCACGAACTGAAAACCGCCATCCGCCGCGCTACCAAGGACGACGACATTAAGGGCATTTTCCTGAATCTGGAGTTGGTGCAGGGCGGCATGGCCTCGCTGGAGGAAATCCGCCACGAACTGCTGGAGTTCAAGAAAGGCGGCAAATTCATCGTGAGCTACGCCGATGCGCAGTCGGAGAAGAGCTACTACTTGGCCTCGGTGGCCGATAAGCTCTACCTCAACCCCCAGGGCACGCTCGAATTCAACGGCCTGAGCTCGGAGCCAACCTACTTCAAAGGCTTGTTCGATAAGCTGGGCGTGGAGGTGCAGATTTTCCGGGTGGGTACCTACAAGAGCGCCGTCGAGCCTTACTTCCGCACCAGCATGTCCGACTCGGCGCGGCTGCAGACTTCGACCTTCCTCAACTCGCTCAACAACGCCATGCTGGCCGATGTGGCCGCCAGCCGCAGCATTGCTCCGGCCCGCCTGAAGGTGATTTCGGACTCGATGCTAGTGCACAACGCCGACGACGCCAAGCGCCTGAAGCTGGTAACCGACCTGGGCTACTACGACCAGGCCACCGACTACATGAAGGGCAAGCTGGGCCTGAAAAAAGATGCCAAGCTGAGCCTGCTGGCCCTGGGCGACTACGCCAAAAACAACGAGGACGACACCAACAGCAGTAGCAACCGCATTGCCGTGGTGTACGCCGAGGGCGACATTGTAACCGGCAAAGGCGGTAACAACAGCATCGGCAGCACCCGCTTTGCCGAAGCCATTCGCAAGGCCCGCCTCGATGACAACGTGAAGGCCGTGGTGCTGCGCATCAACTCGCCCGGCGGCTCATCGCTGGCTTCCGACATCATCTACCGCGAAGTGATGCTGACCAAGAAAGCCAAGCCCGTTATTGCCAGCATGTCGGATGTGGCGGCTTCGGGCGGCTACTTCATTGCCATGGGCTGCGACACCATTGTGGCTCACCCCACCACCATCACCGGCTCGATTGGCGTGTTTGGCGTGCTGCCCAACCTGGGCCCTTTCCTGAGCGACAAAATCGGCATCACGACTGACCGCGTAACCACCGGCGAATTCTCCGACTTTCCCACCGTAACGCGCGCCCTCACGCCCTACGAGCAGCAGCAGTTTCAGCAGGAAATCAACCGCATCTACGCCGACTTCACCACCAAAGCCGCGGCCGGCCGCAACATGCCCGTCGAGCGCCTGCGCCGGTTCGCTTCGGGCCGGGTATGGTCGGGTACCGATGCCAAGGCCCGTGGCCTGGTAGATGTGCTGGGCTCGATGGACGATGCGTTGCGCATTGCCGCCCGCCGGGCCAAGCTGAAGGAGGGCGAGTACCGCATTCAGCAGCTGCCCCGCCAGAAAACCTTCGCCGAGGAGCTGTTCAGCTCGTTCGGCGCCGAGGCCCGTCTGCGGGCCGTGAAGGAAGAAATGGGCCCGTTCTACCCCATGTACGTGCAGTACAAGCAGCTCTCGGAGATGCGTGGCGCCCAGGCCCGCCTGCCCTTCGAGCTGAACGTGCGGTAAGGTTGGTTTTTGGCGTGTAGATGAACGTCATTCAGAGCGAAGCGAAGAATCTCGCTTGCTGACATTGCAATAGTAACAAGGGGGTGCCCTTACTTTGCAGTGTCAGCAAGCGAGATTCTTCGCTTCGCTCTGAATGACGTTTTATCAAAAATCAGCATGCAGCAACTCCACGAAGCCACCGCTTACCTCCAGAAAACCCTGCAGGACTTCCGCCCCGAGGCGGGCATCATCCTCGGCACCGGGCTGGGCGCGCTGGCCAACGAAATTGAGGTGGCGCACCGCTTCAGCTACGCCGATATTCCGCACTTCCCGGTTTCGACGGTGGAAAGCCATGCCGGCGAGCTGCTGGCGGGCACGCTGGCGGGCAAAAAGGTACTCGTCATGCACGGGCGGTTCCACTTCTACGAAGGCTACAGCATGCAGCAGGTGGTGTTTCCGGTGCGCGTGATGAAGCTGCTGGGCATCCGCAACCTGTTCGTTAGCAACGCCAGCGGCGGCATCAACCCCGACTACGACTACGCCGACCTGATGCTGCTCGAAGACCACATCAACTTGCAGCCTACCAACCCGCTCGTAGGCCAAAACCTCGACGAGCTGGGCCCGCGCTTCCCCGATATGCTGGAGCCCTACGACCTGCGCCTGTTGAGCCTCGCCGAGGAGGCGGCCCGCGACCTGGGCCTGAGCCAGTATATGCGCCGCGGCGTGTACGCCAGCCTGCCCGGCCCCATGCTCGAAACGCCCGCCGAATACCGTTACCTGCGCACCATCGGGGCCGATGCCGTGGGCATGAGCACGGTGCCCGAGGTAATTGCCGCCGTCCAGATGGGCCTGCCGGTGCTGGCCGTGTCGGTCATCACCGATCTGTGCGCCCCCGGCAAGCTCAAAAAGGTCAACATCGCCGACATCCTGGCTACCGCTGCCACCGCCGAGCCCCGGCTCACGGCCCTGATTAAGGCTGTGCTGGGGAAGCTGTAAGGGCGGTTGTCGGCTCCGGGCATGGCTTACTTACCCTGAAAGCCCCTGATATCGGCACGGAAGTTAGGGGCTTTCAGGTTAAGTGGAGCGTGGCGGGGAGCGCCAGCGGGTGGAGTGTCACTCTATCGCACGGTTTTAAACATAAAAGACCCCGCTGGGCCGCCCCGGTCGCGGTAGAGGAACAAAGATTCTGCATTGATGGCTTCCACGTAGAAATCCTGCTGGTCGCCTGTGGGGTCGGTAAGGTGGAGCCGACGGTTATGGGAGCCGGTGAGTTTCCAGGTGCCGGCCGTTTCAGAGCTGTTGCTGAGCAGAATGCGGCGGTAGCTGCTGTCGGGGGCGAAGCGCAACGCAAACCGGTCTTTGATGGAGTCGGCCCTGGTTATCTGGCCGGCGGTTTTATACTCACTTAGATACCAAGTGCCGGCTTGGGTGAAGGCGGCCACCGTTATGACTGGCTGCGGTAAGTCTTCTTCGCACTGCGACGCCACCAAGGGCAGGGTCATCAGACCAAGTATGGCGGCTACGGTAGGGTTACGCATGGCTAAGGTGCAGTGGGTTATGTTGAGGAGCCGGGCAGCAGGGCAAAGGTGGCAATCTGACGGCAATCCGGCGCAAAAAAGAAAACACCCGCCAATGACGGGTGCCTTCCTGCGTATCTCCACAACCAAACCGGGAGAAAAAAGTAAGGTGGCCGGTTGCAGCCGGCCGCCTAATCACTGCGAAGCTTAGCGCACTGTGGTCGGAAACACCACTTCCACATCGGTGCTGCCGGGGGCGAAGGTGCCGTTTTTGGCACCGGGCTGATGACGGAGCGTGACTTTGAGCGTGCCCGAGGCGCTACCCGTCGTTATAAGGCGGGTTTGCAGGCCTACCTCTAGGTTATTCTGGTCCTTGTCGGTGCGCGTTACGGTCACCAAGTTGGCCGGGGCCGGCTCAAACACCAGTAGGTGCTCATCGGCTTCGGCCCGCACTTCGGCCGAGATGTCGGTGGCTGGGTTTTTGGTTTCGTCGAGCAACGTAACGACGCCGGTGTAAGTAGTGTTGGGTGCCAGGTTCAGGCTGCCGATAACAGGTGCGGAGCCCCCGTCGCCATCCAAGTCGCGGTAGCTCACGGTTACCGGTGCCCCGCCGCTCAAGGGGGTCAGCGTGTAGGTAACGGTGGTAATCTGCTCGTTATCCTCGTCGGGCGTGGGGTCGTCATTATCCGAGCAGGCGCTGAACAACGGCGCGGTGGCCAGCATCGAGAGCATCAATAGGCGGGCGGGGGTGTGCAACAGGTTTTTCATGGTAAAAAGGAATAAAGGGTGAAGTTTTGAAAAGGAGTTTTTGGAGAAAAAAACAAGGTCGAAAGCTTGTGCTACCGGGCTGTCGGCCAACAACTCAGAAAGCCAGCGGCACACGCACGCGTAGCGTCACGTTGCGGCCCATCTCGTCGGCGAAGTAGCGGTAGCGGTTGAGGTAGTCGCGGTAGCGGTGGTTGAGCAAGTTGGAGCCGGCCACGCTTACTTCGAGCGGCAGGCGGCCCCAGTGCAGCGTGGTACCGGCCTGCAGGCCCAGCAGCGCGTAGCCGGCGGGTGGGGCCTTGTAGTCGCGGGCGGCATAGTTGTCCGGTACGCGGGTCTGGCGGGCTACCGCGCTGCCGCCCAACTGCACGTAACGCTGGCTCAGGCTCCCGCCCGGCTGGTCGGCAAAATCATGGCGCACCGCTATTTCGGCCCGGTCGGCAGGCATCAAAATCTGCCATTCATCGGCGCGGGTGTCGCGGGCGCGCACCACCGAGCCCTTGGCCGTCAGCAGCCAGCGCGGGGCCAGTTGGTAGCTGCCCGTTATATCAGCGCCGCGCAGCGTGGCATCGGTTTGTTGGTACTGCCGGCTGATGAGCGCGCCCCGAATGGTAACTACGGGCGGTAAAATGGGCACCTGGTAGATGAAGTCGGTGATGCGCGTCTGGTAGAGTGTGATTTCGCCGTTCAGGCGCGGATTGTTGTGCCAGGTGGCCGTCAGGCCTACGTTCAGAGCCGTTTCGGGTACCAGCGCACCGTTGCCGGGCACCAGGTCGTAGCCCAACTCGTACTGGGCATTGTGCACGCCGTCGCTGAACCGCTCGTTGGCGGCCGGGGCGCGGCGCGTGAGGCCGGTAGCCAGGTTGAGGGTCAGGTGAGCGGTTGGGTCGAAGGTGGCTCCCAGCGAGGCGGCCGGGGTGGTGTACTGAAACCGGCTGCGGTCCACGAAAAACACGCCGTTGGCATCCCGGTCGCCGCGCCGTACCTGTAAGTCGCGCCGGTCGAGGCGGGCCCCGGCTTCCAGCAGCCACTTGTCTTTCTGCCAGCGTTCAATCCAGAAAGCTCCTCCACTTGTGCTGGTGTAAAAGGGGATGAACTGCCGGCTGCCGGGCGTGTAGCGGTTGGCCTGGTAGGTGCCGGCCAGGCCCACGCTACCCGTAAAATTGCGCCAGGGCCGGTGCTCCCAGAGCAACTCGGCGGTGCTGGTGCGGTTGGTGTAGCTGAGTTCGGGCAGGTTGCGGGCAGCCAGGTTGTTGTTGCGGGGGCGGTTACGGTCGTACTCGTCGCGGTAGTCAATCTGCTGGCCCAGGGTAGCCGACAGCCGGCCCGCCGAACCGGTGCGTATGAAGCCCGTGAGCCGGCCCAAATCGTGGCGCACCTGTTGGTAGGCCCGGTTTATGGCATAGCTGAAACCCCCGGTTTCCAGGGGTCGGGCCCGGGCAATGGCCCGCACCAAGTCGGAGGGGTTGCCCACCTCGGCGGCCGGCAGAATCCCGAGTTGGGTGTGAAACTGACTGTAAAATACGTCGAGCCCGTAGCTGTCTTTGCGCCAGCCGGCGGCGGCCGAAAAGCTGTATTCTGAGAACCCCGAGTTGCGCAGGTAGTAGCCGGGCGCCCGCATGGTACCGGCCCGCCTGGCCGTACCCTGCACCCGCCAGCTGAGGGCCGGCAGCTGGTGCAGGTTGCCTTCCAGCATTCCCGAAGCAGCACCCATGCCGTTGTTGGTTATACCCACCAAGTGTAGTTCGGCACCGGTGCCTGCCGAGTCGCGCAGGGGCTTGGGTTCCACCAGCACTACGCCCCCAATGGCGTCGGACCCATACCTGACGCTGGCCGCGCCCTTCACCACCGTCAGGCGGGAGGCACTGAACGGGTCGATTTCGGGGCCGTGGTCCTGGCCCCATTGCTGGCCTTCCTGCCGCACCCCATTGTTGAGGATGGTGAGGCGGTTGGAGTGCAGCCCATGAATCATCGGCTTGAAAATGCTCGGACCCGTCTGGATGGCCGTTACACCCGCAATATTCTGCAGTGCCTCGCCCAGCGTTTCCCCGCGGGTTTGTTGCAACTCCTGCCCACTGAGCGTGGCCGTAGGCTGGCTCACGGGGGCTGTTACCCGCTCGCCGCGGATATTGGCCCCGCGCAACATAACTGCATTGGGGTGCAGCCGGAAGTCGCGGACTACGGCCCGGTCCACGCGTAGTTCGGTCGTTTCGGGTTCGTAGCCCACAAACGTTACCCGTACATGGTAGAGGCCGGGGCAGAGGTGGAAATGAAAGTTGCCCGCGTTATCGGTCTGGGTAGCCTGCTGGGTTTCGAGCAGCACCACTGTTGCGCCCGGCAGGTCGGCCCGCGACTCATGGTCGGCCACGCGGCCGCTCAACGACAGCGCACAGGCTTCGGCAAGCGCCGGCACCTGGGCCTGGGCTGGCGGCCGTGTGCCCGCCATGCCCAGCACGAGCAGTAGGCTCAGCCACAGCCGGGGCAACTCCGGGCTGCCCGGAATTCGGATACGCATGAAATAGGGAAGGGAAGCCGGGGAATATAAAACCGGCCGTCGGGGGAAGCAGGGCTTCGGATAGAAGCAAGCGTGCTTACAGTTGGGAAACAGTTGTTTGCCTGTGCCCGCTGCTCATCGGAAAATTATCCGGAGCAGGTACCATAGCGCCACCAACAGGCCGCTGAACTATATCCGGTGGGGCGGGCCGCGCGAGTCGGCGGCCGGGGTGCGGGCATCCTGCCAGGCGGGCAGTACGGCCGCGGAAGCCGGCACTTGGTAAGCGGCAAATACAAGCGGCAACTCAACTGGCGCGCTTGCTTGGAATGGCACGTGACAGAAGTTGTCGACGATGCAGTGCTTGTGCTCGGCACTGAGCACAGTTTTGCCGTGTAGCTCCCCGGGAGCCAAGCTGGGCTCCTCGGTGGTGTGCTCGTGTGCGTGCAGGTTCAGTACCCACGCCTCCGGCAGCAGAACCCGCGTAAAGCAGATCAGCAGCAACAGGGCCAGTCGGGAACGAAGAGTTTGCACGTGCAACAGTGTAGCTTGTTGGGCCAAATATAATACCGAATATCGGACTTTGCCCACTGATCGGGTTTCGAGCCGGCCTATTGGGCCCAGCTGCAACTTTGTTACTTTTGTAGTTATTCGCCCGGCATGCTCGCTCCGGCCTGCAGCCAGGTATTTATCCTTCCATCCCCATGCCTACCGCCGCCGACCGACTTGTTCGAACCCTGAGCCAACACGGCTTGCGCCAGACACCCGTACGCCGAAGCGTATTGCAGGTGCTGGCTGATGCCGCCTTCGCACTGTCGGGTAGTGAGATAGAGCAGCAGTTGCCTGCCGGTACCGACCGCATCACACTCTACCGCACCCTCAAATCGTTCGAAGAAAGTGGGCTGATTCATCGGGTCATCGATTCCACCGACGTTGTTCGCTACGCCGCCTGCTCGATTGAGTGCAGCGCCAAGGCCCACTTCGATAACCATGTGCATTTCAAATGCACCATCTGCCAGCATATCTACTGTCTCAACCAGGTCGCCATTCCGGCCGTTACGCTGCCCGCCCAGTTCCAGGTCGTCAGCCGCGACTACTTGCTGGCGGGTGTATGCCGCGAGTGCCAGCCGGCTGTATAGCACTGCTGCATCAACCCCATAACCAACACCATTACCCACACAGGAGTACCACTGAACTCGTGCGGGGGCGCTTTATGAGGAAGGAAAGCGGAAGCGTGCTACTGCTGGACGAAGACGCTACACTCAGCCGCTACGCCGCTGTCACCGGCTCCCGACTCTACAGAGTCGGGAGCCGTTTTTACGTTATCAGCGCACAATTACGGTGCGTCGGTCGTAGCTGAGCACCGTGAATACGCCTAACCCACCTTCCACGGTACTGCGGATGCCGGCCGGTTGCGAGAAGGGGTTGCCATTAGCGTTTCGCGCATCTTCCACCGACTCCAGAAAGTTGTTGTAGGCTTGGTCTAGGTGGAAAAGGGTAACGACCACCGTATCGTTGGGGCGGAAGCGGTAGCTGGTGCCGAGCGTGAATTCTTCGCCATTGTTGAGGCGGTCCTGCACGACAAACTCGCTCTCGGGGTTGTCGTTGATGCTGTCCTTATGGATCATCAGCCGGTAGAAGTTGAGCGGGGTGGCCGGGTCGCGGAAACGGGTCAGAATCAGGGCCTCGCGGAATTCGGGCTCCCGGTCGTTGAACTGCCACTCCACCGTATCGATGGGGATGCGGCCGGGCATGGTGGCCGTACCCGTTACGCGCCGGCCCTTGTTGTCGGTTACTTCGAGCTGAAACCGCTGGCCCGGCTGGGGGCTTAGCGGACGGGTGCCGATGTGGGTGTAGGCTTTGCCCGTGCGCCGGTCGAGGCCCGGGGCGAAGCGCAGGTTTTCGCGGCTGCCGTCGGGCAGCGTCAGTGTAACGGCTACTTCGGTGGGAACGGTGGGGGTGGGGGCACTCAGGTAGGGCACCGACTCGGTGACGGTGAGACGCGGCACCTGCCCGTTTTCCAGGTAGGCCTCCACTACCAGCTGGGCCGGCAGCACCGGCAGCACTACGTCAATATCCTTCTGCAGCCCGCAGCCGGCCAGCCCGCCCGCCAGCCCGGCCAGCGTAAGGCCCGTGGCCAGCAGCCCGGCCCGCGCCGAGCACAACATGCGCGAAACCTTATCAGTATGCCTCATCCGTGCTCAGAATTTAAAGTTGTAGGTAACCGACGGAATCACTGGAAACAACGACACTTGCCGGGCCCGGAAGCCGGTAATTGCCTCGGTCTCGGGGTCTTCGAGCTGCTCGAAGAAGACGAAGAACGGGTTGCGACGGTTGTAGGCGTTGTAGATGCTGAAGGTCAGGTCGGCGGCCGGAATCCAGCGGGTGGGCTTCATTTGCCACACCACGCCAATATCGAGGCGGTTGACCGGAGCCAGCCGGGTGGTGTTGCGTTGCGGGTAAACCGGCACCGGCCCGGTATTCTCGCCAAACACATCTTGGAACAGGAAACGTGCCTGCGGCAGCGTGGTAGGCTGGCCCGAGCTGAATACGAACGAGCTGGTAAGCTTCAGGCGCTCCGACAAATTGTAGATACCCACCACCGACAGGTTGTGGCGACGGTCGTAAATCGGGAAAAACGAGTTGCCGTTGTTGATGCCCGCCGTGCCCCGCTGGGCCGGAAACTGCCGGTTGGTCCAAGCCAGCGTATAGCCAATCCAGCCCGTGAGGCGACCTTGCTTTTTCTCCAGGTACAGTTCGTTGCCGTAGGCCCAGCCCTTGCCAAACAGGAACTCGCCGTCGAGGTCGGGATTCACGAACAGCTGGGCTCCGTCCTTGAAGTCAATCTGGCGTTGGGCCCACTTGTAGTACACCTCGTTGGTGAGCAGGTAGCGGCCGTCGCCGAGCAGCCAGCTCACGCCGGCGGCCACCTGCTGGCTGCGCTGCGGCAGCACCGATTCGCGCGAGGGGTACCAGATATCGGTGGGCAGCGAGGCTCCAGAGTTGGTTACCAGATGCACGTACTGGTACATCAGGGCGTAACTGGCCTTCACCGAAACGTTGGATTTGAGGGCGTAGCGGGCCGCGGCCCGGGGCTCCAGACCCCCGTAGCGGTTGCCCGCACCTTCCGACTGGAAGCCCGAGGCCCGCAGGCCGTACTCGAACTGCCACTTATCGTTGGGTTTGTACACGTCGGAAGCGTACACGGCCCCTTCTTGGCCGCTGTAGCGGGTATCGGAGCCGAAATTGATGCGCCCGTCTTCGGAGCTGGCCTGCAGGCGACCGGTGCCAAAGCGGTGGTTGGTGAGCGTGGCCCCGAAGCGGAATTCGTGCTGGTCGTTGGGCCGGTAGTCGAGGTCGGAGCGCAGCGTGAAATCCTGGATGTCGGAGGCCAGGCTGAAGCTGAACTGGTCGAGGCGGTTGGTGATTTCGTATTTATAGCCGGTGTACGAAACGGTGGTGTTCAGAAACAGCCGCGAGTTGTACACGTGGTTCCAGCGCAGCGAGGCCACCCGGTTGCCCCAGTTGAAGTCGAAGTTGAAGCCGTTCTGGGAGTTGAAGCCAAACACGTCGTTGCCGTAATAGCCGGTCAGGAACAGCTCATCTTTGGGGCCGAGCTTGTAATTGGCCTTGGCGTTGAAATCGTAGAAGTAGTAGTCCGGAATCGGGTCAAACTCGGGGTCGTCGGCGTTGAGGCGGTTGATCTGGCGCGTGAACACGTCGAAATACGTGCGGCGGCCGGCCACCAGAAACGCGCCCTTGCCTTTCTTGATCGGCCCTTCCAACGCCAGGCGCGACGAGATGAGGCCGAGGCCGCCACTCACGCCGATTTTCTCGGCGTTGCCGGGGCGCATCTTCACATCGACCACCGACGAAAGACGGCCGCCGTACTGGGCCGGAAACCCGCCCTTGTACAAGTCCACCGACTGCACGGCATCCGAATTGAACACCGAAAACAGCCCGAACAGGTGACTGGGATTGTATACCAGCGCATCGTCGAGCAGCACCAGGTTCTGGTCGGCCGCGCCGCCGCGCACAAACAGACCGGTAGTACCTTCGCCGCCGTTCTGCACACCGGGCTTGAGCTGTAGGGTTTTGAGAATATCGACCTCGCCAAACAAAGCGGGCAGCAGCTTAGCCTCCTTGGCCGTGAGGCGCTCCATGCTCATCTGGGTGGTTTGCAGCTTCTGCTCCAGCGTGCCGCTGCCCTCTACTACCACTTCGCCCAACTCGTTGCCGGCCGCCGTCAGCTGGAAGCTCTGGCGCTGGTCGCGGGTCAGGTTTAAGTCGCGGCTCAGGCTTTGATAGCCGATAAACGATACTACCAGCTGGTAGCGGCCAGCGGGCAGCGTGAGCTGGTAGGCCCCTTTTTCGTCGGCAGTGGCACCGAGGCCCAGCGCGGGCACTGCTACAGTGGCACCGGGCAATATTTCGCCGTTACCGGCTGCTTTCACCAACCCACTGAGGGTGTAGAGGGCCTGGGCAAAAGATGCGGCGGGCAATAGTGTGAAAGCCAGCAGAAAAAGCCCGAAAGCGAAGCGTAAAATCATCGAAACCAACCGTGCATTAAGCGTGCAAAGGTACACCCGCGTTCTGCAAACCCGGCAGCATGCCGAATGTTGCCGGCCCTTTCCGGGCAGATATGGCACGTATATAATCCAAGTTGCGAAGTGGGTCTATACAGGACGATGTAGGAGCGGGGCTTGCCCCCGCCCGCCGTTCGCGCCGCATTAATTGTACTCTTTCATCGGGAATCGTTCAACGGCGGGCGGGGACAAGCCCCGCCCCTACAGCGTGCTGATTGACTTGCTGCGCATTCGGGCCTACTTGATGGCCCCTTGAATGGCTTGGCTTATCTGGGCCGCGGGCACTACGCCTGCCTGCCGCCAGACCGGCTGCCCCTGATGAAACAAAATCAGGGTAGGAATACTCTGGACCCGAAACTGCTGGGCCACTGCCTGGTTTTTGTCAACGTCGATTTTAATAACCTTGAGCTTACCCTGATGCTGGTTGGCTACCTGCTCCAGAATGGGGGCCATCGTTTTGCAGGGGCCGCACCAATCGGCATAGAAATCAACCAGGACAGGCATGCCGGGGCTGTTGAGGAGTTCGGAAAACGACTTTTTAGGCATAACGAGAGTAGTAGAAAGGTGGCAGGCTCCAAAACGAGCGGTGGGTATAGGTACGCAGCCGCCCGGCAAAAGTAGCGGAGCCAAACAGGCAGAATGCAAAAAGCCCGGTGCTGTAGCACCGGGCTTTAGGTAGGAGGAAAGACAAAAACTGGTCTGCCGCTTATTGCTTGGTTATCAGGTTCACGTCGTTGGCTACTTCGGAGAAGCTGAAACTGCCGCCCACCACTTTTTTGCCGTTTACCTGGCACTCCCAGGTGTAGGCACCGGGCGCGGCCGTGCCAGCTTCACCAGAAGAGGCCTTGAAGTAGTCGGCCTCAGTAGCCAGCGAAGGGAAGAGCACATCAACCCCGTTCTGGCCCCGCTCAATTTCCTTCACCAGAATGAACGCCTTGCCGGTGCGCTGGCTGGTTACCACGAACTTAGCTGAGTAGGCACCCAGCTGTCCGAACTTATCTACTACGCCCAGCTTGGCAAACGTTTCGGTGGATACGAGCCAGGTTTGGGCCCGCGCCTGCGAAGGGGAGAAAACCGCCAGCACCAACAGCAGCGCAGCAGCGGGCACCAGTCGGCGCAAAATAAAATCAAGAGTAGAAAGACGCATAGACGGCGGCAAAAAAGTGAAAAAGAGATTCAACGAGAAGGTGGTTCCTGCTTCCCGGCAGTGCTTAGGTAGCCGGGTAATATTTGGGAATATAGACAAGAAGTAACCAAATATAAATACTCTCCAGATCATTTTTACAAGATTATGGCATTTAAATTATCATGGTTGTATTATTATCTGAATGACGAGTAGTGAAAGCAAGGAACGAGTCCGGAGCTGTCGAAAGCCCGCTTGGTTTCTGGGTCTAAAGCACTGGCCAGTCAGCCTGTTTGCGGAGCTGACTGCACCGCCAAACACCGCCGAAAAGCCTGCGAAACCCGGCAACCGGTCGCGTGTTATTTCCCATCAGGCCATTCTACCTGTTAGGTCCGTTTATGTCCATTGATTTCACTACAACTGCCGAAGAGTCGGGTGGCCACCGGTGCGCGCTGTGCGAGCGGGATGTGCAGCGCACGTCGCGCCACCATCTGGTGCCCCGCGAGGAGGGAGGGCGCCACGGCCCCACCGCCGACCTCTGCCAGCCCTGCCACAGTACCATCCATCTGCTACTCGACAACAAAGCCCTGGCCCGCCACTACGCCAGCATCGAACAGCTGCGCACGGCCGAGGAACTGCAGAAATACCTGCACTGGATTCGCCGCAGCCGGGTAGAACGTATCAGTAACCGGCGTGCGGGGCGGCGATGAAACGCAAGGGGGAACGGCTTTTTTCATCGTCCACAACGAAGCCGAACAACTGCTACGCATCGTTAGTATTGTGCTAGAGATGCTTTTACTTCACCTGCGGCTTCGCTTACCCCAGATGGAGAATGACGCGCTTTCTCACTTCCTCCCTCTCGCTTCCCTTTTCATTGTCCAGATACTTCGTTCCCTTTCAGGCATTGCGCCACCAGCCAACCATTGTGGTAGACAGCACGGGCCTGGGTGCCGCGCTTACGCTGGCGCACTGGCGCGGGGCGGCCACGCCCGTTGCCCTGCGCGGTGATACCAGCGCCGGCTCGGCG
Source organism: Hymenobacter lapidiphilus (assembly GCF_013377885.1). Lineage (GTDB taxonomy): Bacteria > Bacteroidota > Bacteroidia > Cytophagales > Hymenobacteraceae > Hymenobacter > Hymenobacter lapidiphilus. The sequence goes on from NZ_JABKAU010000021.1 coordinate 38,334, forward strand.
CTGCGGGCCCTGCATGCCCCCGATACGCCCGGTTTGCAGGCTCGCGCCGTAACAGCTAATCACTTCGATATTGACGGATTTGTGGGCGTGTGGGCGCTGCTGAACCCCGAGTTGGCCTTGCGCCACGAACCCCTGCTGCGCCTCGTGGCCACGCTCGGCGACTTCCGCGAAATCGACTGGCAGCACCCACTCGCCGACCATGCGCTGCAACTGGTAAGCTGGTTGAATGCCGAAGAAAAAGCCCGCTTCTACGAGCCTTTTGGGGCTCCTGCCCGCCGCCGCCGCGAAGATGAAGCTTCGGCCGAAAAATTTGCCTGGTTTCTGCCTCGCCTCGCCGAACTGCTGGAAAACCCCGAAGCCGGCCGCGCTGCCTGGGAGCCCGCGTTTGCGCTCGTAAAGCAAGCCGTAGCCGTGTTGCAGGGCCCCGTCACCACCGTGCGCCGCTACCCCGCCATCGGCCTGACGGTGGTACAGACGCCCGAGCCATTGCCCTACTATGCCCTGTTCGGTCCTAGCATCGGCACTGATATGGTGCTGAGCCTCTACGACGGCCAACGCTACGAGCTGGAGTACAAATACACCACTTGGATTGACCTGGAAAGCCGCCCCACGCTACCCCGCCTGCCCCTCGGTGCCCTGGCCGACCGCCTGAACGACCTGGAAACCACCACCCGCCGCTGGACCCACGACGGCATCACCGACACCGGCCCGCTGCTGCGCCTGAGTGGCCGCGTCCTCAGCAAAGCGCAACGCTACGCCGACCCCGACCAGCGTCCGATTTTTGCTTCCTCCATCGTGCCCGCCGAGCTGGAACGGGAAGTGGTAGCGTTTTTCGGTGCCGCATATGCAGGCATTGAGCCGAAAAAATACTGGAGCTGGGCGGAAGTGAAGGCGGCGGGGGTAGAGGAGGAGATGGAGAACTGAGAAAAGGCACGTCATTCCGAGCGAAGCCGAAAGCGCAGTTGAAGAATCTCTACCGCAATGGTAATTCTGTTGGTTGCAACGAAGCAATAGAGATTCTTCGGCTTCGCTCAGAATGACGTGCCTTTTCTCAGTTCTCACTCTTCACCTCTCATTTCTTACCTCTCACTCTCCAAACCCCAGTACCTGCAATGAGCTGATGCCGCCGGTACCTTTGCGCACGTTGATCTGGGTGCTGACGCGCTCCTTTAATGCTTCGACGTGCGAGATAATGCCGATGGTTTTGCCGGTGCCCTGCAGCATTTCGAGGGCCGAAAGGGCCACATCGAGCGTGTCGGGGTCGAGTGTGCCGAAGCCCTCGTCGATGAAGAGCGTGTCGATTTGAGTGCGGCGGCCGGCCAGTTCCGACAGGCCCAGGGCCAGCGCTAGGCTCACCAGAAAGCTCTCACCGCCCGAAAGCGAGTTCATCGAGCGTACGGCCCCGGCCTGATACTCGTCCTGAATGAGCAGGTCGAGGTGCTGCTCGGCGTGGCGTAGGATGCGGTAACGGTCGGTGAAGCGGTGTAGGTGGCGGTTGGCCAGATCGACGAGGCGGGCCAGCGTGAGGCCCTGGGCAAATTCGCTGAACTTCTTGCCGTCGGCCGAGCCAATGAGTTCGGCCAGGTGCCGCCAGCGCAGGGCCTGCTGCTGCTGGTTTTCGAGGGCCGTGGCCAGCTCGGCGTGGCGCTGCTGGCCGGCGCGGTGGGCACTGAGACGCTCCTGGCGCTGCCCCAGCTGCTGGTTAAGCATGGCCAGCTGCTCGTTGGCACCCGCCAGCTGCTGAGCGGTATGCTCGGGGGCGTCGGTGGTGCGGGCGCGGGCCACCTGCTGCTCCAGCTCGGTGGTGGCATCCAGCAACACCCGCTCGGCCAGGGCTGCGTCTTGCTCATGCTGCTGCAACTGCGTTTGCAGGCTGGCGGCCTCCGGTTGGGGTAGCAGCAGGGGCGACAGCGCGGCGGGGTCGGGGGCAAGGCCGGCTGCGGCCAGGGCCGCCGCGAGGCTTGTGTGGCGCTGGTCGTGGGCCAGTTGCTGGGCCGCGGCGTCCTGCTCGCGCTGGCGGAGCTGGTCGGCGGCCACCGTAAGGGCCGTATCGTGCCGGCGGAACTGCTCATCGGCCTGCTCGCGGCGCTGGCTGGTCGACTTCACGGCCTGCTCTAGCGTCTGCCGCACTCCAGCCACGTCGGACTCGGGCAACAGGGCCAGCCGCTCGGCTCGCTGCTGCTCAATGGCACGGTTCTGATCCACTAAACCCTGCTTGTTCTCCTGCAGCCAGACCTGGGCTTTTTGCTTTTCAACCATCAGGTAGTCGATGCGCACCTGATCTGCTTTGACCTGCTCGCTGGCTTTATTGAATTCGGCCTGGCGGGCCTTGAACTCGGCCTCCAGGGCCCGGAGCTGCGTGATCATGGCGGCTCCGTTTTCCCCCGTAAAGGTCAGGCCAAAGTTGGTTAGCAGGCTTTCCAACTGGTTTTTCACGCTGGGCAGCTGCTCCTGCACGTCCCGGAGCTGCTGCTGGGTTTCGTGCAAATCCTGCTGGCTGCCTACCTGGGCATTCTGGGCGGCCAGCTGCCCGGCCAAGGCACTGGCCAATTGCATTTCGGCTTCGGCCCGCTGCTTGTTCAGGTCCTGAAGCTGTTGCACCAGCGCCCGGCTTTCGGCGGGTATGGCTTCCTCGCGGGCCGGCGTCACGAACTGCAACGGGGCGTCGGGGGCTACGCGGCTGGCGTCGCCGCCGGCATTTTCGAGTAGGTTGAGGAAGGTGTTGAGGCGGTTGATGCGGGTGTTGAGGGCGTGGGCCTCCTGGGTCAGGCTTTCCACTTTGGCCTGCTCCTGCGCCAGGCCGGCATCGGTAAGGCCGAGCACGCCGGCTGCGTACGGGTGCTCCAAAGCGCCGCACAGCGGGCAGGGCGCGTGGGGCTCCAGCTGCCGCCGGGCCTCCTCGTGGCTGAGAATAAGCTGCTGGGCCTGGGCGAGTTGGCGCTGGGTTTCGCGGTGGGTTTCTTTTTCGGCCAGCTCCCGGCGCAGGGTCTGTATGTGGTGGTGCAGCAGGCGCAGGCGCTCGTCGCGGGTGGTGGCAGCAACCTGAATTTGCTGCTCGGCGGCTTCGAGGTGCTGGCGGGCGAGGCGGGCGGCAGTGGTGGCCTGCTGCTCCTGCTGCCCGGCCGTGTGCAGGCGGCTGGCCAGCGTGGTTACGCGCAGGTTTAGCTGGCCATCCTCGGTGCGCAGCCGGTCCCAGTCCTGCACCAAGCCCGTAAAAGTGGCAAAAGCGTCCAGCATCTCAGCCCGGCGGCCATGTTCGCGAAGCCAGGCCGTGGTTGTTTCGAGCTGCTCGCGGGCCTGCTGGCTGCGGGCGCTGATGGCGGCTAACTCGGTGTTCAGGCGTTTGCAGGCTTCGTTGCGCTGTTCGTATTCCTGGCGGCGGCCGTCCAGCTCGCGGACTTGCTGGACGATAGTCAGGTCGAGCTTTTCGGCGGCCAGCAGCACCGGGGCCTGGGCCTCACGGGTGGCGGTGGCACTTTCGAGTGCCTCGTGGGCAGTGATGTGGGCAGTTTCGGCAGCGGCGCGGCGCTCCTGCAGTTGGGGCAGCTGCTGGCGCAGGCGTTCGGTTTCAGTTTGCAGGCGGGCCAGCTGCCCGGCATCCTGGCGCAGCAGCGCCAGCTCGGGGGCAAAGGGGAGCGCCTGCAGGTGTAGCGCCAGCCGCTGGCACTGCGGAGCCAGGGTTTCGGCCTGCGCGGCCAGCTGCCGACGGCGCTGTTCGACTCCAAGCTGCTTCTGCTGCAAATCGTGCAGGCGTTGGTGCCAGCGCTGGGTTTCGCGCAGCTGCTCCTGGCGGGCAGTGGCCTCGGTCAGCTGGCGGGTCAGGCTTTGGGCTTCTTCTTCCAGAAAAGCGGCTTCCTCGGGCGAGAGCAGCGCCACCCCGTTCAGGCCCTGACGCAGCTGTTCCACCTGCTGGGTTTCGTGCTTGGCCCGCTCGAAAGCCGCCCGCGAAATGTCGGAGTACTTCTTGGTATCGGTGATTTTTTCCAGCAGCTGGGCCCGCTCGCCAGCAGGGGCCTTCAGAAACCGCGTAAAGTCGCCCTGGGCCAGCAGCACCGAGCGCAGAAACTGCTTGTATTCGAGCCCGCTCAGCTCGGCCACCCGGCGCGGTACCTTGGCCTTGTAGGTTTCCAGGAACTCCCAGGTTTCGGTGCCGTCTTCGGCCTGCTTCCGCTCACTGAGTTCCATTCTGGGATCCTGCAGGTTGGCCCCGGCGCGCTTGCGGGCGCGGTACTGGCCCCACTTGCTGCGGTACTGCTGCCCGTTCACCTCAAACTCTACCTCGGCCCAGCTCTCGCCCGTACCGTGGCTCATTACGTGCTCGGGCCCCGTGGTTTCGTGGCGGGGTACCTGGCCGTAAAGGGCCAGCGTAATGGCGTCGAGGATGGTAGTTTTGCCTGCCCCGGTGGCTCCGGTAATGGCAAACAGGCCCGCATCAGCCAGCGGCGCGATGCTGAAATCCACGAAATGTTCGCCGCGCAAAGAGTTGAGGTTGAGGAAGCGGACGCGGAGGATTTTCATGCGGAATAAATGGGGCAGGAGCGGGGACTGCAAAGATAAGCTGTTCGGCCGGGCACGGCCCGCGCCATAGCCCAAGCGACCTGCAGAGTGGCTGATGCGCGGCCCTCATTTTCGCGGAACAGGAAAAGGCCTGAGCACGGGCGAATAGTGCCGAATCCCTTTCTTTGGTTCATGCAAAGCAACTCTCACCCACGAAGCAAAAGCAACTCCCCCGGCCGCATTTGTGCCTTGCTGGCACTGGTGGCCCTGGCCGGGAGCAGCGCCTGCACCACGGTAAAGCCCCTGGTCCCGGTGTCGCCAGCGTCCAAAGCGCCCGTTTCGCCAGAACTCTACCGTACCATTGCCCGGCTGGACAGCGCTATGTTCGTGGCCTTCAACCAACACGACGCGGATAAGCTACAAACCTACTTTGCCGACGACCTGGAGTTCTTCCACGACAAAGGCGGCGTGTCCGATTTCCGGCAGACAATGGATGCCTTCCGCCGCATGTTCGAGCAGAACAAAACCACCGGCCTGAACCGGCAGCTCGTGCCCGGCACCCTGGAAGTGTTTCCCATCAAGGATTACGGGGCCGTGGAAACCTACGAGCACCGTTTCTGCCACGTTGAAAACGGCAAAGACGACTGCGGAACCTTCAAGAATATGATGGTTTGGCGGCTGAAAGACGGCCGCTGGCAGGTAACGCGGGTGGTGAGCTACGACCACTGAGTTGTGTGAAATGCGCTACTCATTCCTGCTCTTGGTAGCTTGGAAGTGCAGCTCAATAATTGGGAATTACTGGCGTAGCTGCGCGAGGCCACCTTCATCGACAATGACGGTGGTGAAGCCTACCGGCTCGACTTCCAATCAGCCCTAACGGCTGCAGATATGACAGAAGCCAGCCTGCTCTTTCCGGCTGGTGAACTGGCGCCGGAACTGCAGGAAGTTCTGGCCGTCAGCAAAGGATGGGACGGTTACGGGCCGGAGGCAGTGTATTTTGACACTATCGGCCAATTCGGCTTTATGGAGTTGATGCCCTCAACCGACAGCGGCTGTGGAGCAGATGATGCCGCCATCCTGGAAACGGTAGACTAACTGCTTACTCCAGGTTGCGAAGTGGTTTGCCGAAATGGTGTAGGGGCGGGGCTTGTCCCCGCCCGCCGCTGAACGGTCCGGGGTGAATCGTTCAACGGCGGGCGGGGCCAAGCCCCGCCCCTACGTCGTGCTGCGGGCCCAGGGGGCAGCTACCGCCCACTGACAACCTCCACCTTCGGCAATGGCATGGTGCGCAGCAGCAGGAAGCCCAGGGTACCGGATATGAGCGAGGCGGTGAGGATGGCCAGCTTGGCTACCGGCTCACCGGCCGAGTGCTCGCCCAGGGCCAAAAGCGTGATAAACAACGACATAGTGAAGCCGATGCCGCCCAACAGGCCGGCACCCCAGATGTGCCGCCACGTAACGCCGGCCGGCAGCGAGGCCCAGCCCAAGCGGATACTCAGCCAGCTGAGAGCCCCGATGCCCAGCGGCTTGCCTACTGTGAGGCCCAGAATGATGCCCATCCCCAGCGGCGTAAGCAGGTCGCGGAACACCGATGCTTCGATTTCGAGGCTGGTGTTGGCGAAGGCGAAGAGGGGGATGATGACGAAGGCCACCACCGAGTGTAGGCGCTGCTCCAGCTTTTGGGCCGGCGAGCTGATAGAATCGGAAAGGTACTCCAGCTCTTCGCTGATGATGCGCGGGTTGGCTCCCAGGCCGTGTACCTCGTCCTGGAGCATGCTCAGGCGGCTATTGAGCATGAGCAGCAGCTCGGGCTTGGCCATGCCGATGCGCGACGGAATAGTGAAGGCCAGCATTACGCCAGCCAGCGTGGCGTGCACCCCCGACTCGTGCATGAAAAACCACAGCAGCGCCCCCAGTGGCATATACACCACCAGGCTGCGCACGCCCAGCAGGTTCAGGTTCATCAGCAGCGCCCACACGGCCAGGGCCAGGTACAGGGAGTTAAGGTGCAGGTTGGTGGTGTAGTAACCGGCAATTACCAGCACGGCCCCCAGGTCATCAACAATAGCCAGCGCGGTGAGGAATACCTTGAGGCCCAAGGGTACGCGCGGCCCCAGCAGCTGCAGCACGGCCAGCGCAAAGGCAATGTCGGTGGCCATCGGAATGCCCCAGGCGTTGGCAGAGGGCTCGCCCCGGTTGATGAAAAAGTACACCAGCGCCGGCACCACCATGCCGCCAAAGGCCGCCGCAATGGGCAGCGTGGCCTGCCGCCGGTCCGAAAGCTCGCCCTCCAATAACTCCCGCTTGATTTCCAGGCCCACGATGAGAAAGAAAATACTCATCAGCCCGTCGTTGATCCAGTGCAGCAAACTCAGGTTCAGGCCCAGGCCGTTAACGGTGAGGTTGAGGTGCTTGTCCCAGAGCTGGGGGAAAAAGTGCGCCGGACCCCAGTTGACATTGGCTAGTACCAGGGCCAGTACAGCGCTGGCCATCAGCATGATGCCGCCCGCTGCCTCGCGACGGAAAAACTCGGCAAAGGGCCGCACCAGCGGACGAACGATTTGGGATACAGCCATAGAAGCCAGCAGGGTAGGGGTGCACAGGCCGGAGGCTAAAAGCTGCCGCGGGCCCAGGGTAGCGAACTGTGGCACGGCAAACGTGCCCCGGCTCTCTCGGCCAAAGATACGAGACTCACCACAGCCGTTGGCCACGAAGCGGCCTTTTACAGGCTTTCCAGCAGCTCATCGAAAGTGCGTAGCAGTTCGGCGCGGACCTCTGCCGGCTCGGCTTCCAGACGTTGCTCGAATACCTCGCGGGCCGTAAAATCGTGGAGGCTGCGGGTGAGGCTGGCTTCGGCTTCCTCGTTGGCCCCCAGCGGCCGCAGGGCAATCAGGCGCAGGTGCCGCCGGGCCAGCACCACGAGCTGTTGCCGGTCGAGGGCGTCAACTACCTTCAGCAGCGTTTCGGCTACTTCCAGCTGGCTCAGCTCCGAATGCACCTGCACATCGGCCCAGGCCGGCAGCGCGTAGCCGGCGTTGTCGTAGGCCGTGAGGGCCGCAGTAACTTCCTGCAGCGTGCCATGCATGCGCACCAGCCGCCGTGCGCCCGGCACCGGCCGGCTGTTCAGGCTGGCTACTTTACCGGCCGCAAACTCCACCAGCAATACTTCTTTGGCGTGGTCGACTTCGGAAAACGACAAGGCAATAGGAGACCCCGAGTAGCGGATGTGCTCCTGCCCGCCCACCCGTTGGGGCCGGTGCAGGTGGCCCAGCGCCACGTAGTCGAAAACGGCCGGGAAATGGTCGGCGGTTACCTGGCCCAGATTGCCCACATGAATAGTGCGTTCCGAATCGGAGGGGGCAGCGCCGGCGGCGTAGAGGTGGCCGGTAGCCAGCACGGGCAGCCCCAGCGCCTTCAGCTGCCACACCTGCTCCACCTCGGCCACGCGGGCGTAATGGTCGGCCAGGCCCTGCCTGATGCGGGTTTCGCGCTCCTCGGCCGACTCGCCGGGCACCGAGAGGCGCACATCCCGGTCGCGCAGAAAGGGCACGGCGCACACCACCAGTCCCGGTTTGCCGGCGGCATCATCAAGCACCAGCACCTGATCCTCGAAGCACTCGGGTACGCAGCCCACCACATGCACCCGCAGGTGGCGCAGCAGCCGGGCCGGCGCGTTCAGGGTGGCGGGCGAGTCGTGGTTACCGCCCACCACCACCACGTCGCGGCAGCCCGTGTTGCGCAGCTTCAGCAGGAAATCGTAGTACAGCTCCAGGGCCTGGTTGGAGGGCGAGCCAGTATCGAACACGTCGCCGGCCACGATGAGCACCTCCACCTTTTCCTCCTGAATAGTGGCAATGAGCCAATCAAGAAAATGGCGGTGTTCCTCGGTCCGCTCGTGACCCTGAATAAACCGCTGGCCCAGATGCCAGTCGGCGGTATGCAATACGCGCATGGGTTTTTTAATGGACTTTTTGTAGAGGCGCGCAGAGAGTTTTGTGTGGACTAAGGTGTTTAGTCGTGTGCCTAAGCAGAACATTCGCGCTTCTCAGCGAGAAACTACTACTGTGTATCTACCAGATTCTTAATTAGTGAGTAGTAATAAACTTGGTTGCGAGTGATGCTAGTAGCCTCTTTACTCACTTTCTCACCCTTCATTCTTCTAAGATATAGTGGAAGAACTCTCTCGAATACCTTGAAACTAAGTTTTCTGTTCACTGATATTTCACTCGAAGGGCTGTTCTTCAATGCACCACTGATGTAAACGAAATCAGACGAGGCAGTAGCCGTAAACCATTTATATGGCTTATTAATGATGGGCTCTGTATGAAATTCTTTGCTATTATTCCCAAGTGCTGTGATTATTAATCTCCAAGCAGCGTGAGCATCTATATTATTCATGGCCGGCATCTGGCGCTATCTAACATGCTATACTTGAAATGAGGTAACGGATTCACCCAAATCAAACACCGCAACGCCTGGCAAGGCGGCCTGCACGATGCTGGCACCGGCCGCCGAGCGGTAGCCGCCGGCACAGTGTACCAGTACGGGCTTGTCGGTCGGAATTTCGGCGGTTCGCTCGCGCAGCTCGGGCAGCGGAATATTCAGGGCGTTGTCGAACAGCCGTTCTTTTGCCTCGGTGCGGTTGCGGATGTCGACGATGGTGTAGTTGTCGGGGTGCTGGCGCACGTGTTCCACGTCGGTGGTGGGGTTGGTGGCGGGCTGTTCGCGGGGGGCGAGCAAGGCGCCTTTAATATTGGTTTCGTAGCCGATTTTGGCCGCCTTGCGGATGATGGTATCGAGGGCAATTTGCGAGTCGGCCAGCAGATAGAACGGCTCATCGGGGCCCACAATCGAGCCCAGCCAGGTTTCAAACTTGCCCCCATCCATCAAATTGATGGCCCCGGGCAGGTGGCCGGCCCGGAATTCATCGGCCGGCCGGGTGTCTACTACCAGTACGTCGGGCAGCATCTCGGTTTCGTCGCGCAGGCGCGGCACCGTCCGGATGCTGTCTTCGAAGGGCTGGGCTCCCAGTTTATTCAGCAGCACATTGTGCCCGAAATACTTGGGCATAAACGGCTGGTCTTCGAGCAGGGTCTTCACAAAGTCCTCCTCGCTCATGGGTTGCAGGGCGTAGTTGGTTTTGGTTTCCTTGCCGATGGTGGAGTCGAGGTCGGGGCTGGTGGTTTTGCCACACAGCGAACCGGGGCCGTGGGCTGGGTATACCTTGGTAGAGGCGGGCAGCGTCATCAGCTTCTGGCGGGTGCTGTGGTAGAGCTGGGCCGCCAACGACTCGCGGCTATGCCCACCTACGGCGTCGGACTCGCGCAAATCGGGCCGGCCTACGTCGCCCACAAACAGCGTGTCGCCGGTGAAAACGGCCCGGGTCTGGGCCAGCTCGTCCATCAGCAGCACGCTAATAGAGTCGGGCGAGTGGCCGGGCGTGTTGAGCGCGTGCAGCTCGACGGTGCCCACTGCAATGCGCTGGCCGTCGTCGAACGTCTGGTGCGGGTAGCTGGCCTGGGCCAGCCGGCTGATGTAAATGGGGGCACCGGTTTCCTGCGCTATTTCGAGGTGCGAGCTAACGAAATCGGCGTGGGGGTGGGTTTCGATGATAGCCACAATGCGGGCCTCGTGCTCATCGGCGAAATCGTAGTAGGGCTGCGGGTCGCGGGCGGGGTCAATGAGGGCAATCTGGCCTTCGCTGCGGATGGCGTAGCTCGCGTGGGCCAGGCCTTTATCGTAAAACTGCTGAATTTGTACCGAGCCGGTACTACTGGGCAGAGGACTCATGGGGTGTTGGATGTGGTGAAAGGTGCCCGGGCCATTACCAGGCGATTGTAAAGGGGCATACTTCCAAATATACGTAACCCAACTGCTCCGCGCTTTAAAAGTTGGTTGCTCCGGCGCCGAAGCTTGCTACTATAGTGCCGGCTCCGGCCCGCAAAAAAGCCCCGAACCGGGTGGTTCGGGGCTTCCGTGGTGCAAGGCTACAAGCAGGAATCCTAGCTTTTGGTCTTCATCTTCATTTTCCGGCTGCCCCGGTTGTCGGCGCGCTCCTCACGCTGCTGGCTGTACTGGGTGTACTGGTCGGCCGTGAGGATGCCCTTGAGCTGGGCGTCGTACTTGTCGCGGGCGGTTTGCATGGTCTGGCGCATGGCGGTTCGGTCGCCGCCAGGTTGCATCTGGCCACGCATCGTTTGCATTTCTGCGCGGCGAGCTTGTTCCAGGCTTACAATTTGGGTGCGCTGGTCGGCCGAAAGAGTAAGTTGTTTGGTGAGGCGGTCGGCCAGCTGTTCGGGCGTGGCCGGCTCCGGACGGCCGTTGGCCGAGCGTTGGGAGGGGTTGGCAGTCTGGGCGTTAGTAGTGCCGACAGTCAGAGCCGCAGCGGCCAGTAGAATGAGCAACTTTTTCATGATGGAGGAGTCTGTGGACTTGGTTTGCGGCTGATAGACCCCTGTGCGGCCGGTAGGTTTAATGGGGTTGGTTTTTTGCCCGCGCCGATAAACAGGGCCTTCAAAACCGGATTATCGCCCTATATTGGGCCTCTTTAAGAGGCGGCAGTTCACTTCGCTTACCTGATAACTCATCTTTTCACTTCTCTAAATTTTCATTTTCCTCTATGGCAAATGTTTTCGCCAAAAAACCGCTGGCTGTGCTCCTGGGTGAGGCCAACTCCACTGGGCACGGTACCCTGCAACGGACGCTGGGCGCGGGCAACCTGGTAGCCCTGGGCGTGGGCGCTATCATCGGAGCGGGCCTGTTTGTGCGCACTGCCGCCGCTGCTGCGCAGGCTTCCGGTCCGGGCGTAACGCTGGCTTTCATTCTGGCTGCCTTCGGTTGCGTATTCGCCGGTTTGTGCTACGCCGAGTTTGCCGCCATGATTCCGATTGCCGGTTCGGCCTACACCTACGCCTACACCACTATGGGCGAACTGGTAGCCTGGATTATCGGCTGGGCACTCATCATGGAGTACGCCCTGGGGGCGGCTACCGTATCCATCGCCTGGAGCGAGTATCTGAACAAGCTGCTGGAGACGTTTGGGACGGGAATACCGTATGCCCTATGCCATTCTCCCCTGGAGCGCGCTGTGATTGACGGTGTGGCCCAGCAGGGCGTTATCAACCTGCCGGCACTGCTCATCATCGTGGCCCTGAGCCTGTTGCTGGTGAAAGGCACGCAGGAGTCGGCCATGTTCAACGCCGTTATTGTGGTGCTGAAAGTGCTCATCGTTATCGTGTTCATCGGGGTGGGCTGGCAGTTCATCGACCCGGCCAACCACACGCCTTACCTGATTCCGGCCGATGCCGTAGTGAAAAATGCTGCCGGTGAGGTGGTACGCACCTACGAAGGCTGGAACAAGCACGGCTGGGGCGGTATTCTGGGTGGCGCGGGCATCGTGTTCTTTGCCTTCATTGGTTTCGACGCCGTAAGCACGGCTGCGCAGGAAGCCCGTAACCCCAAGCGCGACATGCCTATCGGTATTCTCGGTTCGCTGGCCCTTTGCACCGTCCTCTATATCCTGTTCGGTCACGTGCTGACGGGTGTGGCCAACTGGCGCGAATTCGCCGATCCGGCGGTAGGCGGCGAGGCTTCAGTAAGCTACGCCATTAGCGCGCACATGACCGGCTACGGCTGGCTGGCTACCGCCGTAACGGTAGGTATCCTGCTGGGTTTCACGTCGGTAATGCTGGTAATGCTGATGGGGCAGAGCCGGGTTTTCTTCTCGATGGCCAAAGACGGGCTGATGCCCAGGGCTTTCTCCGAACTGCACCCGCGCTTCAACACGCCCTACAAATCCAACCTCATCCTGATGGTATTCGTGGGTCTGTTTGCGGCCTTCGTACCCGGCAACCTGGCCGGCGACCTTACCTCGTTCGGTACGCTGCTGGCCTTTGTGCTGGTAAGCCTAGGCGTATGGATTATGCGCAAGTCGGACCCCGACCAGCCGCGTCCGTTCCGGGCTCCACTCTCGTCGGCAAGCTTCCCGCTGGTACCCATTATGGGTGCGCTTGTATGCTCGGCCCTCATTATTGGTCTCGATGTAGCCACGCTGGAAGTAGCGGCCATTTGGATGGTACTGGGCTTCATTGTATACTTCCTCTATGGCAAACGCAACTCCATGCTCCAGAAGGGCGTGGTGGTAGTGCCCACCGAAATAGACGAGGAAGCCTTCATCAAGCCCGACAAAGACAACCTCTAGGAGCCTGCTCAGCAGTTTCAACCCAACGCAAAAGCCCCGTCAGAATTTTCTGATGGGGCTTTTGCATTGGGTGCTGCCAACGGCGTTAAGGGGCCGCCGTCACTTCGCTTTTCAGCTTGAGCACTTTGTCGCCGTTATCCTGCACAATGAGGTAGGCGGGGTTTTCGGGTGTGCCGTTTCGGGTGATTTCGGAACCCTTAATTTTACGGCTAACGGATTCCTTGTAGGTCTCCTCGATTTTGCCGGTGGCCGTACCGGTGCCGTATTTCCAGCTTACTTGAGTGCCTTTGCGCATGGGGAAGTATGTGAGAATCGGGTGAGAAAAGATAAAGCAGGAGTAGTACCCTGGTTTACTGCCAATGCCCCGGTCGTGTTGCCAGGAGCGGCCGGGCCCAATGTGCGCCTGCCCGGATTTATGTATCTTTCTTATAACCCAAGCCAGTTATGGCAGCCCCGGGCCTGGAGTTTAGCCGCTTTATATTGTAGCATGTAAACATGGAGTGTAGCGCGCACCAACCGAAGCGCTAGCTTGATATATGTGTCCTGGAGCGCAGGTGGTTGTAGATATTGATGTGCCAAGCCGGAGCTTTGCTTCGCGGTCCTGCAGTTCGCGCTATGCACCTGTGGTCTGCTTTTACACAAGTCCTGTATATGTCTGTTTCTTCTGTATCTGAAACCGTTATCAGCTTACTATTGGTCGATGATCACCCGATGATAGTAGAGGGCATCCGGCAAATGCTGCTGCCTGAAGCCGATTTGCAGGTAGTAGCCCAGGCTAATGGGGGGGAGCAGGCGCTGGAGCTGCTCGAAGTCCACCCGCATGTACGCGTGGTCCTGCTCGACCTGAGCATGCCCGGTATGAGCGGTATTGAGCTGGCCCGCGCCATTCGGGCAGGCTGGCCCAATGCGCGGGTGCTGGCCCTAAGCATGTTTCATGACCATACCACGGTAGCCGAAGTGCTGGAGGCCGGCGGGGCGGGCTATGTGCTTAAAACGGCCAGCCGCACCGAACTGAGCACTGCCATCCGGCAGGTAGCGGCGGGCGGCACCTACTTCAGCCAGGATGTGGCCGACACACTGCTCCAGTGCCAGCAGATTGCTGCCGGCCTGGAGGCCGCCCGTCCGCCTGCCATCACCCCCCGCGAGCGGGAAATTCTGCAGCTTGTGGCCCGCGAGCACTCCAATCTGGAAATAGCCGAAGCCCTGTTTATCAGCGAACGGACAGTGGAAACCCACCGTCGTAACCTGCTGGCGAAAACCAACTCCAAATCGGTGGTAGGCCTGATTCAATACGCCATCCGCCACAACCTGCTTGCGTAGCAGCTACTGAGCCGCCAGCCCAAACACCCGCCCCGCAACCAGACACCTTTCAAAGGAGATGTCCGGTTGCGGGGCGGGTGTCTTCGGTGTATTGTGCCCGGCAAGTACCTGCATGCCACCCCAGCGGGGCTGCGGCCTAACAGTCATAGGGTTAGTTATTTGGTAGATGATGTAGAACGATGCCTACGTGCTAGCACGTATTTTTTACTCTAATGGCAGGATGTTTTAGATTTTATCAATAAAAAATGTACCTTGGTATCATTCAATTGAATAAAAATATCGTCATGTTGTTGGGCGCTACTTCAAAGCCGTTTTCTGCAGGCGGCGGCACCCTGGCTAACGAGAACACCTCTCTGCTACGCTTCTACTCATATCAAACTTCCTGCTGCCATGTCATCAAAAATCCTCTCCTTCATTTGCCACGTACCAGCAATGAGTGCCGGGGCTCATGCTGCTGCTGCTGCTGCTGCCACAAACCGTAAATCTGCTCCGCGTAAAACCGAAAACTCCACTCCCAGCGGGCACTTCGCGGCCATTTACGAGAACGAGCGGTTCGTGCGCTTTAAGTATATGCACAATAACTAGCCATACGCTAACTCCGCCTTGAGTGGTTGAGCCAGGTAAACCGGCACCGTGCTTCCGTTGGGAGGCGCGGTGCCCTGGTGTTGGGGGCACAGGCAGGCAGCCCGGCAAATGGGGTAACTTGCCGGCTCGTTCATCGTTTTGTGTGCATGATTCAGCTTTTGCTTTGCCGGACCACCTGGTTTCTTTCCTTGTTTTTTCTGCTGTCAGCCAGCGCCCAGGCCCAGCCGGGCGGCCCGTTACTGCCCGATGCTTCGGCCTGGTACGGGGTAGTGGCGCGTAGCAGCGGCCGCTCGCTCGATATTGCCAATGCCTCGGCCGAAGCTGGGGCCGCCGCGGTGCAGTGGGAGTTCACGCACACCGATAGCCAGCAGTGGCGCTTCGTGCCGGCTTCGGCGGGCAGCGAGTTCTTCCGGATTGTTGTGCGCCACACCGGCCAATGCCTCACCCTCACCGGCCCCGAAGAAAACGCGCCCCTTAGCCAGCGCCCCTGGGACGGCAGCTTTTACCAGCAGTGGAAACTGGTTCCTTCGGGGCCGCTGGGCAGCTTTATGCTCGTCAGCCGGGGCAACGACAAGTGCGCTGCACTGGCGGCGGCCGACAAGTTTAATGGCACGCCCATGGTGGGCCAGAAACCCCAGAACCGCGCCTCGCAACAGTGGAAGCTGTTTAAGCTGCGCCTGAACCTGGACCCCTCGCTGCCCGGCTTTGGCGTACCCGAGCCGTTGCTGAGCCTGAACACGCCCACCGGCAACGAGCTGCAGCCCGTGGTAGCACCCGATGGCAATACCCTGTACTTCAGCCGCACCCGCTTTGCTGGCAACACCGAGGGCGTTACCGAATCGGGCGACATTTGGGTGAGTACTTCGGCCAACAATGGCCGTACCTGGGCCCCGGCTACCCGCTTCGATGTGCTCAATACCAGCCAGCACAACGGTGTGATGAGCGTGGTAGAAGAAGGCAAGGCCCTGATAGTGCGCGGCAGCTACGGGCGCGACGGCTCGTTTCAGGATGCAGGCCTGAGCAAGGTGCCGCGCAGCGTATCGGCCAAGAAAAACCGGCCGCAGGAAGTGGAAGTGGCCAACTACTACTCGGCCGGCCCGGCAACCGGCTTCTTTATGAGCCCCGATCAGCAGATTTTGCTGCTGAGCCTGGAGCGCAGCGACTCGGAAGGTGCCAACGACCTGTACGTGAGCCGGCCCACGCCCAGCGGCCTCTGGACCCAGCCGCTCAACCTGGGAGCCGTCATCAACTCGCCGGGTTTCGACTTTGCTCCCTGGCTTTCCAGTGATGGCAAGACGCTGTACTTCAGCTCTTACGGCCATGCCGGCTACGGTGGCTCCGATATTTTTGTGAGCACCCGCCTCGATGATTCCTGGACCAGCTGGACTGAGCCGCGCAACCTGGGCTTTCCCATCAACGGGCCCGGCTTCAATGCCTACCTGAGCCTGTCGGCGGATGAGAAGCAGGCGTTTTTCTCCTCCACTGCCTCGGTAAATGGCCCCGCCGACCTATTCCGCACCGCTACGGGTACCAAGCCGGCCGCTCCCGATACAGTGGTGGCCCCGCCGGTAGCCGTGGTTACGCCCACCCCCGCCACGCCCCGCACGCTGCTCACGGGCCGCACGCTCGATGCCAAAACCAATAAGGCTCTGGCTACCCAGGTGCAGGTAAACCGCCTGGGCAACGATTTGCTATTCAATGCCACCGCCCGTACCGATGTAGCGCTGGGCGCTTTCCAGATGACGCTGCCGCCCGGTCGTTACCGCATTCAGGCTACCCGCGTAGGCTACCTCACCGCCACCGACACTATTACCATGACTGGTTCGCGCAGTATCGAACTGACGCTGGTACCGGCTGCCGTGGGCTCCAGCCTGGAGCTGCCGACGCTCATTTTTGCCCAGGGCAAGTTTACGCTGCTGCCGGCCTCCTACACCGAGCTCAACCGCTTGGCCCGCACCCTCGAAGACAACCCCATGGTGAACATCCGTCTCGAAGGCCACACCGACAACCAGGGCAGCGCCGACCTCAACGTAAAGCTGTCGGAAGACCGCGTGAACGAGGTAAAGCGCTACCTCGTGAGCCGGGGTGTAGCCGAGCGGCGCATCAGCACGATAGGTTTGGGCGGCAGCCGTCCGCGGGCCTCCAACGCCCAGGAGAACACCCGTAAGCTCAACCGCCGCGTCGAGTTCACCATTGTGAAGTAGGCATCCTGGGCCGCCCGGCGCGGCGGCTCCGCTGTTCCACTACTGATATGCACGCCATCGTTCATCGCGAAATTGCTCTGCCCAACCTGCCCTCCGCTTCGGGGGCCGAGCTGGTAGGCAACGCGCTGTACGTTATCGGCGACGACTCGCCCTGGCTTTACCGGCTCGATGCGGCCACACTGGCCACAGACAAGGCTACGGCCCTGTTCGAAACGGCCCATTTCAGCCAGGGACGCATTCCCAAGCACCTCAAACCCGACCTGGAGTGCCTGACCATTATTTGTGCTGCCGACGGTGAAACCGGGCTGCTGGCCCTGGGCTCGGGTGCCACACCGGCCCGCGAGCAGGGCTACTGGGTGCCGCTGACTGGCCCCGAAAACTTGCCCGGCAGCGTGTACCCGTTAAGTATGGCGGGTCTGTACGCGGCATTGCGGCCGCATCTGCCGGCCGGTGCCACGCTCAACCTGGAAGCTGCCGCCGCTACCACCACCGAGCTGTTGCTGTTGCAGCGCACAGTGGGGGCAGCCGTTGGCGGTAACCTGTTGTTTCGGCTGCCGCTGGCTGCCACGCTGGCTTTTCTGTACCGCCGGCAGCCTTCGCCGCCCCCGGTGCGGGTGCAACGTTTTCAGCTTCCAACCATTGACGGGAAGCCGGCCGGTTTTTCGGGTGCTGCCTGGTTTGCGGGCCGGCTGTTTGTAACGGCATCGGTAGAAGACACGGCCGACGCCGTGCTCGACGGGGCTGTGCTGGGCTCGTTTGTGGGCGTGCTGCCTCCCAAAGCGGGCGCTGCGGCGCTGGCCCGCCTGATGTGGCCCGATGGCCGGCCTTACTTGGGCAAGGTGGAAAGCGTAGCCGTGCGCCGCCAGGTAGCTCGCGGCCACTTCGAGCTGCTGCTGGTAACCGACGACGACACTGGCGGCTCGACGGCCGTATTGGCTGAGCTCGTTGTCTAAATCAGCAGTTTTGTGGTCGTTTCCTGGAGGGGAGCAGAAGCGCTGGTTTGTAATTCGGAGGCTGTAAATCGGGCTTCCATTGGATTGAAAATCAATAGTTGAACTGAGCTTAGGAATAGTGTAGCTCAGGGAATTATCCAGCGGATAGGGGTGTTTTTTCGGGGTTACTATTCTGCCATCTTTTCCCCGATTTTATGTTGTTGCTTCCCACCCGTTTTATGTACCCCGTAAGTGCCGTGCAGCTACAGGAGCGGCAGGGCTTACTACCCGCCGAGTTTCTGCCTGCCATCGAACAATTGCGTCCTTTCCTCGAAAAAGAGCAGGCCTACGGTGAAATATGCACTACCACCGCCGAGTCGGCAAAGGGCCGGACGCTGCTGGTGTCGTACCGCAAAAGCTATGCACCCGAACAGGGGTTCGTGGTCGAAATTCTGGATATTGAAGTGGTGGCCCCGCTGGCTCGGGCAGCGTAGGGGTCGGTTCACGTGCCTCAACAGAAACGCCCGTTTCCTTTGGAAGCGGGCGTTTTTTGCTTAGTTCACTGCTTCATCTGGTAGAAAGCTATTGGCTTAAATCTGTCAGCTTCCTAAGAGTTGCGCCGCCAGATAAAGCCGTCGAGCACATAATGGGTGGCCTGGGGCAGCGCCAGTAGCGGCACCAGCAGCGTCAAGGCAGCAGAGTCGGCCAGGGCGGGCAGCTGCTGGAACCAGCCGAATACGGCCGCGTGCTCCCGCCATACCAACCCGTCCCAGAGGCCTTCTTCCAGCAGGGCAAACGCAATCAGGCTGCCCAAAAACAGCAGCACGCCGTAGCGGCCCTGCCACCAGTTGGGCTGTTGGGCGGCTGGTTTGGAAGCTGGCTTGGAAGCTGACGTCTGGCTACTGATCCAGACCAAAGCCAGATAGGGAATGCCGTGGGCCACTACGTTGAGTAGCGTGAACACCAAATCGGCGTTGAACACCACGATGCCCACGTACCAGGAGGCCGCCGTGCCCAGCAGCAACAGGTTGCGGGGCCAGTTGAGTTGCTTGGTGCGGTGCCATTGCCGCGCCTCTTTCAGCAGGTAAGTCGCTAGTAATCCAAGGTACAGCACCCCCAACAGCAGCCGGCCGGCGGGCCAGTCGTGCTGCACAAAATCACCCTCGACGAACCAATTGAAATTGCGTGGGGGCGACAAATGCCACCAAAGTAAGGGGTAGAGCGTGGCAGCGTAAACCAGGATGGCATCGAGGTGGCGGCCGGGGGCTTCGGGCTCGAAACGGCTGTAGAGCCGCAGGAACCCGTATTGCTGCCGGACGAAGTGGAATACCGCTGTGTAGGCCAGCACCCGCCAGAACCACAGGCTGCCGCCCAGCGCGTGCAGTCCCACCCCCACCACGTAGCAGCCCAGCGGCACGGCCCAAAGCAAAGTGCCAAACCGCTGCCGCCGCGCCTTGTCGAAGTAGGTGCGAAACAGCGTGCTGTACACGTGGGCCACATCAATGAGCACCACCAGCCCCACCCAGGCCCACAGCGGCATGGCCGCAGCCGTCCGCAACGTGGGGGGCAAGGCGGCTACCATCACCAAAGCCAGAAATGGCGGGGCCAGAATCCAGAGCCCATCAAAGCGGGCCGACCGAATCCAGGGTTGGCTGGCGGCAGGCGGCGGTGGGGCAACGGGAGCAACCGGGGCGGGGTGAGTAAGCATGGCAGTCGAAAATACGAGGCGCGGCGGAAGTTACGCCGGAGTCGGGCGCCGGGCGGCCTGCACTTCCCGCGCCGCCCGCTGGCCCTGTGCGAAGCCTTCCTCGAAGATCGAGATGCCACTCAGGTCGGTGTGGGCGAAGAAAAGCTGGTTCTGCCAGGGCCGGGCCGCCGCGGCGCGGGCCCCGCCCCACAGAAAGCCGGGCGTGGGCGCTACCATACCGTGGCCCCATACCCACACGTCGGCGCGCAAAACCTGGGCCGTGAGGCCGTGGTGGGCAGTTTCCAGCTCGGCCAGCGCCTGGCGCACCCACTCGTCGTAGCTGGTTTGGTAGGCTTGCCGGCGGGCGGCTTCGGGGCTGGCGTCCGACAACGGCCGGTACCAGGTAACCACCCGCGCGCCGGCATCGGTCTGGCTCAGGCTTTGGTGGCCGGCATCCACGTAACCCACCGAATCGGTGCCGTAGAGCACATTATCCCAGCTCAGGGGCTGGCCGGGGCCCTGCGGCAGGCCTTCTACAGTGAGATTGACCACCACCCAGGGCACGCGGTGGACGGGCAGCGGGCGGTGGGCGGCGGCGGGCAGCCCCGCCAGCAACCGCTCGGTAATGAACAGCGGCGTGGCCATTAGTACTTGCCGGGCCGTTACGCGGGTGGTCTGTTTCGTGGCCACGTCGTAGCAATCCACGGCCAGGCCGGTGGGCGTTTGGTGCAGGGCGAAGGCTACCGTATCGGGGCGGATGGAGGACTGAGCCTGCCGACGTAGCTGCTCTACCAGAAAACCGTTGCCGGCCGGCCAGGTCAGCACATCGGCCCCGTTGGCGTTGTGGGCGCGACCCTTACGGGCGGCAAAGTAGTGTAGCCCCGCCCAGGCCGATACCTGGGCGGCCGTGGCCCCATAATCGTCGCGGCAGCTGTAGTCGAAGTACCAGCGCAGGTGCGGACTGGTGAAGCCCTGCTCATCGAGCCAGGCAGCAAACGGCTGCTCATCGAGGCGTCGGAACTGCTCATCCTGCGACGATGCTTCCAACGGAATCACAAAAGCGTCGCGCCCGTCGGTGCCCACTGTCTGGCGCAGTTCCTCGATGAGGGCGAAGAAACGAGCTATCTGTTCCTTTTCGGCCGGCGGCACGCCTAGTTCAGGCACCAGCCCGTTTTGCCAGTGGCCTTTTATAAAAAGCCGCTCCTCCAGGTCGTGGCAGAGGTAATATTCGTTGTAAATGGGCAGGTCGGAAGCTGCATCGGTGCCAGTGATAACGCCCGCGTCGCGCAGAAACGCCAGTAGTTCGTGGTTGCGTGGGTCGGGTACGGGCAGGTAGTGGGCGCCCCAGGGGTAGGCCGATACGCCGTTGTGACCGGCGCGCGAGTTGCCGCCGGGCTGCTCATCCAATTCTACCAGCAGCACCTGCCCGGGTTGCAGCCCCTGGCGCTCCAGTTCCCGCCGGGCCGTCAGGCCAGCTACGCCGCCGCCCACAATCAGCACTTCTACTGCCTCGGTGCGGGTGGGATCGGGCAGCCGGGCCGGGTCGCGCAGCAGGTGCCCGGTGGCGTGGTTGGCCCCGTGCATACTGCCTCGGATATGGCTGCGACGGGAGCCCGGCGCGCACGAATGCAGCCCCGCCAGCGGCGCCAGCAGCAGCCCCGCGCTTCCCATAGCAGCGCGTTGCAGAAAATGACGGCGGGAGGAAGGCATGGGGTATTGAATAAAGGATTTGGTAGAACAATTAACGCGGCACTGTCATGCTGAGCGAAGGCGCAGCCGCAGTCGAAGCATCTCTACTGTAATGGTAATCCAAACGTCATAATTACTAATGCGGTAGAGATGCTTCGACTGCGGCTGCGCCTTCGCTCAGCATGACACCATTTTACTATCAGCCTTTATCAACCTTAGTGCGCATACGGGCCCCAGTCTTCCTCGAAATACCGGACAAGCGCCTGGTTATTGAGCTGGTTGATTTCGGTGGGCACCTCGCTCATGTCGGGCGGGAAGAAGCGCATGTCGCGGATGGTGGCGGGCGTAACGTAGCGCAGGCCGGGGGGCAGCGGGCCGGCGTCGGGGCGCCAGTGGCTGTTGCGGCCTGCCAATATGAAGCCCCACTCGCCAAACGAGGGCACGTAAGCATGGTAGGGCAGGGTGGTGAAACCGGCGGCTTCCAGCGTGTGGGCCACGCACCAGAACGAGCGGCGGGCCACGTAGGGCGAAGTGCTCTGCACCACGGCCCAGCCGCCGGGGGCCAGCCGCTGCTCCAGGGCCCGGTAAAATGCCGCCGAGTAAAGCTTGCCGATGGAGTAGTTGCCGGGGTCGGGGAAATCGACGATGATGCAGTCGTAGCGGCTGGTATCCTGCCGAATCCACTGGTAGGCGTCGGCGTTGGTTACGCGCACTTTGGGGTTGAGTAGGGCGCGCTGGTTGAGTTCGAGCAGCATCTGGTTTTGCTGGAACAAGCGGGTCATGCCCGGGTCAAGGTCCACGAGGTCGATGTGTTCCAGCTGCGGGTATTTGAGTAGTTCGCGCACGGCCAGCCCGTCGCCGCCGCCCAGCACCAGCACCCGGCGGGCCTTGGGTAGCGCCTGCATGGCGGGGTGCACCAAGGCTTCGTGGTAGCGGTACTCATCGGCCGAGCTGAACTGCAGGTTGCCGTTGAGAAACAGGCGCAGCTCGCGCTGGTTTTTGGTGAGCACCAGCCGCTGGTAGGGCGTGGTTTTGGTATAAATCACCTGATCCTGAAACGCCAGCCCTTCGGTGTAGGCCTGCAGTTGCCCGGCGTAGCCAAACGTTACGGCCAGGGCCAGCAGCGAGGCCGCCAGCGCCCCACCGAGGCTGCGCCGAAAGGGGCGTGTTTCGGGAAAGCGGTACAGCGCAATGCCGGCCACCACCACGTTCAGGGCCCCGCATAGCAGCGACGTGCGGATGAGCCCCAGCTGCGGTACCAGCACCAGCGGAAACACCAGCGAAGCCAGCAGCGCCCCGATATAATCGAAGGTGAACACCCGCGAAACCAAGTCCTTGAACTCGAAGCGGTTTTCCAGAATCCGCATCAGCAGCGGAATTTCCAGCCCCACCAGAATGCCCGTTAGGCCCACCAGCGAGTACAGAATCAGGCGGAAAGAGCTGACGTGTTCGAACAACAGAAACAGCAGCGGAGCCGAAAAACCGCCCACCAGCCCCACCAGAATCTCCAGCTGAATAAACCAGCGCAGCAGCGAGCCGCCCAAATAGCGCGACAGCCACGAGCCGATGCCCATCGCAAACAGATAGGCCCCGATGATGGTGGAAAACTGCAGCACCGAGTCGCCGAGCAGGTAGGAGGCTAGCGTGCCCGCAATCAACTCGTAAATCAGCCCGCAGGTGGCAATAACGAACACCGAGCCCAGCAGCAGCGTGGGGCGGTAGTCGAGCGGGGCGGCAGGTAGGGCAGCGGCAGCCGATGGGGAACCGGATGCCTTCCGCCGCACCCGCCGCACGGGTACTTTATCCATGAATGGCCGAACTGATAATCAGGGCCACGGCAATCATAAAGGCTGCCGCCATAATGGCCAGAGCCATGTTGTGCTCCTCGATAATTTCCTTCCAGAGCGTGCCTGGCGTGAGCTTGTCGATGACAAAGAAGCTGAGCATCAGAATACTAATGCCTATCACCGAGTACAGCACCGACGCGATGATGAGCTTGAAGTTGAGGTATTCCATTTTTGGAGGAGCTAGGAGTTAGAAGCCAGAAGCTAGAATCGGGAGGGCAAGTATGGAGTGGCAGAAGTGATGGACGGGAAGACAAGCAAGGCGCGAGGGGTGGCGAGACAGCACGAACGACTTCTAGCTTCTGGCTTCTAACTCCTACCTCCTCAAGAGAATCATTTATGAAAGTACATGACCCGGCCGCGGGAGCCGCCGGTTCTGGCGGTGCCGTTGCGGTTGGGCTCGGCCTCGTTGTCGTCGCCGAGCAGGCGGTGGCCCGAGAGGCTGGCCCACATGAAGACGCTGTACACCAGCACGGCAAACAGGGCGTAAAAACGGATTTTCCAGAGGGAGCGGAACCAGTCCATGCGGCGGTGGGAGAAGGTGTATTAGGAGGGGCCGAAGTCGGAGTTCTGCCAGCGGGTGTGTTCGTGCGATGCCCGGCGGAGGTATATGTAACCGGGATACAGCAGCAGCAGCAACAGCGTCAGCACGGCATTGGAGCCGGCTGTGGCGCGGGCCTGCACCGTAGCCCGGAACGCTACCTGCTCGGCTTTGCCGGGCTCGGCGAGCGGGTAAAAGTTGAGGTGATACTGGCCGGCCGGAACTTCGTTGAGCAAGGTGGCGGCCTCCTGCTTGCCTTCCTGCCAGCTTTCACCGTCTTCCACGCCCGAGTAATGCTCCAGGTTGGTGCTGGCCGCAAATTGCTGGCCGGTTTGCTCGTTCACCAGCGCGTAGGGGATTTCCACCCAGCTATTGTTCAGGCCGGCCCACAAATCCACGGTAAGCGCGCCGGTGCCGGGCACCGTGAACGAGGGCGACACCAGCATCGGCCGCTCAGTGGCCGGCGGCAGGAACGAGGAGCCTGAGTCGGCTATACCAGATGATGGCCCGGCGACGGAGCTGATGAACTCCTGTTTGAATACAGTTTCATTGCCCCACTTCATCAGAAACAAGTGAGTGAGTACCACTACCAAGGCCATTACCAGCGAAAACGTGCGCAGTTGGTCCCAGCTTCCGTGAGCCGGTGCCGGTTGCGCCGCCCCCACGCCGCTGCGGTAGGGGAGTTGCGCCAGAGGTACCCCGAAGGCTTCGGCTACCTCGCGGGGCTCCAGGTGTCGGGCCCGAAACCAAGAGCCTTTCTTGCGGCCAACCCGCTCGCGTACCAGCATGTGGGGCGGGCTGATGTATTCTGAAATATTCAGGCTTTCGTCGGCCAGCACGTTCCAGTCGAACTCGCCCTCGGCGTACAGCACCCGGGGTGAATAGCGGTTGTAGAGGTGAAAATCCTGCTCGGTGGTGGCAAGCACACCCTGCGAGTTGGGCCTGAATTGCTCGTCGGTAGGCTCAATCAGCAGCCAGTGGCCCTGGAACACGGCCAGTTGGCGGGCGGATCCGGTAGTTTCGTGGCGGAGCTGAAATTCCTCCCAGCGGTAGTCAGGCCCTTTGGCTTCACAACGCCATTGATAGCCCGTAATGCGGTAGGTTTCGCCATCCAGCTGGCCGGAGCTGCCCAGCGCCAGCGGCCGGTTATAGGTTGGTTGGTCTTGGAAGCGGCGCAGCTGCTTGGCCGCCTGGGTTCCGGGTTGCTCAAAGAAAGTGCGGCACTCGGGGCAGCCAAAAAAGTTGCTCTGCTGGGTATCGAAGTAGCGTACCTCGTGGCTGCAGTGGGGGCAGCGCACGGCGGCAGGGGCAAAGGTGGTAGCGGCCTCGTTCATCGGCGTACCTCAGTTTTTTGCTGCTCGGTGGCCCCAAAAAAAGCCAGGGTAGCGGCGTACAGCGCCTGGGCCCGGTCGGCATTATCGCGCCGGAAATTGCTCAGGAACACATCGAAGGTAGCCAGGCCGTGCTCGGGCCAGGTATGAATGCTCAGGTGCGACTCGGTGAGGGCCACCACAGCCGTGAAGCCGCCTTCCTCGAAGCCGTGGTAGGCCGCGCCTACTGCCGTGAGGCCCTGCGCGGCAACCTGGGCCTCGAAGAACGTTCGGCAGGCTTCCATATCCCGTAGGGCAGCTTCGGGAGCCGTAAACGTAGCCAGAATGTGAAGCCCGGGGGCGTAAGAATCCATCAGCAAGATGTAGCCATCCGACCTAAACTACCAGATCGAAGCCGGAAAGATAGCAAAATGCTGAAATGGTAAACTCGTCGGCTATTTCTTTACTTGGCCGGTGGGGCCAGGGCCTGAATCCAGCTGCGAATGGCATCGAGGGCGGCCGTGGAGACTGCCGGAGACTGCCGGCCGTCGATAAGTGGCCACTCATTGGCCGGACCCTGAAACAGGTGGTTTACGCCAGCCAGCTGGCGGCTTTCGACTAGTTTGGTGCCCTTCAGGCCCTTCGTCAGCAGGCTGAGATTAACGTCGGGGCTAAGCAGCAAATCGTCGGTGCCGTGCAGCAGTAGCACCGGACACTGCACCGCGGCCAACTCCTGCTGAGGATAAAAGCGCAGGTACGACCGGGTCCAGGGCGTAGTGAGGCGGTCGGCTACCGTAGCGTAGGCCGAATCGGGCTGGTTGGGCCGTTGCGTCCGTAGTGCCTGTAGCAGCAGGTCGCGGGCGGTGGCATCGTCGGGGGTGCGGCGTACAATATCAAGCAGAGGCCGCTGCTCCCGGGCCAGCGCTTCCAGGCGCTTCTTCTCCTCGGCCCGTTGCCGCAGAAACACCTGTTCCTGCTGTATCTGCAGCTGCGCTGCGTTGGCGCCGCTGCTGCGCATTTTCTCCACCCTAGCCTGTCCAGTCGCCTGCGTGGCGGCCCGCTCGCGGGTGGTGCGGGCCAGCAGCGTATCGGCCATGGCGGCATGCCAGCCCACGGCGGGCTGGGCGCTGAGTACCTCCAGGCCCGACTGTCCGGCGGCGGCCAGCGTGATTACAAAGGCCGGGGGCAAGGGGCGCCCGGCAGCCAGCAGCGCCACGTTGCCACCTTCGCCGTGGCCCAGCAGGCCCAGGTTTGCCCCGTCGAGCAGGGGCTGCGTACGCATGAACTGTAGCGCCGCCTGGGCGTCGCGGGTCCGGTCTTCGGGGCTGGTCAGCTCGGTACGGCTTCCGGTTTCGCCCACGCCCCGGTCGGGGAAGCGTAGCACGGCAATGCCGCGCCGGGTCAGGTAATCGGCCAAACCGCCCAGCAGCTTGTAGTCGCCGTAGCGGCCGTCCTGGTCCTGGGCGCCCCAGTCGGAGAGCAGCGCCACCGCCGGGAAGGGCCCCTCGCCGGCCGGGATAGTGAGCGTGCCGGCAAAGGCTATCTTATCAGTTTCGTTGGCGAATTTGACTTCCTGCACCCGGTAGGGGGGCGGAAACTTAAAGCTTTTGGGGGCGGCGGCAACCGGGGGCGGTACAAACTCCAGCGTGAGGGCCGTCTGGTACCCAGGCTGGCTCCAGATGCCCGTCAGGCGGTTGCCTTCGGGAGTGCGCACGCCTTTAAACCGGCAACCCACCTGCTCGGCTACAAACAGCACCGTATCGCCCCGCTGCTCCACCGTAGTAGGAATGCGGTTGATGCGCTGGGGCACCACATTCAGCACGGCAAATCGGTTGCCACTGGCCAGCTCCGTTACAATAAGCTGAATGGGAAGGCTGCCGCCTGGCACGGCCAGAGGACCTTTCCACTCACCTTCCAGCGAGTATTTACCCGGACCTTGTGCCTGCACCGGCTGCATTCCGGCCAGCAGCAATAGCACCACCAGCAGCCGTGCAAGTGCCGGCAGCTTCAAGTAAAACGACGCCCGCTGTAAGCGGCTAATTGCTGTATAAATAGTCATAAGGCTGCCACCCGCAAGGTGTGGAGTATACGGTTGGGTTCTCGGCGGCCCGCCGCCGAAAGTCCGCCGGGCATTAGGGCAGAAGTACCCGGTTGATTACATGTACTATACCGTTGATGCACTGCACATCGGGAATGACCATGCCGGCCGGAGCGGCGTTGCCGGCTCCCTGCACCGTGAGCGTACCGGTTGCGAAAGGCCCCAGGCGTAGGCTACCGCCGCCCAGTGCTTTTACAGTGGCATTTTCGGGTAGCTCGGGCGTGAAAAGGCTACCGGCTACCACGTGGTTGAGCAACACGGCCTGCACGGTGGCTTTGGGCAGCTTACGGATATCAGCCGGCACCAGCAGCGGCACGTTCAGCAGGGTGCCCAGCTCGCGGAAAGCCTGGTCGGTGGGGGCAAAAACGGTTAGCTGCGGGCCGCCCGGCGTGGCCGACAGGGCGCCGGCCAGATCGGCATACAGCACGGCCTCCACCAGAAACGTCAGCTCGGGCTGTACAAATACCTTGGCCTGGCTCAGGGCCACCGCCGACTGCACGATATCGACTCCGGTGGCCAGCAGCACCTTATCCACCACATGAATGGTGCCGTTGGCGGCCGGTACGTCGGTGGCCACTATGCGCGAGCCATTCACGTAGCGCGTGCCATCGGCCCGTACCACAATGCGGCGGCTTACTGGCATGTCCGGTGCCGAAGTCAGGGCCGAGGGCGAAGTGCTGCCGGCCGTCAGTTCGGTGCCTGGCAGGTTGCCGCTGGCTACGTGGTAGTAGAGCGTATTGGTCAGGAATTCCTTCTGCAGGCTATTCAGGTCGGCCGCCGCATTCAGGCCCAGCCGGGCGAAAGCCCCATTGTTGGGCGCAAAAACTGTGAAGTTACCGCTGGGGTCATTAGGATTTTTATTGGACAGCAGCGGCACTACCCCGCCCCGGACAGCCGCATCTTCTAATATCTGGAACTCGGCTGTATTAACGGCAATGGCGGCAATAGAAGGAGTAACATCCTGCTTTTCGGAGCAGCCGGCCAGTAGCACGGAAATAACGCCGAAGAAGTAAAAACGTCCTGTAGAGGATTTTTTCATTGTTTTAACAAACAAAAATTGGGTTTTTAGGCAATCGTTGCCGAAGTGAGGGCGTATTAACGAGAACAAAAGTTCGTCGGATTTAGGTGGTTTGCAAACCGCAGGCTAATTATTTTCCGTAAGTCGACAAACGGAATAACCAATGAAGCTTACTTTTGTTCTCGATTCGGGAATTGTGTTATTCCAGTTAATCCTCTTTAACTTTCTTTCTTGTTTAACTTCTTTTTTTCGATGAAACAACGCTACTTCTCGCCCATCGTGGTTGTTTTGCTGCTGATCGCGCTGCACACCTCGGCCCAAAGCTTGAGCAACGGCTTTATGTCGGGCCGCAAACATGGCTCGGTTTCCATTTCCACTACCCAGGAGTGGTACCAGCAAGTGTATCTGGTACCCGAAAAAGTAGACCGTGTTCCGATTTTCGAGCGGATTCAGATTCAATCGGTCAACCTGTTTGCCAACTACGGCATCACCGATAAGATTGAGGCCGTTGTAAGCCTGCCCTATGTTCGCTCCGAGGGCCACGCCGGCGAGCAGGTGATTAACGACCTGGGCTATACCAATGTGCGCCAGGGCCTGCAGGATGTAACCGGGCTACTCAAGTTTAAGGCCTACTCCACAGTGCTGGGTAGCAGCGTACTTAATCTGCTGGGTGCCGTGAGCGTGAGCACCCCGGCCAGCAACTACAAAAGCGAGCAGGGCTTGGAGTATATTATTGCCATCGGCAACCGCGCTACCAAAGTATCCAGCTCTGGTATTGCCCACCTGCAAACGGCTTCTGGCGTGTTCGTAACCGGGCAGGCAGGCTACAGCCTGCGCTCGGGCCGGGTGCCCAACGCCTTTCTGGCCGAGCTGAAAACCGGCTACGCGGGTCCCTCTATTTACGTCGACGGTTGGGCTACCATGCAGCGCTCGGGCTCCGGCACCGACATCTTGCAGCCGGGCTTCGATGGTTTCTTCCCGGCTACCCGCGTCAACTTTATCCGGGTGGGCGTGAGTGGTTTCCGGCCGCTGGCGCAGGGCTTCGGGCTGGTAGTAGGCGGCAGCACCTACGTGGCGGGCCGTAATGTGGGCAAATCCACCGCTGTAACCGGCGGCCTGGCGTACAACTTCTAGCCACCCCTTAAAACGCTCAGCCAAATGCAACCGAAGCAGCCACCCCGTGGTGCCAGTATGGCACCACGGGGTGGCTGCTTCGGTTGGGTGGCTTACCTTCGTCCTCTACTTCCCACCATCCGCTGCCCACTGCTTATGACAACTGCCGACTGCCGCCTCGAACACGATTTTCTGGGTGAGCGCGAGATTCCGAACCAAGCCTACTATGGCATCCAGACGCTGCGAGCCCTCGAAAACTTCGCCATCACGGGTATTCCACTTTCTTCCGAGCCGCTGTTCGTGCGCGCTTTGGCCTTCGTGAAAAAGGCCGCTGCCCTGGCCAACCACGAGCTGGGCGTACTGCCCGCCGACATTGCCCAGGGCATTGCCGCGGCCTGCGACCGGGTAGCGGCCGGCGAGTTCAACGACCACTTTCCGACCGACATGATTCAGGGCGGCGCGGGCACCTCGGTGAACATGAACGCCAACGAGGTAATTGCCAACGTGGCCCTCGAAATAATGGGCCACCAGAAGGGCGAGTACCAGTTCTGCCACCCCAACAACCATGTCAACTGCTCGCAGAGCACCAACGACGCCTACCCCACGGCCTTTCGCATTGCCCTCAGCCTTAAGCTGGTAAGCTACAGCGAAGGTTTGGGCGAGCTGGCCGAGGCCTTCGCTGCCAAGGGCGACGAGTTCCACGACGTGTTGAAAATGGGTCGAACCCAGCTCCAGGATGCCGTGCCGATGAGCATGGGCGACGAGTTCCGCGCCTTCGCCACCAACCTGCGCGAGGAACTCTCGCGCATCGAGGACAGCCGCCGCCTCATCAGCGAAATAAACATGGGCGCCACCGCCATTGGCACCGGCGTAAACGCGCCTAACGGCTACGCCGAGTTGGTTACGCGCCATCTGAGCGCCATTTCGGGCCTGGAGTTGCTGCTGGCCGGCGACCTGTTTGAGGCCACCTACGACACCGGTGCTTACGTGCAGCTTTCGGGCGTGCTGAAGCGCACGGCCGTGAAGCTCTCCAAAATCTGCAACGATTTGCGCCTGCTGTCCTCGGGCCCGCGCTGCGGCTTCAACGAAATCAACCTCCCTGCCCAGCAGCCCGGCTCCAGCATCATGCCCGGCAAGGTGAACCCGGTTATTCCCGAAGTGGTGAACCAGACGGCCTACTACGTCATCGGGGCCGACCTGACGGTGACCATGGCCGCCGAAGCCGGCCAGCTGCAGCTTAATGTGATGGAGCCGGTTATCAGTTTCGCGCTGTTCACCAGCATCAGCTACATGAGCAATGCTTGCCGTACGCTGCGCGAAAAGTGCGTGGTGGGCATTACGGCCAACCGCGAGCACGCCGCCGAGCTGGTGTACGGCAGCGTGGGTATCGTAACGCAGCTCAACCCGCTACTCGGCTACGAGGCCTCGGCCAGTATTGCCAAGGAAGCCCTCAAAACCGGCAAATCGGTGCACGATATTGCCGTAACCGAACGCGGCCTGCTGACGCAGGAAAAGTGGGACGAAATCTTCACCTTCGAAAACCTGATTCGCCCGGACTTCATTCAATAACTGAGTGCGGTTGCGCGCAGAACGGGTAGGGGGCGGGGCTTGTCCCCGCCCCCTACCCGTTCTGCGCAATTAGCCATTCACCGCCTCACTTATTTGCCGCTCCAAAAGCACAATCGGCTCGTTATGATAGGTCGGGCGGGCAATTTCGCGGTAGCCAAAGCGGGCCGCCAGCCAGAGCGAGGGCTCGTTTTGGGGGGCGATGATGCAGACGGTGCGCTGAACGGACAGATTAGCATCAGCCCAAGCCAGGGCGGCCCTTACGGCTTCGGCGGCGTAGCCCTTCCCATGCAGCCGTGGGTCCAGCACCCAGCCGGCTTCCGGAATTCCGTCGATGGAAGGCGTGAGGTCGCGGTGGTATTCGGCCAGGCCCACAGCCCCGCAAAAGCGGCCGGTAGCCCGCTCTTCCAGCGCCCAGTAGCCGTAACCCAGCAGCGCCCAGTGTCCGATCTGGGTAAGAAGGCGCCGCCAGGTGTCTTCTTCTGACAGTGGCTTGCCGCCCAAATGCCGGTAAAATTCGGGCTGCTGGTGCAGGGCCGTAAATTTGGGCAAATCTTCGGGCCGGAATGCGCGGAGCAGCAGCCGCTCTGTTGGGAGTTCTGGAACGAGCGTAGGCGGGATAAATTCAGAAGCGTGCATGGGGGCAATATTGCGAAAAAGGCGCTAACCAGCAGCTGGCGTGCTGACGGTAGCTGCCGGGGCTTTGCCGGCCGGGTTTACTGTAGTTTTGGGCTTCCTCAGCGTCCGGTTTATGTAAGTACGATTGGCAGAAGACGAGTCTAAGCTCGCGTCATCTGTCGAAAAAGGTTTCCGGGGCGAAGGCTACGAGCTCGATGTGGCCTACGACGGCCAGATGGGCCTGTCGCTATGCCGGCAAAACGAGTACGACCTGATTATACTCGATGTGAAACTGCCCCATTACAACGGCTTCGAGCTGTGCCGGCTGATCCGGCTGGAGAACCCCGATATGCCGGTGCTATTCCTGACGGCACTCGACAGCCTCGACGAGAAGGTGCGCGGCTTCAAGGCCGGCGCCGCCGACGACCTGGCCAAGCCTTTCAAGTTTCAGGAGCTGCTGCGGGCCCGCGCCCTCACCAAGCGCCAGGCTGGCCGCTACGTCTGGCCGATTTGGACCTGAACCTGGAGCGCAAAACCATGACGCGCGCCGGCCAGCGCATCGAGCGCACGGCCCGCGAATACACCCTGTTCGAATGTCTGCCCCTCAACCGCGGCCGCATCATTTCGCGGGTCGATATCACCGAGAAAGTCTGGGAGCTTTATTTCGATACCAACACCAACGTCATTGACGTGTACATCAGTCACCTGTGCCGCTTCTAGGGCCACTATCAATGTTATGAACTGCAGCTTGACCTTCATATTTTGGTACCGTTGGGGGCGGATTGGGTATTGGCCTCGGACCGGTGTATACCGGGGCGCTGGCTACCGTGCTCATGCCCGAAACGGGGAAACGGATGCTGGCCCGCCCACCGCTGCAACTGCTGGACGAAGTTGACGACATTGCCGAAGTGGTGCGCTACTTTGCCTTGCCGGTGCCGGTCTGATTGAGTGGGCCAGTGCTGCTCGTGGACGGCGGTAGCGAGCGGACGCTGGGTTAGCAGGGTTTTGCAGTCCGGCCATTTAGCGGTGGTGTTCGTATGGCTACTGCTGGCCCGCTGCACCAGCCGGGCCGCTACCGAACGGCCGTGGTATGCCCCGACCTCGTTATAGTATCTTCAAGCAAAGCAAGCGTACCATTCGGTCTTCCTGCCGTGCGTATTCTTCTCACTTTTTGCCTTTTCATCCATGAAATCCACTCCGTCCACTTCCGGCCCCATCTATATCACCAAGGTCGATTACCAGCATCTACTCGAACTTGTACGCCTGGAGCGTCAGCAAACCGGCAATCGGGTGGTCGAAGGGCTGGAACGGGAGCTGAGACGGGCCGAAATGGTGGAATCGTATGATGTACTGCCCGATGTGGTAACCATGAATTCGCGCGTGCGCCTGCGCAATGCGGCCAACAACAGCACGCTCGAAATCACGCTCGTGTATCCTCGCCACGCCGACATCAAGGCCAGCAAAATATCCATTCTGGCCCCTGTGGCCACTGCTGTACTCGGCTGCCGCCCCGGCGACACAGTAGTGTGGCCCATGCCCAAGGGCGAGGCCACTTACCTCGTTGAGGCCGTGCTGCACCAGCCTGAGGCCAACGGCGACATGGTGAGCTAACGCAGTATCAGCACCTGCATTGCAGTTGTAGCGCGAACCTGCTGCTTCGCGCTGTAGCTGCAATGCGCAACTCTTTTGCGTAAGTTCTGTAAGGGAAGAGTCAGCATTTTTGCTGCCGGGCTTCTCTAATTCATTTCAACGCAATTTGCGCCCTGGCAGAAACCACGCTTCACACCTGGCAACGCATACAACGTTCTAAGGGAGCCGCTACATCCCGGATTTCCAATTTTTCACCTTTACCACTTCCTTATATTTCATGTACGACTTTGCCGCTTTCGCTGAGCCTGCTACCTGGGTTAGCCTGCTCACGCTGACGCTGATGGAAATAGTGCTGGGCATCGATAATATTATCTTCATCTCCATCATCGTCAGCCGGCTGCCGGCCGCGCAGCAGGCGCGTGGGCGTACAATTGGTCTCATGCTGGCCCTGATATTCCGGCTCGGGCTGCTGATGAGCATCAGTTGGATTATCGGGCTACGGGAGGCGCTGTTTACTCTCAATCTGCCCTGGCAGGATGTGCCGTTCGGCGTGAGCGGCCGCGACCTTATTCTGCTGGGTGGTGGCCTGTTCCTGATTTACAAGAGCACCACCGAGCTGCATACCAAACTGCAGGGCGAAGAAGAAACGGAAACGCCCGGCGCAGGCTCGGTCACCATGACCAACGTTATCTTCCAGATTATCGTGGTAGACATTGTGTTCAGCTTCGACTCTATTCTGACGGCCGTGGGCCTGGTCGATAACGTGCTGGTGATGATTGTAGCCGTGATTATCTCGATGGGCCTGATGCTGGCCTTCTCGGGCACAGTGGCTGGCTTCGTCAACAACAACCCCACCATCAAGGTGCTGGCGCTGTCGTTCCTGATTATGATTGGGGTGATGCTGGTAATGGAAGCCGGCCACCAGGAAATCGAGAAAGGCTACCTGTACTTCGCTATGGCTTTCTCGCTACTGGTCGAGTTGTTCAACATTCGGCTGCGCAAAAAGTCACCGGATGGCCCCGTTCACCTGCGCGACTCCAACTTCGATTAAGCTGCTTATAGCTAAAAGAGCGGGGCCCTGCTCCATCTGGCTTACGCTGGATGAGGCAGGGCCCCGCTCTTTTATAGAAGCTGATGGCTACCGATTACTTGCTGCGCCTTGCTTACGGCAGCGTAAGCTTGCCGCAGCTTAGCTTAATAACGCAAGTTGCGGAGGGCAGAGTAGGGGCGGGGCTTAGCTGCACTGTCCTTCGGTTGTCCCCGCCCGCCGTAAGCACATGATGATAGTCGTTTAACTATTCAATTCATCCGATAATCTGGCAGCTTCTTCGATACCAACGGATGGCGCGCCGTCAGGAGCGCGTATTGGATAGCCAGTGAAAAAATAGCAGCAGCGCGATTTTAATGTTGCTCAGCAGTTCGGCGTTTCCTTCCGTCGCCCGAGCCCTTTGCAGCAGCTGTTGGCCCACGCGCTGCTGCACTCGTTTGAGTTGGCCGAGGCTGCTATGTAGCTGCCGGAACTGTTATTCCACCTCCGTTGCCTGCGTGGGTGTTGGTGCCCCAGCCGCCGCCAGCAGCCGCGTTTCGAGGGTATTGAAGCGGTTAAGTTGCCCCTGAAATGCCCTTAATGCCTGCTTTTCCTCGGCAACCAAGCAGGTTTTCCGGTGCTGCTGAACCAGCGCGTAGAGTTGCTGGCGGTATATAACCTAAGTTGCGGCCTATGCGCCGAGTTGGGCGAGGGTGTGGGTGAAGACGAACAGCAGGAGTTTGAGGGCAAATCCCT